>JBFLXH010000106.1:0-1569 GCA_040757295.1 Bacillota bacterium | reverse complement strand
CTACGGCTTAGATGATGACAATAATACAAGGAATAATCTTTATTAATTTTTCAAGGATCAAAAAGAGCAACCTCCGAACTGGAAATTTACGTCCAGATCGGCTGCTGCTCATAGTATACAAGGAGGCAGTAGAAATGGAATTTCATCAGGTACAGAACATAGCGGTTGTTGGTATTTCGGACAAGCCGGACCGGGATAGCAACAGGGTAGCCCGTTACTTGATCGAACAGGGTTTTTTCGTTATTCCGGTCAACCCCTCCCTTGATCAAGTTTTAGGCCTGACCTGCTACCCCAGCCTGTTAGCCATTCCGCCCGAGCTTAGGGTGGATGTGGTCACGATCTTCCGCCGCCCGGACCAGGTTGAACCGGTGGTTCTGGAGGCGATTCAACGCGGAGTAAAGACAGTCTGGATGCAGCTGGGAGTCATTAATCATGAAGCAGCTGCCAAAGCAAAAGCCGCAGGCCTTGAGGTGATTATGGACAAATGTATAAAAATTGAACACGGCAAATGGAAGGAGGGCTGTGCCCGATGAATCGCGACCTCTTAATAATCGGCGGGGGTCCGGCTGGCCTGACTGCCGGCCTGTATGCCGCCAGAGCAGGGTTAAAGACCTTGCTCTTGGAAATGGCCGCACCAGGTGGGCAGGCGGCGGTTACTGACATGATCGACAATTACCCTGGCTTTCCCGAGGGGATTTCTGGCCCGGAGCTGATGATGAAGTTCATGGCCCAGGCTGAGAGGTTTGGGCTGGAAACCAGGTATGAAGGGGTCTTGGAGGTAAACTTTTCGCCCCGCGAGAAACTGGTGAAAACCGACGGAGGAGATTACGTGGCCCAAGCGGTGATTATTGCCAGCGGAGCCAGCCCCCGGGAACTGGGTGTGCCAGGGGAAAAAGAGTTTCGCGGGAGAGGGGTATCCTATTGCGCTACTTGTGACGGCGCCTTTTTCCGCAATAAACGGGTATTGGTGGTGGGGGGAGGAGATGCGGCAGTAGAAGAGGGCATCTTTCTCACTAAGTTTGCCAGTCAGGTAATATTGGTACACAGGCGGGAGGCCCTTAGGGCTACAAGGGTTTTACAGGACCGGGCCCTGGCAAATGAAAAAATGGAACTGCGTTTTAATGCCGTTGTGGAGGAAATCAGGGGTGGCCGCCTGGTTGAGAGTGTGAGGCTTAAGGATACAACAACAGGTGATGTGCTGGATGAGCCCATAGATGGGGTGTTTATCTTTGTAGGTACACAACCCAATACAGGTTTTTTGGGTCAAGCTGTTACCCTTGATGAAAGAGGGTATGTCCTGACCAACGAGACTTTAGGCGCATCAGTGGCCGGCGTTTTTGCCGCCGGAGATGTCCGGTCAAAGTTTTTACGGCAAGTATCCACCGCTGTAGGCGACGGTGCGGTAGCGGCAATGGCGGCTGAGCGATGGCTGGCTGAACAGGCCAAATAGAACGCCCCTGACTATAATGAGCGAGGCCACTAATTATTCATTGATTTACCGTGGCCTCAAAGCGAATTTCATACTCGGCTTCATTATGATAATGCGATTTTATCCCTTGCCGAGTATAT
>JBFLXH010000105.1:0-1909 GCA_040757295.1 Bacillota bacterium | reverse complement strand
CGAGAAATTCACTCTCAGGTAGCCCAGGAAGTGTTGTTCAGGGTCGAGAGGGCTTTTGCCGCTTTCTTCCGCCGGGTCAAGAACGGGGAAACGCCGGGCTATCCCCGGTTCAAGGGAAAAGGACGATATAAATCTATCACCTTCACCCAGTTTGGGGAAGGGAAAGGCGCTTCTTTCCAGGACAGTAAGCTGAGATTATCAAAAATCGGCCTGGTGAAGATAAAGTTACACCGGGAAATACCTGGCACTATCAAGACTGTCATCGTCAAACGAGATGCCGCCGGCAAATGGTGGGCCATTTTTGCCGTAGAAAAAGAACTTACCCAATCGCAGGCTAATAACGGACCTGCCGCAGGTCTGGATGCCGGTCTGGAGAAGTTTGCGGCCCTTTCTGACGGCAGCATCATTGAAAATCCCAGGCGCCTGAGAAAAACGGAAAAACACCTAAAACATGCCCAACGTGTTCTTTCCCGCAAGAAGAAAGGTTCCCGCAACCGGGAAAAGGCCAGGCAAAAGTTGGCGAAGCTGCACGCTAAAATTCATAACCAGCGAAGGGACTTCTTGCACAAGCAATCCCGCAGGCTGGTGGAAACTTATGGCCTGATCGCTGTTGAGAAACTAAACATCAAGGGTATGGTCAAAAATCACCACCTGGCCAAGAGCATTTCTGACGCAGGCTGGGGTGAGTTCATGGCCATGCTTGAGTACAAAGCGGCAGAGGCTGGTACCAGGCTGGTCAAAGTGAACCCCTCCGGCACTTCGCAGGAATGCAGCGGGTGTGGTATGGATGTGCCTAAAGAATTATCCGAGCGAATCCACTGCTGTCCTTATTGCGGCCTTATACTTGACCGGGATGTAAATGCCGCCCGGAATATCCTGAAAAAAGCATTGGCTCTGGAAGCGGCCTAAAGCTTCCCTACCGTGGGAACCACGGGATGTCAAGCCTGTGGAGCTAACCCGTTGGGGTTACGATGAAGCAGGAAACCCTACCGAAGCCCCTCCCTAACCCGGAGGGGTTAGGGAGGGGTAGTTCACCAAAGACGAGCAGGACAATAAAGCCCTGTGGAACAAACTCCGGAACATCGACGACTACGAAGCCCACCGGGTATCCCGGCGGATAGTGGAGTTTGCCCTGGAGCACGGAGCAAGCATCATCGTATTTGAGCACCTGGGCAAATTCAAGCCGGAGAAGGGTAAGTACAGCAGGCGGGCCAACTCTAAACGTTCTTATTGGCTCCGGGGCAGGATATTTCACTATACCAGGTACAAAGCCTGGGAATACGGGATAATCACCAGCCGGGTAAGCCCCAGAAACACGAGCAAACTTTGTGCCAGTTGTGGGGCGGAAGTAGCCCGGCATGGCGAGAAGGACAAGCCCGAAGGCTATCGGCCCGGAGCACCCTTGTTTACCTGCAAATGCGGCAATAGAGGCAATGCAGACTTGAACGCCGCCAGGAATATAGCCAAGAAGTTCTTTTCAAGATATGCAGCCTAAACTCAACGACCAAAGCCTTTACCGAAAGGTAAAGGTGGCCTTGCTCCCCATGAGCAATAAATCCAAAACGGGAGCAAGGTCGGGTCTGGCACCACCTGAGGTATCCGTCGCCCACTACGCCCTCAATGCGGCAGCCCCCACGGGGCAATTACTGCGAGAGGCGACTACGCACGGGTGCCCGAAGAAGCCGTGGGGATTTATCCCCGGCGGAGTGTCACTGGGCTACACCGATCTCGGAGAGGCGAATGGACATGGCCTGTCTTGAGACGCCGAAGATTTCCGCCAGCTGGTGAACGTATTCAGCCCGCAGGGCCTTTTCGTTGAAGCGCGTTCTGATCTGGTTGTATACCCAGAGCTTCGGCATTAAAATGTCCCTGGCGAACAGGTCGGCTTCCCGGTCCAGTATGTAGCGTT
>JBFLXH010000104.1:0-2000 GCA_040757295.1 Bacillota bacterium | reverse complement strand
ATTGCATTAACTGGCCCCCTATGGGATTAACCAGTTCTAAGCTCCGGTAAACCGGAGCCAAGAACTGGTCGAATCTAAGCACGAGCGGGGGTCACAATCCCCCTCTGAAGCCAAGACCCAGTTGAAACAAAAAAACTCGAATATAGCCGCATAAAATTCCTCCAGGAACATAGACATTTTATGTTCAGTAGCAAAGAAAAAGCAGGCCACTTAGGCTGCCTTGCAGGTTGTGTTTAGGGTATGGTTTATACAGGAGGGCTGTTATGCTTCCGGCGATTTTGAAAGGTTTTGGGGGAATAGGCTTATTTTTATTGGGGATGATGCAGCTTAAATCCAGCTTGGCCAAACTGGCTGGAAAAAGCCTGCACCGGTGGCTTACAGCTGCCACGGGCTCGCTGCCAACTGCTTTTTTGGCAGGAGTTATATTAACAGGCCTCGTCCAGTCCAGCAGCCTGGTAACAGTCCTTACTATCGGACTGGTCTCAGCCAGGCTAATGACCTTTCATCAGGCCTTAGGAATTGTGTTGGGAACCAATATAGGCACAACCTTTACAGGACACCTCTTGGCCTTAGATTTAGATTCCTGGGGGCTTCCCCTGGCGGCAGCATGCGGATGCTTAAGCCTGGTGTGGCGGGGAAGATTTAGGCATTTTATGATGGCTATGGCTGGTCTAGGTGTGGTATTTTGGGCAATGGGATTAATGTCAACAGCCGCAGACGTCCTGCATACCAGAGCAGAACTCGCCGCCTACCTGGCCAGCCTAGATGAAAACCACTGGCACGGTGTCTTGGCGGGCATCGTAATAACCGCCCTACTCCAATCCAGCAGTTTGGTAGCTGGCATCACCATGGCCTTAGCTGATCAATCCGCCGTTACTCTGTCCACAGCAATTGCGATTATTCTTGGCGGCAACATCGGGACTTGCGCAACTGCAGTGTTAGCCAGTGTAGGCAGCAATACCGAGGCCCGCCGCGTTTCCGCTGCCCATGTAGTACTAAATCTTTTTGGTGTTATTATTTTTTTTCCGTTTATTAACCTTTTCGCGGCCATAATCCAAAAATCGGCAACGGATTTGTCCCAGCAAGTAGCTAATGCAAACACCATCTTTAACCTGATATCTTCATTAGCTGTCCTGCCTTGGTCAAGACAATTTGCCTCTCTAATCACCTGGATGGTGCGGGAACCGGGGCAACAAAAAATTTGGCGGGCTTAGGTCGTAAGTACACTTAGGTATATTTCCCTTTGATCAGGGTATCTTAACTGATGTAAAAATGGAAAGGAGTGATCAACTTGGGCAACAGAACAGTTGTGGCAATCTTTAATTCCCAAAAAGTCGCGGAAGAAGCAGTTAGCGACCTAAGACGGTCAGGCTTCGATAAAGAAATTTCCATTCTGGCAAAAGATGCCGGCCGCCGGGAACGCGGTGGAGACTTGGGCGAAGCCACCATGCGGGCAGGAGATGATAATAACCTATCAACGGGTATAACTACCGGCGGAGTTGTCGGCGGGTTGGCCGGCTTGGCAGTTGGAGCTGGCGCACTGGTAGTCCCGGGTTTAGGACCGCTGATTGCGGCGGGGCCAATTGCCGGGTTGCTGTCAGGAGCGGCAACAGGAGGAATTGCCGGCGGGCTGATTGACTGGGGCATTCCCGAAGAGGAAGGCCGCCGTTATGAAGAAGAAGTCAAACGGGGTAAGATCCTAGTATCGGTCCGGGCCGATGAAAGGAAAGCTGACGAAGCCCAACAGGTTCTGCGCAACCACGGAGCAGAAGGCATTAAAAAGCACTAGGCATAAAGGGGCTGCCTCAATTATCACAGAGGCTACCCGCTCTAACCCTTTGCTTCTCCAAGCGGCGGGATTTGCTAGGCAAGAAATAAAATTTGATTACAGTCAATGAAGCCGAGCATGAAATTCGCTTTGAGGCCACATTTAATCAAGGAATAATTGGTGGCCTCGCTCATTTTAAGAGCGGCTACGCCACTGTATTAACTGGCCCCCT
>JBFLXH010000103.1:0-2105 GCA_040757295.1 Bacillota bacterium | reverse complement strand
AATCAATGAATAATTAGTGGCCTCGCTCATTATATACTCGGCAAGGGATAAAATTGCATTATCATAATGAAGCCGAGTATGAAATTCGCTTTGAGGCCACGGTAAATCAATGAATAATTAGTGGCCTTGCTCATTATATACTCGGCAAGGGATAAAATTGCATTATCATAATGAAGCCGAGTATGAAATTCGCTTTGAGGCCACGGTAAATCAATGAATAATTAGTGGCCTTGCTCATTATACAATGTCGATACCCATGCTCCGCGCTGTGCCTTCGATCATCCGCATGGCTGCCTCAACGCTGGCAGCGTTTAGGTCTTTCATCTTCATCTCGGCGATTTCCCTGACTTTATCACGGGGAACCTTCGCTACTTTTTTGCGGTTTGGTTCGCCGGACGCAGTCTCGATGCCGGCTGCCTTTTTCAGCAGGACTGCTGCTGGCGGAGTTTTGGTGATGAAGGTAAAAGACCTATCCTCATAAACCGTAATTTCCACCGGTATTATTAAACCTGCGTCCTTGGCAGTTCGCTCGTTAAATTCCTTGCAAAAAGCCATGATATTTACACCGTGCTGACCAAGAGCCGGTCCCACAGGAGGCGCCGGATTAGCCTTGCCGGCAGGGCATTGGAGCTTGATCAAGCCGACTACCTTTTTCGCTTTTTTGGCCATTTTGTAATCCACCCCCTTAACAATAATTAATTGCATCTTATTTCTGCTGGACTCTTAAAGCTTTTCTATTTGACCAAATTCCAGTTCGACAGGCGTCTCCCGGCCAAACATGGAAACCAGTACTCGTAATTTGCCTTTTTCAGGATTTATCTCTTCAACAGCGCCAATAAAGTTTTCAAAGGGTCCGCTGGCAACCCTGACATTTTGTCCGACAACTACATCTATCTTAGCCTTGGGTTCTGTTACTCCCATTTGTTTCAGAATCTGTTTAGCCTCGGCAGGATGCAGAGGAATGGGCTTGGCGCCGGTTCCAACAAAACCGGTAACTCCCGGGGTATTGCGCACAACATACCAGGAGGTATCAGTCATAATCATTTCCACCAAAACATAGCCCGGATAGACTTTACGCTTGGCGATCTTTTTCTTGCCGTCCTTAACCTGAATTTCGTCTTCCACAGGCACTAAAACCCGGAAAATCTTATCGCCCATATTCATGGACTCAACCCGTTTTTCCAGGTTCGCCTTAACTTTGTTTTCGTAGCCGGAATAAGTATGAATAACAAACCACTGTTTTTCCATTTCGAAACCTCCGGAGGTGGCAACCTGCCCCCAGCCTGCCATACACAGTCATAGGCCAATCCCTGGCTTGAACAAGACAGGGTCAAAAAATGCTATAAAATAGCGCTCAGTAAGAAGCTAAAAATGGAATCGACTATCCAGATCATTAAGGACACCAAGATAACCGCACCGATTACCACTGAGGTATAGGTTACCAACTGGCTCCGATCAGGCCAATGGACCTTCTTTAATTCAGACCAGACACCGCGAAAGTATTTGCTAACCTTTTCTTTGAACTTAGCCGCATTTGCCACGCGATTGGCTGTGACCACGGATTTCACATCCTCTCATTTTCTACGGCTGCTCCTCACCCTTATCCCCGGTAAAAAAGCTACCTGACTACTTGGTCTCTTTATGGGGAGTATGGGTTTTGCAGTGGCTACAATATTTTTTAACCTCTAACCGATCCGGGTCGTTTTTCTTATTTTTTGTAGTCACATAATTTCTTCTCTTGCACTCGGTGCAAGCTAATGTAATACCCAACCGCATAACAAGCACCTCCAATTTCCTTCCAGCCCTCAGGTCGTCACCCAATTAATTTATCATACAATAAAAAGTGTGTCAATACTAATGGTTCCAGCACTATTTTCTGGCATTATACCCATTTAGTCTTTCACAACCTCCTTGTTTTTAAACAGGCTTAGCCTTTAACGAAATCCCGGGCAAGGGATAAACGTTCCGAAAAAACAATAAGGGATCAGAGGCTGGTTGCCCCCGGTCCCTGTCTCTCCATGGGTCTTGTTGCAAAGTTTTTTGCCAAACAGCGGTCCGAGATTGCTTTATTTAGACTATGCTGCTTACTACGCCTGCTCCTACAG
>JBFLXH010000102.1:0-2330 GCA_040757295.1 Bacillota bacterium | reverse complement strand
GCCTTTGCCCTCGGGGGAAAGGCCTTCGGAGACCTCCATTCCCACCTGTGCTGCATCGGAGACGGGAGCTATGGTCTTGCGCCTGTTTTTCGCCAAAGTAAACACCTCTTTCTCCAGAAAAACCTGACGGCATCCCTGCCGGCTTTACTTTGAAACACCAGGGTCTGACGTTATAATGCCTTTTTTTGAGCCACTTTACCCGCAAGGCCGTCAGGCGATCTGGCTGATGGTGCCTGGCTGATTGGCTGATGGTGCCAGGCACTGAAGTTATTAAGTTTTCCTCGGATTGACAAGAAGCCCCTTGCCGCGGGGCTTTTTCTTATGCTCTCTGCGGGGTAAGACAGCAAAACTTTCAAGCTAACCGCCAAGGGCGCCAAGGGTGCCAAGAACGCGATGTTAGCGGCAAGTATAAAATCCGCATAAATGGTCACGAAAAGTCGTCCACCTGCAAATGGCAGTACAGGTAAAACAAGGCCCACTCCCAATTGGTGCTCTGGCAGACACAACTAAACCGGAGCAAGGGAGTGAGCCAAGACTTGACGGAGGTGGCGACCATCGTGGACATCGTGCAGTTAAGAGAACAGGGCCTTTCCAAGCGAGCAGTGGCCAAAAGGTTGGGGATCAGCCGCGATACGGTCAGCAAGTACTGGGACTGTGTACAACTGAAACCCGGGCAATTATGGCCCGCGGCCACAGTTGATGGACCCTTACCGTGATTATATCACGGGCCGGCTGCAAGCGTATCCCGAGCTTTCAGCGCACCGGCTTTACAAGGAAATCCGGTCTCAGGGCTTTCAGGGCTCCGAGCGCACCGTACGCCGCCATGTAGCATCAATGCGACCGCAGCGGTTGCGCGAGTACAAGCCTTTGAAACTCTTCCCGGAGAGCAGGCCCAGGTTGATTGGGGTCATTTCGGGACCATTATCGTAGAAGGAACCCGGTACAAGCTCTACGCCTTTGTCTTCACCCTGTGCTGGAGCCGCGTCAGTTATGTGGAGTACGTCATCCGGACCGACACGGCCAGTTTTCTCTCCTGTCTGCACCGGGCGATGGCTTACATTGGTGGTGTTCCTCGGGAGATCGTCTTCGACAACGCTAAGGTTGTGGTCTCTGAACGAGTAGGCAAGATAGTGCGTTTCAACAAAGCGCATCCTGGAACGTCAGGAAGCCAAAGCTCTGCCTGACTTACCCCGGACCGAGGCCCTTTCTACCAACCTGGACGTGCAGGTCGAGAAGCGGGACCTCACTTACTATCAGGTGCAGGAGGTGGCCCAATGATTCGGACCATTGGGACGGCTGATCCTGCAGTTCTGGAACAAAACCTTAAGCGGCTCAAGCTCCGGCATGTGCGTGACACCCTCAACACCATTAACGAGGTTGCTCTTCAAGAGGAGCCTTCATACTTAGACTTCCTGGCCTATCTGGTTCAGGAGGAAATCGCTGGCCGGGAAGCTACTCAGCGGCAGCGCCGCATGAAAGCGGCCCGACTCCCGGCTTGGCGTACCCGGGATGAATTCGACTTCTCCTTCCAGACCTCGGTGAGCCAGCAGACGGTCCGTGATCTGGCTGCGTTGGAGTTCATCAGGAAACGGGAGAATCTAATCCTGCTGGGTCCGCCGGGAGTCGGTAAATCACATCTCGCGATCGCTCTGGGCATCGAGGCCGTGAACGCCGGGTACCACACCCTGTTCACGACAATGGATGAGTTGGCCACCAAGATGTACGCCAGCCTAGCCGACGGCAGCCTTGCCCAGTACATGCGGGGCATCCTACGTAACGAACTGATTATCCTGGATGAAGTGGGTTACCTGACCCTGGACAAGACGGCCTCAGACCATCTCTTCCAGCTAATCAGCAGGGCCTATGAAAACGTGGCACTGATTATTACCAGCAATCTGGACTTCAGCGAATGGGGAACTTTGTTTGCCAGCCCCAGCACAGCTGCAGCGCTGCTGGATCGTCTGCTACACCACGCGCACGTGATTACTCTGCGCGGTGACAGCTACCGGGTACGCAACCGTATGGTGACGCCCAAACTCACTCTAGCAAAGGAGGGATAAGGACAGCTTCCAGAATCTAGTTGACGACTTTTGGTGACCGAAAATGACGATTTTCTAGTGGCCAAAAGTGCAGGTTTTTATGTGGCCATTGACACTTTGAAACACTGGCCGCCAAGAACGGGCGGATACTCTTTGCGAGGGAGACATCTTGCCAGGCTCCGGGCGGGGGCCGGCCATCGGGCATCAACCTGGACCGTGATGACCGCTGCCTGCAAGGATACCTGGAAACCTCCAAGCAGGCCAACGGTATCAAGGACAGCTCGCTGCGGC
>JBFLXH010000101.1:0-3011 GCA_040757295.1 Bacillota bacterium | reverse complement strand
CGGCAACCGGGCGATCCTCTTTTGGGCGCCCGCAATTGAAGAACTTTTAAAGACCGGCCTGGCAGTGGCGGCAGCCGTGCCTATCTGGCCGGTGCATTTTGTCTTCGGCCTGGTGGAGATGGCCTATGAACTGACCGGCGGGATTAGGATGAAGGGCTTGATTGCCGGAATAGTGGCGGTAGCCGGCCATGGGGCCTTTGGCGCTTTAGCTGGGTATGTTACTGGAATAACCGGCTTTTGGCCGGGAGGATGGGCTGTTGCCACAGCTGCTCACCTTGCCTGGAACCGCTGGGTTCTGGTGCAGACTGGGAAAATAACATAATCTTCCTTCATCTTCCTTCGGGAGAGTAAAACATTATAAGGTTGATTATGTTGAAACACATTACGGAAATTGTGATTTATCATATTTTTTAACGCACATGATTTCCTATCCTCAAAAAATAGGTTGACAGCCTCCATTTTAATTATCTGTTGGTGCCGCGTTAGCGGCATGGGAGTCTATATGTTATAAAAAAACCTTCAGGTTGACTGAACAATCCTACAGGCATATAATGCCCTCACTGTCAGTTGAATTAGTCCATGATGGCGAATAGCCGTCACCCCCAAAAACATACAGGCAAGTTTAATTAAATAAGCAGACAAAACCCAAATAACGGGCGCCCGGAAGGACCCCCACCCTAAGGGTTTTATAAAGAAAGCCGAATAACTGTTATAACCGAAAAATTCTGGTTTTCTTTCGGATATTCATTTAGCTGTTCTGCAGGGCGGTTGCAGTACTCAAGAAAAATGCGGGTTCACGGGGAATGCGCAAAAAAACAGAGACTGACAACCAGGTGCCTTCACTAGTTGATTCCGATATTTCAAAAAAGGCATTCCGCAGGAACTGGGCCCGCCTGATTCAAAAGGTTTACCATACCGACCCGTTGCTATGCCCCAAGTGCAATGGCTCCATGCGCATCATATCCTTTATAGAAGAGGAAGATACCATCAAGAAGATATTGCTGCACCTGGATCTGTGGATGCCAGGAAATCATGATCCCCCCAACCTTTATCAGGAGCAGCAGTACATGCCTGCTTCAAAACCTTCCGGACCGTCTTATGATATAACCCATGATGATTATGTCCTCCAAATGCCGTATGAGGATGAATATTCCCAGTTGACACCTTATGAGGACTGTATTTAGGAGTCTTATCAAGATAGGTTCACGATTTGGACAGTATAGGGCTATGAGGATTGCTCAAGTGTTGTTACATGGAATCTGTCATGGCCTGTTTGATTGTGCGCACATTTTGGCATGAGAGTCTGCCTGCCTGTCCTTTTTGGTAAAACAGCCAGGCTATCGTTTATATAAATCCGGTAAAGCAACAGTCTTGAAGAAACTATCGTTAAATTATGCATAAATCGGCTACAACTTTTATTTGATCAAGATTTAACATATATTATGTCATCCATATTTTACCATTTGATTAATTATAGCACAGAACTTTTTGCGGTTAAATCAAAATAACCACAACGGCTGTATCAACAGCGGAGTCTTCAGGTGTATGCTTGGCCGCTGGGGGTGTTCTGCATGGATAACCCTCAACCTTCGCTTTTGCGTCCCTTTTTTCTTTGCTTTACGCACTCGCTTAAGAGGTATTCAATCTGCCCGCGGATTAAATGCCAATAGCTATTGTGATGAAAAAGTGGGTAATCATCAGCGCAGCAATCCCTAGCTTAAGTAGGCTCCCTCCCAAAAACCCCAATAAAGTGCCAAAGCCTACTCGCACCGCTTGTTCCAGCGCTGTTCCCCGCAATACTTCCCCCAGGACCGCTCCAAAAAACGGACCTAGAATGGCGCCAAAGGGACCAAGGAGCATAATCCCCAGGAAGATACCCAAAACAGCGCCCCATACGGCATACCGGCTGCCGCCATACCGCTTGACCCCAATCACTGCTGCCAAGTAATCTATCAGGAAGGTTACTCCCAAAGCTAAGCCCTGCCAGATAAAAAACCAGGCATCCAGCAAGGCAAAGCCGGTCAGAAAACCATAAAGGATCATCCCGGCATAGATCAAAACAACCCCTGGCAATGCAGGCAGAAAAATGCCGAGCAAACCGATAATAAAAAGCAGGATCGCCAGTCCCAGCGCCAGAATATCCATTCTTTCTACCTCCTCGAAAGACAATTGCCTTAAGACACTACGACAATACAAAACCCGCGACACTACCCCGGTCTAGCCTGGCGTCAATGCGCTATCGCAGTTTGGGAACAGATGATGCTTTTTTCCTGCCCTGAAAATAGAGGCAGGAAGCAAGAGATAAAAAGCAGGAGGAAGGACTGGCTATGCCAGTTCCTGATTGAAGTCTGCCACGCTGCCATTTTCATTCCTCTGCTGGTGCCCCCTCACCCTATCCTCTCCCCCCAGAAGGGGGGAGAGGATAGGGTGAGGGGGGCGTGGGAGTCTTCATTTAGATTATTCCCATTAAAAGGGGTGCTTTTTACTGGCTTTCGCTTGATTTTTTGGCCCAGAGCAGCCGTAATTTAGTGCAAAAAATTTAGCCAAACAAGGAGGAGCATCTCTTTTCAGCAGGAAATTGGCACATTGAGAAAACCACCGCTGGAGGAGGATGTTCTCTAAGCCATGATATCACATAATCTTGCCGCAGGGAAACTCTTTATCTGGACTTCAAAAGATTGTGAAGGTTGACGCAAGAACAAGCCCATGCTATAATATGCAGGATTTAGGTTGGAACTGGTAATGCTAATCAATTCTTTTCAAGGGAAAAAACCGGCCAATACTGTATCCCTATTTGGCAGCAAGTGCAGTAAGCAAGCCGGCTGGGAAGGTGATGGGCTATCGGTATCTACTAGTATATACAAGTATAGGCTTATTTGTTAGCTTAGTTTCCCCTGAAAAAGTCGGCTTCAAAATTCCGCTAGATCCTTGAAAACATTATACTTTCAGGCTAAAACAGAAGGAGTTACCATCCTCTGGATCGAATCTTGTAAGTGACGAACAAACAAGAA
>JBFLXH010000100.1:0-3363 GCA_040757295.1 Bacillota bacterium | reverse complement strand
AGTGAAATGTCCCGTTTGCAATGTTAACCTGACCATGGCAGAGCGCAGAGGTGTAGAAATTGATTATTGCCCTCAGTGTCGCGGCGTTTGGCTAGACAGAGGGGAACTCGACAAAATTATTGAGAACTCATCGTTTCAATGGCAGCCGGAAGAACGTCACTCACAGCATCCGAGAGAATCCGGCACGCATAAAAAGCCTGAGCGCAAATCGTTTTTGGGAGAATTGTTCGACTTTGATTAAGTGATGTCGCCGTCCACTTTCCAATACGGAAAGTGGACGGTGACACGGTCTGGTGATTGGGTAGACTAAAAGAGAAAAGTAACGAGATCGCGGCTATCCCAGAACTATTTGTGTTAAAACAGCCGCAAACCGTTCCCGAAAGCGATCGGCCGACCGAGATACCGGCCGAGCAGTCGGCAGAAGAAACGTCTGCAGCGGATATAGCCGGTAAATCACAGCAACTGGAAACAATAGAGTGGTCGGCGACCTCAGATGTGTCATCCTTTCATCCCCCGAATGAATTCGGGGGGAATTCCCGGCGGCGATTTTGAATTTCAGGGATTTTAATCTGTGAACTGACAAACTTGGGAGAGGTTCTATGTCAAAGTGGTTATTATTTACCGGCATTTTAAGTACATTGGTTCTTGCTGCGGTTTATACTGGGTTTCCACAAGTATGGTGGGGCGTAAGCAAACCTGTTAGGGTAATATTTCTGTACGTAGTGGGATTTCCAGCAATCAGTTATATTTATGCATTAGCTACTTCCTTGCAGACGAAAAAGCCTTTGGATGAATGTATACCTGGAGCGATTATATGGGCGATCGCTTTTAGTATCTTGATGATTATTTTTCAGGGATTCATTTTACCTTAAATGAAGGACTAAGTACGGGCCAATCCCTACACTTAGCTGGTCATTTTACCTGGTTTTTTTCAAGGGCGAGTAGTGTCCATTATGATGGTGTAAAATTGGTGGGAATTCTCGCGGCTAATAGAAGATAGAACACGTATCAAGAATCGGATTGAAGGTCTACTTGAGGATGCCAACATCAAGCTGTCCAGTGTGGCTGCTGACATATTTGGCATTTCTGGTATGGCTATGCTGGAAAAGTTGTCCTTGGATGTTGATGTTACACCAGATGCCATTGTTGCCCTAGCAAAAGGAAAGTTAAGAAAGAAACATGCTGAACTGGTTGGAGCTTCTTATGGCAGAATCGACCGCCACCACAAATTTATTTTACGGTCCCTTTTGGATCAGCTAAGCTTTCTTAACGATACCCTACAAAAACTCGAAACCTTGATTGGGGAAAAGATAACACCGTTTCAGGAGGTTGTAGCGCTTCTTGATACAATCCCCGGTGTTGATCTACACGTGGCGGTTGCCATTATCGCGGAAATAGGGGTAGATATGTCAGTGTTCCCGACAGAACGGCATCTTTCCTCATGGGCCGGTTTGTGCCCGGAAATAATGTGGCAGCCTCAAACAAATTATTTGCCGAACTGCCAAAATACAGCCCTACTCTCGCAAACTTCCCTTACTGGTTGGGGACAAGGGAGCAGGTTGAAAATGGTATCCGATATGTTTACGAAACCCGGCAAAGCAGAACCAGTGACGGCCATGACCTTATCATTTTCCAAAAGAGAAAAGAAGACGGCACGGTGATTGAGGAGTACCAGTACAAGATCGTCGGCCGCGAACCCAAGCCCCTCAGTGTGGATGCGAACCCAACACAACCAAAACAATCTTAATTCAAATCTTTACCGGTTGGAGTGATTGCATATGTACTTTAATAAACACAATTTGGCTGCAAACCGCAGCTGGCACTGGGGATTGATACCCCTCATTATGCTTGGATTGCTGGCATCATTAACGGGTTGTGTCCGGATGCCGGTAAAACAGGTGTCGATTAGCCCGGTTCAAACGTATTTCCCATCAGGTGTAAACAGTGAGTGGGATTACGAAGGAAGGGGCAGTGAGTATGCTGACTTCCAAATGCAGGTGTTGGAGAAACAAGGCAACCGGGCTCTTTTCGTCCGGGCAGATGCTGGCACAACCCTGGCCCTGGTCTATGATATCACCCCGGATCAAATCACCCTGGTTTATAGTGAGGAGAACTTTGAAGGAGATAAGACAGTACTTACCGCTCCCCCAAACCGGCAGGATGTCATTTTGAATGGGCCTGTGGAAGCCGGAACCACCTGGAAAGCTGGGGATAGGACATATAAAATTGAAAAGACCGGTGTTACCGTGGTTACACCGGTCGGCACTTTTAAAGACTGCATCCAGGTGCGTGTAACCTTCCCGGCAGGTGAGCATGAGATCATCCAGTATTATGCCCCCAACGTCGGAATGGTTAAATCGGAATTTATTGCAGGCAATAGCAGCGTGGTGTCTACGCTTAAGAGCTATAAGATTAAACCCTAACTTGAGGGAAGGGATATGCAGAGGCGTGCAGCTCCTTGTTATACGGCAAATTGTCTTAACCTAAAATCTGTAGTGCCCCCGTTGTCAAGACATTTTCTAAGAAGTGGTGATATGTCACGTAATTTTTGGTGAGATATAAAAAGACTGCGAATAAGGAAATATATCCATGTGTTTTCTTTTGCTTGCTTTTCACCACTCGAAGCACATCGAGTGCGTAGTATCGCTCAAAAGAAAACCCAGTGAGTAAAGCCTTGCAGAGCAAGGCTTTATGGGATTTTGGGGGGGAAATTGGGCATGTTCCCGTGGGCGGGGGGAGAAAACACCTGAAATTTTACAAGCCTCCACCAAACGGGCCAAGTCATCATCCCGGACAAATAATCCTTGCAAGAGATCACGTTCTACGGTAACCTGATCGTGAGCCATCCTTTTTCCCGCCTGGTGGTTGAGATTGTAACATTTCTTATCTGCAAGAGGGAGGGGTGGCTCTCCTGCTTAAAGCTCCACCAATTTTACACCATCATAATGGACACTACTGTATTGGGAATATGGCAGGCATAAAAAATACTGCTGTAATCGTTGATACTGCTGCAATCCATTGTTTTGATAGCATGAAAGGAGTATAATATAATAAGAATACTACTACAAGGAGCTGATACCATGCAGATTAAACCGTCCGCAAGCATCCGACAGAATTACAACGAAATTGCGGCGTTGTGTAAGTCCACCGGAGAGCCTGTATATCTCACCAAAAACGGTGAGGGCGATCTTGTGGTGATGGATATAGAGGCGTTTACCCGTCGTGAAAAAATGCTGAAGCTGCGGGAAGAACTGCTGGCTGTTGAGGAAGACCGTCTGGCCGGCCGTGTCGGAACTACACCGGATGAACTGGACAAATACCTGGACGGTATTATTGACGAGGTGGAACATGGAAAAGAAGCCT
>JBFLXH010000099.1:0-3643 GCA_040757295.1 Bacillota bacterium | reverse complement strand
CCCAGGCGGCCCGATTGGCTTCGCGCTCGTCTTTGGTCATTAAAACCCCTCCTTAACCTGCTCTATTTATGGTAGAGTATGGCATAAAGAGGGGCCGCCGAATAGGTGGGGGCTATTGTACGCTTACCACAGGGAAAGTCAGCTGCATAACTGTCGATGAGGAAGAACCATAAGGAGTGCTAATTGTCCAGCAACGTTTCTTTCTTACATTATTTAACTTCATGCTTTTGCCGTGATGCCTCCCCCGAAAAAATCTCAAATGGAAAGATATGCTTGGGATACCTGCAAAAAAGCCCGCCGGGGTAGTGTTCCGGCAGGGCACTTAAATGGTATACATCTTTAATTGCCGCCTTACAGTAGATGGTCGAGTGGGATGCCCGGAAAACTCCGGGCATCCCACTACCTTCCAAAAAAAACCGGCTTTGTGATAAAGCATAAAACATGTCCCCAAAACCTAACCCCAATCGCTAATTACAGTAGCCCCCGTTCTTTTAAATATTGAATCGCACCTTCATGAATGGGCACTAACCCTTCTTTGGCTGCAGCAGCTAGGTTTTCGGCGGTGAACGTGGCCCCTAAGGGGTGAATCTGCTTGAGTTCATCTGTGTGCTCGAAAATAGCTTTCACCATATCGTATACAACCGCTTTGTCCACGTTTTTACGGGCAAAGACACCTACCCTAACCGATACCCCTTCAACATCCTGGTCAATTCCACGGTAAGATCCTGCCTTAAGTATTGCCCGCTCAAAATACGGAGCGACTTTTTGTAATTCCTTTAAATGCACACTATCGATAGGCAAAGCGACAAGATCAGTTGTAGTTGCCAGATCAGTATACGGGGCTGTGGGAACCCCTCCTAATTGAAGGATAGCATCAATATTTTTATCCCGCAAGGCATCTGCTAGCTCGACATGGGATAAAAACCTTAGTTTGTAATCCCCTGCTTTTAGACCATAAGCCTGTAAGATACTTGGTGTATAATACTGTGCCTGTACTCCCGGATTAGACCCAATCGTTTTACCCTTAAGCTCTTCTATTGACTTAATCCCTGAATCCTTTCTCACAAAGACATGGTTCCACATATCGTAACCAGCCATAACCATTTCGATGTCGCCCTTGTCAGTAAATTCCCGTTCCCCTAGCCTAGCATAATAAGCGGAGTCCACAGTAGCAAACCCTAAATCAAGGTCACCACGAGTTAAAGATTTCATATTTTCTGTACTTCCCGAGGTAACCTCAGCTGTCACGCTCAGCCCAGGGACATGTTTTGAAATAACCTGACTCATTCCCGAGGATAACACGTTATATGTTCCACCTGTCATGCCTCCCGCCAGGGACACGTACTTCGCCGAACCTGCGGCTGGTGCCTTGGAGCTTTCACCTGCCCGGGGACTGGCACTTTGGCTATTACCACCGCCACACCCAGACAGAAGGAATACAAGGCAAAACACTAAACCTACTGCTAACAAACCGATGACTCTTCTCTTTTCAACCATGTTCTTTCAACCCCCCTTTTTTTCATTTCAGGACACCACCGATACCACCTAGAGAATAGACTCCCCCCTTTTCTTTGCTCTCCCTGCTTATATCGCAAGAGTTACTAGCTTGTGCACCATCATGCCTGGCCATCATACTTTGGCCACATCTTTCAAAGACAGTTCGGCAAATCAACAGGAATTAATTCTTACTTTTCTAAATTACATCACTCACCCT
The DNA here is from genome assembly GCA_040757295.1 of Bacillota bacterium. Classification (GTDB taxonomy): domain Bacteria; phylum Bacillota; class PH28-bin88; order PH28-bin88; family PH28-bin88; genus JAGXSE01. The sequence goes on along the minus strand of JBFLXH010000099.1, from coordinate 1,929 downwards.
AAGCATAACAGAAGCAGCACCCTCTAAAACCCTTTGTTGCGATTGGTTATCCGCCCAAAAGTCACATTCTACTCGAATCCCCGAGTTAAGCATCGAGGTCTCCTTCACAACTCCTGCTACCGTAATAATGTCACCAGGATACACCATAGCCGTGAAACGGTTGCTAATACGATAGAGAAATCCCTGTTCTCCCGCCCACCTAGACAATAGCTGGCCTGCAAAGGCCATGATAAGCATCCCGTGCGCAATGACTCCTTTTAGCCCTAGTTTAATCGCTGCCTCTTCCACGGTGTGAATGGGGTTAAAATCTCCTGAAGCACCTGCATATCGGACCAGTTGGATTCTTGTCATCGGCGGAAACACCAAAGGCCCAATACTATTTCCCGGGCGGACGGTACTAGGGTCCACTTGTAACACCTGTCCCACTTGTACTTTATTAGTTGGGTAGCCTTCTTGGAGCGATGTTCTTTTAAGCAACACCTCTCGGATAATTGATACCCTCCGACCTTTAAAATATAATTCACCGTTCTCATTCGCTCCCGTATGCTCCATTACAACAAAGACCATTCGACCCGAGCGGCCAGTCTTTTCATAAACATTTTCAAGCCGTGATTGGCAGTATACCACATCACCTGGTCTGAGGAAACGATAGTACTCATATTCCTGTTCCCCATGAAGCATGCCCTCACGAGGTAAGTTGAGCCCGGGGATTTCCCCATAATCAAAGGTGCGACAAAACGTAGGAGGAGCAATGATTCCTCCATAGGTTGTCCTAGCGGCATATTCTTCGTCTATATAAAGGGGATTATTTTCTCCGGTCGCTATTGCAAAAGTACGGATTGCGCCCTTTTCCACATCATTTCTTACTAGAGGACCACTTCGCCCAATTAAAGGCAGATACCTTTCCACACCCACGTTCCCCTCGCCCCCATGTTTACTTCAATCCTCTAACCAATGAAACTAGGAATTCGGAAACAAATCTTTTCAAAAGTCAACGACGAAAAACTGGGCGTCGTTTCTCTAGAAAGGCGTTGATTCCCTCACGTGCCTCTTCACTGCTGGCTACTGACATCATAGCTCGCCGTTCATCCTCAAGTACCCGTTCCAGGATCGGTAACGCCGTCCGATTTAGGAGCATTTTTGCCTCCCCTAGGGCAACAGCTGACCCTTCGGCCAAGCGTTGGGCCCATTCCACTGCTTTCGGCATTACTTCTTCTTGCGGACAGATATCATGGACAAGTCCCCAAGATAGAGCTGTTTGAGCATCGATAACTGGATCTAGTAGCGCCATTTGCATGGCACGGCCCAACCCTAAGACCGCAGGCACAAACGCAGTCCATCCTCCATCTGGAACTAATCCGCTACTGGTATACGCCTGACGGAATTTAGCCGTATCGGAAGCTACCCTCAGGTCACAGGCCAAAGCCAGGCTTAACCCCGCCCCAGCAACTGTTCCATTAATTGCAGCAATCACCGGTTGACGCATCCATCGCAAATCACTGATCAGTAGATGTAAAAAACGGGTCATGCGGCCAAGTGTCTCTGAAGGTGGAACCGGTAAAGCCTCGGAAATGTGCCTTAGATCACCACCGGCACAAAAACCTTTTCCAGTTCCCGTAACCACAATTACCCTGGTGTCAGAAGAACGCGCACACCCCTCCACCTCGGCCAGCAACTCTTCGATCAGCACTTGATTTAAAGCATTGAAGCTGTCGGGGCGGTTTAGCTTTAAAATACAAATTCCTTCTTTTTTTTCGACAGTTACACATGTTCGCACAACCGTTCTCCTCCTAATGCATAATATAGGCTCTCGGCATTCGCCGAGTCAGATGGCACAAGGCTTTCCTTGAACCATCGATATTGAATTCCTCCTACATTTCGGTAGGGGGATTTCATTTTAACGAGCATCCAACTGGAAATTCACATCTA
>JBFLXH010000098.1:0-3663 GCA_040757295.1 Bacillota bacterium | reverse complement strand
AAATATACTCGGCAAGGGATAAAATTGCATTATCATAATGAAGCCGAGTATGAAATTCGCTTTGAGGCCACGGCAAACCAATGAATAATTAGTGGCCTTGCTCATTATAACAGGAGTCAGAAGTCAGGAGCCCGAACGAAAGAACGGTTTATCACAGATGGCTACCCGCTCATAAGCCTACGCTTCTTTAAAGCGGCGGGATAAAAGAGCGGCTACGCCTCTGTATTAACTGGCCCCCTATGGGATTAACCAGTTCTAAGCTCCGGTAAACCGGAGCCAAGAACTGGTCGAATCTAAGCTTCAGCGGGGGAAACAATCCCCCGCAAAAAGCCAAGACCCAGTTGAACGTCTCGAAGTATTCTGCATTCTGACTGCTGAATTCTGCCCTGAAAATAGCTTGTCATATTTTTTCATCCCTTTGATGGTGCCGCGATAAGCGGCGTTGGGGTCTGAATACCTGAATTGTAACTGAACCATTATAATTATTTGGTCACCTTTGTTGCCAGAAAATCAGCCACCCAGGCCAGGTACTGACGGCATTTTTCATCGAAAACCTTACTCTCTTTAGCCTGCTGCCGCTCGTTAGGGTCTAACAGATTGTAACCGATTAAAAGCCTGCAGTCAACCTCCCCGAATTCGGCAGAAAAAGCTGATAAAAAATGGGAGGCTGCCGCATAAGCCCTGTCTTTTCCTTCGCTATCACCGCTAGAATCTCTTCCTTGCAGTAATCCCAGGGACATGAGTCCCCCTGTAACCGCACCGCAAACCAAACCGTGCCTGCCCATGCCTCCGCCAAAAGGCGAAGCAATCCTGGGGATCAGGCCTGTTTCTAGTCCCAGCACATCCTTCACCCCGTGAAGGACTGATTCCGCTCAGTTAAAGCCGTTGGAAGCGTCAAAATGCTGTTGGACTAGAAGATTTAAATTGTCCTTCATGTAGACCATCCTTTCAGCCGGTTTTATCATCAAGGGATAATAGTACAGATCTTCGCCAGCCAAAGCCGCTTACCTGCTTTAACAAACGTGCTTTTTATTTAATAGGGCCGGGGCTTAACCCCGGCCTCTTGCAATAATCAAACTATTTTATCTCGGGCAGACATGATAAACTCCGATCCAAATAATCTTTGGCGAGTTCAACATCCTCCAAACGACCCTCGACAAATGCGTCATAAGCGGTCAGATCAAAGTGACCGTGGCCACTTAATCCAAACAAGATCACCTTGGACTCCCCAGTTTCTTTGGCAGCAAGGGCTTCAGCAACCGCACCTTTAATGGCATGGGCGCTTTCCGGAGCCGGTAATAGCCCTTCTGTCCTGGCAAACAAAGCAGCCGCCTGAAAAACCTCGTTCTGGCCGTAAGCTCTTGCAGAGATATGTCCCTCATGGTAAAGGTGGCTTACCAGCGGCGAGTCCCCGTGATAACGAAGACCGCCGGCATGGATGCCGGGAGGAACAAAATCATGTCCCAGGGTATACATCATCATTAAAGGGGTCAGCTTGGCGGTGTCCCCAAAGTCATAGGCAAATTTGCCCTTTGTCAGGGTAGGGCAGGCAGCTGGCTCAACCGCCAATATTTTTATTCTTTTTCTATCAGTAAAAACATCCTGCAGAAAAGGAAAGGCTAGGCCGGCAAAATTGCTGCCGCCACCGCAGCAGCCTATGATTACATCCGGATACTCATCAACCTTGGCCAGCTGGGCCTTGGCTTCCAGACCGATAACAGATTGGTGAAGCAAAACATGGTTTAACACACTTCCCAGAGCATAGTTGGTATCACTCCTGGAAGCAGCATCTTCTACCGCTTCGCTGATGGCAATGCCCAGGCTGCCGGTCGATTCAGGATCTGTCTCCAAAATGCTGCGCCCGGCGTAAGTGAGGTTGCTCGGACTCGCTACCACAGAAGCCCCATATATCTGCATGAAAGAACGCCGATAAGGTTTTTGATTATAGCTTATTTTGACCATATATACCTGGCATTCCAGCCCGAAATAACTACAGGCTACGCTCAATGCGCTTCCCCACTGGCCGGCTCCGGTCTCAGTTGACAACCGTTTAATCCCCGCCGCCTTGTTGTAGTAGGCCTGGGGCAGGGCGGTGTTCAGCTTGTGACTCCCGGCCGCATTTCCACCTTCGTACTTGTAATAGATTCGAGCAGGGGTATCCAAGGCTCTTTCTAAACGGTAAGCCCGGAAAACAGGGGACGGCCTCCATAAGGCATACAAATCTCTGACTTCCTCTGGGATGTCCACCCAGCGTTCTATGCTCATTTCTTGCCTGATCAGTTCCATGGGGAAAATTGGCGCAAGGTCTTCTGGTCCAGCCGGCTGGAAGGTGCCGGGATGCAGGGGCGGGCTGGCCGGGGTAGGCAGGTCGGCCTGAATGTTGTACCATTTGCGGGGGATGTCCTTCTCCTCGAGCAGAATCTTAGTCGGAATCTTTCTCACGCTCATCTCTCCTCTCATCTCAGCTATGGTTGAAATTAGCTTATATTCTACTTGAATAAACTTGATTTGTCTATGGGCGTAGAAAATTTTCCTTGACAAAAAAGAAAAAATTAAAAAAAAAATATACCCATATTTAAAAACCTGCTATTATAGATATAGTTTTAGCCAAAACATTTTAATCAAAGGAGTAAAAAAATCATGGAACTCTCCCATATTGCACTGATTACTGTTACTGGAATTGTCGCAGGCTTTGTTAACACTGTGGGAGGCGGCGGTTCTCTTTTATCCATGCCCATGTTAATCTTTTTAGGCCTGCCTTCCGCCACTGCCAACGGCACCAACCGCGTTGCAATTATGGTCCAAGCTATCGTTGCCGTTGCAGGCTTCCGGCAGAAAGGCCTTTTTGATCCCCGCCTTGGCCTAACCCTTGGGGTTCCCGCTCTTTTAGGCTCCATCGTTGGGGCAAGGCTGGCCATTAACCTACCTGATGACATATTTAATAAGGTTCTCGCTGCTGTCATGCTGCTGGTTCTGGTAGTGATTCTGTTTGAACCCCACAAAAAATTTTTGACAGCTAGTCAAGAACATTTGGATGAAAAGAGAAAGATAATTGCTGCTATTGTGTTCTTCTTTATCGGTATGTACGGGGGCTTTATACAAGCTGGAGTGGGTTTTATAATCATTGTCAGCTTATCAATTATTACGGGCATGTCCCTGGTAAAGATCAACAGTGTCAAGGTATTTGTAACAGGTATTTACATGCTCTCCTCGCTGATAGTTTTTATCCTCTCTGGGAACGTGCACTGGCTTTTCGGTTTTATCCTGGCTGTTGGCAACGCGCTTGGCGCCTGGCTGGGCAGCCTGTTTGCTGTAGCCAAAGGTGATAAATGGATCAAGGTGGTTCTAGTAGTATCGGTAATAGCCATGGCCGCTAAGCTTTTAGGAGTCTTTAACTGGATAGGCCTTTAAACCCTTCAATGATCGACGGGAGCAAGCGGGGACGGTTCTCCCCTTGCGCATTTTAGCATTTGGGAGCAAGCCAAGAAGAACGAAATCGCGCCTTTGTACATGCAAAACTTCCGATTGTTCCCTGTAAGAAGAACGAAATCGCTTCGCGATGGCTTTAAGGGTCCACTAATAAAAGAATTAAATAAAAAAAGAAAAAGCATGCGCCTTTTGTGGTATTGTTTAATCGACTAAATAAAACAAACCAAAGGAGCA
>JBFLXH010000097.1:0-3829 GCA_040757295.1 Bacillota bacterium | reverse complement strand
ATTTATTGTGTTGCATACAAGGTGGGGTTAGTTAAGTGTTGCCTTTTTCCGGCAAACACCCCCTTATTACCAGGGTTTCTCATGAAAAATTTCCAATTAGCCACTTGACATCATACCGCTGCTCTAACAGGTGAAATGGGGAAAAAAAGACACTCTAATTTTTTAGCCGATCCCCAGTCTGACCTTTTCGGCAAACTCGACCGGCAATCCGCTCTTCTCAATTGCTTGAGCCGCTGCCTCGTGATCATAAGCCACCTTGATAAAATCAACCTGGAAAACCGGTTCCCAAGACAGCAGGGCATAAACTGCAGCCGGATCCCCATGCTTTGGCTTTCCAACGCTTCCCGCATTTATTACTATTTTAGAACCAAAACGGCGGATATAGGGTAAGTGGGTATGTCCGCAGACAAGCACCTCGGTTTCCAGCCCGAATAAAACCTCTTGCCAAACCTCCAGAGAGAGGTCTTGAAAAAGGTATTCATTTAATCGCCGGGGACTGCCGTGAACCACCAGCAGACGCTCCCCGCCGATTTCTGCATGCCACTCCATTGGCAGTTGGCGCAGAAAGTCTTTATTGGCGGGAGCCGTATGTTCTTTTGTCCAAAGGAGAGAGGCTTCACCCAACCGCTGGGCCTTCTCATCGGGATAATCACACCCGCAGCTGATCCGGTAGTTGGCTACACCGTCATCATAGTTTCCCAACACACAAGGTACTTCCCGCTCGCGCAAGAGTTCAATGACCTGGTTAGGGTAAGCCCCGTATCCAACCAGGTCCCCCGCGCACACAATTTGCTCGACTTTTCTCCGATTTATATCGTCCAAAACAGCCTGTAAAGCGTGCAGGTTGCTATGAATGTCAGAAATGACAGCTAGCCTCATTAATTATTCCTCCATTTTACCTAACCTTGGTGTTTTGCTAATCATCAAGTGGCGCTAAGAGCCTTTTCCTGTTTTGAACTACCAGTTCCTCACAAAACTTTGGATCGTGTCTGGCGCGGGATTGGCGGAAACCTATACGCAGGTTCTCCTGCACAGGATTAAATACGTTAGTAAAAGATGCAAAATACATTTCCAGCATCGGTGCGTTGATTGAATAGTAAATCCACTTTCCGTCCCTATTGTCATTGACCAGGCCAGCCTGCCGCAAAATCTTCAGGTGGTGAGAAACAGCCGGTTGGGACATTTGCAGCCTGTCAATTATTTCGCATACGCACATTTCTTGGCTGGACAGCATGTGTAAGATTTTTAACCGAGTCTCATCCGAGAGGGCCCGAAAAAACTCGGCTAGTTTTTTCATGACTTACCTCCGCAGAAAACAGATTAAAACAGCTCTATTTTACCCGCCAGCAGTAACAGCTAACCCCTTTTACAACCCTTGCATTAATACCGAAACCTTTTTACGGGGCTCCCAACCCCTTTTTTAAACCCCACTTATGCAATCCAAAGGAAGAAAAGCCCGAAGCCAATTAGAATGAACCCGGCTATTTTTTCCACAACCGCCGTGAATCTGCCCAAGGCAGGAATGCCCTTGGCAAAAGCGGTAAAAGTTCCTGCCAGGACCAAGGGAACTCCTCTGCCCAAGGCATAGATAAATAAGAGCACAGCGCCATAAGCAATATTGCCTTGCATCATTACCAGGCTAAGTACCGCCAGCAAAACCGGCGTAGCACACTGGGAACTGGCCAAACCTAAGACAGTCCCTAAAGTAAAGGCCCCTAAAACCCCTCTCCGCTGGACTTTGCCTGCTAAACCATGACCAAGAACAGGCAGGCGCAGGTTGATCACGCCAATCATATGCAGCCCAACCAGGATACTGACACCTGCTGCCAGGTAAACCAGGAGGCTCCTGGCCTGGCCAAATATCCCTCCTACTAAAGCTGCCACAACACCCAGTAAAGCAAAGGTAAGTGCGGTCCCGAGGGTAAAACTGACAGCAAAGCAGAATCCCTTTGGACCGGAAATATCCCTGCTGCCACCGATATAAGCTACCAGCAATGGCAGAATGGAGAGATTGCAGGGCCCAATACTTGTTACCACCCCGCCCACAAATACCAGCAAGAGAACGGCGGGAGACTGCAGCTGCAATAAATCGGCAATTCGTTCGGAAATAAACTGTTCCATAAATTCCCTCCCAGCGGGCGCGCCTTGGCTATTCTAGCTTACCTCCCTTTCCTGAACAGATCAAGACCAATTAGCTGAGATACTGCCGAACATCATCCCGGTTGCCGCGGCTAATGTAGTCACCAGAAAAAGGTATACCAAGGTCTTTTCAGTACCCATGATTTTTCGCACCACCAACATATTAGGGATGCTGACCGCCGGGCCTGCCAGGAGCAAAGCTAAAGCCGGCCCCTGGCCCATGCCCAGGTCCATCAGGGCTTTAATAATCGGCACTTCCGTCAGGGTGGAAAAATACATCAAAGCCCCTGCCACTGCGGCCAAAAAATTAGCCTGCAAGCTGTTACCGCCAACTAAACGGGTTATCCACTCCGGCGGCAGGATGACCTTGATTGCGCCAGCAATAAAAACCCCTACCAGCAAGACTGGGAAGATCAGCTTCGCCAACCGCCAAGTTTCCGATAACCAGGCCAAAACTTCTTCGGCAGAAAACCAGCGGGAACATATTACCACAACTGTGTTAATTAAAGCCACCAGTAGGGCAATCTTGCTCCAAAACGGGATAGCTGCTGTTCCTACCAAAAGGATAGCCACCAATGTGCTGAAAAATGCCAGGTAAAGCCACTGGCTTTTGGCGCCTTCTTCCCCTCCGAAGGCCGCCGCATTCTCTGCCCTTGCCTTTTCCTCCGAACGGTAGAGAAAAGCCATGATGAGGCCAATTACAATCGAAAAAAGGATTGCTCCAACAGCCCGGGCTAACCCCATCTCAAAGCCGATGGCCTTGGCAGTCAGCACAATGGCCAGCAAGTTGATGGCAGGCCCAGAATATAGAAAGGTTACCGCAGGGCCCAAGCCGGCTCCCTTCCTGTAAATCCCGCCGAATAACGGCAGAACCGTGCAGGAGCAGACAGCCAAAATCACGCCGGACACTGAAGCCACCCCATAGGCAACATGTTTGGCAGCTAACGGCCCGAAATACCTGAGGATGGGCCCGGTGGAAACTATGGCTGCGATCCCTCCGGCAATAAAAAAAGCAGGCACCAAACAGGTTAAAACATGGGCTGACAGGTATTCCACCACTTCCGCCAGCCCTCCAACAAGGATGCTCCCAATCCAAGTCCCCATCTTGCCATCCCCCATGTTTTGATTATCATATTCTAATATATCTATATTTTAACTAGGGGTTCATCAAGGTGTCAATAGGAACCTCAGAGCTGACGCATGAAAATGTTTAAAAATCTCGCGAGGTCTGGGTGGTGTCATGGTGGTGTCATGGGGACGGGTGGTGTCATGGGGACGGGGTTGTCGACACATTTCTAGTGGTGTCATGGGGACGGGGTTGTCGACACATTTCTTAAATTAGATAGTTGTAAATAACACGGTCCCCTGCTCCTCTCCTTATCACCGTAATCCCGTAGGGGTGCGGTAGAGACTTTTATCCTCCAGCAACAACTTTTTATAGGAAAAGGAATTCCAAAAACCAATGGCGAACTGTCATTGTTAGAGAATACCTCTTCGATATTTTTTCCGGGAAGTAAAATAGGAGGTACTAACAACGGTGCACAGTTACGCTTTACTTAATAGCTCAACTTTCGCACCAAAAAAACGCCCTCAAACCCTTGCTATATCTGAGATTCAACAACAAAAACACCCTTCAATCTGGTAAAATAGAAGTGAGCAAAACCCCATAATACCAAGGAAAGAAGGGTGC
>JBFLXH010000096.1:0-4111 GCA_040757295.1 Bacillota bacterium | reverse complement strand
CCGCTCCGCCGACTTTGGACAATACCAAGGTGATAGATGCTGTCAGGGTTGTTTTCCCATGGTCTACGTGACCGATGGTCCCTACGTTAACGTGCGGCTTCTTCCGCTCAAATTTCGCTTTTCCCATATTTCCCCATTCTCCTCCTTCGGACAAGCCAAATATCGGTATTAATTCTATATTATTTTGCCCATCCTGTCAAATATATACAAGTGGGGGGATGCTGACGACCGAAGCTCCTGTTACGCTGGTAATCAACTCCTCCATGATGGAACGAGCGTTTTCAAAAAGCTGTACCCGCACCTGCTGGATCAGGCCTTTCCCTTCAGAGTGGTTTTAACCCCCTCTATGCGGAACTCGCCGCGGGCTTTTTCCATGCGGTCGATAGCTTGCTCGCGATTATTGCCCCATGTGTACCTTTGGTTTATTCCCCTTGGAATAAAACTTTCTATTGCGGATTTCAGTTCCCATTTAGGCATTATCAGCCTCTTTATTTTAAGTATTGGTCTGTATCTTTTAGTCCATCTATGGGACCAGGAAAAGCCCTTTTTCGTGGGCAGCTTTTTATTGAGCATATCCTTCATCGGCATTTATGCAGCCTTGGGGGCCTTTAGCTTTAACACCTTCCTGCGAGAATTCTACTTTTACAGGAAGCTTGAACTTTTAAACTTGATTTCACTGCGCAAATTGGGGCATGTTTTAAAGAGAACCCAACCAGCTAATTTCAAGACCATCCAAACCAGATGATAAGGTACCCCGTTGTGACTGCCGCAAGGGTGAAGGGCAGGCCGTATTTTATAAACTCAAGGGTGCTTACATTATGACCGTTCTTGCGCAGTATTCCAAGGGCTGCTATATTGGCCGAAGCTCCTATCGGTGTGATATTGCCGCCCAAAGTGGCGCCTGACAGCAGCCCGAAGTAAAGCAGGTAGGGCTCGATGTCCATTGCATAGGCTATGGCCGATACCACCGGCAGCATGGTTGCGGTGTAGGGTATGTTGTCTATAAAACCAGACACCAGCACCGATACCCATACTATCAGGGTATAGATGAAAAACACGTTGTTGCCGGCTACCTGAACGAACAGCTTGCTTATGTCTTCAACTATGCCTACTTTCACTATTCCGCCTATCACCACGAACAGGCCGGCCAGCAGCAGGATGGTAAAATAGTCTATCTCCGCCAGCCTATTTTTAAGAATTGTTCTATCTTTGCCTTTTATAAAGTCGCGTATTATCCCGATGGTAAATAGCCCGGCGCAGATCAGGCCGTTGGTGATGTTGGGCTTGCCGGGGATGAACGAGGCCATGATCAGCAGCAACACCATACCAACTATCAGCACGGTGGGGAAATAATCCTGCACGGTTTCCCTTTCCTCCAGGTGGATGGGTGTGTTGTCCTTGCGGAATATATAAAGAAGAACCAGCACTGAGGCCGCCGCCCCTGCCTGTACCGCCCAGAATATACCCGGCTTGCCCTGGAAGAATATAAAGTCAATAAAGTCCATATTGGCATAACCCCCGAGCAGAACCGATGTGGTATCGCCCACCAGGGTAGCTGCTCCCTGAAGATTGGAGGATATGGCAATGCATATGATGCTGGATACCGGCGATATATTGAGCTTTTTTGCAATATTGAGCGCTACCGGGGCTACCATTAACACGGTAGCCACGTTGTCTACAAATGCCGATACGGCCCCTGCGAATAATGCCAATGTAATGGTGGCCCATTTTACGCTGGGCATCCTGTCTACCAACAGATCGGCCATCAGTGCGGGCATTTTGGACTCAATGAACAGGGCAACAATACCCATTGTTCCGCCAATCATCAGGATCACGTTCCAGTCTATCGCATAGAACACCTGCTCGGCAGGCAATATCCCTAAGGCAACAAACAGCACCGCTGCCCCCAAGGCGATGAACGCCCTGACCCTCGGAAAAACCAAAAGCAGTACGTAGGTCAAGATAAAAAGTCCTAAAGCCATCTCTTTCATTTAACAAGGTCTCCTTTTTAGGTTTTGAGCCTTCCTGGTTTCCCATCAGCGGGAGAGAGTGAAAATAGCGGTAACAATCGCCCTGGCTTTTTTCAACCGTGAACCCAACCGGGTCTGTTGGGCTATCTCCAAAAGCAGATAGAATTCCCGGGAACGAGGAATTTCCAATTCCTGCAGGTTAGTGTAGTACCAAAAATCCAAATTGATGTTGGGAATTACCCTGAGATTATCCAGGCCTGCCAGTTGCCCCATGTTTTTTTAAATGAGGAAAGGGGAAACAGGTGAGAAAAAGGCTTTATCCAAACCTACTACCCGTTTCTGCAAAAATCGGGTTATCCACTGAGAGCCGCTGCCAACTTCTAGAATAGATTTTGCAGCAGATCCTAACAGAGAAACTACCGGAGCATACCGCATCAATAGTTCCAGGCTCAAATTCTATCACCTCAGTTCCAACTTTACTCTGCCAGCCATTGTTCCTGGTATATTTCATCCAGCCGCTTAATCTTATCTTCTATTAAAAAGAGCCGGAGCGCCCGTTCCTTTCCCTGTCTCCCCATGGCTTTGGCCTTTTTCCGGTCCCTGATCAGTTCTATCACCCGCTCAGCCAGAGCCTCAGGGTTTAGCGGAGGCACCAACAACCCTGTAACACCATGTTCAACTATCTCTTTCAGCCCGCCCACAGCGCTAGCAATTACCGGTTTATCCATTAGCATCCCTTCTACTGCTACTCGGCCAAAGGGTTCTTGAAAAACGGAGGGAACTGCCAGCACATCAAGGCCAGCGATTACCTCTTCGATGCATTGGTTAAACCCTAAAAAGCGCAAATGGTGTTCCAACCCCAAGCGCTTGGTTAGCATGAGCAATTGACTCCCATAGCCGGTTCCCCAGTCATGCCCCGATATGACAAACCGTACCCTGGGGACTTTTTTTCTTACCAGGTCAGCTGCCTGAATAAAACATTGCACCCCCTTATGAGGCGCCAGGGTCCCCACATACCCTACCAGAGGATACTTCCCGTTCCCGGGCTCCTGCGCCTTTGGCAGAGAAGTAGGGACTTCGAAACCATTATAAAGTAACTCAACTTTTCTGCAAAGTTTTTCTTCATTAAAGGTTTCTATTACTGCCTTCGATATGGCCAGTACCTTATGGGCCGTCTGATGCACAAGATGAAGCACTTCTCCTCGTCCTGGACCAGGGGGAAGGGCCTCCCTGATATGCCATACCACAGGAACCCCCATCCCTTTAGCTGTCAACGCTTCCCGCGGGCATACCATGCTATTGACATGGACTATTTTGGGCTTGAACTGCCGGATAATAGCTCCTAACCCTAATCCGCCCATGGCTTCCCCCAGCGATTCTTGGGTGATTTTTGCTGCCAAACCGGAATAAGGGAATAAAAAACTCCAAACAGGCCGTCCGCCAATTTCAACAGCAATTCCTTTCTGCCTTAAAACTTCTGGCAGCATTCCTTCATTTGGACAAACAACCAGTGGATGATACTTCTCCGCTAAACGGACAACCATTGACAATAAGCTTTTACATGCCCCTCCCAAGGCATGGGGATTTGCAATGTGGGCAATGAACAAAACCCTTGTTCTTTTCTCCCGTTGATTACCCATGAAACTCCCTCCGGGAAAGATGCCATCGGACTTTTCTTTTTACCGGCTGTTACTATTCAGGTATTCAGAATTCAGACCCCCACGCCGCTTATCGCGGCACCATCAGAGGGATGAAAAAATATGACAAGCTATTTTCAGGGCAGTAGTCAAAATTCAGAATACTTCGAGACGTTCAAGCGAATTTCATGCTCGGCTTCATTATGATAATGCAATTTTACCCTTGCCGAGTATAAAATGAGCGAGGCCACTAATTATTCCTTAGATTAAATGTGGCCTCAAAGCGAATTTCATACTCGGCTTCATTGACTGCAATCAAATTTTATTCCTCGCCGAGTATATTTTCGCCGGTTCTCTCATTCTGCCTCCTGACTCCTGAGTAGACCCCCACGCCACCTGCGGCGGCGCCATCAGAGAATGAAAATGGGTCCTCTTGGGAACTAATTCCTTTAGCGGCTGGCGAAGCGAGGTCGAACTGTAATTGGTGCCTTGAGCCCGTTGAGT
>JBFLXH010000095.1:0-4340 GCA_040757295.1 Bacillota bacterium | reverse complement strand
TATGCGAATACCTTTTTCCTTTTGCCAAGCACTACACCAGGAGTTGACCCTTCCAGTGTACAGAGTACCTGGCCAGAATCAAAGGGCAGGACACGTATGTCCTGCAGCAGGTGATCGACAACATCTTTGACATCAAGGAGTTATCCGAACTGGACGATTACCTGCAGTAAAGGCCCCTTTCCCCTACCGAAGACCCGGTGGTTTTTTATTGCAGTTTGATCGCTATACCCTCGGTTATTTCGACATGTCTATGGGCACTGGCAGCCCGTTCAGGCCCCGTCCTCCATGACGGCTGGCAAGCGGCGCATCGAATTACACTTGCAGCGACTTGCTATAACCCTCCGGGTGGGCCCGGCGCCAGGCCCAGGCGGTTTCGATAATTCTTTCCAGTTGGGTGTACTCCGGCTTCCATCCCAGCTCCCGGCGGGCTTTGTCCGAAGAAGCCACTAATACAGCCGGGTCTCCCGCCCGCCTCGCACCTATTTCGTATGGAATGGGCCTGCCCACCACCCGTTCCGCCGCCTTAACCACCTCCAGCACCGAGTAGCCGTTACCGTTCCCCAGATTGTAGACGGTAGACGGAGCGCCGCCCGCCAGGGCTTCCAGCGCCAGGATATGCGCCCGGGCCAGGTCGTCCACGTGGATGTAGTCCCGGACAGCCGTACCGTCATGGGTGGGATAGTCATCCCCGAAGACGGTCAGCCCTTCCCTCAAGCCGAGGGCGGCCTGCAGCACCAGCGGGATCAGGTGGGTTTCGGGGGTATGGTCCTCACCCAGGTCCCCTTTCTGTTTCAGGATGCTTCTCTGCCGCTTTCCATTTAGTTCATGCTCTTAGCAGGCGCGGAAGGTATTCTTGTGGGTCATCAATGGCCCGCTTCCCCCAGCCGGTGACGATGATGATATCCTCAATCCCCGAGGCCACCGCTTCTTCCACTATGTACTGGATAGTAGGCTTATCCACGATGGGCAGCATCTCCTTGGGCTGGGCCTTGGTGGCCGGCAAAAACCGCGGCCCCAGTCCCGCCGCCGGGATGATGGCTTTGACGCCGTGATATTTCATTGTATCGGCACTAGTCATAATGAATTAGGCGATACTAATCAGCTGATAATGCTCTCTTATTGCATACGGTAAGAATTCTTGATAGAATTAGTATGGAACGGAAAAATGAGGGAGGTAAACATCACAATGTACGGACAGTTTGTCAGTCCAACTGAACGAGGTCAAGTCACTATCCCCAAAGAGATTAGAGAAAAGCTAAAAATTACTCCAAAAACTAAACTAAGGGTTTATGTAGATAACGACAAAGTTGTGTTTGAACCAGTGTCTCCGTTAGATCTATTATTCAATGATATTGAAGCCGAGGCCAGGGAAAAAGGTTATACCAGGGAAGAACTTGAAAAAGAAATCGACATGGTACGAGAGCAACTATTGCAGGAGCTTTACGGAAAACCATGCGAGTAATGCTGGACACCAATACCATTGTTTCCGGTGTGGTTTTCCAGGGCTCTGAACGGCATTTACTTCATGTTATTTATGCCCAGGGGCACACTCTGGTATTGAGTGAATATGTTTTCCAGGAAACCAAACGGGTTTTAACCCGTAAATTGTTAATGGCCATGATAAAGTGTGGTATAATGTGGTATAATGAAGTATAAAGGGTTTATCCTGTCGTATACACCCAACCCCGTATACCCTATAAGGAAGGAGGCCTTGCAATGGATAATTCTCCTAGAATATTTGAATACGAAGCACTATCGAATAAATACAACATTGAACCTGATATATTAAAGAAAATTATTGATGAGGCACGCGAAGAATTTGGCGAAGATGAAATGATGGTCGAACTTCATGTAGTAAGGGCTTTAAGGTACGTTAAAAACAAGCTCAGCCAGGGAGTTTTATCATGAAGGAAAAAGCGAAGGTCTACCTTGATACATCGGTTATAAGTGCATTATTTGATTCACGAACGCCAGAACGTCAGCAGCTTACAAAACTTATGTGGGAATTGCTCAAGGACTATGACGTTTATATATCAGAAATAGTCATGGAAGAGCTAAATGCAGTTTCAGAAGACAGGAGAAAATCCTTTTACGCTGCTGTTGAAGGCTTTACTGTATTGAAAGTAACAGATGAGATTAAAGGTTTGGCGACAGAATATGTCAGACAAGGGATTTTCCCCGAAAAGTATTTTGATGATGCATTGCATGTTGCAGTTGCTTCTGTAAATAATGTAAGCTATTTGTTAAGCTGGAACTTCAAGCATCTTGTTAAAGTTAAAACCCGTAGATTGGTAGCTTTGGTTAACTCAACAAAAGATTACCAGCCGGTTGAAATAATTGCACCACCTGAATTGTAAAGTGCAGTTGCGATCATCTTCAGTTTACTTCCCTAATGCCCTCTTTTACTTCATCTCTTAGTAGTCCCAGCAGGTACTCCCTGAAACCGTCCTTCAAGTCCTCCCGCTTTAGGGCGAACTCCACCGTGGCCTGCAGAAACCCCAGCCGGTCCCCACGTCGTACCGCCGACCCTCGAACACGTAAGCGTACATGGGCCGCTCCCTGGCCAGGGACCGCAGGGCGTCGGTAAGCTGGATCTCCCCGCCCGCGCCCGGTTTTGTCGAGTTTTAGGAGTGCCAGGCACCTGGCAGGCAGAATACACATCACATACGAAAATGAATTAGCAGGGATTTCTCCCTGCTTGTCTCATCAAAATAATCATCTTCGCCTTCATCTGCCTTACACCATGACTCTTCTTCTATTCTGCCATTAAAAAAGTCAATTAACAACTCTAATTCCTCTTCCGTACCTGTTGGTTGAACTGCAAACCCTGCCGCCAGTTCTTCCGGGAGGCCACCAGCCATTAAAAAAATCTCATAGAAGTGTTTCCACTTGACAAGTTCACCCTCCGGAATGGCGCGGCATTTCTTGAGATCTATAGATTCGGAAGAGTCATCCCCAAAAAGCGACATAGACAAAACTCCGTATTGCTCCTGAAGTTCAAGTAAAACTGAACGCGAGAATTCCGGCTCCGTCACCCAGAGGATAGGGCCGTCTTTCTCCGCAATCTCTTTTTGAATAAGCTTATTAATATCCATTTCCATCACCACAATCTTTAAGTGCACCCATTATACTACAGGCTAGATCTTTAAGCAAACTTTAACAATAGTCTTATCCAGCTATAACTAGTTTTATTCCATCGTTTTCTTATCCTTTTCGCGAAATATCGTAGTGTCTAGGCTTGCAAAGGATTTCCCGGACAATCAATCCCCTACTGGGATGAAACATGTAACGGGTAGACGAACTTCGAGCAACAATTGCGGTATCCGATGCCATAGCAATAACATCTTCTCCTTCGGAAATTGCTCCAGTATCACAAGCCATGAGAATAGCCTGAACACAAAGACTCATACTGCCGGCAAACAAACGAAAGGTTTGCTTGATAGCCTCAGTCTTGGGGTCTGCGACGTTAGGAATTAAAATATCTTCCAGTGGCATAGGACCTCGCGCCAAGGTAATTCCACTCTTTTCCATGGCTTCTCTAATTGAAGGATCTGATACTTTGGGAGTTTTTTCAATTATCGTACCGTCTTCATTCTTCCACCGAAAAACTTGACCGGCAGGGAAACTTACTGCAACCACTTTGGCTTTTTCAGCAGGTATCGCCTCGCGCAATCGCAACGGTCCCTCACCATCAGCAGTAAAAACGACAACTTTATTATAACCGTAATCAATTACCCATTCCCTAACGATATCAATTACCCGCTTTAAATTCTCTTTTCCCTCTTTGGAAAAGTAGTAAATTTTTTTTGTCTCTTCATTAGGCGCCATTCAATCGCCTCCTTCCGTTCTCCAAAGGCAACCGGTAGACCGCTTCGGCTCCTGCTTCAAATGGGTATACCCGCTTTGACATATACAATGTTGTCAAGATTAGAGTTAAATACAGGTTAAAATTGCGAACATTAAGCGGTACCTTGTCAGGTTCGAGATGCTTGTTATGTCCTTCATCCGGATTGACATGCAAATCGTTGTCTTTAAAGTCTATCCGCCACTCCCTAAGACTGCCAGATCGCACCGGGTGAAAGTGATATGAAAACGTGGTAATCTTAGCGTAGCCGCCATCAATCCTTTGTGCATATTCATCAACATCGAGAAAATCTTCATCGCGGAAAATGATTTCTTGTCTCATAATTGCCCAGCCCAAAACATTTCCCTGTTGTATTTGCTAAACTAAAAATGTACCATTTTTAGCCATTTGATCAGCGAAGAATTGACCACCCGATCAAACTTTCCTGTACACTGTAGGTGGACACAAAACAGCGTATGGGAGGAAAGGAAATGAT
>JBFLXH010000094.1:0-4526 GCA_040757295.1 Bacillota bacterium | reverse complement strand
CCCTTCTTTCCTTGGTATTATGGGGTTTTGCTCACTTCTATTTTACCAGATTGAAGGGTGTTTTTGTTGTTGAATCTCAGATATAGCAAGGGTTTGAGGGCGTTTTTTTGGTGCGAAAGTTGAGTTACTATTAGTTACCCTGTTTTTATTTATTCTTTTTTACCTGGGAGGGAGACCGCACCACTTGGATCCAGGTATTCCCAGGAGCAAAGGCAACAGGGCGGCCTTCTGCATCCAAAAATTCCGTGGGGGCGGTCAAGTCTTTTTTCCGCCAGGACCCCTCCAGATAGCGGCCACCCAGGAAATACTCCGCTTTCCCCTCCCCGATTACTTCAACCTCAACATGCTTCAGCTCGTTATTCAAATTCCGGTGCCTGGCATACTGGATAATTACATTTCGAACAAAAATCTGCTCTCCGGTTACCCGGTCAACCATGGGGGAACCGTTTTGCTGCCGCAGGTAAGCTTCTTTATCGGCGGAAAAGGTATAAGTTACTTTGTTCTGCTTGTCGTAGTCCAGTTTTATTGCCCCAAAATCAGGTTTGCCGGCCTTAGGGGCTTCAAACTTCCAATTCGGAAAAATTCCGTTGGGAGACTTGTTTTCCAGGGCCTTTGCCAGGGTCAGATATGTACTGTGGGGCCGCTGCCTGGTTTGATCAACGGAGTACCCGGGATGCCCCATAAGGTCGTTGATGCTTCTGATCTTCCATTCGTCTATCTTACTAGCGGCATCATTAGAGCCGCCCACATGGGCATAATAGGCGTCCCACTCCTTAGCCAGGGCCATATAGTAAGGCCTGGCGCTGCGCACCGGACCCACAATTTCCGGCGGATCCCCGTAGAATAGGGCCATCAACCTGGTGACCAGGCCCTCAGCTTCAATTTCCCAGACTATATCTGCCTTGGATAAACCCGATTGGGGCCGGGCTTGGGGCAGGTTATCAATCATTACCGCAATCAGCTTGGCGGTGGTTTGCACCCTTTGGCCGGTCAAGGGGTTCAAAATACCTGGTTCAGCCGGCTGCTCCTGGGTCGGCTGCTCCTGGGTCGGCTGCCCGCTGGGAGGGTCTGGCGCCGGCGGGTTTTCCACTGGTTTTTGGCCGCATCCGCTTAGGGCCAAAATCAAAAACAAGAGACATCCGGCAACAACTAAACGCTTCACATGTCCACCCCTTCCCTTTTTCTGCTGATAGAATTCGGCGCCCGTTTCTTGCTTACCTGCCAGGAGCAAAAACATGCCCCGGCATTTTCTCCTCCTGGAATAACCGCCTGCATAATGGGAATAATATCCATTAACAAGGATTAATGCAGGAGGAGTGTTGAGTGGAAAGCCGGGAAGAATTAGCCACTTATATCAGGCAAGGGCAGGCCCAGGAGAAACTTTTGCAGCGAACCAACATCCACGGGAAAAACGATCAGCGGATTAAGGATATCCGCAAAAAAATAAAAAGCGCGCAAAAAAAGCTTGAAGCCAATTAAATTCTTCAATAGATCAGCTATGCTTACGGAGTTTATCCATATCCAGGATGATGATTTGCCCCCGGTTGGCCGTCAGGATGCGGTTTTTTTGCAGGCTGTTTAAGATCTTACTCATGGTTTCCCGGGATGTGCCAATAAGGTTTGCCAGTTCCTGCTGGGTGAAAGTAAGAGACAGCTCGACCCCCTGGGCGGTTTTGACCCCGTAATCCCGGGCCAATTTGTACAGCCGCCCCGCAGTACGGGCATAGGCGTCTTTAAAGGTTAGGCTGCGGATTTGGCGGTAGGTCTGGCGCAGGCGGAGGGAGGCCACCCGCAGAAATTCCCTGCCGATATCAGGGTGTGCCTGCCAGAGCCGGTCTAAATCCTGGTGGGATATGAGCCTGACCCTGGTTTCCTCCATGGTTTCCGCTGTCAAGGGGTGAGGCTTCCCGTCAAAGTAGGGCAATTCCCCAAACACATCACCGGCTGTGGCAATATGGACCACCTTTTCCTGTCCTTCTGAGGATACCCGATACAGCTTCACCCGGCCTTCCAGAACAAAGCCCATAAAGTCAGACGGCTCCCCTTCCATGAACAAGAGTTGCCGGGAAACATACCGCCGGACAGGCATCAAGGGTTCCAGCCAATCCAAAGTGTCTTTGGGCAGGCGGGCAAAAAAACTTAATTTGGTTAAGCTGTCCACTAAGCCACCCCCATCAAGAACTTTGATCTATATTTATAATCTTCTCCTTAGCTGCCCCTATACCTTTCCGGCCGGAATAAAATTTGTGGGGCCAGACAAGGGGACGGTTCTCCTGTCTGCCGGCTCAAAAAACCAGCCGAAGGTACCCTAAGGTTTGTTTCTTATTGAGAAAAGAAGGGCTGCCCGTAAAGGCAGCCAACAAGGAGGTTGTATAATGAGCGAGGCCACTAATTATTCATTGATTTACCGTGGCCTCAAAGCGAATTTCATACTCGGCTTCATTATGATAATGCAATTTTATCCCTTGCCGAGTATATATTTTAGGCTGAGTGACGAAGAAAATGGGCGTAACTGAAACCCTGATCAAGCAAGCAATCCTTAATAGGCTGCACGTTGGCCCGCTTTTTAATTAACCCTGCGTAAAGTCCAGCTTTGCTGATATCCCCTACCAGGACCATTCCTACCAGCCTGTCTTTATCCAGTACCAGTTTTTTATAGTGATTACTAACAGGACAATGGTTAACTAAGACTTCATACCGCTCTCCTTTTGGATTGGTTAAACCCACGGCAATAGCAGGCAATGCCCGGAATTCCACAGCGTTTTGCTGGCCAATCAGAGGAGAATATTTTCGCCTTACGCCAGCCATGTTAAATCCTGCAATTTTACCCTGACTGACGGCATTGGGCCAGATCGGGCTTAACCCCTCTTGACCGGTAACCAGGTCTACCGTCTCTGCTACATCCCCTGCCGCAAAAATGCCCGGGTAATTTGTGGCCATATAGGAATCAACCTTGATCCCCCGGTTAACCCGGATGCCGGTTCCCCGAACCAGGTCCACATTACACCTAGCGCCGGTTGCCACTACCACCAGCTCTGCTTTCAGCCGGTCTCCGTCCTCCAGGATTACCCCCATCCCGCTTTTGCCAAAAAGCCTTTGCCACAGGGGTGGCCCGGCTACTTCCTTGATACCTCGGCCCAGCACAAACCGGATTCCTTCTGCCTGCATTTCCCTGAGGAGGATAAATGCCGCCGTAGGGTCAAACTGGTTGGGCAGGATTTGGGGCATTCTCTCTACAACTGTTACTTCCAATCCTCTGCTGTAAAGAGCATACGCAGTTTCCAAGCCAACCAGTCCCGCTCCCACTACTACTGCCCGCCGGGCAGCGGGAATTCTGGCCAGGATGCCCTGAGCATCCGCCAGGGTCCTTAATCCGAATACCCCAGGACCGTCCATGCCAGGGATCGGGGGCATGGCCGTGCTGGCACCTGTAGCAATCAGGAGTTTATCATAGGGAATTTTGCGGCCATCGGCCAGGAAGACGGTTTTTGAGCTTGGCTCTACCCTGTCGGCTTTTACGCCCAGGATAGGGGTGATCTTGTTTTGCCTGAAAAAATCTTTGGACCTGAACAATAACCCGTCCAAGCCGCGGCTGCCTGCCAGGAGATTGGGCAGGAGACAGCGGGAATAAACGGGATCAGCCTCAGCAGAAATCATGGTGATGTTAACCGCCGGGTCAAGGCGCCGGATGGTTTCCGCCGCGGCAACCCCGGCTGCGCTATTACCGATAATAACATGTTCCATATAATTCACCTCCCCTTTAAGGCTGATTAAAGCCAGCCAATTCATGGCTTATGCCACCAGTTCCCTGGCCGCGTTTTGGCGCTTGCCGGCTGCACATGCATCAACTTCCTCCCATACCAGGGCGCCGTTCGGACATCCCTCCACACAGGCCGGGATAGGGCGGTCCTTACATCCATCACATTTTAATGCTATCCTCGGCTCGCCAGCCTTCTGGACAATTGCCCCGTAGGGGCAAGCCATGATACACATCCAGCAGCCTACACAGGCCTGTTCATTACCCTCATTGGTAACTAAGCCGGTTACCGGGTCTTTTTGCATGGCTCCGGTCATACATGCATCTACACAAGCCGGCTCCTCACAGTGACGGCACATTAAGGGCACCGGCCGCCCGTTAACCGATTCCACATGGATTCGCGCCTGCACTCCCTCGGCCAAAGCCCCAATAATTGTTCCAGCAGTGGAGTGGGCTGCCATGCAGGCATGGGTGCAGGACAAACAGCCGTTGCATTTTTCCGCATATACCATAATCCGCTTCACAGGCATCCTCCTTTCCGCCAAGCTGCAATTTGACTTTCTGAATCTCCCCCTGATCGGGATAGGGGGCGGTCATTGACCGCCGACCTCCGGGTAGAAGGGCCACCATTCGGTGGCCCAATCCGGGTAGAAGGGCCACCATTCGGTGGCCCAATCCGGGTAGAAGGGCCACCATTCGGTGGCCCAACCCCCACGGAACCCGGCGTGCGAATTTCCCGCACCGGGCTCTTCGGAAATTGACTCACAGC
>JBFLXH010000093.1:0-4904 GCA_040757295.1 Bacillota bacterium | reverse complement strand
TATTGTGTTGCATACAAGGTGGGGTTAGTTAAGTGTTGCCTTTTTCCGGCAAACACCCCCTTATTACCAGGGTTTCTCATGAAAAATTTCCAATTAGCCACTTGACATCATACCGCTGCTCTTACTGAATTGGGGTAAAACAAAAAATTGCCTGCTATGACAAGCATAGCAGGTGTAAATATGCGGTTCAGTCAGTTGCCTGACAATTCAAAAAAAGGCAGTGCAGCCAAGGCGGTTAGGAATTGGCCAGATCCTGGAGCCGTTCGACATCATGGACGATCAGGTGACCCCGGGAAAGGGTGATGAGGCCCTGCTGGTGAAACCGGTTTAAGGTGGAGGTGATGGTCTGGCGGCGGCTGCCGATCAGGTTGGCCATGTCCTCATGGGTCAATTCCAGTGGCACCATCAAGCCCTTCGCCACCTTTTTCCCGTGGGTGCCTGCCTGGCGTAAGATGAACAGGGCCAGGCGCGCAGTGACCTCCCGGAAAGCCAGGTTTTGGATGGCTGTATTGGTTTCATGCAATATGCGGCCCAGTATCCGGATGGTTCTAAGGGGCAGCTGAGAGTCCAACTGGAGTATCTGCAGGAAATTTTCCATACTGATTATCCAGACTTCTGTCTCTTCCAGGGCGGTAACGAAAGCCTGGGAATGGCGGCTGTACATCTCCCCCGGGCCCAGGATCATCACGGTGAATTCCTTGCCGTCCTCGGAAAAATAGGATATTTTGACACGACCATAACGGACGAAAAACACGGCATCGCTGGTGCCGGGTTCAAAGGAAATAGATTCCCGGCGGGAGAAGCGCTGCCGGGTAAAAAAGGGCAGGTACGGCTGCAGGGCGGTAGACGCTATGCCCCGGAAAAGGTGAAAGCCCGTCAAAATTTCCGCACTAATTTTTGTCACAAACCCGACCCCCCTTGTAAGGTTAGGCTATTACTCTTTTCCATAGGCAAGGGCAGTTTCCCTGCAGGGTTCATGGTTCACCAACTATTTCCCCATCATACGCACCCTGTCCTGCATCAGGATTATGCATGCCAGTTTTTAGTAAATACAGGGCTAAAGTGATGTAATTTGCTCAAGCCTTCCGCTACCGGGTAACCATCGAACACGCCAACGGTTATACCACCGGTACGCCCACTTGGGCAAGGCGGATGTGGCCCAGGGACACCCAGGCAAAGATTTCCTTCCCCTTTCCATTTAGATCCAATAACTTGGGTACCAGGACCATTGTGTAATGTTTTCATGATAGCCTTCGGCTCAAAGAGCCATGAATGTTTTATTTGGAACATTTATAAACCTAAAGAAAAACCAAACGCTGCGGGCCAATAGACTAATACCCATTCCCTGCACAAATACAATTGTACCACAAAGATCCATTCCACAGCTCCAAAATCATTATCTATATATTCGAGGTTGAGGGCGCCCGCGAGGTAGCTGTGGAATTCAGGAGCTTTTCCAAGACCGCCGGTTTTACCGGCACCAGGTGTGCCTATACCATAGTGCCTAACGAGGTAATGGTTTATGACTCTAGCGGCAAGGCCCACAGCCTTAACCGCCTATGGCTGAGAAGGCAAACCACCAAGTTTAACGGGGTTTCCTACCCCGTACAGGCAGCGGCCGCCGCAGTCTTTTCCGCAGAGGGCAAAAAACAGATACAGGAAACGATAGATTACTACATGAAAAATGCCAGGATCATTAGGGAAGGCCTGGAAAAAGCCGGCTACACGGTGTTCGGTGGGATAAATGCCCCCTACATCTGGCTCAAGACCCCAAACAATATGGGATCCTGGGAATTTTTTGACAAGCTCATAAAGGAAGCCAACGTGGTAGGGACCCCTGGAGCTGGTTTTGGGGCCAGCGGAGAGGGATATTTCAGGTTGACTGCTTTCGGTACTAGGGAAAACACTGAAAGGGCCATTGAGAGGATCAGGACTAGGATGTAGTTGCGGGTAGTCAGCAGCAGGCCATCAGATGCAGCACTGCGTATTCAGCCCGCCAAAGACATTTCTCCCTGTCTCGGAATTTAACCCATGAGAGGTCCTGACATAGCTCCGGTTTGTCTAAAAATGATGGACCCCATAACCGGGATTGAATTGCTTAATTTTTCTAGCTTCCCGGCCTATGAGGCATTTCATTTTGTCCAAATAATGGTATTGAATTCAGACCGCATGTGGGGGGGAAATGTGACAGTGCCTTGAATGCAAAGTCAGGAACCTAAGTGGCTTCTGACAACCATTTGATGTTTGCCCAGCTTTCCTTTTGCTAAAATCTTATCTTATTTACCTCAACATCTTATTTGCCTCAACACTTGAAAGAAAGGCCCTAACATGTTGCATAAAAGCCCCGAATTGTTCCTGCATAATAAAATGGCCAGCTCCAGTCACTTCCACAAGTTGACTTCTTTCTATAGCCCGGGCTAAAAAATCTGCCTCTTCCCGAGTGAAAATTGTACTATCAGCTCCCCGCATTATAAGGGTTGGACAAGAGATTTTGTACGCAAACGGGAAAAAGTCTGGATTAATGGTTTCTCTCATTTTGACAAGTACTTTTGTACGCACTTTATGGCTGAACCAACCTGCATCATTTACTTCAGTCATTGTGCGAGCATGATGGTGTATCCAGCTTTCTTCCCACCGTATTCCCTCGTGCTTTTTTAAATAATTTACCAGTTCCTCCCAGGATTTAAAAACATCCGGTCTAAGTGCAAGTTCGGCAGGGTTACCCCTCCGCTCATCGTTCATAGCAAAGTCGCTAGTATCTACGAGTACTAAACCAGTAATCAAATCTGGGTAGGTAATACAAAACTTCCCCGCGACCCTGCTTCCCATAGAGTACCCGACTAAATAGCAAGGTGCCAGTTCCAGCCCAATAATCAATTCTTTAATATCTTCGACCATATTGGTGATGGAACAGGTATCTAAAAAAGCAGCACTTTCTCCAAAGCCTCTCAAATCAGGACATATTACCCTAAATTCCCCTAGCTCTTGTGCCATAAAATCCCACGTACGACATGTGGTTAAGGAACCATGAAGGGTAACTATTGCTGGAAGTGTTGAATCGTTTCTCCAGTCCAGGTAATACATTTTCTGCCCGTCTCTTAGCTGGAACCAATTGCCTTCTATGATACTCTGCTGCATATTTGAACCTCACTTTTATTATGCAATTCCTTACTAGAAGACATTTTTTCGGCTGCAAGTTTTACTGCTTCAATAAATTGTACATACCCTGTACACCTACAAAGGTGTCCTGCCAGTTCGGTCTTTATCTCCTCTTCCAGAGGAAAGGTCTCCCTGTCTAACAAAGACTTAGCCGACAATATAACACCTGGTGTACAGAAGCCGCACTGCACAGCGCCCGCCTCGATAAATGCCTGCTGAATAGGGTGAAGTTGCCCTGCCTCGCTCAAGCCTTCTATGGTAATAACCGATCTTCCTTGGGCTTTCATAGCTGGGATAAGACAGGAATTCACCGGTTTACTATCTAACAGGACAGTGCACGCCCCACATTCCCCTTCACCGCAACCTTTTTTCGTCCCTGTAACCAGTAATTTCTTTCTCAAAACCTCCAACAGTGTTTCCGCCGGTTCAACTAAAACCTCAGTTTGTTCTCCGTTCAAGTGAAAAGATATTAATTTAAGGTTATTCATCACGACTCACCCCCAATAAGGTTTTAAATCGTATTAGCAACAGCTCTTCTTATTGCAGTTTCCATAGCTCGCTGAATCAGAACTCTCACCAGGTGGCGGCGATATAAAGAAGAGCCGCGTAATAGACTATCCCGGGGATTTCCTTCTTGACTAGCAACTTCAGCTATCCTTTCCAAAGATTGATTATCAGAGATTTCTATCCCTGCAAGTAGTTTTTCTGCCTGTAACGGCCGAAATGGGCCAGCAGCCACAGGACCAATTGCAATTCTACCTTGGTTCACCCTACCATTAAAAACGTTAAGGACTATAGCCACATTGATAACCGGAAGAGAAAGGGCATTGCGAGGAGAGTTACGCATGAAAGCTGTTCCAGTACCGCTATCAGGAAGTGGCACCTTTATCCGGGTCACTAGTTCACGGCTACTGTCAATTTTACTTTTACCAAAGTCGGCATACAGCTCTTCAACTGGCTCAATCCGATACCCCTCTTGAGATAAAATTTCCGCTTGAGCCCTAAGGGCTACCAGTGCCACTGCTGAATCCGCTGCAGGCTGAGCACTGACAATATTACCTACTACTGTTGCGATATTACGAATTTGGGGCGAACCGATACTTTCACACGCCTCGGACAACACCGGTAAGAGATTTCGGATGCGAGAATGGCTTGCTACCTGGGCATGAGTAACCGCACCACCAATTATTAAATAATCGTCAGAAAACTCCAACGCACGTAACTCTTGAATAAAAGTTATATCCACTAGAATCTGGGGTTTAACCTTTTTTTGTTTTAACCAAAGCACTAAATCAGTCCCACCGGCAATTATCCGCGCTTCACCATTATTTTGGGCAAGGCCTGTCATGCACTCCTCAATTGTCTGTGGAAGCAAATATTCTTTTAGCTTCATTTCTTTGCCCCCCTCAATTCAGGATGCAGCGCCCAAAAAACCTTCTCCGGAGAAATGGGCAAGTCACGAATTCGAACTCCTATCGCATCCTCTATGGCGTTAGCAATGGCAGGAGGCATTGGAATTAAAGTAGGTTCACCAATTCCCTTAGCCCCATAGGGACCAACAGGGTCATTTGTTTCAACAATAATCGGTTCAATACGCGGCATATCTTTTATTGTCATTCACTAGCGTTGCATAAAAACCATTTACCAATTACTAGCAGAAGCGATTAGTGCTTAGTAATGTAATATAACAACATATATGGTGTATACACCCACTCGGTTTTCCTGTCGTTATGTCAAAGGGACTA
>JBFLXH010000092.1:0-4955 GCA_040757295.1 Bacillota bacterium | reverse complement strand
AGTAAATTCGACTAAAACGTCTACTTTAACTATAGGAGCATGATAATGTAAAGTAAATCCATAAAAATTCTTCTATTCTCGGGCTTTCAACAGACTTACTTTACATTATCATTTACTATACATAACCCATGGCTAAAGGACAACGCCACTTGATACGGCAGCGATCTTTAAGGAAACCGTTATAGACCATGGGGGTCCCTTCCAGACAGACAGGTATACCGTTTTCATTAATGGTCATGGTTCCAGGGTATTTGAAATTTCCTTCATTCTTAGGGTTGAGGGCTATGATGGGCTTAATATGCCAAGCCCTAAGAAGCTCATAGGTTGGGTAATTATCATGGGCACTGTCGCCCACAAAACGATCAACCGTGAACTCGGGATAAAGCTTGCGGAATTCAGCTAAAGCCACAATAGCAGAGACTCCATCATAACGGTTGGCATCCAGTAAGCGTAGGTAGATAGGCAAATCTGTTTTCAGGACAGGATTGTAAACAGACAAAAAATAGCCGCTATAGCCGTAGAACCAAGTTTCGTGGTAACTATCCCAGCCCCAGCGGGCCTTGGGATCGGAGTAGCGACGTAGGCATTCACAATTGTAAATACCCTCCGAAGCACAAGAGCAGATTTTGACACCATAGGGATTGGCAGCGGTGTTAATACAAGTGCCATCGCCGGCGATAGCCAAAGCATTGGTGTCACCGAGTAAACCTGCCTCTGCCGATGGCTTCACAACAACCTCGGCAAAAATTTGTTGAAGCAGCCTCTCGGGCCTGCGTTCAAAGGACTTATCCTGCAAGGCAAGATCAACAAATTTTTGAATAATGCCAGGGTGACGTGGTTGTTGCTTCTGGTTCTTGCCAAGCTTCTTACGAGGCTTGCGCCGGAAGGGGTGGAGCGAATCCTGATTTGAACTATCAGGATTCGCCAGCCACAACCGGTCAATAAAATCATAGTGATTGCCGACTTCCGGGACTAGATCCGGATTAACACCAATCATGACAGCAAGCAGGGAATCGGACTTAAGCTTAGCAACCCAGTTAGAGATACTCAGTTCACCCAAATGTGACATCAGGACAAAGGAGCGAAAGATCTCGGGTTGAAGTTTAGCAGGAGCTCCGGTACGGGAATAAACCCCGTCCAATAAAAGTTTAATTCGATCCAGGTCCAGCAAATAGAGTTTGGTAAGGATGTCCGCATACTGTGAGAGACGATCCTTATCCGCCAAGTAAATCGGGAGAAGGTTTTCGAGCAGAAATTTTTGATACTCGGAATGAGAACGCCAAAGACCTAACAAAACAATCACCTCAAACCTAAGAGATATGGTAAAAAATACCATCCACTTCGATTTTGGAGGTGATTGGCAAAAGTCAAGAGAGATTTAAACCATATATGGGATTTACAGGTAAATATTACTGGAAATTATTTAATGATTTTGGGCTAAATTTTGGAGGAAACGAAAAACCCCCGAGTTCTGGAATCCAGTGATTCCAAGCATCGGGAGTTTTCGAAATAACTCATTATGTAGCCTCTCGAAAAATGAGACTTCCCGATTAGGGTAGAGGGGCAATTGGGAAAAGCCCCTCGACAGTATCCAGAGAAATTAAAAAACATGCAGTCCCAAGCAACAAAGTAGCTGCAGGTCGAATTCGCAACCGATGTGTCCACAGAAGGAGTTGTACAAAGTTTTATCTGTGTGAAGAAAAGCCTACCTGTAAAAAACAGCGTTGCAGTACCTGTAATCTTTGCAACTCAGTCTGTTCAGAATTTGTTGAAGAACATTGCCACCGGCTGGCCCTGCCGCCCTATGTGTGTAATGGCTGCGAGACAGAATACATCTGTACCCTAAGCAAAAAATATTATCTTCACAGGCCCGCCCAAACCGCTTACAAAGAGATGGGTTCTTACGCAAAAACTGATATAATTACCTATTACAAAGGATCCATGTCAATGAAACACGCGAACTGTTGCATTCTTCAATGGAATATAATGTCAAAATACCACTCGATGCGTAAGAACCAAGAGATGCTTGTCGAGTCCAGAGTCGGTGCAAACATATCTGAAGAGGAGCTTCTTCGCCTGGATGAGTTCATCAGCCCATTAATCCAAAACGGCCAGTCGATCCACCATATTGTCGTTAGTAATCCTGATGAATTTACATGCAGTGAAAAAACGATCTACCGGTATGTCAATAGCTGTCTCCTGTCTGCCCGCAATATTGACATGCCCAGGGTCTGTCGCCTCAAGCCCCGCAAGTCCAAGCCTGTCGAGCATAAGGTGGACAAACAGTGCAGGGTAGGCCGCTCTTACGATGATTTCCTTAAGTATATAGCCGCTAATCCTGATACTGCCGTTGTTGAAATGGATACTGTTGAAGGGAAAAAGGGCGGCAGTGTTCTTCTCACCCTGCATTTCAGAAGCTGCAGCTTTATGCTTGCCTTCCTTCGGGACCGCAATACATCTCAGTCTGTCATCAATGTTTTTAGGCATCTGTACTCTGTCTTGGGCAAAGATTCCTTCCAAAGGCTTTTCCCTGTCATCCTCACTGATAATGGCTCGGAGTTTTCCAATCCTTCGGCCCTGGAAACTGCCGATGATGGCACCCGAATAACTTCTATCTTTTACTGTAACCCGTCCTCACCCTTTCAAAAAGCCACGGTCGAGAACAATCACGAGTTTATTCGGCGGATTCTCCCCAAAGGCCGTAGTTTTGACGACCTGACTCAAGCGGATATCCAACTTATGATGAATCACATTAATTCTTACTGCAGAGAGAAGCTGAACAACAAGTCTCCATACGAATCGTTCAGCTTCTTCTACGGTCAAGAAATTCTTGACCGTTTGGGCACAAGCGCCATTGCACCCAATGAAATTCTCCTGCGCCCAAGCCTGCTGAACAGGTAGGCTGGAACATGTAGACTGCTGGCTCGCCGGCCTATCAAGACATCTCTCCAGGGGTGGCATTTACTCAATCCGAAAAATTGATTTTTGCCACCTTCGATACCTTGCGCCCTTTTTCCAGCATAATGTACATGTTCTTATGCCTATTTTACGCTATTTCACTTGATAATGAACATCTTTTGTTACAACTTACTGCAACTTGGTTGCATTCTCTCTGTCAAAGTTGCAGTTACTTTGACCGGTCACCTTTTTATACCCTTTGACTAACAGTTAATGCGTAAGAACCCGCCACCATATATAATAAAGTGAAAAAGCATGTAAAGGTGGCGAAGTCAAATGGAGTCTTATCTGATCAGCCAGCGGTTACTGGGTTTTCTGAAACAATACGGAGAAATCGATGTCGCAAAACAAAGAGAGATTGCAAGAGGTGTGAGTGAAGTTTTCGGCGGTTTAATTTATGAAGGTTTTGTGCCCAGCTCATGGCGCATCCATGATATAGAACGAATTGAGAATCGCGAATTGGTTTTTCACTGGGTGTCCCAAACAGAACAGGCAGCATGCCCAACATGTGGAACAGTCAGTCACCACCGGATCAAGATCTGCGCCACACGCCATATTCAGGATCTGCCAATATCAGGAATGACCGTCTGCCATAAGATTAAGGGAAACCGCTATACTTGCGAGAATCCTGATTGTGTAGTCAATATGTTTGTGGAACAATTTGCAGAAATAGCTGATAAAGATGCTCGGTTAACTCATCGGTTAAAGGATCTTGGTGTTCGCATGGCAGTCGAATCCAGTTGCTATGGCACATCCCAAAAACTGAAAGCAATGGGTACAAAGGTCAGTGAAGACACCATCACCCGTGAAGTGAAGAAAAAAGGTGCTGCTGTCATTGCTGAAAATCTCAAGCGCGATGATGTCAAAGTATTGTCTGTGGATGACATCAATCTGAGGAAAGGGAATTCTTCCACAGCAGCTTCCGTCTTCATCGACGCTGAAACACACCGAGTTTTGGTGATTGTACAAGGAGCTTCCGCAGACATTGCCCAAAAAGTCATCCAGCAGTTTCCATCCGCCGATACAGTGAGCAGAGACCGGGGGAATGCATACAGGGCAGCGGCAACAACGCATGGTAAAAGCCAAGTGGCAGACGAATTTCATTTGGTGCAGAACATTCATCAGGCCGTCAAAGAGGCCCTTTCCCTAGAAATCGGGCAGGATTTGTTTGTGCGTAAAGGCAATGGGTGGATTCAGATGGTGGACAGCGCCCAAGAAACGCCTACACCCGATTCTTCCCATGAGGATCACGACGAAGGCCTCGTGGTGATTGCTCCGGCCACCCTGACAGAAGCAGATCTTGAAAGAAGAATCCGCATGGCTGGCCTTACCCATATACAAGCTAATAAATACAAAAAGACCATAGCGATTCTTGAACTAACAGAAAGCGGCCTGCGCACATCTGAAATCGCCAAAAGGCTGGCTATGAAGCCTTTGGATGTCTCTCTTTACCGTAAAAATGCGCCGGAAACCATCGAAAAGGTCGAACACAAAATCGATGAATACGAACAGATGCGCACAAATGACCAATGGTCATCTCAACAGAAAACCGTTTCCCCCAACGCTGGCCATTCATCAAAATCCATTATCGAACCGTATCAGGAAACCGTGCTGCGCATGTACCAGGAAGGCAAGTCCCACCGGACCATCCATGCAGCCATTGCGCAGGCAGGGTTTGAGGGAAGTCCAAACACGGTTTACCAGTACTTGATCCGGTTTGCCCGCGAAAACGACATCCCCTATGGACGCAACGCACGTGTTGTCCCGTCAGAAGAGCCAGACGATGCACAACTGCGGCCACCACGCATTTCTATTGAAAGGGTTTCAAGAACAACGATTTATGAATCCCTTCTACGTGCGGTAGCCACTGAATGTATTTGCTAAACTAAAAATGTACCATTTTTAGCCATTTGATCAGCGAAGAATTGACCACCCGATCAAACTTTCCTGTACACTGTAGGTGGACACAAAACAGCGTATGGGAGGAAAGGAAATGA
>JBFLXH010000091.1:0-4963 GCA_040757295.1 Bacillota bacterium | reverse complement strand
CAGTCCAACATACGGTCCATGTGGCAGTGGATGACTCACCTGCCACAGCTGCCGCCGCTTCTTCAATCGGCACCCCTTCCTGCGGCGTCACCCGGAAGGCAGCCAGGATGTCTGAATCCTTCGGGGTATAATCAAGGTCTAAATAACCCATCTGCCGATATTCCATCACCCCGGCACTGAACTTCTGTTTTGCCTCTGACATTTCTAAATACCTCCTCATTGTATTGTGCACACCAATTTCCACTTATCAGTGTATTTCTAAAATAACAAGTAAAGTGACCTGCGTCTAATACAAGATATTATAAGAATCTATAAATAAATGATTATATGTCATCCTGTTTAAAAAACATTTTACTTCTTAGGTAAAATTTCCTCAAGACATTCTTAATACCGGTTTCCATGACCACAAAAGCCGCCTCCTGCTTAGATTGGCTAAAGCATGAGATGGCTTTTCTGTATTTATTGCCGGTTTTCCTGCAGTTTAGCATGATTTTTCGCCTCGTATTTCTGTCAACCTTTCAACTAAACTCTCTAAGCTCATGGTGTAACCTGTGCTACATGTCTTCTTCCAGAGAATCTGGGAAAGCAGTAAGCCGATTAAGCAAATAAAGGTGTGAACCTTTATTTGCTGATCTATCCAGTGACATTGGGGATGAACATTCTTTTGTCTCACCTGTCGCTAATTCAGCCTGAAAGGCTGTTTGTGCAGGGTGTAAGGCCAATTTTTCAAAAATCAATTCAAAAAAGGTATTTCGTCCCCGTTTACCGCAGTTTTAGACAGGGTAAGCGACTTCTGGTGAGTCTCTTATTGTCTAGGTTAGGCCAAATCAATATACTGAAAAACATAAAAAAAGATATATAGTTTTATTAACATTATTGTAAAGGAGAAGAAGAGATGGGTTAATGCGTTACGGTAACTTTGTGGGGTTGGATTACGCTCCTCAGGAGAGCGATCTTAAAAAAGGAGGTAATTA
This sequence comes from Bacillota bacterium, assembly GCA_040757295.1. GTDB lineage: Bacteria > Bacillota > PH28-bin88 > PH28-bin88 > PH28-bin88 > JAGXSE01. The sequence continues at coordinate 3,989 of JBFLXH010000091.1, read as the reverse complement.
ATAATGATGAGACGGAAAACTACAGTTATCGGAATAGTAGGGGACAGCGGGGCAGGCAAGAGCACTTTTGTTAATAACCTGGCGCAACTTTTAGGCAAAGAGCGGGTAACAGTGATCGGTTTGGACGACTACCACTCCCTTGACCGGGCCCAGCGGAAGGCAGTTGGCATTACCCCGTTAAACCCGCGGGCAAATAACCTGGGACTCTTTATGGAACATATCGAGCGGCTGCGCAGGGGAGAAAAAATTCTCAAGCCCGTTTACGACCACGATACCGGCACCTTTGGGGAGCCGGAATGGGTAAAGCCCCGGGAATTCGTGATCTGTGAGGGATTACATTCATTTTTCTTCGAGAGACTGGGGGAAACATACGACTATAAAATCTACTACGATACCCACCAAGATCTAAAAATACGCTGGAAGATCCAGCGGGACGCCGCTCATCGGGGATATACGGTAGAACAAGTTTTGCAAGAAATCAGACAGCGACAGCGAGACATCCGCAACTTTGTTGAACCTCAGGTTAGGCATGCTGACTTAGTGGTATCACTTCTCCCGCACACCGTAACCGGGCTGTCTGCAGAGGCGGTAAAAGTTCGCCTGGCGGAACGGACGGGGGCCAACGACATCGTACACCAGCTGATTACCCTGCACTCCCGGGGTATATTGCCCTGCCGCTGCTTTAAAGAATGGTATTGGGGACGGGAGATGAACGTGGTAGAACTGTCAGAAGAAATAACACCGCCGGTGCTTGAAGCAGTGGCAGACGCCCTTGGATGGGGAGAAAAAACAGAAGAAAAAGAATTGACACCCTTTGGATTTATGCTGCTGCTGGTGGCCAGACGTGGAAACAAACACAAATCTAGGTATTGGGAAGAGAGGGGTTATTATGCTGTCAACAGCTAGCTCTGTCGGAAGAGAAACATACCTGGATTTAGAAAAAAGAGCCCGGGCCATTCGCCGGCATATAGTCAACATGATAGCTGAGGCTGGCTCCGGACACCCTGGAGGATCCCTTTCAGCGGTAGAAATACTCACCACACTCTACTTTGGCGTGATGAAAATAGATCCTAATGTCCCCAACGATCCGGAGCGAGATCGCTTTATTCTTTCCAAGGGACATGCGGCACCGGTCCTTTACGCCACCTTGGCCGAGCGGGGGTACTTTGCGGTAGGAACACTTTCAAGCTTGCGCCGGATGGGTTCGCCGTTGCAAGGCCACCCAGACATGCGTAAAGTGCCCGGTGTGGAAATGAGTACGGGTTCTTTGGGTCAGGGTCTGTCGGTGGGAGTGGGCATAGCCCTGGGTGCCCGCCTGGATAACCGTTATTGCCGGGTATACGTTTTGCTGGGTGACGGTGAGTGTCAGGAAGGACAAATATGGGAGGCCGCCATGGCCGCCGGTCACTACCAACTGAACAACCTGGTGGCCATAGTAGACCGCAACGGCCTGCAGATAGACGGATCCACAGAAGCAGTAATGACCCTTTCCCCCCTGGCTCAGAAGTGGCGAGCCTTTGGGTGGGACGTTGTAGAAGTAGACGGCCACTCCTTTTCAGAACTTTTCCAGGTCCTGGACAGCGTGGCCTACGCTCACAAACCTACAGCCATCATCGCTCGCACAGTCAAAGGTAAAGGTGTCACCTTTATGGAAGGGGCGGTAGACTGGCACGGAAAAGCACCGGACCGGAAACAGCTAGAAAAGGCATTGGAAGAACTGGGGGAATAGTGTTATGAGCACAAAACAACCGACCAAAGAAGCTACCCGCGATAGCTACGGGCGGGCCCTGGTGGATTTGGGGCACAGGGACCACCGGGTGGCGGTGCTGGATGCCGACCTGTCCAAATCCACCAAAACAGCCCTGTTTGCCGATGCATATCCGGAACGATTTTTCAACCTTGGGATAGCTGAGGCCAATATGATAGGTGTGGCCGCCGGCCTGGCCTGCACCGGCAAGATCGTTTTTGTATCCACCTTTGCTATTTTTGCCACTCAGCGGGCGTTAAACCAGATCTTTCAATCCGTCGCCTACACCGGTCTTAACGTAAAAATCTGCGCTACCCACGCTGGGATTACAGTGGGCGAAGACGGAGCCACCCATCAGGCACTGGACGATATAGCTCTGATGCGGGCGATGCCGGGGATGAAGGTGCTGGTACCTGCAGATGCCGAGGAAGCTTACCAGGCGACCCTTGCCGTGGCCCAGTATGACGGGCCGGTTTACCTCCGGTTGGGCCGCCTGGCAACATCGGTAATTACGTCAGACGAAGAGCCCTTCACAATTGGCAGAGCAAAGATCATGCGACCGGGTAGAGATATAACTCTGGCGGCCTGCGGGTTCATGGTGGAACAATCCCTGCGGGCAGCAGAGAAACTGGCGGAGGAGGGTATCGACGCCGAAGTTATCAATGTAAGCACCATCAAGCCGCTGGATACAGAGACACTGGTGCAGAGTGCGGCCCGTACGGGCGTTGTAGTCACCGTAGAAGAGCACAGCGTCATCGGCGGTCTTGGCGGTGCGGTAGCCGAAGTGCTGGCATCCCATCATCCGGTACCCGTGCACCGGGTTGGTGTTCCCGACCTGTTCGGACAGTCTGGTGATGCGGCTGCACTGTTGACCCACTACGGACTCACGCCGGAAAATATTTGCCACATTATCCGCCAAATATTAACCGATGGAAAGGAGATAGTAAAATAGAGAAAAAAATTACGTTAAGCGTTATTAAAGCGGACGTGGGGGGCTTTGTCGGGCACTCCGGAGTTCATCCCGAACTGCTGGAAAAAGCCTGTAAAGAATTGGATGCCAGCCCGCTTCTGATCGACCACCACGTGACCTACGTGGGAGACGATATCAACCTCATCCTTACCCATGAACTTGGGTGCAACAGTGGAGAAATTGGACGGCTGGCGAGGAATACCCTTTCAGAATGCACAGAAGTCGCTAAAAAACTAAAACTTTGTGGCGCCGGGCAGGACCTACTCTCTGATGCTTTTGCCGGCAACATTAAAGGTCTCGGGCCGGGAGTAGCAGAGATGGAAATAGAAGAGCGTAAGAGTGAGACCGTCATCATCCTAATGGCCGACAAGACAAAGCCCGGTGCATGGAACCTCCCCCTGTACAAGATTTTTGCAGATCCCTTTAATACCACCAGCCTGATTATCGACCCCGGTATGCACTGCGGTTTCAACTTCGAAGTATACGATCTGGCCGAAAACAAGAAGATCAACTTTGCAGCACCCGAAGAAATTTACGACATGCTGATCTTTATCGGTGCGCCGGGGAGGTTCGTCATTAAGAACGTCTACCACCGGGGCACCAGCGAGATCGCGGCCGTTTCCAGTGCCCAGCCCCTCTACCGCGTAGCAGGTAGATACGTTGGCAAAGATGACCCGGTGTGCATTGTGCGCTGCCAGACCGGATACCCCTCCTTGGGAGAAGTTCTTGAGGCCTTTTCCTACCCGCACCTGGTGGCCGGCTGGCTACGCGGGTCCCATATCGGTCCGCTGTTACCGGTGGAGGTGAAAGATGCCCACCCTGTCAGATTCGACGGCCCGCCGCGGGTGATTGCCCTGGGCTTTCAACTGGCCGGCGGTAAACTAGTGGGGCCGCAGGATATGTTTGCAGACCCGGCCTTTGACAACGCCCGGCAGGTCGCCCTTGATATTGCCGATTACATGCGCCGGATGGGTCCCTTTGAACCGCACCGCCTGCACCTGGACGAGATGGAATACACCACTATGCCGCAGGTAATGCGGAAACTAAAAGAACGGTTCGTAGATCTGCCGGAAGACACATAGTGCCGGGGGCCTGTGACCGACCACGTACATTTACGACATTGTTCACCAAATGCTAAGCGGTGAAAAAGGATAGAGCAAAATAGGCAAAAGAGGGGATTATGTTGGTTAAAATTGCACCTTCCATTTTATCAGCGGATTTTTCCCGCCTGCGCGAACAGGTGGCGGCCGTTGAAGAGGCAGGGGTGGAATA
>JBFLXH010000090.1:0-5102 GCA_040757295.1 Bacillota bacterium | reverse complement strand
AATCAATGAATAATTAGTGGCCTTGCTCATTATATACTCGGCAAGGGATAAAATTGCATTATCATAATGAAGCCGAGTATGAAATTCGCTTTCAGGCCACGGTAAATCAATGAATAATTAGTGGCCTCGCTCATTATATACTCGGCAAGGGATAAAATTGCATTATCATAATGAAGCCGAGTATGAAATTCGCTTTGAGGCCACGGTAAATCAATCAATAATTAGTGGCCTCGCTCATTATAGAACTGCAGAATTTCGAAGGAGGTTTAACGAAATGGAACAAAATAAACCCATTCACCGGGACATGACTATCGGCAAGATCCGGGAGATCTGCCCAGGGGCCGATGCAGTATTAGCCCGTTTTTTTGGCCCCGGATGCTTTGCCTGCCCGAACTCCCGGACCAAAAGCATAGAATTTGGGGCAAGCGTCCATGGTCAAGACGTTGAGGAGGTAGTAGAGGAGTTAAACCGGTTAATGCAGGAAAACCGGCCTGAAAGATAAGGATAATGAAAAAGCAGGGAGAAGTTCTGCCGGGGGTTTAATCAAAGTTGGCCGCGTATTCCAAGAAAGTTACAGAGGTGGCGGGCCTCATGCCGGATTCTGCCAACCTGGGGGGAAGGGGGGAATTCCCCCCTGCTCTTTTAGTGGCGGCATCTGGAAATGGTAAAGGAGGAATTCCCATGCAATGGACAAAAGAGGCACTGAAGGAACTGGAAGCCATTCCCGAACATGTCCGGCCGATGGCCTTAAAAGCGGTAGAAAGCATGGCCAGCGAACAGGGAGCTGTTCAGGTTACTGGCCAGCTGGCGCTAGAGGCCAAGGGCAAATATCTGGGAATGGGTAGGAATGATTCCCGGCCTGTAAAAAAAATAGCCGTAGTCAGGTGCGAGACTGTCTCTGAAGTATGCCCCGGGGTTGGCTGCCTAGGCGCTTTCGCTGACCGGCGGGTGGCTTTCGACGGGTATGACCAGGATACCCAGCTTTTGGCTTTTTTTACTTGTGGCGGATGCAGCGGCCGGCGAGTATCCCGGCTGGTTGAGAAACTGGTTAAGTACGGAGTCGATACCGTTCATATGAGTTCCTGCATGGTTGCCGGCAAGGAGCACCCTGTTTGTCCTCACCGGGACCAGATTAGGAAATTAATTGAGGCTAAAGGCGTCCAGGTAGTCGAAGGTACCCATCACTAGTTTTTGCTGGCCTTGATTGGTGACAGCTGCTGCCTGGTCATAGTCCTGTGACAAAAATCACGTTGCCCTAAAGCGCAAGTCACAGAGCCTGTTGCCCTCCCCCCATTATAATGGGCTCAGTTCAACTGGGTCTTAGCTTCAGTCGGAGGCTGAAGCTTAGATTCGACCAGCTCTTGGCTCCGGTTTGCCGGAGCTTAGAACTGGTTAATCCCATAGGGGGCCAGTTAATGCAGGGGCGTAGCCGCTCTTGGGCCGCCGCTTAGAAAGAAGCGTAGGCTTTAGAGCGGGTAGCCATCTGTGATAAACAATCTGAGGAGAGGATGAAAAATGAGATTCACGCGAGATATGACTGTTAAACAGGTATTGGATTTAAACCCGAGGACAGCGGATGTTTTCCGTCAGCTGGGGATGCACTGCCTGGGATGCCCCTCGGCTGTAGGGGAAACTATCGCCGGGGCAGCCAGGACCCACAACCTGGATCTTAATCTTTTATTGCGGGAACTCAATGGGATTGAATATGGGGAGTTATCGCCCGAGGCGATGGCGGAAGCTATGCCGGAAGGGGCGATAATCCAAAAGGATAAGAAACATTTTGCTATTGTGCCTCACCTGCCTGGGGGGCTGGTTGATCCGGCTACCTTGCGCCGGATTGCCGAAGTCGCAGAAAAGTATGGGTGTGCGGCAATTAAATTAACTTCCGCCCAGCGGCTGGCTTTGGTGGGGCTGAAAAAAGAGGATGTTCCCAAGGCATGGGAAGATCTGGGCATGAAGCCTGGGGCGGCCCATGGGAACCGGGTGCGAAATATAAAGTTCTGCCCGGGTGATGCCTTCTGTATTAGAGGGGAACAGGACGCCGTTAACCTGGGAATGGCCCTGGATGCGCGTTACCATGGCATGGAACTTCCCGCTAAGATGAAAATGGCCGTGAGCGGCTGCCCGCGGAAATGTACTGATGCCAGTTCGGTGGATATTGGAGTTGTCGGGACTGCTGCCGGTTACATGCTCCTGGTTGGGGGGTGTGGTGGTATTAAACCCCGCCAGGGACGGATGCTGGCCGATGGCTTGAGCCAGGAACAGGTATTGGAGCTAGTAGAGCGAATCGTCGCCTATTTTAAAGAACATGGCGAGTTGAACGAAAGGCTTGGCAATCTTATTGTAAGGGTCGGTTGGGATGGATTTAAAGAAGCAGTACTAGGCAAGTAGCAATTATACTCGGCAAGGGGTAAAATTGCATTATCATAATGAAGCCGAGTATGAAATTCGCTTTCAGGCCACGGTAAATCAATGAATAATTAGTGGCCTTGCTCATTATAACAGCCCAGTGGGTAACCCCTCCTGGGCCATTTTTTTGCTCTGGATACTGATGGGGACATTCCGCGTTCCAGATGATCTGCGGTTGGTGTTTCCCCATTACCTTAACTCTGGATAAATTCTGCGGCAAAAGTGATTTGTAAGCGGTGTGTCCCCTTTCATTTGGGGACATTCCGCGTACCAGATGATCTGCGGTTGGTGTTTCCCCATTACCTTAACTCTGGATAAATTCTGCGGCAAAAGTGATTTGTAAGCGGTGTGTCCCCTTTCCTCTGTGATCAAAATCACATCAATCCAGGATGTGCTTCATAAACGGCCAGGGATCCAGAGCTTATAATGAGGCCATGATCAGTCAACCCAGGGGGGAACCCCTTTAAAATGAATTAAGAGGAGGAAGAAAAAAATGAGCAACTGTCAATCCTGCAGCGCGGCGGCAACCTGTGTTTCCGCCCACCAGAGTGTCAACACCATGTACCAGCGGACCAAAAACATGGGCCTCAGCACCATCTTCGACCGCTACCAGGCCCAGCAGCCCCAATGCGGTTTTGGCATGCAGGGGGTCTGCTGCCAGTTGTGCAGCCACGGTCCGTGCCGGATCACTCCAAAAGCCCCGGTAGCCATTTGCGGCGCCACTGCCGACACCATCGTAGCCAGGAATTTGGTTCGCCTGGCAACTCACGGGGCGGCTGCCTACACCCATCATTTAGAGGAATTAGCCAAAACAATCAAGGCAACAGCAGCAGGCAAAACTCCGTTCAAGATCGGCGATGAGCAAAAACTACGGGAAATTGCCGGAGTAGTAGGGCTGGATGCCACTAAGCCTACAGCAGAACTCGCCGATGCCCTGGCAGACGTGATCTTGGCGGAGCTGCGCAAAGGCGCCGATGAACCGCTGGCCCTGGTAAACATCTTTGCTCCCAAAACCCGCTTGGAAGCTTGGAACAAACTTGGGGTCATCCCGGGCGGAGTATTGAGCGAAGTAAGGGATGCCTTGACCAAGTCAATGACCAGCATTGATACCGACCCCATCGATCTCTTATTGACAGTGGTGCGGCTATCCATAGCAGCCGGCTATATGGGCCTGGTTGCCACCATCACCCTGCAGGATATCCTTTTAGGGACACCCAGCCTGACTACCAGTGAAGCTGACCTGGGGATAATTGACCCGGAAACCGTGAACATTGTAGCCCACGGCCATGTGCCCTTGGTAGCAACTGCCGTAATCCAGGCAGCTCAGACCGAGGAGATGCAGGCCCTTGCCCAGGAAGCCGGGGCAAAAGGCATTAAGGTTTACGGCTCCATGTGTACCGGCCAGGAGCTAATGCAGCGCAAGGCATCCAGCGCCAGCGGTTTCGGCGGCCAGCTGGGCAACTGGCTGACCCAGGAATACTACGTAGCCACCGGGGCTGTGGACCTGGTGATGATGGATATGAACTGTTCCATCCCTGGAATAAAGACTGTAGCTGACCGCTTCCACACCAAGCTGGTGTCCGTTGACCGCATCCTGAGGATGGCCGGAGTGGAGGAGAATGTGGACTACCACCCGGAAAAGGTGGCAGAACAGGCTAAACAGCTGATCAAAATGGCTATTGAAGCCTATAAGAACAGAGGAGAGGACATCCTAATTCCCCAGCATAAGTCTGGTGCAGTAGCCGGTTTTTCAGTAGAGACTATTCTGGGAGCTCTGGGTGGCAGTCTGGATCCGCTCTTGGAGGCTGTTAAGGCTGGAGCAATCAAAGGCATCGTGGCGGTGGTTGGCTGCACCAATAACCGGAACGGCCACGACACTCAGGGCCTAACCATTATGAAGGAACTGATCAAGCGGGATATCCTGGTGATCAATGCCGGGTGCATGTCCAGCGCTGCCGAAATTGATGGTCTAATGCTGCCGGAAGCAGCTGAATTGGCTGGGGAAAACCTGAAGGGCGTATGTAAAGCTCTGGGTATCCCACCCGTGCTGAACTTCGGTTCCTGTGTAGATATCGGCCGGATTGGCGTAGCCGTAACGGCAATCGCTAACGCACTAGGTGTTGATCCCAGCGATCTGCCGGTGGCTGCCTCGGCCCCAGAGTACCTGGAGCAAAAGGCTGTAGTTGACGGGGTATTTGCGGTAGCCTTTGGCCTCTTCACCCATATTGGCCCAGTGCCGCCGGTAACTGGCAGCCCCCTGGTATCCAAGGTTCTGACCCAGGATATCGAATCCCTCTTAGGCGGTAAGGTCTACCTGGAGGAAGACCCGGTGAAGGCTGCAGCTGGCATGGAAGCTCATATCATGGCCAAACGGGCTAAACTGGGAATCTAAACCTGATAGAAAAAGGAGCCGCTTACGCCGACCCTAGATGGTAAACCATCTAGGTGCCTTGGTGAGAAACCGGAATCAAACATTAAGAGGCTGCAGCGAAAAGAGCGAAGGAACCGAGGAGAAGTGCAAATCTACCCCCACCTGGGAGCCCGGTGCCTCGGGCTCCCTCTTTCCGTGCGCCCGGCATGGGCGATAGCTTGGCGGTGAAAGTCCGCTATGGGCCTGGCAGTGGGAACCAAAAGCCTTTGGCAAGGGTGTCCACCGCGAGGTGGAATCTGAAGGAAGCCGGAGGCAAAATCCC
>JBFLXH010000089.1:0-5260 GCA_040757295.1 Bacillota bacterium | reverse complement strand
CCCCCTTGCCAACTGCCAATTAAAAGCGTAAATGAGAAGGATTTTATTCAATCTGCCTTAAAATTTGCTTCGCTGGAAATACCTTGTATGAAGCAGTTTTCGGGCTTTTTCACTTAAAGGATGGTCCAAATACTCCCGATATATTTTCCAAACGCCAGGGTTCTCGTGGGCTTTTCTCAATTCTTTCTTTTCATCAATTTCATAAAGGGCATCGGCCCGATCCATCCGGTAATCACGGCTTTTGTACCAGCGATGCTTATTTGACAGAATTGGCTGTCCTCCGCCTCCTACACATCCCCCGGGGCAGCCCATTATTTCTATAAAGTGGTACATTTCTTCCCCTTTTTTAATCTTATCAAGTAGAAGCCTCGCATTTCCGGTACCATGGGCGATGGCCAGGTTGATTTTTTTCCCAAACAAATCTAGTTCAGCTACCTTTACCCCGTCCATGCCCCGCAAGGCCTGGATAAACTCGGGTTGATGCAGTTCTTTGCCGGTAACATGTTCGTAAATAGTCCTGATGGCAGCTTCGGCTACTCCGCCTGTCGCCCCAAAAATGGTGCCTGCTCCAGTAGATATGCCAAGGGGAGTGTCAAAGTCTTCTTCTGGCAAGTGGACAAAATCAATCCCTGTTTCTCTGATCATCCTGGCAAACTCCCTGGTTGTGAGCACAAAATCCACATCCCGGTATCCGCTGTCCGAGTGTTCCGGTCTTGAGGCTTCAAACTTTTTGGCAGTACAGGGCATCACTCCGACCACCACCATGTCTTTTGGATCCCTACCGGTTTGCTGGGCGTGGTAAGTCTTGGCCAAAGCGCCAAACATAGACATGGGGGATTTAACTGTAGAAATATTATCCAGAAATTCTGGGTAAAAATGTTCGCAGAATTTTATCCAGCCGGGACTGCAGGAGCTTAAATGGGGCCAAGGGCCATCATGCTGTACCTTTTCTAAGAACTCATGGCCTTCCTCGACAATAGTCATATCTGCTGTAAAATCAGTATCAAAAACCTTATCAAAACCTAATTTTCGCAATGCTGCAACCATCTGCCCTGTCATAATGGAACCATATGGCCGGCCAAATTCTTCTCCAATGGTCACCCGGATACTGGGCGCAGTTTGAACAACTACATATTTATCCGGGTCTTGCAGTACCTTCCACACTTCCCTTGTTACATCTTTTTCTCTCAGGGCAGCGGTAGGACAGACTGTGGTACACTGACCACAGGTCGTGCAGCAAACATCATCCAAACTGCGGTTAAAGGCAGGAGCTACAAAGGCCTTAAAACCCCTATTTATTACTGTGTAAACATTAGCAGTGATCACCTTGCTGCAGATGCTGATGCAGCGGTAGCAGAGGATACATTTTTCCGGTTCCCGCTCAATGGCAGGGGATTTTGTGTCTAACGGAATCTTTGTTCGATCTCCGTCATACTTTATATCTCTGATATTAAACTCATGGGCCAAGGTCTGCAATTCACAGTTTAGGTTCCTGGTACAACTGAAACAATCAGTAGGGTGATTTGATAATAACAGCTCCAGAACGGCACGCCTGGCTTCCCTTACTCGATGGGTATTTGTCCTTACCACCAGGCCTTCCGTTACCGGGTAAACACAAGCAGTTTGCAGGGTTTTGCTTCCTTCGATCTCAACCAAGCAAATCCGGCAAGCTCCCACGGCATTGATTTCCTTTAAGTAACACAGGGAAGGAATGTTTACCCCAATTTTCCGGGCAGCCTCGATGATTGTAGTGCCTTCAGGAACTTCAACTTGCCGGTCATCAATGGTTAATGTGACCATGGGCCCTTCTAAGATGTTGGGATTTTCCCTTTCATTACCAGTTGCAGCACTGGAGGACAGTTTCTTAGTACTATTAAGTATAACCCCATCACCTTGAGTTTTTTTTGGCCCAGAATTGTTCTTTTTTCGGGACAGTGTCTTGGCCATGGCTACCTCCAACCTATCTGGTAATGGCGTTAAATTTACAGGATGGGACACAGGCGCCGCATTTGATGCATTTTTCCGGGTCAATTTGATGCACCTTTTTGGGTTGACCGGAAATGGCTTCAACAGGGCAAACTTTGCGGCACAATCCACAGGTTTTGCATTTTTCAGCAATAATCCGGTAGCTTAACAGTTCTTTGCAGACCCCTGCCGGACAGCGTTTTTCAAACACATGAGCAAGGTATTCCTCCCGGAAATACCGCAAAGTGCTTAGGACCGGATTGGGGGAAGTTTGTCCGAGCCCACAGAGAGAGGCAGCCTTTATTTGGTGAGACAGCTCCTCCAGCAATTCCAAGTCCGTTTCTGTTGCCTTGCCGGAGGTGATTTTTTCCAGGATTTCAAGGAGACGTTTGTTACCAATCCGGCATGGGGGACACTTTCCGCAGGATTCATCTCTGGTAAATCCCAGATAAAACTTTGCAATATCGACCATGCAGTCGTCTTCATCCATAATGATCAGGCCGCCGGAACCCATCATGGAGCCGGCTTCAAGCAAAGTATCATATTCGATAGGTATGTCTAACAAGCTTTCAGGAATACATCCACCGGATGGCCCTCCGGTTTGAGCTGCTTTAAACCTTTTCCCGTTTGGGATTCCCCCTCCGATGTCGTAGACAACTGTACGCAGGGTAGTTCCCATGGGGACTTCGATCAGACCGGTATTGGCTATCTTGCCGGCAATGGCAAATACCTTAGTTCCTTTGCTTTTTTCCGTTCCCATTTGAGCATACCAGTCTGCCCCTTTAATAATGATCTGAGGTATGTTCGCAAGGGTTTCTACGTTATTTACTAAAGTCGGTCTGTTCCATAACCCGTTAACAGCCGGAAAAGGAGGGCGGGGCTTTGGTTCACCGCGAAAACCTTCAATTGACCTAAGCAGGGCTGTTTCCTCTCCACAGACAAAAGCGCCGGCTCCCAATCGCAACTCAATATTAAAATTAAAATTTGACCCTAAAATATTTTTGCCCAGCAGTCCCCGATCTAAGGCTTGGTTTATGGCAATCTGCAATCTGTCGACGGCGATGGGATATTCAGCCCTAATATAAATGAATCCCTCCTTAGCGCCAATAGTATAACCGGCTATAGCCATTGCTTCTAAAACAGAGTGGGGGTTGCCTTCCAATATACTGCGATCCATAAATGCACCGGGATCCCCTTCATCAGCGTTACAAACAACATATTTGTCCTCACCGGGGGCGTCGTGAGTAAACTGCCACTTCCTGCCGGTGGGAAATCCACCGCCTCCCCTGCCGCGTAAGCCGGATTTGGTTATTTGGTTAATCACATCCGATGGCTTCAATCCGGCCAGCGCTTTAGCTAAAGCAAAATAGCCCTCCCGAGCAATATATTCCTCAATAACCATAGGATTAATCAAACCGCAGTTCCTTAAAGTTACTCTTAGCTGATTTTTAAAAAAATCAATCTGATCGGCCCTGTGAAATAAATTGCCTGTTTTGGTATCTTTGTAAAGAAACTTTTCCGCAATATGACCCTTAACCAAATGCTCGCTGACTAAATCCTTTACATCTTCAGGTGATAGGTGATTATAAAAAGTACCCTCCGGATAGATTACTACTATCGGCCCCACCCGGCAGAAACCAAAACATCCTGTTTCCACTATAGGTACCTTCGTCGATAGGCTGGCTTTTTTTATCTCTTCCTTTAAAGCTGCCCTGACTTCTTCACTGCCGGAAGAGGCACATCCGGTACCCTGGCAGATTAAGACCTGGTGAGTCGTTCCTTTATATTTATGCCTGTCAATGTATGCGACCTGTTCCTGATCTGCTCGGTAAGCCGTTCCCCTTACCATCAACAAGGGGCCAAATTCTGCCCTAATTCTTTCCAAATCTTTAATAGACTTAATCTGGGGCCCTTTAGTGCTTCGCTTTAAATCTTTGGCTAATATGACCACCGTCTTCACCTCGTTAGCAAGACTCTCTTTGGAGTGAAACCATTCTGGCAATTATCCCAAACAGATAATGGGGATGCTAAGGATTAATGGTTTAATGCTTAAGTTTGGCGGTAGGGGTTTTCATGACTTTTTCCAGGAGCCCGTCTATATCAGCTAGTGTCAAGCGGCCATGAATTCCTTCGTTAACTGTTAAGACTGGCGCTAAGCCGCAAGCCCCAATACACCGGGAGGCTTCTAAGGTAAACTTGCCATCCTCGGTGGTTTCTCCAATTCCAATCTTGAGCTTTTGTGATAGTTTTTCCAAAATGTCTCCTGCTCCCTTAACATAGCAGGCAGTCCCCAAACAGACGGAGATAATGTTTTCTCCTCGAGGCTTCATGCTGAACATGGAATAAAAGGTAACTACTCCGCAGACCTCGGTTAACGGAATATCCAAACGCTCTGCTATGTGAGCCTGCAGCTCCTCCGGCAGAAAGCCGTAGATTTCCTGCGCTTTATGTAAGACCGGAATAAGGGCGCTTCGTTCATCTTTAAGTTCATCAATGATCTTGCTCAGTTTAATATACCGTGGATCCTTATAGTTTAACTCAAAACACTGGCCCCTCTGGCAGCTGCTCCTTTTATCATCATCAACGGATAAAGACATTCCCAAAGTCCCCCTTCTGGCTGGGCCAACCTGATCAGCCTGATCATTCTTTTGTTTCTAGCCTAGTTAATAGCATGCCCACTAGCGCTAACAAATAATGAAAAAAGAGAAGAAGGATAATACAAAAACAGGTCTTCGAGAGTATGAGGCCCAAAAGGTGGAAATGGTACAACGTAGAACAACATGAAGGTCACTGGGTTTGAAGGCAATTAGCAGTTATCTTGCTAAGTACCAGGGTTACTTAACTGTTTTGCAGCTTTTAATGGCCCGGTGTAAAATAATTGTAGGCCCGGTGTAAAGTAATTGTAGGAGAAATTGTAGGAGAAAAATAGAAAGAGACTTCCCTTTTTGGTAAAATGATAGGGGAAGTCTCTTGAATAGTATTATACTCCAAGTATGTCAACAATTCATCACAGAAGTTTTGGATTTTTTTAAGGAAGGCAACGCAGTAAGCCTAGCGGCAATGGAGAAAGTCCTTAAAGGAAGCAGCGATAAGTTTTTACGGGAAGTCATCAAGGCCTACCTTGAAGAAACAGACCGGGAAATTTTAGAAGATAAGGCCGGCCGTATAGGAGCAAGTAGGGACGGTTCTCAAAGGGGTCAATCGGAAGTTTTGTAAATACGAAAGGCTCAACTGTTAGCTGGTAGCTTTCGGTTGAGCCATAATTATATCTATATTCCTGTTGGCAAAATTTTCG
>JBFLXH010000088.1:0-5362 GCA_040757295.1 Bacillota bacterium | reverse complement strand
TCAGGGGCTATATCTCTACTGTTAAGAAAAATTCTGTCCCGGTATTGGGGGCAATTCGTGATGCCCTCCTTGGCATGCCTTTTGCTCCTGGTAATACCTGATTTAGTTGGTAGCCTGAGTAGTTACGGAGTCTTTTTCTCTTTCAATTCATTTGGGCCGTATTCATTGAGGCGTCTTTGTGCCTCTGTTTGTGAGATCCCTTTCAGTGATGTTCTTAAATCTTCTACGACCTGACCTGTATCTTTTTGGTGCCAGCACATAATTTGCTCCTTTGAAATATTTTAACTCCGCTTTCTACTCAATTCCATGGAATTAAGTCTTTCAATCCTTTCCTCTATGGGTGGATGGGTGCTAAAGAGTGTCAAAAGGCCTCCACCTGAAAGTGGATTTACTATAAACATATGAGATGTTGCTGGATTGGCATGCATTGGTATTCTCTGAGATGCCATATGCAGTTTTTTAAGTGCGTTCGCAAGATACAATGGATTGCCTGCAATCCTTGCTCCACCTGCATCTGCGCCATATTCCCGTGAGCGTGAGATAGCCATTTGCACCATCATGGCCGCAATAGGACCAACTATCATCATTACTATGGCAGCTATAGGATTGCCGCCGCCTTCTTCGTCACTGCTTCTGCCGCCGAATATCATTGTCCATTGGGCCATCTGCGCAAGGTAGCTTATCGCACCGGCAATTGTTGCTGCAATTGTTCCTACAAGTATATCCCTGTGCTTGATATGAGCAAGTTCATGCCCTATAACACCTTCGAGCTCTTCTCTTGAAAGAATTCTCATAATTCCTGTTGTAACGGCAATAGCGCCGTTATTAGGATTTCTCCCGGTCGCAAATGCATTAGGTTGATCTTGATCCATTATGTAAACCCTTGGCATTGGAAGCTCCGCTTTTTGGGCGAGTCTTCTAACCATGCTATATAACTCTGGAGATTCCGCTTCGCTCACCTGTCTTGCTTTATACATCTTTAATACAATCTTATCACTGAACCAGTACGTGATAAAGTTCATACCAAATGCCATGATCAGGGCAAATGTCATGCCTGACTTGCCACCGAGGATCCCCCCAATTGCCACAAACATCAAGGTTAAGGTTACCATTAAAACCATTGTCTTCAATCCGTTCATTTTTTTGCCTCCAACTTAAAATTTCAGATTAGAACTAAAAATCTCGAATTACACAAATTCCCAACAACAAAGACCTTTACCTCAATGGATATTTATAACTTGACAAAATACCCACTGTGGTAAAGGTCTCGCTTGTTAAAACTACTAACCGGGGTACCGGCCGACTTCCACCTTATGTTGTCGGCGTGTTGACGATAGCCCCTGATCCAGCTACTCCCCTTTACTATCTATTAAGTTATATAAAAAAATAATTTGTGTCAAGTTTTGTGCAGAACCAGAGTGTCAGAGTCTTTGATGCTTTGATACTTCCGACGAATAAATTATTGATTCTACTGCAGAAACCTGTTCGCAAAGCTTCTGGTGGGGGAAACCCTCTGCTCCGGGCCAAAAATCAAGCAAAAGCCAGTAAAAAGTGCTCCTTTTATAGCCCAAAGTGGGGACTACGGTCATGGCAGGTGATCTAAAAAAGGCTTTTTGCAGTAGAATCAATTATGATATTTGCTAAAATAAATATAAAGCACTTTTAGTCACTTGATGTAAAAAAATGCTCACTCGGATAAATTTTCATGTATACTGTATACTGAAAACTGCATTCTGTGTACTAACATGTAAAACTGTATAGGAGGTGCGTGGCAGCTAACCTGGGCTGCGGGTTGTAGTTATGATTGTGGACTTGCGGACAATGTCTCCTTTCGAAGTCATGACGGACAATTTTTTCGCCCCTGATGGTCAACTTTTTCGTGATCTCTGAACTTCTCGATTGACAAACACATCTTCTCGCAGCAGCAACACTGATGATGGCTAAGGTTGAATATGTATCTACCCCATTTCGCAATAAGACAAGCGCCTTATCAAAAAACTGTTCCGGCGGTCAGAAACGCTTGAAACTTCACGCCTTACAGAAGTTAATAACACGCACCGGCAACAGTGGTTTTACATGATTATTGGAATAGCGAAAGGTGGCAACAGACAACATGCAGGAAATTATTTGGGGTTTATTTGAAAGCTTCGGTGCTCTGAGTTGGAAACATCTTGTAATGTGGTTCCTAGGCTTTGGCTTGATTTATCTGGCTGTGAAAAAGAATTATGAACCTCTGCTATTAGTTCCCATCGGATTTGGGGCGGTTTTAGCGAATATACCTTTATCTGGGGCAATCGGAGAGGATGGACCTTTAACCTTACTGCTCCAGGTAGGGGTGCTAACTGAACTCTTCCCGATCCTTATTTTTGTCGGGATAGGAGCCATGTGTGATTTTAGCCCGCTACTGCGTAATCCGTCAGTGATGCTTATGGGTGCGGCGGCTCAAGTAGGTATTTTTATCACAATTATTGTGGCGACGTTACTGCAGTTCCCGATTGCTCAGGCGGCTGCTATTGGCATTTTGGGTACTGCTGACGGCCCGACCACCATCTATGTGGCGTCTCTCTATGCTCCAGAGCTTTTAGCACCTTTGGCCTTAGCCGCGTACTCCTACATGGCGCTTACTCCCGTGATCATGCCGCCGATAATTAGGATGCTGACCACTCCGGAAGAGCGTAAAATTCGCATGGGTAATCAAAACGATCAAGAAGTCTCTCGCACGGCCCGATTACTTTTTCCTTTATGTGTAGTTATAATAGCCGGGTTAATTGCTCCTGTAGCAGTACCACTTGTAGGCTTCTTGATGCTAGGCAACTTCCTGCGGGAATGCGGTGTTACTGATCGCCTTAGTCAATCCGCCCAAAATGAGCTGATCAATATTGTCACACTGTTGCTTGGATTGACTATTGGCGGAACTATGGCTGCTGAACACTTTTTGAACTGGATCTCTTTAGGCGTGATGAGTTTGGGCCTATTAGCCATGATCTTTGCTACGGCCGGTGGCATTATCATTGCCAAACTCTTAAATGCTTTCCGTAGCGAAAAGATTAATCCCATGATAGGAGCAGCAGGCATCTCTGCGTTTCCCATGGCAGGCAGGGTAGTGGCCAAGATGGCGACTTCTGAAGACAAGAGGAATTACCTGTTGATGCATGCAATGGCTGTTAACATTTCGGGGCAGATGTGCTCGATTGTGGCTGGAGTTGTGGTAATAGCCATAATCAGCGCTCTGCTTTGATTTTAGTTGCAAAGCAAGGCTATAAGAGGGAGGAATTGAACCATGTCAGATGCATTTGAAAAAGCACTAATGATTGCAGCTATTGGGCTGCCGGTAATGTTAGGGATAATCGGGCTTTTTATTCTTTTGGCTAAAGCACTAGTCGCGCTATTTCCACATCAGACCCCCCGCCCAGCACTAACAATTGTTAGTACTGAACACCATCAGAAGAGCGAAAATGTTAAAGGATATACTAAAGTACCTTCTTCAGGCTGAGCTGAGAGATTTAAAGCTCTTCATCTGTTCTTGATTACGAGACTGACCTGCCTAAACGTGATGCGGCCTTATCAAGTGAACACCTGCATACTGAAGATAGCGCAGGCTATCTTCAGAGCTAAATCCCGTTCCGGCACGATGATAATTCGGCCAATATTACAATCGATGAGTTCTTCTTTTAAAAAACACTATTTAGAACATGAGGGAAATCTTTGCCGTTTGCCCAACTAACTCATTAAAATGGCTAGCTCTTAAAAGGAGTGATGCGCCATTTCAAAAATACTAAAACCTCCTTATACCGCACTGTTCCCTGTTCCTGCGGTACTAATAAGCTGTGGTTCTGTTGATTATTCACCCAACATTATCACAATCGCCTGGACCGGCACCATGTGCTCGGAACCTCCTAGCAACGAACTGGGCCAGGCCCCGCTCACCCCGGTTGTAGGCGGTTAAGGCCTTGTCCAAATCTCCATTAAAACCAAGGAATTTCTTAAACCATTGTAATTCCCCTCCATATCCGCTAGAATGGCTTTCAGGTCGGGGTGAAATCCACGACATCACAGTTAAAAATTAAACAAATCCTCCTTCGCTTTCTCCCGAAAGAGTTAATGGTTGCCTATGATATAAAAGACCAAAATCGAACTCCTGTCCGAAAGAGTACCACAGAAGCGTCTCCGAGCGCAGCCTGTAATTTATCTCACCGTCAGAACACCTACAGGCAGGTTCTCATCTATGCCTGTTTGTCCTATCTGCGGCACTCGGCCCACGTCAGGAAGGAGGTGAGATCGGGGATTAGACCCATCGAACCCAGCTTTTGGCGTAACTCGTCGTAGGCCGCCAGGGGAAGGGGCTGGATGGCTTGGGCAAACCCCGGCGGCAGGCCTGAGCCGGCGGCGAGATAGAAGGCCCGGCTTTTGCTGTCGTAAAGCAGCAAGGCGGCCAGCGGGACATGGAGCGCGGCACGAACCTCTTCACAAACTACGCGGAGCACTGTTTCCAGCTCGAGCTGGGCGTTGAGGCGGGAGGCAACCTTAAGCAGAGCCCCGGCCCGGTCGCCCTGGCGGCGGATCTCCTCCTCCGCCCGCACCCGTTCGGAGACATCGCGTACGATGCCCAAAAGCAGCCCTTTCCAGCCTTACGACGCTCGCCTCCGTAATTACCAAAGCCCCGTCTTTGCGCCGCAACTTCCGCTCGACAAAAAGAGGTTTCCCCTCCAGCGCCTGCTCGATCTGTAAAGGCTTTTCCGCTAGCTCTTCAGGCGGAAACAGGTCTCGCACGCAAATTTTTCGCCAGCATTTCCTCCTGTGAGTACCCCTGCATAGCGCAAATTGAGGGGTTACAGTCCCGGATGCGCCCTTGTGCATCAACAGAAAGGATGCCGTCGGTGGCCTGCTGGAACAAGTCGTGATACCTGGCCTCGCTTTCCTTAAACGCGGCTCTATCGCGCAGGGCCTCAATGCCAAAGGAGAGGTTGCCTGCCAGCTTGCGCAACAGCTCTACTTCGCCCGGGCCAAAGACATCCGCCTCGGAAGCATAGATGTTCAGCGTACCTAATGTTCCTTTTTCGTCAGTAAGCGGCATCGCAATTGAGGAGGCATAGCCGCGCCGGAGAGCCTCCTCGCGCCAGGGAGCAAATGCGGGATCGGTCAGCATGTTTTGACAGACCACCGGCTTGCCGGTGCGAATGGCCGTGCCTGTAGGGCCCCGCCCGGTTGCCGCATCGTCCCAGGTAATGGTAACCGCCTCAAGGTAGCCTTCTTCGAACCCGGCCTGGGCCACCGGGCGCACCATCTTGGCCGGTTCCTCCTCGGCAAAGCCCACCCAGGCCATCCGGTATCCCCCTTCCTCCACCAACAGGCGGCAAACCTC
>JBFLXH010000087.1:0-5493 GCA_040757295.1 Bacillota bacterium | reverse complement strand
CCTTGGGTGATGGAAGCATGGAAACACCCCCTTGCCTATATTATAACGGGAATGGTGGGAACTTACAACCAAGCGAAATCCAAACTTTTGCCGCCCTGCGGTCCCTGGCCAGGGAGCGGCCCATGTACGCCTGCGTGTTGGAGGGCCGGCGGTACGACGTGGGGGACCGGCTGGGGTTTTTGCAGGCCACGGTGGAGTTCGCCCTGCAGCGGGAGGACTTGCGGGAGCCGTTCCGGGAGTACCTGGAGGGATTGATGCGCCGGTTGCCGGCCGTAATGGAGAATGGGGCATAATTTGAAGGATGCGGACCCCGATTAACGCGTTAAAACCAAAGCACCACTGGGCAGAAAAATCCAATCTAATTTCTAGGCTTAAGCAAGTGGTAAGGCTGGCTAGCTTGCTTCATGATGTTGGACATGCCCCATTTTCCCATGCCGGAGAGGGAGCCTTCCCAAATAACTTAGAGCACGAAAACTATTCTATTGCCATCATTAAGGAATTTTTTAGCCCTATCATAAAAAGTTCTTTCCCAGATATTCGTGTGGAAGAAATTACAAGTCTACTTTCTAAAGGTTACCTCGCAACAGAACTGGTATTTTTGGGTAGCATTATCAGCGGAGAGATGGATGCGGATAAACTGGACTATCTACTCAGGGACTCTTATTATTGCGGTGTGAATTACGGGAAGTATGATTTGGAACGAATTTTGGATACGTTAACAGTCGTACCGATTAAAGAGACAGAGGTAACTGACAACGAGATACAGGATACGATCCCTGGTGTTTGGCAGCTAGGCATCGATTCCGATGGAGTTCAGGCAGTGGAAGGTCTAATTTTTGCTCGGTATTGGATGTTTATACAGGTTTATTTCCATAAAACCAGTAGAATTTATGACTACTTTCTAGCAAAATTCCTTAAGGATTATCTGCAGAAGGAGTACGAGGGGACTTATCCGAACCTGGAACAATTAGAGAGCTACTTAAGGCTGGACGATACCACTATACTTGAAGCCATTAATGAGCGCTACGAGAATGTGAAACCACATAAAGAAACACTGGACCGTATTATGCTGCGGCAGCAGGGTAAGCAGTGTGAAGTCCCGGCGCCCGTTTACGGCCCACCCCGGGCGGGTGACCTGCGCTCGAGCCTCCTGGACGCGGGGCTGGCGAAACGGGAGATGGGCTGGCGCCCGCGGGTGACGCTGGAGGATGGGCTTAAACACACCGCCGCCTGGTTTGCCGGTAGGAAGAAATAAGCAAATCCTTGGTTCACGAGACAATCGTTATTGTCGGAATGAATATTTTACGGGGGCGGGGCATCTGGTACAATAATAGAAGAAGACTATGTGGAGGAGGTAGACACGTGATGGCCACTAACCTAATCAAATCAGATCCCAACGTCCTTATGGGTAAGCCGGTTATTGCCGGCACTAGAATCCCAGTCGATTTAATACTGGAGAAGCTCGCCGCGGGCGAAACGGTCGAACAGGTTATCCAGGCACATCCCCGTTTAACAGAAGAAGCCGTTCGTGCCGCACTGGCTTTCGCCGCGCAAGCAATCAAAGCTGACGTGGTATACCCCGTCGAAGAGGCAGCGCAATGAACTTTGTGGCGGATGAAAGCGTTGATAGAGATATCGTTATCGCTATACGTTCCTCTGGCCACATGGTGACTTATGTGGCGGAGATGGAACCGGGTATAACCGACGAGGCGGTTTTGAACTTGGCAAACAAATTACAAGCCGTGCTAATAACATCCGACAAGGATTTTGGCGAGATCGTGTTTCGCCAGGGTCGAGTTGCTGCCGGAGTTGTTTTGGTCAGGTTGATGGCGCTATCTCAAGAGACGAAAGCCCGGCTCGTGGCGGGCGAACTAAACAAGCACCTTGATGAGTTAAGAGGGGCGTTTTCGGTCATCACGCGCAACCGACTGCGCATAAGGAAGCTGCGCTAGTGATAATTCTAAAGAAACCGCTTGAACTGGGACCTTGGAATGCTGTCCACCACCTTGGCCTACGGGGCCTAATAATAAGGCCTGCCTAACTCCATGTCACCGCTGCCCTGGAAAAGCTTATTTCAGACCGTGAATTGCGGAATACCATTGGGCTGCCGGCCGAGAATAGATCCAGGACTATTCCCTAGAGAAGGTACTTAGTTGAAATGGCCGGTATCTACGACCGCTACCTGAATTAGGGGGGGGGGCTAAGTGAGAGACGGGTCCGGGCATTCCTTTACCCGCAATGACTCTCCCACCCAGTAGAATAGTCAAGTAACATCACAGCCATAGAGAAACGTGCATCATCCCGGCGGCGGGGTTGGGGACGCGGTTCTTGCCGGCCACCAAGGCCCAGCCTAAAGAGATGCTGCCTATCGTGGATAAGCCCACCATCCAGTACATAGTGGAGGAAGCGGTGGCCTCGGGGATCGAGGACATCATCATCGTCACCGGCCGGGGGAAGCGGGCCATCGAGGACCACTTCGACCGGTCGGTGGAGATGGAGGTTACCCTGGAACAGAAGGGAAACAGCGAACTGCTGGGCCTGGTGCGGGAGATCAGTGAGATGGTGGATATCCACTATGTGCGGCAGAAGGAGCCTCGTGGCCTGGGGCACGCGGTGTGGTGCGCCCGGAAGTTCATCGGGGACGAGCCCTTCGCGGTGCTGCTGGGGGACGACGTGATCGACAGCCGGGTGCCCTGCCTGCAGCAGATGCTGGAGGTCTACGGAAAATTTGGGGGTTCAATTTTGGGAGTACAGGAAGTGCGTGTGGAGGATACCAGGAAATACGGGATCGTCAGGCCGGAGTACGTGGGACCCGGTCTGTACCGGGTAAAGGATCTGGTGGAAAAGCCCCGGCCGGAAGAGGCGCCGTCCACGTGAGCGGTACTGGGGAGGTATATCATCGAGCCGGAGGTGTTCGACTTCCTGGAGCGGCAGGAACCTGGCGCGGGCGGGGAGATCCAACTTACCGGGAAGAGTAATGCCGGCCCTTAACTCCGGCTTGGTGAAACAAGAAACCCACCGGAAACCCGGTGGGCAACGACCGGCTTACTGCAGGTAGTCTTCCAGTTCCGACAGATCCTTTAAGTCATAGATGTTGTTTACTAGCTGCTGCAGCACATAGGTGTCTTGCTCTTTTATTCTGGCCAGGTATTCCCGGGGAAGTATACGGAACCTTTTGCTTAACAGCATGATGGCAACATCTGCCAGAGTTTCTTGCCTGCCTTCTTGCCTGCCTTCTTGCCTGCCTTCTTGCCTGCCTTTTTCAATACCCTTTTCCAAAATCCTCTGGTACCCTGCCGACTCTTCGATGTTCAGCATCCGTTCCACCTCCCGGAAAATAAGGTCGATCATATTCTTGTCGAAAACCAAACCGGCAAATATTTCCGCCCGCAACAGTACGGTCTTTTTAGTTTCCTGGTCCAGGTTGCTGCTGATGATGTCCTCCGCGCACCACCGCAGGAATTCCTCCCCGTTTTTCTTGCGCCT
The DNA here is from genome assembly GCA_040757295.1 of Bacillota bacterium. GTDB lineage: Bacteria > Bacillota > PH28-bin88 > PH28-bin88 > PH28-bin88 > JAGXSE01. Next base: position 2,007 of record JBFLXH010000087.1, on the reverse strand, counting down.
GTCCCTGTCAGCCAGGGGCAAAAGGGAGCGCAACTGTTGGTGGGGGCTGTCTTTTAACTCCTCGTAGGTTATTTTACCCACGTCGATCAGGCGGTAACGGTAGTCCAGCATGTTTTCGTTTCCCAGACGGTAATGCAACTGGCCGGCCATGTTCATTTCCGGCTGACCGAAGTAGATGACCATCTGGTAGACCGGCAGATGGTAGGTCTTGTGGATTTCCAGGGCGTAGCGCAGCATGCGGTAGGGCATTTCCAGGTCGTTCCGGCTCTGGAACTCCAGGTGGATGGCGACAAGACCCTGGTCGCTGGCGGCCTTTACCACCAGGTCGGAAACCCTGGTTTCCACCTGGGGGAACTCGATCTTGAGGTCGCTGACCACTGTTGCCGGGATGTCGCTGAAGAAATTGATGAGTTCCTCCGTCCCGCCGGCAAACAGGTCTTTGATAGTGGTGTCGTACTGGTTACCGCTTTTTTGCCGCAAAGAAACCACCGCCTGCCTTAATTTTATCAGTGGATTGCCGCGGTGGCAAGAGCGCTTTTTTTGCAGCCGGCAAGGAAGATGGGAAGGCATGGAATGCAGCTGGTCCGGTTAATGCTCTGGTCCCTACGGCTGCCTTCATGAGAGCAGCTGCCGGCACGAAGCAGCTAAGTGGATACCCAAAGCGGAGGTCGTAGTTGATTATTTTGAGACTTCTTTGAAATGACAGGTGGATTGATTGAAAATTGTGGAGAAACCTTTTGTTTTTCTTTCCGGCGGGAGCTTTGATGATCGGTATTTATTACCTATCCTCCCAACCGGGGGAGTGGATTGTCAAAACCATTAGCTTTACCGCCAAACATGACTGGGGTCACCTGGTAGCCTATTTTGCTTTAGGGGCTGCCATTTGCTGGGGTCTACTGCAATGGGGTATACCTGCCCCTTGGAAAACAGCTTTTTACTTTACCTGGCTTTACGGCTTAACTGATGAACTACACCAGCTCCGGATACCTGGCCGGGATTTTGAATTCACTGATCTGCTCGCTGACGGTATTGGGGCACTGGTTGGAGTATTATTCGTCAAAAGCCTGAGCCATCGATTGAAGGCAAAAGAAAAGAGTGCCGCACAGACTAAAGATGACCGTAAAGCAAAGCAATGATGCAGCCAAACAAAAACGGAAAGTTCTGAGCGCCTGGCTTTCCCTCAATTGGCGCGGGCGGGGAGATTCAACTGACTGACGCCCTGCGATCCCTGGCCAGGGAGCGGCCCATGTACGTCTATGTGTTCGAGGGGCGGCGGTACGATGTGGGGGACCGGCTGGGGTTTTTGCAGGCCACGGTGGAGTTCGCCCTGCAGCGGGAGGACTTGCGGGAGCCGTTCCGGCAGTACCTGGAGGGATTGATGCGCAGGTTGCCGGCTGTAATGGCGGAAGGGGCCTAATGAACCGCTAATCGCTGGTGGGGGGTCGTCAATGAGGAAATATATGTCGATGCCTCATCCAGGAATTGTTCTGGGTCGGGCATGTCTCGGAGAGCTGCTGGACGATGGATTCGTGACAGAAATAATCGTGGTCAAATTACATTGATTGTCTCGCGAATCCCGCGTATAATAGAGTAAGAAAAGTAAAGAAATTAAAGAAAGTGGGTGCCGATGTGGACATCGCGAGAATTTCATCGAAGGGGCAGGTAACAATCCCCATTGAAATCCGGAAGAAGCTCGGCTTAAAAGAGGGCGATAAGGTTGTCTTTCTGGAGAAGGACAACAATGATGACGTAATCAGAGGTATAACATAACACCTGGCCCTTTAAGTTCTGAAAAAACGATGCGGCATTCTTGTGTTATGAAAGACCGCCTTTGGCTTTAATGCGCGCCGCTTCTATGACTCTTGGCCAGGGAGCATCTGCCAGGGACAACGATTCCTCCATCATGATATTTTGGGTTACTTCTTTAGCCACCTGTTCGCCTTTCTTGCGGAAGAGAATATAATAGGTTTCACCTAGACTGATTACGCTTAAATAAGCTTCTGCCTC
>JBFLXH010000086.1:0-5641 GCA_040757295.1 Bacillota bacterium | reverse complement strand
TGGCTACCCGCTCTAATACCCCCGCTTCTTTAAAGCGGTGGGATAAGAGCGGCTACGCCATTGCATTAACTGGCTCTAAGCTTCAGCGGGGGTCACAATCCCCCTCTGAAGCCAAGACCCAGTTGAAGAATATTTGGAAATAAAAAAACCCTAGAGGTCATGGGGCCCCAGGGCTTGAGGATTTTTATCGCTAAGTGGCTGGGAACAAGGCAGGCTTAGAGCGGCGCCTAATAAGCTTCTCTAGCTCTACAATCAAAAGAGGAACCAACCCCAACGCCAGCACAATAAGCCAATCTTCCCTGACCAAGACCACAGTGTCAAAAGCTGAACGCAGGACGGGAACAAAGACAACGGCCACCTGCAAGCTGATACTCAATAAAAACGCATACACCAAGGCCCTGTTGGTAAACAGGCCAATCTGCCCAAGGGATAAGCGGGGATGTCTGACATTAAAGGCATGGACCAACTGGGACAAACTCATAGTGAGAAAGGCCATGGTTCTGGCTTCAGCCAAGGTTCTTCCTTGGGACAAACCCCACCAATAGGCAATCACAGCCAAGACTCCGATTAAGGCGCCCTGCCATAGAATGCGGGCTCCCAATCCTCCAGAAAAAATACTCTCAAAAGGCTTGCGCGGGGGTCTTTGCATAATGCCCTTTTCCGGTTTATCCAGCCCCAGGGCCAAGGCAGGCGGACCGTCGGTCACCAGGTTCAACCACAAGATTTGAATTGGCGTCAGGGGGCTGCCCAACCCCAGCAGAATTGCCGTAAAGATGGCGATTATTTCTCCGGTGTTGCATGAGAGCAAATACTGAATAGTCTTGCGGATATTGGCAAAGATTGTCCGCCCTTCCTCCACCGCACTAATAATAGTGGCAAAGTTGTCATCCAAAAGAACCATGTCTGCAGCCTCTTTAGCTACCTCTGTCCCTGTAATGCCCATTGCCGCACCAATGTCCGCCCGCTTCAACGCAGGAGCGTCGTTAACTCCATCTCCAGTCATGGCTACAACATGTCCATGATGTTTTAGGGCATTAATAATCAACATCTTGTGCTCCGGCGAGACCCTGGCAAATACTGAAACAGACGGAACTGCCGCATTAAGTCCTTGTTGGTCCATTCTGTCTAAGTCCCTGCCGCTTAAGACTTGGTCCCCTTCTTGCCAGATGCCAAGCTCTTTGGCAATCGCCTCTGCTGTCTCCATGTGGTCACCGGTGATCATAATAGTCCTGATTCCTGCCTGGCGGCTGATGGCTACAGCCTCTTTCGCTTCCGGCCTGGCTGGGTCCAGCATGGCAAAAAACCCCAAAAAGGTTAGCTCTTGCTCGCATTTTGCAGACGAAAGGTCTGAGGGAAGCACCTTCCACCAACGGCAGCCCAAAGCGAGCACCCGCATTCCCTGGGCGGCAAAGGTTGAGTTGACCCGCATCAGGTCTTTCCTAACCCCTTCATCTAACGGCTCCTGGCCTCTCTCATTTTGAACATGACTGGAACGCTCCAGCAAGATGTCCGGTGCGCCTTTGGTAAAGGACACTACTCCATTTGACCACCTGTGAAAGGTTGTCATCATTTTTCTGGCAGAGTCAAAGGGTATTTCCGCAATCCTGGGGAAATCCTCGTTCAACTCTTCCTGGTGGAACCCTGCTTTAGCTGCTGCCACCAGCAGAGCGCCTTCTGTAGGATCGCCAATTATCCGGAAATTCCCGTCAATTTCGTCAAGTCTTGCATCATTGGCAGACATGCCACCCTGAAAAAAGAGGCTTAAAAGGCTGCCCTCTTTGGGAATAATAGGCGCCGTTCCTTCTGCCGCTGTAATCACCCCTTCCGGCTGATAACCGATACCGCTTAAGGCGTAGGTTTGGCCACCCACATAAGCCTTAACAACCGTCATTTCATTTTTTGTCAGGGTACCTGTCTTGTCGGAGCAAATTACTGTAGCAGTCCCCAGGGTCTCCACTGCAGGCAGTTTCCTAATCACGGCATTGCGCTTACTCATCCGCTGGACACCCAGAGCCAACACTATGGTCACCACCGTTGGCAGCCCTTCAGGCACGGCTGCCACCGCCAAGCTGACAGAAGTCATAAACATGGTGACCAGCGGTTCTCCCCGCCACAAACCAGTAAAGAATACCATTATTACAATAGCTAATGCAGCCATGCCCAGCATCTTGCCCAGTTCCCCCAGGCGTTTTTGCAGAGGTGTCGGCTCCTGCGGCGCCTCTTGCAGCATGGTGGCAATTTGGCCAATCTGAGTTGCCATACCTGTACTGGTTACTATAGCCCTACCCCGTCCCCCGGTTACTATAGTACCCATAAAGACCATGTTAGCCTGATCGCCAAGGGGAACATCCTCTCCTTCAATGGGAGAGACTAATTTTTCTACCGGTAGTGATTCTCCGGTCAGAGCCGCTTCATCCACTTGCAAATTGACGGCCTCTATAACCCTGCCGTCGGCAGGGATATAATCCCCTGTATCTAAGAGAACCAGGTCTCCCGGGACTAATTGGGCTGCAGGGATTTGCATGATCTTGCGATTTCGAATGACCTTTGCCAGGGGCTTGGTCAATCCCTTTAATGCCCGCAAGGACTGTTCAGCCCGGTTCTCCTGGTAAACGCCCAATACCGCATTGAGTATCACAATAGCTAGAATGACTATAGTGTCCTCGATTTCACCCACTAAACCTGATACAATTGCGGCAATAACAAGAATTATAACCAGGGTTTCCTTCAACTGCCCCAACAGCATCTCCAAAAGACGCCTTGGAGGCGCTTGGGCCAGCTCGTTAGTTCCATATTCAGCAAGAAGCTTTGGGACTTTGCCGGCTTGCAGCCCGCTAGAAGCATCCGTATCTAAGATGCGGATGATTTCTTCCGCGGACTTCCCGTACCAGAAGGTCTTCGGCATAATATTCCTCCAATCTCTTGATTAGTGTTTCCAACTGTCTTTTTTCCATGAAAAGATACCCCCAAAAAAAGCCCCTCCCTAATAATATGTCAAACTTTACAAGCAACAGCAACTAAATTGCCCGGCCGAAATCTTGACCTTAATGGAATAAAAGTTTATGATAATTGGGACGATTTGCTAGAGACACTTTCGAAAAAGGCAAACAGATAGGGAGAAGTAAAAGGATGGAAAAAACTTCTGATAAGGTAACCCTGATACCCCTGGGCGGGGTGACAGAGATCGGCAAAAACATGCTGGTTATCGAGTTCGGTAACGACATTATTGTAATAGATTGTGGGGTAAAATTTCCCGAGGAGGACCAACCAGGCATAGATCTGGTCATTCCGGATATCTCATATTTGATGAAAAACAAAGAAAAAATCCGAGGGATCCTTTTAACCCACGGTCATGAGGACCACATCGGAGCCCTGCCGTTTGTATTAAAGGACTTGCCGGTACCGGTTTATGGAACCAGATTAACCCTAGGATTGGTGGAGGCCAAACTGGAAGAACACAACATGGTCAAACAGGCAGATTTCCGCCAAATCAACACTGAACAAAAGCTAAAGCTAGGTGCTTTCCAAGTTGAGTTTTTCCGTATTAATCACAGCATTCCCGATGGAGTAGGCATGGCCATTCATACTCCTGTGGGCACAATCGTCCACTCGGGAGATTTCAAGCTGGATCAGACCCCCGTAGATGGGAGGCTGGTGGAATTTGATAAAATTGCCCGTTATGGGGCAAACGGAGTCCTGGTCTTTATCTGCGACAGCACCAACGTGGTCCGGGAGGAAATGACCCCATCGGAAAAGGTTGTCGGGGAAACCTTCGACATGATTTTCAGCCGCGCCGCGCAACGGATTATTGTAGCCACCTTTGCATCTCACGTGCACAGGCTGCAGCAGGTAATCAATTCTGCTGTCAAATTTGACCGCAAAGTGGCCGTGGCAGGCCGCAGCATGGCTAATGTGGTGGAAGTGGCTACCCGCCTCGGCTACCTGCATGTCCCTAAAAAGACCTTGATCGAAATTGAAGAAATAGACAAACTGCCCAGACAAAAAGTGGTAATCCTGGCCACAGGCAGTCAGGGTGAACCTATGGCTGCCCTGACCAGAATGGCTACCCACAATCATCGCCAGGTAAACATTATGGAAGGAGATACGGTTATTATTTCGGCCACGCCGATTCCCGGTAATGAGCAATTGGTGGGACGAACAATCAACAACCTGTTTAAAATCGGGGCAGATGTTTATTATAAAGAGGTAGCCACAGTTCATGTATCGGGGCACGCTGGACAGGAAGAAATTAAACTAATGCTGAATATACTGAAGCCCAAATACATTATTCCTTTTCACGGCGAATACTCCCACATGGCAATCTTTTCTGAGATGGCCATAAAAATGGGATATCCCCAGGACAATATCATCAAGGCCAATATCGGAGACCGGATCGAATGCAGCCCGAAAGAAGCGAAAATAAACGGCCGGGTATCTGCCGGCAGCGTATTCATTGATGGATTGGGAATTGGGGATGTGGGCAATATCGTCTTGCGGGACCGTCATCTCCTGGCAGGTGAGGGAATTGTGATTGCAGTGGTAACTATCGATAAGGAAACCGGCATAATCCTGGCTGGTCCCGACTTAATCAGCAGAGGATTTGTTTTTGTGAGAGAAGCAGGAGAACTCTTGGCCGAAGCCAAAGAAAAAACCCTGCAGGCACTGGCAAAATGCCAGGCTCAGCAGGTTACAGAATGGGCCTTAATTAAAAGCGCAATCCGGGAAGTGCTGGCAGAATTCATTTACGAGAAAACCAAACGCCGCCCAATGATTCTGCCCGTAATAATGGAACTATAACAAGAAGGTATCTATCGCCTGGCGCAATACCTCTTCTTCTACAAAACCTGCATGAGCCCTTGGCTTACCTTCTTTATCAATCAAGAAAAGGGTTGGGACGTACCGGATTTGGTACTGTCGTACGAATTCTGTTTCCCGCTTGTCGGCCACATCGACCTTGATGAAGGCAACCCGCCCCTGATAATCAGGCATTACCCGCTGCAGGATTTTATCCATTTCCACACAGGCAGGGCAACCACCCGAACTAAAAATCAATACAGCCGGCAGGCCAGCCGCTGTTGCCTCGGCTAAACGGACATTGCCCGGCTGGGGCTGATTTCTCCCTTGGTAGGGGTCAGGCATGAATTTTAAGGCCAATATCGCTGCAACCGCAATCAGAACAACAGCTAATACCATTACTTTTGCGGTTTTTCGGCTTCTGGCTGCTTCTTTAAGCTCTGTCATACTATCCCCCAGCCTTATTGACACTTTGTTATAGTTCTTCTTTAATCAAGTTCTTGATTTCTTCCAGCTTCGGCACCCGCCCGGAGACTTTAACCTTACCGTTGATCACCAGCCCAGGGGTGATAAAAACATTATAATCCATTATTGCATTCATGTCAGAGACTTTTTGCACTTCAGCAACAATTCCCAGTTCACTGACTGCTTGCTTAACGGCTGTTTCCAACAAGGTGCAGTTTCTGCACCCAGGGCCTAAAACCTTAATAATCATAAAAATACCTCCTTGTATACTATGAGCAGCAGCCGATCTGGACGTAAATTTCCAGTTCGGAGGTTGCTCTTTTTGATCCTTGAAAAATTAATAAAGATTATTCCTTGTATTATTGTCATCATCTAAGCCGTA
>JBFLXH010000085.1:0-5643 GCA_040757295.1 Bacillota bacterium | reverse complement strand
GGTGGTGGCCGAAACGCTCGAGGGCGCGATGGAATTTGCCTATAAGGCTGCCGGCACCAGGAAAGTTTTGATTTTCGACGGGGCCATGGGGGGCATCAACCTGAGCGAGCCGCTGGCTGAGTTCCTGTTGAAAAAAGCGCCGGCGGTCAGCCGGCGGGTGGAAGAGGAACTCCTGCCCAAATGGTTACGCCAGCGAGGGGTTATTAAATAAAGTGAATTGCCATAGCAGTAACCCTCGACAGCACTCCATATTCTGAGGCAATTTTTGCCCTAATCGACCAGTAGCGCGAAAAACGCCGGTTGGAGGGAGGGAAAGTGTATTTTGGAATAAGTCATTGGGATGAGCTGGGGCGTAAAGCAAAGTGGATTACATTTGAGAAGGGGGGTTGAACTTAGTATGGAGCAAAAGTAGTGTAAATTGGGAAACTAAAGGTCAAAATTAACAGAAAAGGGGGAAAAAACAAGAATGGCTAGCATTAAGGATTTGAGAGACTTTTTAGACGAACTCGAAAAGAGGGGCGAGCTTTGTCGTGTTACAGACGAGGTCCACTGGAAATTGGAAATGAGCGCTATTGGCGCCATGTCAAACCGTCTCGACGACAAAATTCCATTATTTGAAAAGATTAAAGGTTATCCGGATGGGCAACGCGCTGTGACGGATCCATACCGCGGAAGCCATGGTGCAATACACCGGCGGATTGCGATTTCTCTGGGTATGGATTCAAACATGTCCTATGAAGAGTACACGGAAGAGTTTATCGAAAGGCTTAATCACCCCATCAGGCCGATTGTCGTTGACAAGGGAGAATGTCAGGAGGTTGTTCACCTTGGCGAAGACGCAAATGTCTTTAAATACATCCCGGTACCTTTCATTCATGAAGGTGATGGCGGAAGGTACTTTGACATCCTTACCATTATCGCCAAAGATCCTGACAGTGACTGGAATAACTGGTGCAACTACCGCTGTATGGTGCACAGTAAAAACAAAATGGGCATACTTTTTACTGCCGGTCAACAGACTGCCAATCTGTATTATTTCAAGTACGAGGCCCGCAACCAACCTATGCCCGTAGCTATTGCCTTAGGCGGCTTACCGGCGACTTCCCACGTTGCAGGAATGCCTTTACCAGCCGGGGTTAGCGAGGTAGATTATGCAGGGGGATTGATGAAAGAACCGGTCCAGTTGGTTAAGTGTATAACCAATGATTTATTGGTACCGGCATCAGCAGAGTTTATAATTGAAGGAGTTATGCTGCCGGGTGAACGGGTTGATGAAGGTCCATTTGGAGAATTCCTTGGTTATATACACGGACCGCGGCGCCCTGCGCCAGTTGTTAGAGTCCAGGCCATTACTCATCGCAAAAACCCGATTTTACCATTCTGTATAGCTGGTGCTGGACATGGCGACAGTACTACTTACCTGAGTAGCGAATTCAATGCGCTCTTGACTCCTACCGTATTAAACGTAGTCCGCAGCTTAGGCTTCCCGGTAAAAGCAATCGTAGGGCCGGAAACAAACTCTTATGCGTCAGTAATTATTGCTACCAAGGTACCCTATCAGGGTTACGTTAAGGAACTGGCCGAATTGATTTTGGCCGTGCCCGGCCCGTCCATGTACGTCGACCAGATCTTCGTGGTAGACGAAGATGTGGATATCAGCAACATGGAAGCGGTCTGGGAAGAAGTAATGCTAAAAAGCCACCCAATCAGGGATTGGCATAACTATCGGGATCCCGAAGGGCCACGTTCACCGCTGAACATTTACCAGAAGGCCGAAGAAAAGGGTACGTTGCGGATGGCCGCCACCGTTGCCAAAACCTCGAAGTGCTATATTGATGCCACTACCAAGCAATGGGATGAGGTCGAGATGGGCCCGCGGCGGATGGAGTTTGAAACGCTGTATCCGACCTATAAACATTGGGTGGAAAAAAATAGAAGCAGGTTTGGAATTCCCCCTTACGAGGATTTTCGGCATGAAGGGATTCCCTGGATGGCAAAAAAAGCGTAAAGCTTTCATATCTCGCCAAACCTGTAAATATAGTCATATCTGCAGGTCGAAAAAAATCTGAGAGAGGAGGATTTTTATGGCTGAATACGGTGTAACGATCCAGAGTCTCAAAAAGGCTGAGCCGCTGATAAAAAGCGGCCAGAGCGCAATAATCGAGTTCAGGGACGAAAACTGGGAATGGAATATGGTGGAGGCCCTGGTCTCTTACGAGCCCATTGAGGGGGGAGTCCAGGTGGAGGTAGTCACCGAAGGCGGTCCTCAGAGTACATTCGAAAAACCTGTTTATGTCAAGGTGCTGCAGAAATTGGAGGATGAAAGCGTGATCAAAAAGTATGATATTAGCCGGTTAACAACAGATGACTAATACATGTAGGAGGGATAAATATGAAATTCAGGCAATACCTGGAGCTTTTGAAGGATGAGCAGGAACTGATCGTTACCCAGGAGGAAGTCGGTTGGAATGTCGAAGCCGGAGCTGTAGGGGCAAAATGTCTTGATTTAGATGGACCCGCTCTAATGTTCCAAAATGTAAAGGACTATAAGGGAAGTTCTTCCCTGGTTACGGGAATTTACGCATCGCCCACGGATATGTATCCCAAAAGGCGTCGCCCGTGGATCAGGCTGTCCCTGGCTATGGATCAAGCAAGAGACTTTACCTATGAGGAACTCCAGGCATATTTTGACGACGCGATCACCCAGAGAGGTATTAAACCGCTCGAGGTTAGCAGAAGCGAATGGGATTACTTAATGGAAGGAGACAAAATCGATCTTACTGCGTTTCCTTTCCCGGTCATCCACGAAGGAGATGGCGGGCGCTACAGCAATTTAAACATAGTTATCGTTGAAGATCCTGAGGTAGGAACTGTATCGTGGAGCAACGAACGTTTTATGGTGGTTTCAAAAGATGCCATTGCTGTTAAACTGATCGACGACAGCCCGCTTACGGCCATCTATAACAAGTACAAAAAGTCAGGTAAGCCTATGCCTTTTGCTATCGCCATCGGGGTAGATTCAACCATTCCCATCGCTGCTGCAATTTATATGGAAGGCATTACAGGAGGCCTGCCGGCTGCAGATTTAGCCGGATACCTGGGTGGGGAACCAATAGAACTGGTTAAGGCAAGGAAAAGCAATTTATTAGTACCTGCCAACGCAGAAATTGTCATTGAAGGTGTGGCCATGCCCGATGAAGTGGCTGATGAAGGCCCGTTTTATGGGATGATCCGGAAAGAAAAACAGGCAAAACAACCAATGTGGCGGGTGACCTCGATCAGCTACCGGGAAAACCCCATAATTCCTTTTGACGTAACCGGTATTAAGGGTAGCGACTCGCTAACCATAAAATCCATTGCCCATTCATTCAAGCTGATCAAAATATTGAATACACTCTGGTGGGGTTACAGGGCAGCCCGCTGGGTTTATTGCCCGGTTTCATTCAGAATGGGTATGTGCATTGTCTCTGCTAATCCTGTGTATCCCGGTTTTGAGTTTCTCATTTCCCGTGCCCTGTTTTCTACCAGCCATTGGTTCGACAAGTTAATGATCGTAGATACGGGCTGTGGCGCTGAGGAACTGGCAAGGATAATGGGAGATCTCTTGCAAAAGGCTTCCCCGGTAAATAGCTTCCACTTTTCAACGGGAATTGATGCTTTTGTCCCCTACAACGCAAAATATCCGGCACCTGAGGGAGCTACCGGGCGGATGTATGTCAATGCTACTTTTGATCCTACCTGGCCGAAAGAATTGTTGCCGACGAGGGTAGCCTTCGAAACCTGTTGGCCGAAAGAGATTCAGGAAAAAGTTATTGCCAACTGGAAACGTTGGGGATTTGCGCTTGAGCCGCAGAGAAGACTGATTAAGTTCTAATCTAAACAACAAGTTGGTTTTATAACATTAAAATAAGGAATGGGTGAAGGGACATTTGTGCAAAATGTTTCTTCACCCATCCTAAAATTTCTTTTTGACCTTAACTAATTAAATCTGGAGGAAGATTAAAATGAGCGAAAAACAATTGCTGCAGATCAACGTAGATTTGAATTGTGATTATAAATGCGAGCACTGTGAAAAATTTTTTGAGTGTCAAGATGACATAAAGTGGAAGATATACGGGCGCCGGAGGATGGCTCGGGCTGCCCGGACGATGGCTAAAATAAAAAAGAAAATCGCAGTCGGCGGCGGTAAAGGCGGGGTAGGAAAATCCACGATGACCGCAAATTTAGCCGTTGCCCTGGCAATGCTCGGCAAAAAAGTCAGTGTGCTTGACCAGGATTTTGATGGCTCAACCATTCCTAAGCTGTTTGGAACGGTAGGCAGGAAGTTAAAAATTGGCGAACGCGGCTTAATTCCGGTGGAAGGGTTACTGGGAATTCAGATGGTTTCTATGGGTTCTATTCAAAAAGAGGACCAGGTAGTGACCATGTTTCACGAAATGCGGCGGGGCACCACGGAAGAGTTTTTGGCCCACGTGGATTATGGCGAGAGGGATTACCTGCTGGTTGACCTGCCTCCGGGAACGAGTTCGGATGCCTGTAATCTTATGCAGTACATTCCTGACCTCGATGGAAGCGTAATTGTAACGGTACCGCCCTTTGTGTCCCAAATTGCTGCCAAGAAAGCTTCCCTGCTCTCGCTCCGCGCCGATGTCAGGATTCTGGGAATTATTGAGAATATGAGCGGCTATATCTGCCACAAATGCGGGCACAGGTTTGATGTCATGCAATCCGGTGGCGGCGAAAGACTGGCCCAAGAACTTGGTGTGCCCTTCCTGGGTAAAGTGCCGTTACACCCTGAATTAAGTGAAGCCTCCGATGCAGGTGTTCCCTTTGTCTATAAATATCCCGACAATCCTGCGTCTAAAGCAGTTTTGGAAATTGCTAAAAAACTTGATGCTTACATTGATGAAATTAAGGAGAAGGAAAAAGATATATAAGACTAGAGAAAATATTCGTTTTCTCGGTGTTCTACATTCCCGGCACCGCCCTGTTATTGGGCTGGAATTTTAAAAGTATGTGAAGGAGGAGACCTATGGCTTCTGAGTTGCGTGAGCTGGAATCAATTAATATTGATATGTCTTGTAGTTTTGATTGCGGTAATTGTGAGCGGTACTTTGAATGCATTCTGCCTCAAAAGGCAGAGTTTGAAAAGCGGGGTTTTTTGCCCCTGGCCAAGAAGAACCTGGCCTCGGTAAAGAGGAAAATAATTGTCTTAGGCGGTAAAGGCGGCGTGGGAAAATCCATGCTGGCGGTTAACCTTGCCGCTGCCCTCTACAAAAAAGGGAAAAAGGTGTGTGTGCTTGACCAGAGTTATGACGTTCCCGCAGTACCGGTTATGCTTGGGGTGGCAGGTCGAAAAATGAAAGTAGGACCAAAGGGGCTTATCCCGGTAGAGCCCTATCCCGGCTTTAAGGTTGTGTCCATGGGGTTGGTTCTGGATGAAAACCAGTTTATTATCTGGTACCATGATTCAAAAAGGGTGGCTACCGAGGAATTCCTTACCTATGTGGATTATGGGGAAGTTGATTACATGGTCATTGACATTCCTGCCGGGACCAGCAGTGAGACGGTTAACGTCTTAAAGTTGATTCCTGATATGGATGGTTCTGTGATTATCACAGTGCCTTCGGAAGTATCGCAGAA
>JBFLXH010000084.1:0-6010 GCA_040757295.1 Bacillota bacterium | reverse complement strand
ATTTACCGTGGCCTCAAAGCGAATTTCATACTCGGCTTCATTATGATAATGCAATTTTATCCCTTGCCGAGTATACTTTATGTGACTTTGCTATTCTTGCTCCAGCTAAAAGCAAATTCCTATCCTTCAAATTCCTATCCTTATCACTCACTCTCATAACATTTCTGGCTGGTACAGCTGTACAAATTCAATATTGTAAAGCTCTGAAGGCTGCGTAGTTTATACCAACCGGCAAATTTCGGCGACATTTATACCCAGGGGTGTTTCTATCCTTTTTTAACGATCAAATGTTCATATTAGGGCATCTCCCTTATGGGCCATTCTTTTAAGACAATAAATTTGCAGTTAATCCTATGGATTCCTTTCTATACCATTTGGCGCTTTGCATTTTGCAATTGGCACTTTGCAAACTCGCCCGGCTTGCATAGGCCTCATATGCGGTTCGTGTTCCTCGGGCCGGGATTTTGCCTCCGGCTTCCTTCAGATTCCACCTCGCGATGTATACCCTTGCCTTTGGCTAACGGTTGGTGCTGTCAACCCCCGTAGCGGACTTGCACCGCCAAGCTCGCGTCCATGCCGGGCGCACAAACAATAGCCCTCGTTAGAGGGCTTGGAAGCAGTAGTTAGGACTTTCCGAAAGTAAGAGGGAATTTTACACACAACACACAAATTAGGACTTGACCAAATATCAAATATCAATTATCATATAACAAATATCTTTGATCAAATATCAATTATTTTAAGTATAGAAAGGCGGTGGACTATGGATTTTGAGGGCTTAAGGAACTATCTGGAAAAGAATGGCGGTTTAATTAAAACTGGCACGACAGCCGGAGCAATTAACAAAATCCTCGAGGAGTTGATTATTAAAGGGGTTTTAAAAGCCGGGGAAAACCTGCCGGTAGATGAAATCAGCGCGCTGTTCGGCGTCAGCAGCATGCCGGTCCGAGAGGCGATCAGGGAACTGGCCGCCAAAGGTCTGGTGAACGTAGTTCCTTATAAGGGGGCAAGGGTCGCCGAAGTTTCGGTTAAGGAATTTAAAGACCTGGTGGATGTGAGGCTGGAGATAGAAAAAATTGCCCTGCGTCGTGCCATTCCCATGAAAAAAGAAAGACTGGAACTGTTAAAAAAAATTATTGACCAGATGAAAGATATTGGCAACGATCGTGAATTCGGATTTGAGCTTAATGATGCGTTTCATATGGAACTGTACGCGGAAGTTGATAATAAGGTTCTTCTTGATTTATTTAAAGATATACGAGTCAAGATGAACCGGTATCTCAGGCTTTTTACCTCATCCTTAAGCTCAATGGATCAAATTGCCAGTGAACATAAGCGGATCTTGGACGGATGCGAGGCCGGAGACATTGTTAAAGCGGAAGAAGCCCTGGAGGCACATATCGGTGGGGTTAAGGACCGCCTTGCGGAGTACTTGAGTTGTGTAAATAAGGATGGATAACTATCTGAATGAATCTCAAAATTTTTCAACGAAAAAGGAGGTTTTTTGCATGTTGAGCTTGAGTTTGGATGACCAGGTTTTTAAAATCGGCCTTACCGAACGTGTAAAGCAACTTAAAAAGCGGGTTACCGAGTCATCGCCATGGGCCTCGAGCGAAAGGGCTGTTCTTATTACGAGGGCTTACCAGGAAACCGAAGGTCAGCCTGTCGTGATCCGCAGGGCCATCGCCCTCAAGAGAATTCTTGAGGAGATGAACATAAATATAGCCGACGGTGAGCTGATAGTCGGCAACCAGGGAACAAAACCCCTTGAGTGCCTGTTGTTCCCGGAAATCCAGGTTGGAAATCTGGAAAAAGAATTGGATACTATGGATACCCGCCCCTGGGATCCCGTAAAAATTAGCGAAGAAGACAAGGAAATTTTAAAGCGTGAGGTATTCCCCTATTGGAAAGGCAAATCTACTGACGAACTGGTTTACAGCAAGACCCGCAGGCTTCCGGAATTATCTAACCTGCTCTATATGAATCCTGCCGAGTACCCTATCAGTGGCACGGGTATTGTCGACCATTCGCTGCAGGCTTCCATGGGTGGGGGCCATTCGGTGTTTTCCACCAAGGTTCTCACCATGGGCCTGGAAGGTATCAGGGAAGAGGTGCAAAAGCATCTCCGGGCTTTAAAACTGACCAATAGCGGGGCAATTGAAAAGAAAGAACTTTACGAAGCCATGTTGATATCAATTGATGCGGTGATTGCCCACGCCAACCGGTACGCCGACCTGGCGCTGGTGCTCAGTGAAAAAGCTGATTCAGTCACAAGGCGTGAGGAACTCATTAAGATCGCCGAGACCTGCCGCCGGGTTCCCGCCAAGCCCGCCCGGAGCTTCTCGGAAGCCCTGCAGGCCTTCTGGTTTATCTTGATGGCCATACGCATCGAGTCCGGTGGCGTGGGGGACTCGGCGGGGCGGTTTGACCAGTGGGCGTACCCGTACTTTAAAAAGGACCTGGATGAGGGTAAGTTGACTCTGGCCGAGGCGTTAGAGTATATCCAGTGTTTATGGGTCAAGTTCAGCGAGATTAATTATTGGAAGAAGGAGGCCGTCGCCCGCTTTCACGTCGGATTGAGGCCCCAGCACCTCTGCACCGGCGGCCAGACAGAAAATGGCCTCGACGCCACCAATGACCTGTCGCTGTTGTGCCTGCAGGCGTCAATAGACGTCGGACTGCAGAACCCCGCCATCCGGGTTCGCCTCCACAAAAACAGCCCCGAAGAGTACATAATTAAAACGGCGGAACTGGTGGCCAGCGGCATGGGGCACCCGTCAATTTTCAACGACGATGTCTGCATTAAGCAACTGATGGCCAAAGGTGTGCCCCTGCTGGAAGCTAGGGACTATACCCTGGTAGGGTGTCCTGCGGTTCAGCTACCCTGTAAGGAACCCGGCTTTTCTTACGGCGGACTTATGAACCTGGCCGCTGCCTTGGAATTGGCCTTGAATAACGGCTTCTGGAAGAAGGGGAATCGCCAGGTCGGCCCGCAGACAGGAGACCCGCGTAGTTTCTCGACATTCGAAGAACTGATGGAGGCTCTAAAGCAGCAGGTTGAATACATGATAGAGGGCTGGCAGATGGCCAACCTGATTGTCGAAGATGTACATGCAAAGCTTTTGCCCACACCTTTCCATTCCACCCTAATCGAAAACTGCATAGAAAAAGGTCTTGATAAGACCGGCGGCGGAGCCAAATACAACTTCAATCCCTACATCTCGGTGGTTGGCTTTGCTGACACCACAGACTCCCTGGTGGCCATTAAAAAATTAATATATGAGGATAAAGCATTAAGCTGGGAAGAACTGCTGTCCGCCCTTGATGCAAACTTCTCAGGCAAGGAGATACTTCGGCAAAGGATGTTGAATCTGCCCAAATACGGCAACGACGATGACCTGGCCGATTCCATTGCCCACGAGATAGGGACGATAGTGGCCAAGGCAGTGAAGGCTTATTCCAATAATATGAGAGGGGCGGACGGTCCTTCGGGGATATCGTTTATATCTTTGGGGGCCAACGTGTCTTTCGGCAAGGTAGTGGGGGCTTTACCCAACGGCCGTCTGGCAGGCATGCCTTTGGCGGACGCCAGTTCACCGGTTCACGGCTGCGACCGCAATGGTCCAACGGCAATACTGAAATCCTCTTCCAAACTCGACCACGTCCACAACGGCGAACCATCTATCCTCAACCTGTGGTTTACACCGTCAGCTTTGGAGGACCCGTATAAGCTCGTTCCCCTGCTGCGCGGATTTACAGACTTGGGGGTAAGCCACGTCCAGATGAATTCCGTATCACGGGAAACCCTGCTTGATGCACAGGCCCACCCAGAAAATTACCGCACATTGCTTGTCCGTGTGTCGGGTTACAACGCCTATTTCACCGAGCTGGATAAGGAAATACAGGACGATATTATCGACAGAACCCCGTTTGCGGTAGTCTGATCACCCGCAGGTTCTGGCAATCCTCTGCAAAGGGCACAGCGGGAGCAGGAGGCTTCACTTGTCCTCCTCCCCCTCTGCCTTGTTTTGGCAACGTGGCAAAACCTTCGCCGGTTGGGGGTGTAGGTATAGATGGTTATCAAGGGGAACTCTCATATGAATACTGAGGGTTTGGTTTTAAACACGCAAAGGTTTTCGATACATGATGGCCCGGGCATTCGTACCCTGGTGTTTGTAAAAGGCTGCCCTCTAAGGTGTCAGTGGTGCTGCAATCCCGAATCCCAAAACCCCTATGCGGAAATGCTTTTTCAGGCCAACAAATGTATTGCGTGCGGCCAGTGCGTTAAAGCCTGCCCAACCGGGGCGATTGGGTCCTTGGACAGTTTGGAGGCAGACCGTAAGTTATGTAATAACTGTGGCGATTGTACCTCTGTATGCCCCACTGGCGCCCGCAACATGGCTGGCAGAAAAATGACGGTTTCTCAGGTGATGGCCGAAATTAATAAAGATTCTGTATTTTTCAAATATGGCTGCGGAGGGCTGACTGTAGGTGGCGGGGAGCCTTTTTCCCAGCCAGCTTTTACAAATGCTCTCTTGAGGGTTGCAAAAGGACGGGGTTTCAATACCGCTATTGAAACTTGCGGTTATTACGACCGGAAGGTTTTACTGGACTGCCTGGAGAGCCTGGACGAGATTTATATCGACCTCAAGTGTATGGATGTTTTCAAGCACCAGAGACTTACCGGTGTTAAAAATGAGATTATCCTGTCAAACATAAGTTATGTATCCGGGCTGTTGCCGAATTATCAATATTCACTGATTATTCGGATGCCGCTGATCCCGGGCCTGAACGATTCCGAGAAGGATATCGCTGAGGCTGCGGAGTTCCTTGGCGGTTTAAAACTATCCCGGTTTGAACTGTTGCCTTACCACCGGTTTGGCGTCGGCAAGTACCGGCAGCTGAACAGAGAATACAGTCTTGAGCAAATCCCGATACCGAAGAAAGAAAGCATGGAACATATAGCCACAAAATTTAAGTCGCTGGGTATCAATTGTCAAGTCGGGGGCATGTAAAAGGTGCCCCATTCTGGGCCGTTATGGGATTATCATTACTGGAACGTAATGTTGGTTTTTTAAAAAACGTTTAACCCCGAAGAAACAGAATAATCAAAGATGTGGAAATTTAAACTCAACTTTCGATGCGGCCGGGCAAGGTCATGTATTTTAGCGGGATGCGTATAGGAGTCGGGGTATAGCATATTGTTAATCATGAGGCAGGGTAATGACTGCAGAGGAAAGGTGGTGACATTGATATCAGCTTTGGCAGGGACAAATCTTCATATGCGGAGGTGAACTGTAAAAATTAACAAAACAAGAAAAGATATTAGGATGGGATTCTCTATTGTTTCACAATATTCCCCACATTACATAACGAAAGAAGGGATTATAAATGTCTGTTAATATTAATGTTAATGCAAAACCAGAACAGCATATTCCTAAAAGTTTTTTTGAATATGTTAAATCATTTGGACCAGGCATTGTTTTGGTTCTTTCATGGTTAGGAGCGGGTGATTTAGTTGATAATTCGATAGCCGGAGCACATTATGGTTATGCGCTGATGTGGGCACTAGTTATAGCCTTTATCACAAGGATTGTTTTAGTGAGTATTATTGCCAGGTATCCGATTTATAACTTGCACGGAGATACTATTTTAGGAGGTTATTATAGAGTAAACAAATTTTACCCCCTAGTTCTAGGGGCAAGTGGGGTACTAATGGGCTTTTTCTATAATACGTATATGATACGCGGCTCAGGTGAAGCCCTTTTTAACATAACCCATGTTGCAAGTCCCTTCTTTTGGTCAATTATAGCTGTCATTGCTGGTGTAGCTATTACGGCGCGCAGTATTTATAAACATGTTGAACTAACTGAAAAAATTATATTAACAGTAGTTATGCAGTTTCAGGATAATTTTCCCAATCCCATAACCTAAGTTTCAAAGAATGTGGCCAGAATTTATCAATAAGCCTTGAAAAACGCTGTGTTGCCGTGTCAAAATAGACTTGGAT
>JBFLXH010000083.1:0-6191 GCA_040757295.1 Bacillota bacterium | reverse complement strand
CGGGCTACGGCTTAGATGATGACAATAATACAAGGAATAATCTTTATTAATTTTTCAAGGATCAAAAAGAGCAACCTCCGAACTGGAAATTTACGTCCAGATCGGCTGCTGCTCATAGTATACAAGGGGGCTAGGTTATGAAAACCTGGTTATTAACTGGCGGGGCGGGGTTCATTGGGAGCAATTTTGTACGGCATTTGTTGGGGTTGGATGGGGTGCGCATAATAAATCTGGATAAGCTGACTTATGCGGGTAATCTGGAATCTCTGGCGGGGGTGATGGACAATCCCCGCCATGTTTTTATTCAGGGGGATATCGGGGACAGGGCCCTGGTGGGGGAACTGCTGGCCAAGTACCGGCCTGTGGCAGTGGTGAACCTGGCGGCGGAATCCCATGTGGACCGTTCGATAGACGGCCCGGGGGAGTTTATCCAAACCAACATTGTAGGGACTTTTGAGCTGCTGGAGGCAGTACGGGGTTACTGGCAGGGGCTGAAGGGAGAAGACAGGGAGGGTTTTCGCTTTCTTCACATTTCTACAGATGAGGTGTACGGCTCTTTGGGCCCGGGGGGATATTTCACGGAAGATAGCCCATACGACCCAAGTTCGCCTTATTCTGCTTCCAAGGCGGCTTCGGACCACCTGGTGCGGGCCTATTACCGGACTTATGGCCTTCCGGCCATGATCACCAACTGCTCTAATAACTACGGGCCTTGCCAGTTCCCGGAAAAATTGATCCCGTTAATGGTGATTAAGGCTATTAAGGGTGAGGCTCTGCCGGTGTACGGGGACGGGCAGAACGTGCGGGACTGGCTTTATGTGGAGGACCACTGCCGGGCGTTGGAGCTGGTATTGGAAAGGGGCAAACCGGGAGCATCTTATAACATTGGCGGGAACCAGGAAATGACCAACCTGGCGGTGGTGGGGAGTATTTGCGTCCTCCTTGATGCAATGCGTCCCCGGCCGGATGGCAGGCGTTACCGGGAGCAGATTGCCTTCGTGAAAGACCGGCCGGGCCATGACCAGCGGTATGCCATTGACGCTTCCAAGATGAAGCGGGAGTTGGGTTGGCAGCCAGTGGAAAGATTTGCCAGCGGTTTGCGGAAAACGGTCCGGTGGTACTTGGATAACGAAACCTGGTGGCGGCGAATTCTAGACGGCAGTTACCGAGGAGAACGGCTTGGTTTGGCCTAGGGTGGTTTTTACTGAACAAGCAGATGATGGGGTCAGTTGCCTTTTGGTTCAGGTTAGTTCAGTCGAGGGTGAGGCAAATGAAGGTCATCGAAACAGGGCTGCCTGGGGTGGTGATAATTGAGCCCCGGGTTTTAGGTGATGCCAGGGGCTTTTTTATGGAAACCTGGCAGCAGGCACGCTATGCTGCGGCCGGGCTGCCGGAGGTTTTTGTCCAGGATAACCTTTCTTTTTCCAGTCATGGCACCCTACGAGGGCTCCACTACCAGCACCCTTATCCACAGGGGAAGCTGGTGTCGGTCCTGCAGGGAGAGGTGTTTGACGTGGCGGTGGATATCCGGGTGGGCTCTCCTACATACGGTCTATGGGTGGGGGTGACTCTTTCAGCGGAAAACAAGCGCCAGCTCTATATCCCCCCCGGTTTTGCCCACGGGTTTTGCGTTAAAAGCGAATCAGCCCTATTTGCCTATAAGTGTACAGAATTCTATCACCCGGAGGCAGAAGGCGGGATTATCTGGAATGACCCGGACATCGGGATAGAATGGCCGGTAAAAGCCCCCCTTTTATCGGGCAAGGATGGGGTTTATCCCAGGTTAAGGGAGGTCCCCCGGGAGAAATTGCCAATTTACGGGGGTGAGGCCTGATGGGCAGAACTTATAAAGGCAGGATTCTGTTAACCGGAAAAAACGGACAGGTGGGGTGGGACTTGCAGCGGGCCCTGGCGCCTTTAGGAGAGGTGGTGGCCCTTGGCCGGCAGGAGTTGGACCTGGCCGACCCAGGAGCAGTCCGGCGGTCTGTCAGGGAAGTAAGGCCTGGGCTCATCGTAAACGGGGGTGCTTACACGGCGGTGGACAGGGCAGAGGCAGAACCGGCCCTGGCTATGGCGGTGAACGGGATTGCTCCCGGCATCCTGGCCGAGGAAGCCAGGGAAGTTGGGGCGGCCCTGATCCACTATTCCACGGATTATGTCTTTGACGGAACGAAACCGGGAGCCTATTCCGAGGAAGATGAACCGAGCCCCCTGAATGTGTACGGCAAGACTAAGCTGGCCGGGGAGCGGGCCATTCAGGCAGTGGGGGTCCCTCATTTAATCTTCCGCACCAGTTGGATATATGGGCTTAGAGGAAATAATTTTCTAATGACTGTCTTACGCCTCGCCATGGAGCGGGACGAGCTAAGAGTAGTCAATGACCAAAGAGGCAGCCCTACCTGGAGCAGGTCGGTAGCCGAGGCTACGGCCAAGATACTGGCCAGGACCAGCTTTTCCTTGGATCGAAAAGGAGGCTTGTATCACTTAAGCGCCGGTGGAGAAACCACCTGGTTCGGCTTTGCTTCCGCCATCCTGGCTAGAGTGGGGCGGGACAGGGGGAGGTTAGCCAGGTTGACGCCTATTCCTTCCCATGATTACCCCACTCCTGCCCGGCGCCCGACCAACTCCCTCCTGTCCAACACCAAGCTGCAGCAGGCCTTTGGCATAACCCTGCCGTACTGGGAAGAGCCTCTTGACCTCCTGTTGGGCAAACCGAACCACCTGATTGGCCATGCTGTTCTTGGCCACCCCGGTTGATTGTAGGCTTAGAAAGAGTTACCGCAATAACCGCAGCCACCATAACAGGGGTGTAGTGTAGACCAATTGCCCGGAGAGGGCTTCTTCCAGCATATTCATGGCTTCTGTCATATGGGCCTCTAGCATCCGTTCCCCTGCCTCACGGGAGGCCAGGGCAGGGTCGCCCATATAGGGGAGCATCTGGCGGTCGCCGACCCAGGCCAGGGTAGCGGCCAGGTGATCCAGTTCCTGGGCTGCCGGTTTAAGGCCTGCCGCAGCGGCTAACCGGGCTAGCCTGCTTAACAAGCGGGGTAGCCCTGGCAAGGGTTTTGGCCGGTTGGCCGGTACCTGTCGGTAGTTGGCATCCACCAGGTTGCTGTCTATCGCCAGGAGGAGGGAGGTCTCGTTGGTCCCGGCATGGCTGTCGGCATCATCCCCACAGGTGCCGGGGGCAAGGTCGATTCTGGCTAAAAAATCCCGGTCGTGGCAGACCATTTTTCGATAGATGCGCCCAAAGGGGTTTAACAGGTAAAAGCGCCACTTGCGCCAGGCCTGCCGGGCGGCTTTTTCCATGGCGATCTGGTGACCGGGGCCGCCGTGGTTATCCGTTACCAGGAGATAGCGGAACCCCTGGGCAGCCAAGGCTCCGGCATAGGCAAGCAGCAGGTTTTTAAATGCAGGTGCCGGTACGTTGACCGAACCCCGGTAGGGCACCACATCAGACCCGGCGTACAGGGGAGGTAGGACCAGGCAGCGGAAGCCCGGGCGCTCGCTGATCCTGGCAATCAGGCGACGCTGCACTTCTTCCGCCACCGATACATCCGTGCCCAAGGGTAAGTGGGGTCCATGGGCTTCCAATGGGCTTACTGCCATCAGGCAGACGGTCTTCTCCCTGTCCAGTTCCTTAAGGGTTGTTAAATTTGCCCGGGCGTAATCAATTACTCTTTCCATTTCCCAATCTCCTTCCTGAAGACAAGGGGGAAGACAAGGGGACGGTTCTCCTGTCTTGATGAAACTGTCCAATAATTTATCAGGCTACCTTGGATAATCGCGTTTATCATTATAAAGTAAGAAGTATAAGGGAGGAGGTTATATTTTCCATAGATAGATTTAAGATCGAGGTATTGGAGCAGGGCAGTAATATACTTTCAGCAGCAAGATATATAATCCGAATCCGGTTAAGGTGAGCCTGGTAATGACAGCCGGATAAAACAGGAGTAGTAGCGTAACTTACACGAAAAAAGTATTATACAAAGAAAACAATTATTATGCAAAAAAATTATGTAAAAAAATTAACACCGGTGTAATTCTTGGTCTTTCTTCAACATGTCAGGTAAGAAAATATCCGACGGGTTCTGGAGGGACTGATAAAGAAATTGAAATAGCCAATTTACCAATCAGGAAAACTGCGGCTATTACCGGAATGAACAAGGACGAGGTCAATAAGATCCTCAAACTTGGACAAAGGAACTGTCTCCTAGTCTCCATTTCTCTACAGGGTAAACTTGCTGCTTTCCTTGGTTAACCGTTCCATCATTTTGATTAGTTCCTGGGCATTGGCGCTGATGGTATGGGCGGCTAAACTCATTTCTGCAGTTGAAGCAGCTATCTCTTCGGTGGAGGCGGCGCCTTCTTGCGTACATGCACTGATTTGTTGCGCCTGTGCTGTTAGGGCCTCCATGGCTTTTTCCACTAACCTGGACTGAGTAGATGCCCTTTTGATTTTTTCGTCCAGCAAGTGCATGGTCTGTTCTCCCCTTGCAGTAAGGGTTGCTGCTCCCACT
Source organism: Bacillota bacterium (assembly GCA_040757295.1). Taxonomy (GTDB): domain Bacteria; phylum Bacillota; class PH28-bin88; order PH28-bin88; family PH28-bin88; genus JAGXSE01. Next base: position 1,671 of record JBFLXH010000083.1, on the reverse strand, counting down.
ACGCACTGGGCGATAGCTTCAATATTCTGCGTCAGGGCTTCCATCTGGGCAGCGGTTTCCGCCACCGCTGCTGAGATGTTGGCAGATTTGTCGGCCAGTTCTTGATTCCCTGCGGACACCTGGTTGATGCTTTGAACTACATGTTCCGTGGCTTCCGCGGTAATGCTTGCTGACTGGGATATTTCGCGAATGCCGGTACTCAATTAATTGCTTATTGATAATAATCCATGTCTCGAATGTTCACCGTACCGCCGCTTGAGAGTAAAGCCTTGCCGTCAGGGCCGGCAAAGAAAAACATTTCTACCTCAGGGTTGAGCCCAGCAACAAATTCCAGTAACCCGAATATTTTGCGGTCTTCCCCGGACAATAGGACAGGATCCCTGGCCAAGGCCTGTATGCGGCTTATTTTTTCCTCTAGCCAGTTTTCGATCGCACGGGAGGTCATCCGGCTCATAATTAGCAACTGTTCCTGTGTCGTTTTCGTAAGCTGGTTTCTCACATTCAAGTAATTGATTGCTCCCACGCTGATGACAGGTACCAGCGCAAGAATTAAAAACCAGGCCAACAGCTTCCTACTTATCCCGCCGGATTGTTGCTTTTGCATCAGCCTTTCCTCCTCCGTGCTAAGTTTAAAACGATCCATTAATTCAACGTATTTATACCTAATCCTGCAAAGTTCGAAGAAGACAAGGGGGACGGTTCTTTTGTCTTGACGAAATTGCCCTTGATTGGTAGGATATACCTGGAGGGGATAAGAATGCCAAGATATCAGAGAATTAAAAGCAAAAGCGGATATTACCATGTCATGGTCAGAGGGAATGAGAAAAGAAACATCTTTAACACCGATGATGATAAACAGCGCTTTCTGGAAATCCTGTACCATAAGAAACAGGGAGGCAGGTTTTATATTCATGCATTTTGTCTCATGGATAACCATTTCCATTTGATGCTAAGCGAAGGGACCGAGGCCGTAGCTAAGGTAATGAAACGTATTTCCGTAAGCTACGTCTATTATTTTAACAATAAGTATAAAAGAGTGGGGCATCTTTTCCAGGATAGATTTAAGAGTGAGGTTGTGGAGCAGGATAGTTATATTCTTTCACTAGCAAGATATATACATCAAAATCCGGTTAAGGCGGGCAAGGTAAAAACAGCCGGAGAATACTTATGGAGCAGCTATGCCTGCTATATAAACGACAACAATTGTTACAGAAAAATAGTTGACACTGAGCCAATTCTTGGCCTCTTTTCAACAGATAAGGAAGTGGCGAAACGGGAGTTTAAAAGGTATATGTGCCAAGACGGAGACGAGGTATATATTGATTTGCCTGAAGAAAAGGAAGAAATAGATGAGGATGCAGCTAAAGGACTCTTTAGGAAAATGCTTCGGGAGCGAGAGATAAATTTGGACAACGGGTCTATAATGCTTCCGGATGAACTGATCAAGGAATTCAAAGAAATAACCAGCTTATCATTAAGAAAAATCGCGTCAATTACCGGAATGAACAAAGACAAGGTCAACAAGATCCTCAAAACCTAGACAGAAGAAGAACGAAATCGCTTCGCGATGGCTTTAAGGGTCCACTAATAAAAGAATTAAATAAAAAAAGAAAAAGCATGCGCCTTTTGTGGTATTGTTTAATCGACTAAATAAAACAAACCAAAGGAGCA
>JBFLXH010000082.1:0-7726 GCA_040757295.1 Bacillota bacterium | reverse complement strand
CCGCAAAAAGCCAAGACCCAGTTGAACGTCTCGAAGTATTCTGAATTCTGACTACTGCCCTGAAAATAGCTTGTCATATTTTTTCATCCCTCTGATGGTGCCGCGATAAGCGGCGTGGGGGTCTGAACAGTAACTAAAATAAAACAATTCTTAAACGGGAATGCGGACTACGCTATCCTCCCCCAAAATGAGGGTACCTGCTGCAGCATTCTTTTCACAGACTAAGGTTACACCCCGGCCGATAACACAGCCGCTAAGGTTTCCAACCCCCACCAAAGAGCAGTTATCCATTATGATAGAATCCTCCACTGAGGTTCTTTCAACAACCACACTACTGCCAATAGCAGAAAAAGGCCCGATTACGGCGTTTAAGATGCGGCAGCCCGCGCCAATAATTACCGGTCCCTTTACGATACTGTCTTTTACCTCTGTCCCTTCACCTATAAGAACATTCCCAATCAGAGATGAACCAGTACAGGCCTGCAGCTGATTTCCCTTAGGAACTCTTAAATCTGATAGTACTAGACGATTAGCCGCCAACAGGTCTTCGATGCGCCCGGTATCCTTCCACCAGTCCGAATACCGGTAAAAACAAATCCTACCCCCCTGTTCGACTAACCATTGCAGGGCATCAGTAATCTCCAGTTCATTTCGCCATGAAGGTTGAATACTATTTATTGCCTGGAAAATCCTTGAAGTCAGCAGATACACTCCGATAATTGCCAGGTTGCTTTTGGGATTCCGCGGCTTCTCCACCAGCCTAGTTACAAAATCCCCGGCTACTTCAGCAATGCCGTAGCTGGAGGGGTCATTAACCTCAGCCAGCATAATTGCTCCGTCAGCCTTGGTGTGCTGAAACCTCTCCACCAAAGGGGCTAAGCTCCCACAAATGATGTTGTCCCCCAAGTACATTATAAAGGGGCTGTCAGCCAAGTACTCCCGAGAAACCTGCACTGCATGGGCTAAACCCAGGGGCTCATGCTGTTTAATATAGGTCACAGCCAGCCCCATTCCACCATCATTTCCAACAGCTCCGGCAATTTCCTGCCCCCTGTCTCCCACTACGAGACCAACCTCACGAATGCCTAAGTCCTTGATGGCTTCCAGCCCATAAAAAATTGTCGGCCTGTTGGCTACCGGCACCAGCTGCTTGGCACAACTATAGGTTAAAGGACGCAAACGGGTTCCTTTACCGCCACTCAAAATAAGCCCTTTAATCCGGCTCAACAGTTTTACCTCCCTTCTTTTTAAAAGCCCCTAAGCCCCATTTGTGCTCGAAAAGCTTTTTGGCTGCCAGATAATACCGCAGCCTTAATTTATCCTTTAATGGGCTGGTATCGCAGTAATGGAATACCGTGCTGGCAGGACAGTACACCACCCGGTACCCTTTTGCTCTGGCCTGGTAACAGTAATCAGTGTCTTCAAAATAAAAGAAGTACCTCTCATCCAGCAGGTGTAACACGGGCAAAAGTTCCCGCTTGATCATCATACAGGCCCCGGAAATACTGATTACCTCTTCCTCTCTGTCATAAAGGTCTTGTCGAAAAGGTAATCCCCACCCTCTGTATTGGAATGGATAATCGCCTATGACTCCTGCTCCTGCCAACTGCCCTTCAGCGTTTATCTGCCTGTTCCCCACCACCCCGTTTAATGGGTTGGATTGCATACATTGTACCATCGGTGATAACCAGTTTGGGGTAACCTCAACATCGCTGTTCAGCAAAAGAATAAAAGGCCCAGTATTCCCATTGATTCCCTGGTTGCAAGCCCGAGCGTACCCTTGGTTTGTCTTATTGGCAATAGTCTTTACCCAGTTATACTGCGCCAGCAATGCCAAGCTGTGGTCTGTACTGCCGTTGTCAACAACCGTTACTTGATACGGATAATCAGAATATTTCCTGATACTGTCAAGGCAGGATGCTAGATAATTGGCTGTATTATGATTAATTATTACTATATCTACATAATCTTTTTGTTCGTCAACACAATTCATGGGTAACACCTTCCTCTCACTATACTATGAGGAACGTCGACCACAGGTACTCGAAACTTTACTTTGGATTTTTTTGGTTTTTGAGGAACAATTTAATCCCACAGGTAATATATTGTAAAGAGAGGCCTCCTTTTCCCGCAAAAAAAAGAAACCAGCATCCAGGATGCTGGTGCAAACCAAAGGCAACTTAGTCGATAATTTGCGGCGGGTAAGGAGGCCAAACCGGAACAAAAGGCGGGCATTCTTCGGCAACAACGCATTCTTCCGGTTCCGGGCAAAAGCCGTAAGCGGGGATCAGGAGCTGAACATGGGCAAACAGTTTAAACAAGACTAGTTTGCCGATGCAGCACCTTACAGTAGTGGTATCGATCAGGAAGCAGTCCAAGCACTCCAAGAAAACTTCACACTGGGGCTGCAGCCCGCGTTCTCCTGCCCGGGACAGAATTACTGTAAACTCTTCCATGATGGGATCGCTGGTAAAGGTTTTGGTCCCAATGGAATCGGTAAACCTGAAGGTATAGCGCCAGAAGAATACTACCCTTACCCTTCTGCCAGGCAGAATCGTACAGGTTGTTTGGAAGTACGGGGGATCCTCTACCACTTCGGCAGAGACACATTCAACATCGGTGATGGGGCCTACTGCAATACCGGACAGGTCGGTTACCGGTTCGTTTACCCTGGTCAGCTTGCACTCCTCATACACCTTGTCAACCTTGACACAGACGATTTCCGTCGGAGGCGGACAACCATAGACAGGATCACACGGGCCCGGCTGGATTTCATTTTGCCTGGTCTTGCTTGTTCTTTTGACTTCACCCATAAGAGTTTTATGCACTCCTTTCAAAAGTGATCTAACACCTTTCCTTTTGGCAACTAATGCCCGGTGCTACCCACATCATATGTAAAGTGGCTGGAATTGGTGTGTAGCCGCTTATGGTTTTTTGCTTTTCCAATACAAAGTTTTTTCATCCTTTTTTTGGTCAAAGCATATATTTTAAGGAAGAATAATAAGGGTCAGGAGGGAGGACAATGAGCAGTGATACATACCCGTTGGAAACCAAAGTAACCACCAACCACCGAAGAGATACTTTGTTGCACATTCCTGATCTGGGATGCTGGTTCTTTTTTTTGGATTACCAGGAGCGTTTAGCCTGCCGCTACGCCAAAACGGCAGGCGGGGAATGGACCAAAGAAGAACTACTGGCTGGGGATAAGGTAGACTTCTGGTGGGCTGCTCAGGATCAAAGCGGCCAAATGCATGTGGTGTTCAATGATAATGATGGCCTTTTATGGCACCTTAATAAAAAGCATCCCACTTGGAGCAAAGCTCCAATTGCAGCTTTTAGTCCGACTGGCCACCGGAAGCCTCTGTATCTGCGCAAATACCGGGGCGGACTAGAATTGATTGCAGCCATATTAGGAGAGCCTAAAGAAACAGCATGTCTCAAGCTTTATAGGTTTGAGAAGGAGCAATGGTTAGATTTGGGCTCTCTGCCAATTTCCCCCTTGATAAACAGCATTTCCATGCTGGAGCAATGGCAAATAGGAATGGACAGCAAACACCTGGTCCACTGCCTATTTCCGGATATGGAATCCGGCGCTGCCCGCCTATATTACCAGGAATGCCTGGCTTTAAGGCAGAATACTATCAAATCTATCCAATTATCATCCAACTGGCGTTCAGATATGGGTTCTTCATTGGTAATTGACCAAAATGACATACTACATATCCTGTGGGTTGAGGGGAAAACCAAGGAGCTGAAATACAGGAGAAAGCAGCCGGGCGGGTGGCCTTCCGGGGGATGGCAGCCGGAGCAATGCCTTACCACCTGGGCTGAGAATTACCTGCCCCCTATTTTAATGGCCCAAGGGGATCTCCTTCTGGCTGCCTGGCAGCAAGGCAAACAAATCTATGGGTGTCTTTCCCACGATAATGGCGTGACCTGGGACTGTTCCTCTTCTTTCCCAGGAATACAAAACGCCGCAGTCCTTCGCTTTATCTCTGGCAGCGCAAGCGGGGAGCCCAAAGGGTTTAATGCCTTTGCCCTGGGCGACATGCCGGGGAGTATCTTATCCCCCGCCCTGTTTCTTTCGCCACCGGACTTCTTACTTGCCGGGCCACCTGCGGAGCCAGCAGAAATAGACCAACCTATTCAGCCTGAGGAGCCTCCATTTTCGGAAGCTAATAGTGGGGAACAAGCAAAAGAAACGCCAGAAGAAAAAAAACGGGAAATCGAAAAAGAGGGAGATCTTAGCTATTTTATCCAGCAGCATAACGATTACTTCCAACGCCTAATCAAGCAAGTTGAAGACTTGCGCCTTGCCAACCAACAACTGGAACAGGAGTTAAGTGAAAAGAACAAGGAGTTAATAGCCGCAAACAACCTGGCAAGGCAACAGGAAGCCAGAGCCAGGATACTTGCTCAGCAGTCCTACAGCCAGGGAGAACAATACAAAACCATGGAATCCAACCTGAAACAGCTAAAACAAGAGTACGCCCAGATGGCATCTCAGCTGCAAAAAAGTACCACCCAAATTGACAGCTATAAGGAAGAATTAAAACTAACAAGGGATGAAATCCGAGTGACGTCTCTTCAGTTAAAAGAGAAAGACGGGGAAATCCTGCAGCTGAAACAGCGCCTGCAGACAAAAGAGCAGGAAGCCATGGAAGCTCTGCGGCAGCTAACAGATAAAACAAGGCAGCTGCAGGAAGCCGATAAACGGCTGAAAGAAACTGAGAGCTTGCTCCAGGAAGCTCAAAGGAAAATTAACGAGCGAAAACCAGGTCTATTGGAAAGAATAACCCGGTCTATCCAGTAATAGGGATGTATATAGTTTTCTATACCCGGCGGAACATGTTCCCAGATTCCGCCGGTATTTTTTTTAAATGGTCATTTGGCCCCTTATTATGACTTTGCCATTGTTGGTACAAGCTGTTATTCTTACTATAAGGAAACAAACAACCCCCAAAAAAGGAGGAGTTGCATGTTGCACCGGTTAAAGTTCCCTATCACCTGCCTTCTCGTTATTTCCGCGCTCCTTTTGTTCGCTGGAAACCTGCCTGCTTCTGCCAACAGTATTCCACGCTGGCCCCAGCCTGAATGGTTCGCCCAATTTAACACCGCTTTGGCACCATCCCCCTCACTCTCACCGGCGCCTACTCAACCACCTGCCGCAGGGACAGAAATTGTCCTAACTGCCCAGGAGGCCAAAATGGTGGAAATGGTTAACCAGGAACGGGCTGAAAGAGGCCTGCCCCCGTTTAAAGTCAACTTGACCCTTACCAAGTTAGCCAGGATGAAAAGCCAGGATTTACTTGACAACAATTATTTTGCCCACTACTCCCCTGCATATGGTTCTGCCTATGATATGATGCGCAGGGAAGGGATAAAATTTCGCTATGCGGCAGAAAACCTGGCTAAACACTCTACCCTTTCAGGGGCTCATTACAGCTTAATGGCCAGCAGCGGTCACAGGTCTAAAATCCTGGGTAAGAACTATTCAGAAATCGGGATCGGCATTGTAAAAACACCCCGGGGCGGGGTAATAGTCACTCAAATGTTTGTGGGCTATTAACCCTTTGTAAGCTAAAAACCATAATAAAAACGAGAGGGCGGGAAAGACCGCCCTTTTTGCTGGCCCATCACCGACGGGCTAATAGTATAGGTTGCTTCAATGCTTTTTTCCTGTAAGCTGCCGCACTTTCTGGCGGATGACCCGGATCTTGGAAAAATGATGGTCTGCCAGTTCCTCAAACATAGCCTGAACATCCGGACTGTTATCCGGAGAACGGGCAAAATTCAAATACTGGCGCTGCAGCATCTCCTCATACCGCAGAGCTTTCACCAGGTGTTCGTAGCCAATCAATTCCGTCACCCCCACTGCTAAACTAAAATTTATTTCGTAAATAGTATATTGGCAAAAACCAGGGGTGTGCAAAAAAAGGCTAGCAGCTTAACTTAAAGCGAATCCGGGGGACTCTCTCCAATTACAGCTTGCAGGAGGTCTGCAAAAACCCGGCCAGCGGCTTCATGCACCACCACAGCGGCCCGGTTATCCCATGGAGTAGGATCTCGGTTGATAACCACTACCTGGGCCGCCAGTTCAGGTAAGCCCGCTACCGGGTAAACCTGGAGGCTGCTGCCGGCAACCAGCAACAGCCCGCAGCCCTGCATTGCCTGCAGCGCCGCGGCATAATCTTTACCCATGGGATCCTCAAATAACACCACGTTCGGGCGGAGAACGCCACGACAGATTTCACACAAGGGCGGATTTATTTCGCGGCTATACTGTTCAACTAACCGCTCAAAGGGAAACTGAGCCCGGCAGTCCATGCAGCGGCAAGTCCGTAAATGGCCGTGGACTTCCCAAACCCGGCGGGAACCTGCTTTAAGGTGCAGGCTATCAATATTTTGGGTAATAACACCCTGGATCAGCCCCATATCCTCCAAGGCAGCAATAGCCCTGTGGGCCGTATTAGGCTCGGCTTGCCGGAAGGCTGCCCATCTTTCCAAATTATTCTTATAGAAAGCCCCGGGGTCCTGGAGTAAAGCAGTGACGCTGGCTGTGCGCATAGGATCAAGCTTTTGCCACAAGCCCTTATCTGCGCTGCGGTAATCCGGAATGCCACTTTCGGTACTCACCCCGGCCCCAGTCAGCGCCAGGGTTTTTGATGCCTTTTTCAGCAACCTGACCATTTCCTTTATTTTTTCCTGATAATTCATCCCTAGCACCCCCGAAAGCCTCGAAAATTATCTTTTTGCTTTTCTTCCAGCCCTATCTCTTCCTGCTGTTAACCCGGCGGCCCTGAATAAAACAGGCCGGCCGTATTTCCCTCTCAGCCCGTCCACCACCCGGTGCAGTTCCGCTTCCCTTCGCCCCCCTCCGTCATCCCACAAGCTCAGCTGGCACAGCCATGAAGAACTCTCCAAATTGGACAGCTGCAGCCCCAAGAGCCTGAACGGACCGATAGGGTTCATTGCCTTGATTAGTTCGACAGCAGTTTGGTATATCTTTTGATCTGCCTGTACAGCCTGGTCCAGGGTCTTACTCCTGGTTAGGGTGATGAAGTTGGCAAGCCGCAGCTTAACGGTAATTTTCCTGGCACCCTGCCCAGCTTGGCGCAATCTAAATCCCACATCCTGGACCAATAGGTTCATTACGGGGTACACCTGTTCCATCCGGGGCACATCCTCGGGAAAGGTTGTCTCTTCGCCGATAGACTTGAAATCCTGCTCCAAAACCAGTTCCCGGGCATCCTGACCATGAGCAAAGTGGAATAGTTCATCCCCCCGGCTCCCCAGCAAAGCTGTAAAGGTTTACCCCGCAGTTCAGGCCGGTCCCGCTGTTCCACTGCGGCAAAAAAGGCGTCTAAGTCACATAACAATATATCCCCTTGGGGCACAGCGGTCACTCCTTAAACTCTTGCTCTTAGTACTTACAAAAAATCCCGGCATCAGCCAGGTCCTCCATAAACTGGCGGCTGTCTCGCAGCCTGACACCTATTAGAAACCGGGCTTTCTCTCCATATTCCCGCTGTTTTACCTCAACGCCCCATTTATCACAGATGGCTACCCGCTCTTAAGCCTACGCTTCTTTAAAGCGGCGGGAAATGCTCGGCAAAGGAAAAATATTAAAATCAATGAAGCCGGGCATGAAATTCGCTTGCAGGCCACATTTTAATTAGTGGCCTCGCTCATTAAATGCCCGGCAAGGAATAAAATTTGATTACAG
>JBFLXH010000081.1:0-7836 GCA_040757295.1 Bacillota bacterium | reverse complement strand
TGGCCTGAAAGCGAATTTCATGCTCGGCTTCATTGATTTTAATATTTTTCCTTTGCCGAGCATTTCCCGCCGCTTTAAGAAGCAAAGGGTTAGAGCGGGTAGCTATCTATGATAAAAATTCACCTGACCAACATGAGCGGAACGGAGCCTACAAAGAAAATTCCCGTAACCGAATTTGACATAGATGAAACTACCAATGTGATTAATAAATGCCCGGGAGGTCACATTCCCACCCATGCCGGAGTGAGCGGTAGACAAACGGTAGCTCACTTTCCTCATGAAGCCTGTGCCAACTGTGAGTTTGGTGAACAATGCTACAGTAAAAAGCAAGCCAAGGACTGCGTCTTCCGCATCAGCCTCAAGGCAGTGAATACCGGCCGGGAGCGCGAAAAAAAGAGAATACCGGCAAGCGCGCAGGAATCGAAGGGAGCAATTCCGCGTTGAAGCGTGCGGGTCTGGACAAGCTTAATGTCCGTGGAAAAGCAAAAAGCACGGTAGTATATGGATTGAAAGTAACTGTGCAAAACATCAAGCGGTTTATCAAATACTTGCAAGGCGGTTATAAACCAAATTATTCCAGTGAACCGTCGAACGGGATACCTGTGCCCATTTTTAGCTGAAAGGAGTAAAAAGCCAAGGAAACACATAGTCAAGGTGGTTTTTAAGTAAAATACAACGCATTAAGCGTATATCACCCATAGAAATTTCCCTTAAATTGGTTGCAGTGTTAAGTTGTCAAGGTTTAATGAGTTTTTTTTGTGGTTTATGCAGTGAAATCATAGTTACACCTATTCAGCTTATCAAGGAGGGACATTCCTATGGACCTTGGAGCTATTTTCGAACACATTCAGCGACTACCCAGGCTCAAACCGTGCTGTTAAGCGGATTAAAGCTGACCGATGCCAAACACACACCTGCCGGAGCCGTCCTCATGGCGATGCAGTTGCTCACAGCGCTTGGCGTTCCGCGCCGAATTGATCTGGTGTTAGGCGAAGAACATACACCGCTCGAATATCTGAAGCAAGAAATGAATGCGGGCCGAAAACAAGTTCCGAGCAGCGGCATCCTGATCTGTTTGCTCGTTGCCGATATGCTCGCCTACCCGAAACGAATCGCCCGCGTCTACGAAGTGCAGACACCGGCCAAAGCATGGCATACAGACAAACTTCTCGGCATTGATCCGGATCTTCTGAACGACGATCGCCTGCTCCGAGCCCTCTCCAAACTTGGTGTACACCCATCTGCCATGCCAGACATTCTGCAGGGCATGACCTTGGATGTCTCCGATCGGTTTCAGATTCGCCTCTCCCGGTTTTTCGTGGACGGATCTTTGTTGCAACTGGACGGAGTCTTTGCTCAAGCAAGCAAAGTCTGCCCCGGTCGTTTTAAGGGTAGTTCACCATTACCCAGGCGTTACTGCCGTAATCGGACCTAAGCAAAGGGGATACCCCTGTGGGGGGTATCCCCTCTAGATCTGCACCTGTATCTTTACTTATTGACTGACTATAACCATCTGGCTTTGCTGATCCCACTTGGCCTTGGCGCCCAGTCCCTCACCCAGGAACCGGAGGGGAACCAGTACCCGGCCGCCGGTGATGGTAGCAGGTACATCCAGGTTGACGGGAGTGCCGTTAACCGTGGCGACCGTACTGTCAACGGTGAGGTGGATGGTGATGTCCGCCTTAACCACTGTCACCTGGCGGGTCGCTCTGTCCCAGGCCACCTGGGCGCCGAGACTTTCCGCCAGCGCCCGGAAGGGAACCAGGGTGCGCCCATCGACAATCTGGGGCTGAACGTCGAATTGCGGCTTGCTACCGTTGACAAAGACCTTGACCCCTTCAATCCCCGCTTTTTGATAAGCCCCGCTCAACTTGGCGAAAATGTCCGGGTCGTTGGGGTTAAGAGCGGCGGCCTGTTCGTATTTCTCCAGCGCCTCATCCAGTTCTCCCTGGAGTTCCAGGAGTTCTCCCAGCAGTTCGTAAACGTCGTCGTCACCGGACTTTTGGGCGGCCATGGCCTGGAGCTGTTGCAGCGCTCCTTCTTGATCCCCCTGGCGGTAGAGGCTTACCGCGAGTAAGATGCCGGCCTCTTCGTTGTCCGGGTCTATAGCCAGGAGCTGTGTTGCCGCTTCTTTGACCTGATCCCACTGGCCCAGGGCGGCATAGGCCCTGGCCATGTCTTCGTAAGCCTTTTTATCGTTGGGGTCCTCCGCCAGTTTCGTCAGGGCCTTTGCCAGGTCTGCCTGGGCTTTTGCAAGTCTTTCGGCTTGCTTCTCGGCGTCTTTGTCACCTTCGTCCTCTTCCTCGTCCAGGTCAAGGTCTTCATCCGCTTCTTCGCGAGCTGCTTGATCCTCGTCTACGTCTTCGTCCTGGTCTTCAACTTTGTTCGCATCTTTGTCGGCATCCCGTTCTTCATTCTGGTCTTCATCATCCTTGTCTTGGTCACCAGCCGTGCCTGGTTTGTCATCGCCGGTATCCCCTGGCCCAATCGGGCTGGCAGAGATCTCCGGCGCCGGTGGCGTGCCTCCTGCGGCGGCTGCAACTCCTCCCACAGAGTATACCGCTACCAGAAATACTGCCATCACCAGCAGCACGAGCAATCTTTTGCTACGCATCCTGAACACCTGAACCTCCCCTTTCTTCTGTTTTTGGCTTTCACTGGTTAGTGCGTGGGCGGAAAGAAATTTGGGGGTCCAGGTTAAAAAAATTTTTTAATCTCTCTCGTCATCATCGCCGGAATCCTTATCCTGGTCGCCGGCACCGGCGTCTTCGTCACCACCGTTATCACTGCCCGCATCTTCTTTTGCTGCCTCGCGCGATTCTTGTTTAGAAGAATCATCGGGTTGCCCTTCATCACGATCAATGCTCTGATCCCGGGCGTCGTCTTTATCATCGTTCACTTTGCTACTTGCCCCGGTACCGGAAGATGGCCCGCTTTCTTGCTCATCGCCCGAACCCGGTGCGGGTAAACGAGTAGTAGGATCGTGGCTGTTCACTTCAAGTTTGGTGTCGTCTTTTTCATCTTCTATGAGGGTATCATCCGCGCCAGCTTCATTACCTTCACCCTCACCCTCATCCGCTTCATCAACTTTTTCTTCGCCTTTAATGCCGGCTTCTTCCTCGTCCTCCGGTAGGCGGTCGTCCTCCCCGCCTGGCTCCTCGTCCTCATCCACTGGACGAAATTCTGCCGGCCTGGCATCCCGGTGCTCCGGATTACCGGTGGTTTTTTCAGTACTGCCGGGCGGCACTGTCCTGGGGTTAACCAGGGTCTCCTTGGGGGGCGGCTGATTGCTGATGGGTCCCGCGGTGACACCGAATTCAACCACTAGTTGTTCCAGTGGAATGCCCCTGGCGGATAAACGATTCAGGATCTCCTGGATGCCGGCCTTGTCCTTTACGGTGGGGCCTGGCAGAACTCCCTTTTCGGCTGCCCTGGTACTGAGCAGGTAGTGGTTTACCGATAGCCCCGCCTCCCTGGCTCTGATGCGTTCCTCCAAAGAGGCGTTTTGAATGCCAACCTGGCCTTGAACGTTCCGGGCAGCAAGGCTTTTCAGGACGACTTCTTTTACCCCGAAAGCGTTTACCGGGACGGGTGCTCCGTCCCTGGCGGGGATGATGGTCACCAGCACCAGGTTATCCCGTCCGGGTTTAAGGTAACCGGAGTATTCGGCCTTTTGGATTATCCGGTCAAGGAAGGTATAGACGTCCTTCTTCCGGGGAGAAAGGTTCTTTACCAGCAATTTGGCTTCCCGGTTCAGGGGTTCCACTTCCAGCACCCTGCCCGCACCGTCCAGGGCGATTTCCAGGCTCGGGTTGATGTCCACGGCCAGGTAGGCGACAGGAGTACCGCCGGGGACCAATTGCCAGAGGAACGCCCCCAGGAATATCATTACTACCAGGCCCGCCACCAGAGCACCCCGGGAGGCGAAATACGGAACGGCGGGTACGGGCTGTTCAACCCACACCTCCTGGCCGATGGCAGCTCCTGTGGCAGGAAGGGGATACCGCCTGAACTGCCGGTCTTCGGTGGCGACCCACATATGGCGGCCTTCCGTCTTCACCACTAACCCTTTTATCTTGGTCATCGAGGGTCACCTCCCCTGGAAGAGCCGGCCGGCGTTATTGACGTGTCCGTTGGGCCGGCGCTACAGGCAGCCGGCGGTGGTAGCGAGAACAAGGAGCGCAGGTGCGTGAATTCAGGAACGGTGAGAATCAGTGTCAACGCCAGGATGTAAGCCCGTCCCCTTTTTAATACCTTCCGGCTGAGGCGGGTGGCCTGGGACAGCTCCTGTAGAGGGAGCTGCTTGTAACGCTTCACGTAGGCCAGCATGTCCTGTTCCCGGGCCAGCACGCAGGCGGCTTGCACCAGCATCTCCCGGGTATCCCGGTGCCTGGGACACGCCCGTTCCAAAAGATAAAGTGAAAGGTCAAAGGTATGTAAAACCTGGTCGAAGCGGAGCATTTCTTCCGCCCGCTCGCGGGCCAGCTCTTCCTCGTGGTACTGTCTCCACGCGGAGGCCGCTTCCCAGTGCGGAAGACCTTCCTCATCGCCGGGCAGCCCTTCTAGGGAGAGGTGGCGGTGTCGTGATTCTTTACGGAAGTAGTCGACCAGCCGGTTTTTGATCACCAGCCGGGCATAATGGAGAAACTCCTTGCCGGCAGAGGGGTTGAAGGTATCGATGGCCTCATTGAAGGCCAGCAGGCTGACGCTCAACTCGTCGTCGTTTTGCCAGTAAAGCCTGCGGCCGCAGTAAGCAGCCGCGACCTCTGCTATGTAGGCCCGATGAGATTGGAGCAGATCATCCCGGACCTTCTCATCTCCGGCCCTGGCCTTTTCCAGGAGGTTTTGCAACTGTTGATCCTGCACCAGGTGATCACCCGCCTACAGTTCATTCGTGAAACTACAGGTTTTTGGGGACCTTGGTCACAATAAACATTCCGGAGTTTAATTGCTTAATTTTCCGGTGTTACCAATATTGTACCAAAGGCCCGCGCTCGACGTAAATAGACAGGGAGCGAGGATCTTACCTGTGATCATGGATAGAGAAAGAATTGGCAAGGCATTAACCTTTGATAATCACTACTATGTTATGGGAAAGGAAGTACTACCTGGTACGTACGAAGATAAACTAAACCCGGACAACGCCTTTAGCACCATGGAAAACAAATTTTTCCCCTACAGGCTTCATCTGCTATTCTCTTTTTGATGGCTTGACGTATCCAATCGCTACCAAAACTAATAGCATCAGTACGGGAAAAATCTTGATCATCATATGTTCAGAACTCTGGACATGACTCGTGAAAAATGGTTCTTACGCATCGAGTGGTATTTTGACATTATATTCCATTGAAGAATGCAACAGTTCGCGTGTTTCATTGACATGGATCCTTTGTAATAGGTAATTATATCAGTTTTTGCGTAAGAACCTGAAAAATGCATAGTTATTGGTGCTCAGCCCCTGGAAGCTACTCGGTAGAAATAAGGCGGAAAAAGATCGGCCTGCCTTTCCGGTCATTGGCAAAGCAGTGGTGGTTTCCTTTCAGGGCCAGGCGCCGGGTGGTGAAATACCCTTTAGCAATGTGGGACTTACCGTAGTAAGGGATAAAGTGACCATCCAGGTACAGGACGCCTAGTTGGACAATGTCCAGCTTCAGGTACTGCCTGGCCAGCCTCATGGCTACAGCACCCGAGGTCTCCAGGGCGGTAACCCCCTCCAAAAAGCGCCGCAGGGTCTTTACTACCGGTGCCTTCAAAGCCCCGATCAACGGCCCGAAGGCCTTCCGGTCCGCTTACTTGAAGGCTTCTACCGAAGGAAACCGGAATACAATCAGATAGACCAGGGTCAAAAACATCTGGGCCAGGTTATACACCCGCTCGGGGTTTAACAGTTCCTGCAGGTTACTGGCCACTTTTCTGGCTTTATCTGCGGACGCGTCCTTTTGGGCTAACTAGGGTAACCGGGAATTCAGTCTCCTCGGCCTCCATGGGCAAAACAGGACTAGCCTCATCTTCCGTAACAGCCGGGGTAATGGTATCATCTTCAATAGGCGCATGGAAGGGTTCTGGTCGGTTTGTCTTTGCTGCTGCCGGTATACCGATAATGCCCGGCCCACGCCGGTCCAGTGGATTTTGACCTGAAACTCCTCTTCGACCCTTTTGGCAATCTCTTTCTGGGTCAGCCCCGGTTCTTTGGCAGCCAGTTCCCAGATCAATTCCCGGATGGGGGGAGTAATCTTCCAGGGGGTGGTAGGCCCTTTAGGACCGGTTTTTTGGGGAATAAGCCCCTCCAGGCTGTTTTCTTCATAAGCGCGCACACCATAAATATTTACATTAACCTTTGGTGTGCTGGTATTTTCGGACATTAGCAATGTCAAGGCCTTGGAAGCATCATAATGGGCTGGCTAACCAATAGAGTCATCCCATGTCCAGAGTTCTGAAGTTACCTTAGATGGGAGGTGTTGTCAACAACCCCGTCCCCTTGACAATCCCGGAGGTGTTGTCAACAACCCCGTCCCCTTGACAATCCCTTGACACGATCCATACATAATATTTTTTGTTTGCCGTATGCTAATTAAGCAGGAATTGCATACTGAGAAGCGAATATGCTTTATGATAATCCGTTTTGGATAATTTTTCTATATTTGAGACGGGACATTTTTTTGATAGGCGGGACGCATTTTGGCCAACTACGAGGACCTAATCAGGCTGCAGGCTAAAATTGTACCTGAACTGATAGAAACAATGGAAACCAGGTATAATATTCTCCGAACGGTAAAGGCCTGCCAGCCGGTTGGTCGGCGCCTGCTGGCCAGCAGGATGGGCCTGGGTGAAAGGTGGATCAGGGCGGAGCTGGAACTGCTTAAGGCTCTTGCCCTCTTGGAGGGGAGCCTTGAAGGTTACCGCATTTCTGCCCATGGAGAAAAGCTTCTGCATGACCTGCAACCCTATATACACCAGCTCCAGGGCTTAACTTTACTGGAACGCGAACTGGAAGAGCGGCTAGGCCTTCAGCGGGTAATCGTGGTGCCTGGAAACAGTGACGAGGATCCAGGAGTAAAAAGTGATATGGGTCAGGCTGTAGGCCGGTTACTCATTAACCAACTGCGGTCCCATACGGTTATCGCCGTGACTGGTGGAACCACTATGGCCAGGGTTGTGGAAGCCATGCCAAAGGTTGCCGGAATGGAAGGCTTGTTGGTGCTCCCAGCCCGGGGAGGCTTGGGGGAAGAGGTTGAACTGCAGGCCAATACCATTGCAGCCCGGTTGGCTGCCAAATTGACGGGCAGCTACCGGCTGCTTCATGCCCCTGATAATCCGGGGCTTGAAGCCCTGATTACTTTGTCTGGCGAACCCAGGATTAAGGAGGTCGTGTCTTTGCTTAAAAGAGCCGACATCCTGATCCACGGCATCGGACAGGCAGAGGAAATGATCGGCCGGCGCGGCCTGGAAGCCAATGAAGCCCAGGCTATCCTGGCAAAAGGAGCGGTAGGTGAGGCCTTTGGATACTACTTTGACAAAAAGGGCCTGATTGTGCACACTACCCCCAGCATCGGTATCGGGCTGGAAGACTTGCCGCAGATAAAGACGGTGATTGCCGCGGCTGGCGGAGCCTCTAAAGCCAGAGCGATTTTAGCTGTTCTCTCCAGCGGTCACCGGAAAGCCTTGGTAACTGATGAGGCGGCGGCCCGCGGCATAATTAACATGCTGGAACACTAGCGTTGCATAAAAACCATTTACCAATTACTAGCAGAAGCGATTAGTGCTTAGTAATGTAATATAACAACATATATGGTGTATACACCCACTCGGTTTTCCTGTCGTTATGTCAAAGGGACT
>JBFLXH010000080.1:0-7895 GCA_040757295.1 Bacillota bacterium | reverse complement strand
ATATACTCGGCAAGGGATAAAATTGCATTATCATAATGAAGCCGAGTATGAAATTCGCTTTCAGGCCACGGTAAATCAATGAATAATTAGTGGCCTTGCTCATTATATACTCGGCAAGGGATAAAATTGCATTATCATAATGAAGCCGAGTATGAAATTCGCTTTCAGGCCACGGTAAATCAATGAATAATTAGTGGCCTTGCTCATTATATACTCGGCAAGGGATAAAATTGCATTATCATAATGAAGCCGAGTATGAAATTCGCTTTCAGGCCCGAGTATGAAATTCGCTTTCAGGCCACGGTAAATCAATGAATAATTAGTGGCCTCGCTTATTATAACAGGAGGCAGAAGTCAGGAGTCAGAACGAAAGGACGGTTTATTGTCTCGAAGTATTCTGAATACCTGAATAGTAACTCATATAATTAGTAAAGTTATTGGGGGTGAGAAAATGGGTAGGGTCATAGCCATTGCAAACCAAAAAGGTGGGGTGGCCAAGACGACAACCGCGGTGAATCTTAGCTCCTGCTTGGCAATGGCAGCCAAAAAGGTCTTATTGATTGACCTTGATCCCCAAGGCAACGCCAGCAGCGGGCTTGGTTTAAATCGTCTCAATACCCCTAACTGTGTTTACGATGTAATTATTAATGGTTTGCCTATGTCCAGTGTGGTTCGGCGAACTGAAGTGGAAAACCTTGACCTAGTCCCGGCCACCATGCAGCTGGCTGGTGCAGAAGTGGAACTGGTGCCAGTTGCAGGCAGGGAACAGAGACTAAAAAAAGCTTTGGAAAACATCAGGTTAAGGTATGATTATGTGTTTGTTGATTGCCCGCCCTCCCTCGGATTGTTAACCCTCAATGCCCTCACGGCAGCTGATAACCTCTTGATCCCTATTCAGTGTGAGTATTATGCCTTAGAAGGGCTGGGACAGCTAATGAATACGGTTAGTTTGGTGCAAAGACATTTGAATCCTAACCTTGGGATTGAAGGAGTGCTCTTGACCATGTTCGATGCAAGGACCAATTTGGCTATTCAAGTAGTGGACGAAGTAAAGAACTATTTTAAAGGCAAGGTATATAGCACCATTATTCCAAGGAGTGTCCGTCTTAGTGAAGCCCCCAGCCATGGCAAGCCGATTGTGTTATATGATCCGAAGTCAAAAGGGGCTGAGGTTTACAATGAACTTGCAAAGGAAGTGATGGAGCGTGGTGAAGAGAGGTTTAGGTAAGGGGCTTGAGGCCCTTATTCCCTCTAGCTCCAACTTGGCTGGCGATGGTCAGAGGGTTACCATGGTTGCTGTTGAGCAAATTGAGCCGAACTCTTACCAGCCCAGGCGTAATTTTGATGATGGCAAGCTAGAGGAGTTGGCGGCCTCAATTAAGGAGCATGGTGTTGTTCAGCCTGTTGTTCTTAGGCCCCTAGCCAGCGGGAGGTATGAATTGGTCGCTGGCGAAAGGCGCTGGAGAGCCTGCCGGCTATTAAACATGGAAAACATCCCGGCAGTGATTAAGGATTTGACTGATAGCCAAACTACTGAAATAGCCTTGATTGAAAATATTCAGCGGGAAGACCTTAGCCCCTTGGAGGAGGCAGGGGCCTTTCGAACCTTAATGGAAGAATTCGGCTTTACCCAGGAACAGCTGGCCCAGCGGCTAGGGAAGAGTCGCCCCTATGTTGCAAACATCCTCAGGCTGCTGCAGTTGCCTCATGAGGTGCAGGAGCTGGTAAGCCAGGGGCAATTAACAGCTGGCCATGCCCGGGCCCTTTTAAGCATTGAAGAGCCCCAAAAAATGGTTAGTATGGGCAAGGAAATTGCCCGCAAGGGCTTAAATGTGAGGGCAACCGAAGAGCTTGTGCGGAGAATAGCCAATTCTGCCAGGGTTTCTCGCGGAATCCGGCAGCGAAGGGAAACGATGCCGGACACGGATTTGGAGGCCTTGGCTGAGGAACTGCAGGGTTTGTTGGGCACCAGGGTTAAGATTAAGTCTTCCGGGGATGGTGGAAAAATTGAAATTGAGTATTATAGCAAAGATGATTTGTGCCGGGTAATTGACCTTATTCTTCCGCGGCCAATTTAGTTTAAGAAATTAATATTTTGAAGTAAAATAAGGCAAGGTTAATCCGCCATAGACGGATTTTTATCACAGATGGCTGCCCGCTCTAACCCTTTGCTTCTCCAAGCGGCGGGAAATGCTCGGCAAAAGAAAAAAATAAAAACAATGAAGCCGAGGATGAAATTCGCTTTCAGGCCACATCTTAATTGGTGGCCTCGCTCATTAAATGCCCGGCAAGGAATAAAATTTGATTATATTCAATGAAGCCGGGCATGAAATTCGCTTGCAGGCCACATTTTAATTAGTGGCCTCGCTCATTAAATGCCCGGCAAGGAATAAAATTTGATTATATTCAATGAAGCCGGGCATGAAATTCGCTTGCAGGCCACATTTTAAATAGTGGCCTCGCTCATTATAAGAGCGGCTACGCCATTGCATTAACTGGCCCCCTATGGGATTAACCAGTTCTAAGCTCCGGTAAACCGGAGCCAAGAACTGGGCGAATCTAAGCTTCAAGGAGGGAAACAATCCCCCGCTCGTGCTTAGAGCCAGTTGAATCTGTTTCACGTGAAACATTTTTAGAAAAAACGGGCTGCAGTAAGGAGGTTTGAAGCAGTTGCAAAATAGCTAAACAAACAGCACAATATTGATATAAACCATTGACACGAGCACATGTTCTGTTTCATGTGGTAGTCATCGAATACAAAGACCGGCGGACCCGCTTTGGGTATAAATACCTGGAGCAATACTTCCAGTCATGCGGCGTTGAAATCTACGTGGTTGAATCAGACGAAGAGAAATCGCCGCAAGAAGAACTGGTGGAAGACATGAACGCCATAGTCACCGGTTATTCCGCCAGGATATACGGCAAGCCTGGCGGAAGAGTGGCAAAAAAGCTGACAGAGCTGATCGAGCAGGAGGTGGCTGCCGGTGAAAACCACGGCTAGAGGCGTCATCCTCAATCTTACAGAAGAACAAAAAGCCTTCCTGGATGACTTGATGGACCGCTGCTGCGCCGCTGTAAGGTGGTCATACAAGCGGCTCCTGGATAGGTGGAATGTTCAGGACATCAGATTGGCCGTCCAGAGCAAATAGAACCTCAACTCCCGCCAGGCCAACGACGCGGTATGCAACCTCAACACAAGGCTATACGCAAAAGACGGCCATATCTGCCTGGGCATAGCCGCCAAACCAGTAGAGACAAAAAACTCCATCCGTTACAACCGGACCACCGTCCCCGTCTACCTGGCCCGCAAGCCCTCCAAAAAGAACGGGCGCATCAACGGCCGCAATTACCGGCAGATAGTGTTAAACCACCTCAAGACCGGCAGTGCCTATCAGGTAGAAATCATCCGGGAGAACGGGCGCTATAATGAGCAAGGCTACTAATTATTCATTGATTTACCGCGGCCTCAAAGCGAATTTCATACTCGGCTTCATTATGATAATGCAATTTTATCCCTTGCCGAGTATATTATATCCACGTTACCATTGAAGAAGAAACACCCCAAGCTTACGTAGCCCGTAACGGTGCGGTAGGAGTAGACATCAACCCGGACGGATTGGGCATCGCCCACGCGGTTCACCTGGGGCGGTACAGAGAGAGCCTGTGGCTGCCACAAGGAGAGTGGACATGCGCCAGGAGCAACCGGCGGCATAACTTGATAGGGGAAGCTGCCGCCGTGGTGGTAGATATGGCGAAGCAGTTAAACTGCACCCTGGCCGCAGAAGACCAGAGGTTTAAAAACGACAAGTCCGTGACAGCCGAATTCAACCGGATGAGCCACGGTTTCGTATGGTCGAAATTCCTGCAGGCCGTGGAACGAAGGGCCGCTCACGCCGGAGTGCCGCTCATTAAAGTAAAACCGCCATTCACATCCACCACCGGCATCTTAAAATACCAGCCACAATACGGCATATCAAACCACCAAGCGGCCAGCTACGTCATCGCCCGGCGCGCTCTTGGGTACAGAGTGGAAAGAGTACCAAAACCCTTGCTTCATAGGTTTATTAAAGAAAACTTGGCTTGCGCTAAAGAAGACTTGCCCATTTATGGGCTTAGTCGCACTTATGCCTTTGGTGCAAGCCTTTGGCGCGGGCGGAAGCCTTAGTTGCACTTATGCCAACAGAAAGTTATACTTTCTGTGGTACAAAGAAAAAGGGAACTTTGCAAAACCCACTGGCTGGAAACAGTGGAGCGGGATCAAGAAAGCGGCGGAAGCCGCAATGAAAAAGCACACCGGACAGGAGGTGAAGAGCCTGGTTTTTGTTGGCAGCATTACAGAAAACAACTGCTAACAGGGTAAACCCTTTGCCAAAAAAGATTGCGGTGAGTACGGCACAGTACACGCGGTGAAAGGCTGCTGCCGTACAGACAAGAACCCAGGCGGTGGGTAACACCCCCTTCCGGGCAGTACGGATAACCGAAAGGTTGACGGCGGCACGAACCCACCCGGAACATAAGCGAGAGCTTATGGCTTAAGCAGTTGAAACCTGTGACACTGCCTCCCGTACGTCGGCGGAAGAGAAACTTGAACAAATCTGATTTGTTTAGGTTTCAGAAACCAGAGCAAAGATGATCTACTTGGATAACGCAGCGGGATCCTGGCCAAAACCACTTGTTGTGCAGCAGGCAATAGGAGACTATTTGGCAGGCGCCGGGGGCAATCCGGGCAGGGGCCTTTATGGCAGCAGTTTGCAGGCAGGGCAAAAGATTTTGCAGGTTAGAACCCTGGCGGCCAGGCTATTTAGAACAAAGGAGCCTAACAGCTGGGTTTTCACTAACAACACCACCCACGCCTTGAACATTGCAATAAAAGGCATTCTAAAGCCGGGAGACCATGTTATCACAACCAGCATGGAACACAATTCTGTTTTGCGCCCGTTGCGCAAAATGGCTCTCCAGGGCATAGAGATGACCGTAGTTAAAGCTGACGAGACCGGTCGGATAGACCCGGCAAGGATTCGAGAAAGCGTAAAAAGAAACACCAGGCTAATTGCCATTACCCATGCTTCAAATGTAACAGGCACCATCATGCCCCTGCCGGAGGTGGCGGCAATTGCTGGAGAATACGGGCTGTTGCTGCTGGTTGACGCTGCCCAGACGGCAGGTGTTTTGCCGGTTTACCCGGAAGAGATAGGGATTGACCTCTTAGCGGCAGCAGGACACAAAAGCCTTTACGGGCCTGCGGGAAGCGGGTTGCTGTATGTTAGACCGGGGCTCGTCTTGGAGACCTTGATGGAGGGCGGGACCGGCAAAGATTCGGATCGGGAGGGACAGCCTGAAGATGGTCCGGAGCGATACGAGGCGGGAACGCCAAATTTGCTCGGCATCGTGGGATTAAGTGCCGGAATGGGGTTTGTGGAAAAAACCGGGTTAGAGAAAATACGGAGCCATGACAAGGCTTTGGCATCAGCATTTATTGAAGGGCTGGCGTCTGTTCCCCGGGTTAAAGTCTATGGGCCCTTAAACCCTGAGGATAGGATAGGCGTAGTTTCCATTAATATGCTTCCTGTAAGGCCTGACCGGATAGGCTTTATGCTGGATCAGTTTTATGGGATAGCAGTTAGGACCGGTCTGCACTGTGCGCCAGCGGCTCATCAAACCATCGGAACCTTTCCTGACGGAACTGTTCGTTTCAGTTTTTCTTCTCAAAACGACTTGGACCAGGTTGAAACCGCAATTAAGGCCTTAAAAGAAATTGCGCATGAGAATTAAAAGTATTAAGTGAGGAACTAATTATGTGGGGAACGGCTGTAAATATCCTGGCAATAATTGCGGGTGTTGCTTTGGGGCAAGCCTTACAGAAAGGGCTGCCGGAGAAGGTAAAAAATGTTGTAATGCAAGCCCTGGGGTTAGGGGTAGTGATGATCGGAATCGAAATGGGATTGGCAACAAATAACATTTTGATTGTTCTAAGTAGTATTGTGATAGGCGCTGTGATCGGGGAGTTGATCAATATTGAAAGCCTGCTCGAAAGGCTTGGTGAGCGGGCTTGTGCCATGCTAGGCGGCAGGTCCGCAGACAGCCCATATGGAAAAGCCTTTTTAGCGGCAACCCTGCTATATTGTGTTGGTGCAATGGCAATTATGGGGGCTCTGCAAAGCGGGCTGGAAGGAAGACACAGCATCCTCTATGCCAAGTCTTTAATAGACGGGATAACAGCGATTATGCTGACTTCCACCCTTGGTCCGGGGGTTCTCTTGTCGGTGGTGCCGGTTGGATTGTACCAAGGCGGGATTACCCTCCTTGCTGGCTGGTTGGAACCATTTTTTGTTGCAGAAATAATAGCAGAAATGAAAGCAACAGGAGGCCTGTTGATTATTGGGATTGGGCTGAACCTGCTGGGATTCCAGCGAATTAGGGTGGGGAACATGTTGCCGTCCATCCTGATCGCGTTGATTGTGGCTGCCTTTTTGCATCAAGCAGGGTTGATTGGATAAGAAGGGGAGACCAAGCCCCCCCCCCTTAATTTTTTGTCTTTATCTTTATCTTATCATTGGTGCTGATGACCATGGGGTTTAGCTTCCTGTAGAGTGGCTGCATTGGCCCACTCGTATATTTCCAAGAGGGAGATCCTGGCGCTTTCGGCCAATCGTACGCAGTCTTCGTATTCAGGGGCTGCTTTGGTCTTGGCTAGTCCTGAATGGGGGTCAACGACCTGGCTGTATTTTACTTTCACCGGGCCCCAGGGGGTGTTAACTTCTCCGCTCCACCGGTTAGCAATAAAGCGCTGTTCGAGGCGGACTCTAATTCCTGTGGTGGTGGTTTCAGCTATGATAAGATAGGAAATTTCCTGGCACTTCTCAGGAGGGCATACAACGGTTAATACAGTGCCGGGTCGCCCCTTTTTCATGTGGGCTGGAGTCAGAACAACGTCGAGAGCTCCAGCAGAAAAGGCCTTCTTCCAAATATAGCCAAATAGCTCGGGGTTCATGTCATCAATATGGGTCTCCAGGACGCCTACTGTGTCCACCTTAATCCCGGGCAGATTGCTGGTCTCTATCATAAAAACCCGTAATAGGTTGGGGTGGGGCAGCTGGATCTTGCCGGCGCCATACCCTGTTTTTACCAGGGTGGCAGGCGGTAACGGGCCAAATCCACTGGCAAGAGTGGTTATTAGAGCTGCTCCGGTAGGAGTAACCAGTTCTGCTTGAACGGCCGAACCGTAAACCGGAATCCCGGTCATCAGTTCAGCTGTTGCTGGGGCGGGCAGGGGAAGCCGACCGTGGGCGGTGTTTACCCAGCCTGAGGTTACAGGGAGGGGCGAGGACAAGACCCTCTCGATCTGCAAAAACTCCAGGCCGGCGATGGTGCCAACCACATCTACAATCGCATCAACAGCTCCTACTTCGTGAAAATGCACGTGATTGATGTCTGAGCCATGAACCTTTGCCTCCGCATGGGCCAAGGTCAAGAAAACGCTGCTGGCCTTTTCAATAACGGCGGGCGACAACCGGCTCTCGCGCAGGCTTGCCAGAATATCGGATAAGTGACGCATGGGCTGTGCTTCATTTACCAGCACCTGAACATCTGTAGCGGTGATGCCTTGCACTCTAACCTTTCCAACCTGGAGTTTGTAGCCGCCAACGGTTAATTTGCCCAGTTCTTGTTCCAGCCATCCTAAAGGGACGCCTGCATCCAATAAAGCCCCCAGGCACATATCTCCGCTAATGCCCGAAAAGCAATCGAAGTAAAGGGATTTCATAAATTCGCCTCCTTGTATACTATGAGCAGCAGCCGATCTGGACGTAAATTTCCAGTTCGGAGGTTGCTCTTTTTGATCCTTGAAAAATTAATAAAGATTATTCCTTGTATTATTGTCATCATCTAAGCCGTAG
>JBFLXH010000079.1:0-8241 GCA_040757295.1 Bacillota bacterium | reverse complement strand
CTTGCCGAGTATATAATGAGCGAGGCCACTAATTATTCATTGATTTACCGTGGCCTCAAAGCGAATTTCATACTCGGCTTCATTAAGATAATAAGATAATGCAATTTTATCCCTTGCCGAGTATATATTGTGAGGAGAGTGGGAAGATGAAATTACGGTCTCTGATTTTGGTATCATTGTTTGCAGCGGTGACTTCAGTATTGGCCCAGGTTTCCATTCCAGTTCCTTTTTCACCGGTACCCATCACCGGGCAGACCTTCGCCGTCTTTTTAGCCGGAGCAATTCTGGGAAGTAGGCTAGGCGCCATGTCCATATTGGTTTATATGCTCCTGGGAGCGATAGGCTTGCCTGTATTTGCCCAGGCTAAAGCCGGGATCGGTGTAATTGTCGGTTATACAGGTGGATACTTATTTGGTTTTGTTGCGGGTGCCTACATTTTAGGAAAAATAGTAGAGGGCCATTCCCAAGCCGGCTACTGGCGGATTCTAGCCGGTATGGTGGCATGTCTGGTTATTGTCTACACCCTTGGAGCGATCCAGCTAGCCCTGGTATTAGGGTGGCCGATGCAGAAAGCAGTAATGATCGGGGTCGTCCCCTATCTACCTCTTGATGGCTTGAAAATGGCTCTGGCGGCAGGCGTAGCCCTTTCGGTGCGCCGGTCCCTCTTTGCTGCTGGGCTTTTGCCTGCCAGTACAGCAAAGACTGCTGAAGGCCGTCTGCCCGTCTAAACTTGGATGCCCGTTAATCTTTCCAAAGAGCTGCGGACATGCTAAAATCAAACCAGATTTAGCTGTTTGAAAGGAGATGCTGTTATGCTCTTGGTGGTTGACGTTGGCAACACCAATATCGTGCTGGGGGTCTACGAGGGGGAAAAACTAATAGTTAATTGGCGGGTTTCCACGGACCGGCAGAAAACAGCTGATGAGTTAGGGATGCTATTTAAACATCTGTTCGATTACCATGGCTTAGCAATGTCCATGATTAAGGATATCGCAATTTCATCGGTAGTTCCGCCGCTGACCCCTATCCTGGAGACAGCCTCCCGGCGTTACTTCCGGGTGGACCCTCTGGTTATTGGTCCAGGAGTCAAAACAGGCATGCCCATCAGGTTTGATAATCCCAAAGAAGTAGGGGCAGACCGGATTGTCAACGCAGTTGCCGCCTATGAAATATATGGAGGGCCGGTTGTAGCGGTGGACTTTGGCACTGCAACCACCTTCGATGCCATTTCCGGCGAGGGGGAATACCTAGGAGGGGCCATTGCCCCAGGAATAGGGATTTCCACGGAAGCCCTCTTTCAGCATGCGGCAAAACTGCCCAGGGTGGAATTGGCCCGCCCTAAATCGATAATTGGAAAGAACACGGTATCTGCTATGCAGGCTGGCATCGTTTTCGGTTTTGTTGGGCAGGTAGACGGGATCGTTTCGCGGATGAAAGCTGAACTGGGAGGCAGCGCTTTTGTAGTAGCCACCGGGGGATTGGCCAAGCTGATCGGACCTGAAACCGCTTCTATCGATAAAGTTGATCCCTTTCTTACTCTTGAAGGTTTAAGGATTATTTACAAACGGAATACCGTGCGGCCTTTGGATGAAAAATAATTCCGGGACCTTTCAAGAAAAACAGTAACTATGCATGAGGCGAGTAGGATTAATGCTCATTGGTAATTTGCCTATCCCAAATAGGATTGTGTCTGCTCCGATGGCCGGTGTTAGCGATAAGGCCTATCGTATCTTGGCCAGGGAAGCCGGCTGCGGCCTGATCTTTACGGAAATGATTAGTGACAAAGCCCTCTTGTTTAACAACCACCGGACAAAACTGCTCCTTGATTTATCGGGGGAAACCGGTCCTATTGCCGTTCAGATTTTCGGCTCTGATCCGGGAGAAATGGCGGCCGCAGCCCAACTGGTGGAAAAAGAAGGGGCACAACTGATTGATATCAATATGGGCTGCCCCACGCCGAAAATCGTAAAGAACGGGGAAGGCTCTGCTTTGATGAGGGATCCTGCCCGGGCGGCAGCGATTGTCCGCTCTGTGGCCAGGGCAGTGAAAGCGCCGGTGACCGTTAAGATGCGGCGGGGCTGGGATGAAAGCAGTGTCAATGGGGTGGAGATAGCCCGTCTGGCAGTGGAAAATGGAGCATCTGCGGTAACTGTCCATGGTCGCACCCGGATGCAATTTTACAGCGGGCGGGCTGACTGGGGGATTATCCGCCAGGTAGTTGAAGCCGTAGATGTGCCGGTAATCGGCAACGGGGATATCTGGGAACCTGAGGATGCGGTTAAAATGATCTCAGAAACAGGTTGCGCCGGAGTTATGATTGGACGAGGCAGCATGGGAAACCCCTGGATCTTTCACCGGACGGTAGCTTTGGTTGAGCGGGGAGAAAAGGTGCCCCCTCCCTCGGACGAGGAACGAATGCAAATGGCCTTCCGCCACCTGCAGATGGTAGTGGAATTTAAAGGCGAGTGGACGGGCGTACGGGAAATGCGCAAGCACCTGGCCTGGTACCTAAAAGGATTGCGGGGCGCTGCCCGGATCCGGGATCAGATCAACCAACTAACCGCCGTAGAAGAAATTGAACAGCTCTTGTTGTCCTACCTGGAAGATTTCCGGTCATGAGGGAATTGGATTAAAAAACTCAGCTTTTATAATGAGCAAGGCCACTAATTATTCATTGATTTACCGTGGCCTCAAAGCGAATTTCATACTCGGCTTCATTATGATAATGCAATTTTATCCCTTGCCGAGTATAATTTTTTTGGCCATTATTCGCTTTGGCAACGGAAAAAGCCCGCTTAGGGCTTTTTTTCATGGTAAACCAAGCTGCTCCAAAACTTGCAAAAAACCTGGTGTTTTGGTAGTATAAGGGTGTTCACAATTTTGTGCACATCTTGGGGGTGGATGGATGGAGCTGCAAAGAATCGGGGAAAAGCTGATCAGCCGCAATAAAATAAATAACATCATTGATCAAATACTGGAACAAAGGTTAAGAGGCTTTTCCCAGCAAGAAGTCGCAAACCGCCTCAATTTAGACCGAACCTTTATTTCCAGGCTTGAAAAAATAGGGGAGGTTCGCAAAGGAAACAAAGTGGCAGTGGTGGGCTTCCCGGTGGAAAATAAAAGGGAATTGGTTGAAGTACTGGCTAGGGAGGGAGTAGACTTCTGGCTCCTGATGACGGATCAGGAACGATGGGAGTTTGCTCGCAATAAAAACGGCTTGGATTTTATGAACCACTTAATGGAGTTGGTTGCCAGAATCCGCTCCCATGATGTGGTAGTTGTGCTGGGTTCCAATTATCGCATCAGGCTAAGCGAAGCGCTGCTTGATCGGGAAGTAGTGGGAGTGGAGTTAGGGCAGTCTCCCATTGAGGGGGACGTGTATGTTGATCCGGAAGCCCTTGCCCGGTTAATCCGATCCCTTATTGCCAGGGAGAAAGGAGAAATTGCCAATGAAGAGGGTTGTCAGTGTTAGTTTGGGGTCTTCCAAGCGAGACCATAAAGTAGAAACAGAGATTTTAGGCCAAAAATTTTCCATTGAGCGACGGGGCACTGATGGGGATATGGAGAAGGCTATTGCTCTGATTAAAGAACTTGATGGTCAGGTAGACGCTTTTGGTTTGGGCGGCACAGATCTTTATGTTTATGCTGGTAACCGGCGGTATGTCCTGCGGGATGCTCTTAGGATCGTCTCGGCAGCGAAGCATACCCCAATTGTGGACGGCAGCGGACTAAAAAACACCCTTGAACGCAGGGTAGTCAGCTATTTGGCGGAGAATCAAGGGATCCAATTTAAGGACAAGAAAATCCTTGTGGTCAGTGCCGCGGATAGGTTTGGGATGGCTGAGGCCTTGGCTGCTACAGGCGCCTCCGTTGTATTTGGTGATTTGATCTTTCTTTTGGGATTACCTATCCCTATCCGGAGCCTTGCTACAATCGGTTTCATTGCAGCAGTTTTGATGCCGGTAGTGTCCCGGGTACCTTTTGCCTGGCTTTACCCAACCGGAGCGCGGCAGGAAACCATTCAGCCCAAACATGAAAAATATTATCAGGAAGCAGACATTATTGCCGGGGATTTTCACCTGATCCGCCGCTTCCTGCCTGATGTCCTGAAGGGCAAAACTATTTTAACCAACACAGTGACCCCCTCTGACGTAGATCTCTTGCGCCAAAGGGGAATAGCAACTTTAGTGACCACAACCCCGGAACTGAACGGCAGGTCTTTTGGCACCAATGTAATGGAGGGAGTATTGGTTGCCCTCACAGGCAAAAAACCCGATCAGATTGCTGTTCATGAGTATATCCAGCTCCTTGACCAGATGGGATGGCAGCCTCGGGTAGAACAATTAAACTAAAGTGCAATTTTTAGCATTTTGATAAATGCTTTCTTAACTACACTCAGGAGGTATCTGTATGAATAAGTTTGCCTTTATGATCCACCCCATAGACATTTCTGACGTCTCGCGCAAATTTAAAATCGCCAGTAAGCTGCCGGACAGCTGGGTAGAAGGGGCAGTGAAATACATCCCGCCGCTCAAAGTTTCTCATATTACCGGGGTGAAATCAGCCCACAGCGAGATAGAAGGCTGGTTCGTTGGCTGTTCCCTGACAACTCGGCAGATGCTAAGTTTGCCAACTGACTATGTGCTGCAAAAAATTATCAAAACCGGCCGTCTGGCGGAAAAACTGGGGGCGCAAATTCTGGGCTTAGGAGCAATGACTTCGGTAGTTGGGGATGCAGGCATCACAGTAGCTAATAACCTCGGAATTGCAGTCACTACAGGAAACAGTTACACCGTAGCTACAGCCATGGAGGGAACCAAGAAAGCTGCCCAGATGATGGGAATCCGGCTGGAAGAAGCGGAAATAGCTGTTATTGGGGCTACGGGTTCCATTGGCGCTGTTTGCGCCAGGCTGATGGCCAAAGAAACCAAATACCTTACCTTGGTGGCCCGCAGTGAGGATAAGCTGGACCGGTTAGCAGCCAAGATCATGGAAGAAACCGGGTTGGCTGTAAAGGTTACCCGAAATATTAAGGAGGCGATCCGGCGGGCCAACGTAATCATTACAGTTACGTCTGACGGAGGGGCTGTTATTGAGCCGGAAGACCTGTTGCCAGGCGCCGTCGTTTGCGATGTTGCCAGACCCAGGGATGTTTCTAAAAAGGTGGTAGAAACCCGGGACGACGTCTTGGTAATTGAGGGCGGCGTGGTGGAAGTGCCTGGCGATGTTAATTTTCATTTTAATTTTGGTTTCCCACCGAAAACTTCTTATGCCTGTATGGCCGAAACAATGATGCTAGCTATGGAAGGAAGGTTTGAAAACTTTACCCTTGGCAGAGATCTGAGCCTGGAACAGGTGGAAGAAATCCAGCGGCTGGCTGTTAAGCATGGTTTTAAGCTCGCGGGTTTCCGCAGTTTTGAGCGGGCCATCATCCCTGAACAGATTGAAGCCATCCGGGAGAGGGCTAAGGAATTAAAGTCCAAAGGGAAAGGCGGTATTCAGCCAGTGAAGTGCCTTGCCTCCACCGCCGGGAAAGGGAAAAAGAAAAGGGATGCCGCTCCCAATCCTCTCCTGTAAAAACCAATTGAAGTTTCTGCTTCCAGTAAATCTCAGTCTTTTCTTGACAAATACTTAACAGGTTTATATAATAACCCTTGAAGATATAGACAAGACGGACAAGCACTGTTCAACCGGTTGACAGTGCTTGTTATAGTACATCAACCCTTTTTGCCGGCTAGGCACCGAATAAAAAGGTCGCTAATATCATATATTGAGTTAACGACTTAACATTAGAACTTAAAGGAGAGCTTATCATGTCTGAAAAGGAAGTAATGCTTACGGTTGAGGGTTTAAAAAAGCTGGAGCGGGAATTGGAGCACCTGAAGTCCGTAAAGCGTAAAGAGGTTGCAGAGAGAATTAAGCAGGCAATTGAGTTCGGCGATATTAGCGAAAACTCGGAATATGAAGACGCAAAGAACGAGCAGGCCTTTATTGAGGGACGCATTCTTACTTTGGAGAAAAAGCTGCGCAATGCCAGGATTATTGATGATACAGGTTTAGATACCGATAAGGTATCCTTAGGTTCTAAAGTGGTGCTTAAGGATTTAGAGTGCGGGGATGTTTTGGAATATGTAATTGTTGGCTCCATGGAGGCTGATCCGTCAGCCGCCAAGATATCTAATGAATCTCCGGTAGGCAAAGCGATTTTGGGCCAGCGTATCGGTGCTGTGGTTGAGGTCCAGGTTCCCGTGGGAATATTGAAGTATCAATTGCTTGATATTCTTCCTTAATAAGGGCAAATATTTCTATCTCCAGGTCAATTCACAACAACTAGGGTGCAAGTACAGCATGGGGCGGTCTGTTGGACCTCCCTTTTTTGGCGCAGACATATTTGGAGATAATTATCGCTAAGGGGGATGTGGATGGAAACTGAACTTAATGAATTAATGCTGGTTCGCCGCCAAAAATTGGACGAGCTCTGGACCGCCGGGATTGAACCTTTTGGTGGTCGGTTTGAAGTCAGCCACCATGCGGAACAAGTGTTAGCTATGGTTTCTCAGCTGGAAAACCAGGAAGTGTCTGTAGCGGGGCGATTGATCGCCAAAAGGGGCCATGGAAAGGCCAGTTTTGCTCACCTGCAGGATGTTTCCGGGCAAATTCAGGTCTATGCCCGCCAGGATGAGATCGGCGAAAAAATGTACAAGCTTTTTACTGACCTGGATTTGGGTGATATCATCGGTGTTTCCGGTCCAGTTTTTAAAACCAGGACAGGGGAAACAACCATTAATATCAAACATTTGAGCCTCCTGTGCAAGTCTTTGCGGCCATTGCCGGAGAAGTGGCACGGCTTAAGGGACGTTGACCTGCGTTACCGCCAGCGGTATGTGGACTTGATAGTTAACCCTGAGGTGCGCCAGGTATTTCTGTTGCGCAGCGGGATCATTAAAGCCATGCGCCGGTTTTTGGATGGGCGCGGATTTCTGGAAGTAGAGACCCCGACCATGCATACCATCGCCGGCGGCGCTTCGGCCCGGCCCTTTATCACCCACCACAATGCCCTTGATATAGACCTTTACATGCGCATTGCCCTGGAACTGCATCTTAAAAGGCTGCTGGTTGGGGGTCTGGAGAGGGTTTACGAAATAGGGCGGGTTTTTCGAAATGAGGGAATTTCCACTAAACATAATCCCGAGTTTACCATGATGGAACTGTATCAGGCCTATGCGGACTATTATGATATGATGAGCTTAACCGAGGAAATGATTGCCTATATCGCGCAGGAAAACTTAGGGACTACCAAGATCAGCTATCAAGGGCAGCCCATTGACCTTACGCCCCCGTGGCCGCGCTTGACCATGCTGGAGGCAGTGCGAAAGTACGGCGGAGTGGATTTTAGCGCAATAGATTCCGATGCTGCTGCCAGAGAGGCAGCTCGGAAAATGGGGGTTGGAGTGGGAGCAACCGATACTTGGGGCAAAGTTATTAATGAAGTTTTTGAGGTGGTTGTGGAACCGAACCTGGTACAGCCCACCTTTATCATGGATTACCCCATCGAAATCTCCCCCTTGGCTAAACAGAAAAAAGAAGATCCCAGATTAACCTACCGTTTTGAGGCCTTTATTACTTGCCGGGAACTAGCCAACGCTTTTTCTGAACTTAACGATCCAATCGATCAAAAAGAGCGGTTCCTGGAACAGGTTAAGCAAAGGGCAGCCGGTGATGAAGAAGCCCATATGATGGATGAAGACTTTGTCCGGGCTCTGGAATACGGAATGCCGCCGGCGGGAGGTTTGGGCGTAGGCATTGATAGGCTGGTAATGCTTTTAACCGATATGCCATCAATTAGGGATGTAATTCTGTTTCCCACTATGAAGCCCAGGGAAGAATAGCAAGAATTGCTGCAAATCCGGCCGGATTTTGCTAAATCCGATAATTAGCATAAGTTTGCTAAGCCTGGCGGCATTATGCGAGGATAAACGACCCGTTTAAGAGCTTGAAAAGTCTTTGCGGGTCGTGTAATATTTTAAAGTGTCGTCTGGACATACTAATTGCGCCAACAACATATAATATTGTAAAAAGTACAATAAATCCCATTTGACTTGTTATTGGACATGTGGTACACTAACAAATGTCGCGCGCCGGAACCTGGAAGGTTTCGGTGAGTGGAGGAAGAAAATGGCCGTTGACATGGAATAAGCGGCGTGATATAGTAGGGGACGTCGCTTGAATGAGCGGCCGGGC
>JBFLXH010000078.1:0-8332 GCA_040757295.1 Bacillota bacterium | reverse complement strand
CCCCTGCGGCCATTCCCTCTGCAACGCCCATCACCTGCGGGAGCTGACCGCTATCGTTGAAAACGAGAACCAGGCCTGGGCGCGGCAGATGAAAGATCTGCTCCTGGATATTAAGGCGGCGGTGGATAAACAAAAGGAGAACTCCAAGACGCAGCTGGAACTGGAGCAGCTGATGGATTTCGAGTCACGCTACAGTCGCATCATGGCAAAAAGACATTCGGTTATAACAAAAAACCAAATCCAAAGAGGAGTGCTGCTTATGGATACACCCTGGTACCTCATTGAGCCCGCGAGAAGCATGCTTTTCGGCCTGCCTCTTGTCTTCCTGGGGTTTATTGTACTCTTAATGGGAGCCAGTATGGTCCTGGTTATCAGGAAAATAAGGAGAGATTAAGTTGATAAACCAGCGACTTTGGTTCTTGATACCCTTCATATTGCTTTTTAACCTTCTTAGCCTTTCCGGAACTGCTATTGCTTCCTGGGCCAATATCTCCATTGAAGATCATATTAAACGAGCAGACATAATTGTGATAGCTAAAGTTGGAGAAGTGATTAACGAACGGCCCTACTAAGGAAAAAGTTCCAGGTAATTTTCCTTTTCGAGAATAATATGGCTGAAGGGCACATTTTTTTTTGGGCCTTTAGGGAACCTCAAGGAACCTCCGCAAAGCTGACAGGCCCGCCCGTTTATAGAACTTACCCGCATAGGTAAATCCATCCCGAAAAATCTCTACCTCGTGCAGGCCCCCGTCAATATGGAATAAGAAGCTAATGTTTTCGTGGGGATCATTAGGGTTCAGATCCTGTCGCACCCCAAGCAAATTCCGCACCACCTAGTTTTTCCAATAAGTTAGATCAGACACCGTATCTGTTTCAACAATCTTTAGCTCTTCTGCCCGGTAAAGGTAGGCCAGTTCCCCTGGTTTAGCTGCAGGAACAGGGAGCCATTCCTGCACCATGCGGAGCAAACTGCCATCGTGGGCAAAGGTATGCCCATACCATTCTTCATCCATGTTGATGTAATGTTCACCTGCGAAGTACATCCTGGCTTGCCAACCCTTCCCCTTTAAATCCAACGCATAAAGGGGAAAAGGGGGGTCGCAAGGCTGTGTCGCTTCACGATAGTTAACCCGGAATGTGTCTATTAAGCCCAATGCAAAAAGATTTTTTTCTTCCTCATTAAGTCTCCGCTTTACTCCAGGCAAATCGAGAAGAACAACTTCTATCTCCGAGGTTAAGACTGCCCTGGCCAGGTTTGCCGGGTTATACATGGCCTTTGCCAAAAGATCTCGTATCCTGCGGTTTAAAAACGCATGATGGTAGTAACTGCCGTACAGCAGCGAATCTCTATTTACTAGCTTGAACTCTTTTTTGCTGCCGGAGGGCCAGGAAGCAACTAGGGTCATGGGCCGATAATCCGTTTTATCTAGGCGGGCGGATCGCGGTGTCAGTTTCCCGATTTCCTGCATCAAATGCCAGAAATTATTTAAAAGAACCGGGTCTTCTATCTGAATAGGAGGCCAGAGTTTAGACCTGATCTCAAGCTTGGAGGGCACAGGAAGGCCGAAGGCTACAATAGGGCTGCAAGAAAGGAATGTCAGGGGCAGAATCGCTAACTGGGCTTAGTACACGGTGAACCAATGCCCTGGTAATATTCCCTGTCTCATATACCCAGCTTAAAGTATATACTCCCCCTCCGGGGGTGATAAAGAAATCTGCAATGCTTGAATAAGGCATAATCTTTGGGAGCTGTCCCCGTGCCATTTCCTGCCCGCTGTGATCAACCCGGCGGATTATGGTATTGGAGAAAGAATAACGGTTTCCCAGGCCATCAGTAACTTGCTCAAAAACCCAATTAAAATCAGGACACTGGCGGTAAGTTGTTTCAGAACTACGGCGCGAAGGAAGGTCATGCAGGGTAAAGCCAGAAGAATCGTCTAGCCCGCATATCTGGTGCAAAAGCCCCTGGTGGTCGAAAAGGTATTCAAACTGGTAATCCCGCAAGAACAACCGGTCCCCTATCACCATTAGGTCCCAGGCTTCCTGGTCAATAAACGGAAGCTCGATTACGCCTGTGAGAGGGTTTTGGTCATATACAAGCACCTTGTTCCGGGCAGCATCAACTATGTAGATGCTGCCATCCGGTCCGACAGCCAGCGAGGTTGGGCACTTGCCATCCCTGCTGACCCCTCCAGGGTCAACACCGGGAGTAGTGTAGGTGGGACCAAGAGGCAAGTCCAGGAGGAGCACCGGCTTTTCTTCCAAAGGTTCGCCAGCGGCTGTCTCACGGGGAATGATCCCTTTCTGAAGTCTGGGTTCCCCTGCGCAGGAAGTAAAGATAAAACAGAAAAGGACTAGCCAAAGAACACCCAAAACCCGATGTTTCACTTAAGACACCCCTTTCACATAAATAGCCAGGGGATTTTTAAGCTGAACTTTGTGATCAAGCCAGTAATATAGATAAAAAAACTCCGGGTTAGGTTCCCGGAAATTTGGGAAAAAAGCAAATATTTTCACGGCCTTTCCACAGGAAAGCCTTCTTTACTGGGGACTTATTAACTTAGGCCCTTTCAAAATAATTTTCGGGGAAATTCTTCTTTTTGGTTCCAAATTGATACGTTACCTGATAAATGCCGGGCGCAAGTGCAATGGGTTTATTGCTTTCGGCAGGTGCATCGTCTCCCTACGACGAAGTTGTACCAATCTTTGTACTTTGCATAAGTAAGTTACCAGAGGTTTGCGCAACTGGTTCAACTGAAGACAAATGCAGGTAGTAGGTGAAGTAGTTAGTGGTTCCATCACCATTTCTATCATGGGCAACCGCGGCCCACTTAGTGCCATCAGAAAGATTGCCTGATCCTGCAGAGATACCACTCAATATAGGATACACTGATTTATTGCCACCATGTATATCTAGCCCTTTATGCCGGGTAGATATATTTGTTGGCCGTGTTGCATTTACTGCACTCGTTAAGTAAGACCAATCATCAGCACCGGAATCTGTTCTGAACGGGCTTTTTACATACTGGGTGTCATTATTTAGATTCCACCCGTTAGCTGTTTCACTATCATAAAACCAGCGCTCCTGAGTACTACTGATTTGAATAGATATGTCGTCGTAAACTCCTAGAGCCCAGTCCCCGATATTAAGATCGCTGGTAATAGTATAGGTATTTACTTGATAAAAAGAGGATTCTACAGACCCGTTTACATTTTCAGCCTTAATATAATAGTCGATTGTCTTCCCCCGGTTTTCCGATGCTAAAATCAGCCCACGGAACATTCTTGCTATAGGATCATGTGCTCCCAAACGAGGACGCTGAGGCTGCAAACCGGTTTGACGACAGCTTGATAGGTAAAAAAATAAAAAAACCGGATAGACTCCGGTTGTTCTTACAATATGGAGCCCATAACCGGGATTGAACCGGTGACCTCCGCCTTACCAACCTTTGCCAGGCAAATTTGGCCGTCCCGACTGTATTTTCAAGTAGTGTCTAGTCCATAAAATCTAACAATTTTAAGGCTTTCCGGCGTGGCACGTGTTACCACATCCAGAACAAACAGGCTATTCCACAGCGTCTGTGATCAACGGTGATCAAGTTACCCCCTATGTCCCACACTGGGCAAGGGGGTTTTTACATCCTGTATTCGGTAGTTTCCGGCTGGGTCAAGATGTCTCGCAAGAAGCTGGCTGGGGAAAGTTTATGCAAATCGATTTCTTCGGGTGTATAGCCCCTGGCCTCTACCGGCTCCATAATCTTGGCTGCCGCCCGGCCAAGGATTTCCGCCCGTTCCCGCAGATTCAGACCGGCAAAATCGTTAGAGATGATCAGCAAGTCAATGTCACTGTTATCACGGGCCGTACCTTTAGCCTGGGAACCAAACAGCAATGCTCTCTGGACGTGTATTCCGAACTGGCCGAGAACGTGAAGGTATGAAGCTATTACTTCTTTAAGTTCTCGCTGTTTCTTAGCCATTCTATCACCTGCTCCGTACGTTTGAGATACTGATTCGCCACCAACCTGGGATAGGCAGCTATCAGGTTGTTAAGGTCTTCCGGGTATCTGATAGTCCCGGCAACAGAGTTTAACTCTCCGATGAACAGCCTCATTTCTTCTGGTGGTTCTACACCCGCCAAATCAACAAGGCGAATGAGGTTATGAATTTTCTACCAAAATTCTAACATGCCCCTGGAGGATAGAGCAATGTTTTTCAAAAACTAAAGGAATTGACCCTATCGCCGCACTCCTCCCAAAACGGGGGCTTTTTTATGAAGCTGCACGAACTTACCCCGTTTGGCGTGCAAAATTTCTATACCACTCTGCAGGAAGATGGGGCCAGGCTGGACGGCGAGGAAGGCGGCTTGAGCAGCCTGGTTACCCTGGGCAGCCAGCTCCGTTGCAGGACGCTGTAAAAAGTGCCACTTCCAGGCGCACCATTTCTATCTCGCCGGAACTGGTCGCCGCTCTCAAGAAACACAGGGCGGAACAGAACGCGCTGAGGCTCCAGGCCGGACCGGTTTGGCAGGATTTAGCCCTGATTTTCTGCACCGAGAAGGGGACGCCGATTAACCCGGACAACCTGATCCCGCGTCATTTTATACCTCTCCTGGAGAAGGCGGGCTTACCGCGCATCAGGTTCCATGACCTCCGGCACACCCACGCCACTTTAATGCTTTAACGCGGGGAAGACGCGAAACTGGTCAGCAGGCGCCTCGGCCATAGCGACGTGGCTTTTACCCTGCGCGTCTACCGGCACCTGCTCCCCAACGAGGATGCCGAAGCAGCAGCCAGGTTTGACGAGGTGCTTTCAGGACGGACAAAAAAGGGACCGGACTGCCATCCGGCCCTGATGCTACCGCTTCCGAGGTGTCACCTGTGATCAAACGGTGATCAACTCCTCCCTTTTGCGACCTGACAGGAGTTGCCAACCCGGAAAGCCTTGTAAAAGGATAAGAAGGATTACGGGTTACCTGGTAGGAACTTTGCAGCGCTTCAATGATGCAAAAAAGGCTGAGGAAAAGGACAGGATCATCCACTTTTCAGTAAAGTGAACTGGGCTGTTTGAAAAAACAAGTTGGACTAAATCCCTATTTGGATTGAAATAATGGAGGCAAATATGGCTACGCAGGTTAGAGTTGCGGGAATTGTAAAGGAGTCAATCGTTGACGGGCCGGGCATCCGGTATGTAGTATTTGCACAGGGCTGCAGGCATCACTGTCCGGGTTGTCATAATCCGGACACCCACTCCTTTGAAGGGGGCAGCCTGGCTGAAATTAACACGATGCTGCAACAGATAAAAGTCAATCCCCTGCTTGACGGGATAACCTTAAGCGGCGGTGAACCCTTTG
The DNA here is from genome assembly GCA_040757295.1 of Bacillota bacterium. Lineage (GTDB taxonomy): Bacteria > Bacillota > PH28-bin88 > PH28-bin88 > PH28-bin88 > JAGXSE01. The sequence goes on along the minus strand of JBFLXH010000078.1, from coordinate 2,982 downwards.
AACAGGCGGCCGGGTTTGCTGAACTTGTAAGAAGGGTAAGAGAAATTGGCCTCAACGTAATGATTTATTCCGGCTATACCTACGAGGAAATTAAAAGGAAGAGTAATGAGCGTAAAGACTGGGACAACTTGCTTGGGCTTGGGGACATTCTCGTTGATGGTCCTTTTATCCAGGATAAGCGGGATTACATGTAAGCTTATCAAAGCGTCCGGAATAATACCCCACCCACGATTATTAACCCGCGTTTCCTGGCTGTCCTGCCAGGTAAAGCTGCCAACCTGGGGATGTTTTTTAAGCCGCACATAAACCTCATTCGATAAAAGCTTATGCTGCCGGTGGGCTTCTGCCACCATTATCTTTCTTAAATAGTTAGAGCTGCGTGTTTTTATTTGCAGGTTTTCACAGTACTTGTTATCCGGCATACTCAGGAGTTCAGCAGCCATGCGCACACCCTTTCTCGTGAGGGAAAACTGACCACTGACCCTTGGATTATTATTATTGATCCTTTCGATGAGGCCCATATCCTGGAGTACTTTCATGCGCCTATAGCCATTGGTGTGGTTGGGGTTAAAATATAGCTCTAAAATCTGCTCTCTATCCAATAGCCGCAATTTGTAGAGGTCGCAGATCAGTGCGTTTTCCCTTTCGGTGATCTCAGGCATATCCGGGCACACCCCCTTTAAATTCCGGCAATAACCCTGACATCTGTTCCAGCAGCATATAGGATTTCATTTGCCACTTCGACTGGAAATGGGAAGTTATCGTAGTGCGCATCTTTCAGATAGACTATCGGCTCAAAAAAGCCTGGTTCCACCGGGTGGACAATTGGTTCCAGATCCACTTCTTCCATCAGGACACTGCCAACATACAGTGCTCCAGGGAAAAGGCGGCTTGACAGCAATAATCCCTGCCCCCGGTCTTCAACCATCACAATGCCTTTTTGTTCCGACACGAAAACGTTCCATTTTGTCTGCATTTTTTAAAAAACCCCCTCTTTTAAGGTTTATGGGAAGACTTGATACGCCTATTGGCGCAGGGCAAGGCAAAACGAAAAACCCAGAATCAACTGGGTTTTCACATCGACTCCCCGAATCTACAGGGATTCATGGCTTAAAAGCAAGTTGCTTTTAAACTGCCCGAAATCTATCGGGTATTTGCCTTTGCCCTCAATGGAGAGGGTTTTTAAAAATCTGGTTTTATTTTACACTAGCCCTAAAAACTCGTCAAGACGGAAAAAACGACTGGTCTTTATTGCTTCAATACTGCCTGAGCGCTGCACTCAAAATAGACACCAATCTCAATTTACACCATAAAACAGCATGGGCGTTGGTCATGACTTCCCTAGCGGAAACACGGGATATTATGCCTGTGAGTTAACCCAAAGGATTCCTCTTCCTGAGCGAAGCAAAGGGGGGTAGTTCGCAACGCCTCCATTTGCTCACAGCAGACGGTGTCCTTTTTGGATCACTTCCTCGTACAGGAACGTACCCGGCCGTGCCTGCAAAAACTCGTCCCTTGAGTACGCACGTGGCTCTACCATTAGCCCGGTTTTTTCAAAAAGTTCCATCAGGAATACTGTCTCCTGAATCAGGTCTTTGCCAAAAGCAGGTGACACTACCATCACATCCACGTCGCTGTGCGGCCCAGGCCGCCCACTCGCATATGATCCGTACAGGTAGATAATGTCTACAGGTATCTCATTTTTCAACTCATCGATAACCTCGTTCAACTTTTGCACGACTACTTTTCGGGAGACAACTTTTGCTCGACCTGATTTCTTAACCATGCTATCATCTCCTTGGTGGAACGTAATATCCGTTCAGCCTCTTCCCTGGTACACTGCTGGTACAGCCTGTACCTGCGTTCCGGGTATCGTGCTTCAATAGCATATGTGGTGAGGGCACGCAGAAAAATGCGTTGTTCTGCTTGCATCACATCCCAGATGTCGGCATCCATCGCCAATTGCGGCAGGTTATGAATAGGCATCGGCACTTCATTGTCGGTAGCAATCAAAGCCTTCAGCGCTTTTTCTATCGACTGCTGGCACATATAAGCGCAGTGCAAGAATTTGGCTCCATCCAAGCACAGCTGGGCCACTTCCATATCTTCTTTGGAAATGGTCAGCCACTCTTTAACTCTTTCTTGCATAACCCTGCATACACCTCCTAAACCCGAGAAGAAAAACTATAGACTGACAAAAACCAATATTTGCCTTTTGAGTATACCATAGGCCAGTAAAAAACTCAAATACTCGATTACTGCCAAAATGGCAGCCTAGTGAGGGGTATGTTGGGGAGAAAAGCATGGCTTAGTAATATGTCTGGCCGTTACGGGGCCTGTCAATATGGGTTTTTATGTATGTTTCCACAGCGCAGGAAATTTGCGAGAAAGTCTCCATTTTCATTCTTCTTAACCTGTCGGCCACTGAATTCCATTGTGCTTCGGGGGTTTTGCCCACTGCATATTTTTCCTCGGCTAAAAAACATACCTCTTTTGCGATGGCATGGACCTCTTCAGCGACTCCCAATCTTTCAATTGCCTGGCGGATAAGTGTTACAGCACCTGCAGATAAATCGTTGATCTGCATTAGTTAATTCCTCCCTTTTTTTATGTTTATTCTGTCTCCCCATCAGGGAGCAATGGAACACAATTGCTGAACACTTATTTTACTATCGCGAACGATGGGATGAAAATAAATCCCTTCTGCGCCATAGTAATATTGCCGTTATACCATCCGGAACACAGGGGGATTAAAAAGCCGCACCAGCATAATAGATGCAAAAATGCGGCTATATTCGCTATTCCTTTATAAATATACCACAATCACGAACGGTTTGTCCATTCATGTTTTTAAATACAGTAGTTATGCAGTTTCAGGATAATTTTCCCAATCCCATAACCTAAGTTTCAAAGAATGTGGCCAGAATTTATCAATAAGCCTTGAAAAACGCTGTGTTGCCGTGTCAAAATAGACTTGGATCA
>JBFLXH010000077.1:0-8343 GCA_040757295.1 Bacillota bacterium | reverse complement strand
CGACAAGGGAGTTCCGGCGGACGCAGTACCGTGGGAACCACGGGAATTCAGGCCTGTCGAAGCACCACAGGTTGCTGATGAAGCAGGAAGCCACTTCCTGAGCGAAGCGAAGGGAGGGGTGGTTCACGTAGAGACTAGTTACTTTAAGGCTTTTCCGGTCAGGCCTGCCTCGGGGCCGGGCAGGAGCTGACTCGGTTCACCCAGGAGAAAGCCGCCTTTTTGAATCCAGTCCTTAAGGGCATGGGCGATTTCCCTCGCCTTGACATAACTGCTCAGAGGGGCTGTCGGCACATCCTTATCAAGAACCCTAATCTTCCCTTCCCTTAACTGGGCATAACTCACAAGCCCCAGGTTGCCGGGTTTAGCGTTAGGATAGCCTTCACTGTAATCCACAATGGGAGCAAACAGCTCTGCATCGGACTTAGCTGCATAAAAGAGGATCTCCTCGTTCAAGATAGGGATTGGTAAACCCAAACCCACCATCAGGGAAGCGCCATATCCCCGGAAACTGGCGCCCACCAACCAGCGGGCTTCCATCTGTTTCAAATTCCCTAAAACTGAAAGGGTCCCTCCGGCTCCGCAAACTGGCTTTCCGCTTTCATCTTTCAGAAAACCGGGAAAGTGCTGGGTCCCGTTCCAAACCACATACCCGATCCCGCCACCCAAGAAAATGCGGGTGCCGATTCCAATGGTCTTAAACTGAGGGTCTTTCAGCAAGGGGCTTAATTGCCCAGAGGTGGAATAGTTGGCATTCCCTAGCTTTGGTTTCAATGTCCCCATGTAGGTGTATAAGGTCCGGTCGCTCAGGTTGACAGCACAGTTATAATTCTGGTAACAGTTGCGGGGGTTAAAGAGGATGGCTTCGTTAATATCATTCAGGGTAATCATGGTATCAATCTCCCGGCGGGGGTAGCAATCGGTGCCATAACCGATGGCTTTTAAATGAACAGGTTTCCCTGCGGCCAGGTCTTCAATCACATGGCCGCCGCCGTAGCGGAATTCACCGGGATAATTATTATTAAGAGGGTCGTTTTCCGGCATCTCGGTTGCGCCGACATAGGCATCTACTGCCGCAATGCCCGCATATGCAGGTACATTGTTCAGCCAGACTTTGCTCATTTTGATGCGGGGTTTGGTGTGGCCTAAATTAAGAAAAATACCTGAAGAGCACATCGGTCCAAAGGTTCCTGTAGTAACCACATCGACTTCCCGGGCGGTTTGGGCTACCCCTTTCTCCCTGACCCTGTCGATAACCTCCTCTGCTGTTAAGACAACCGCTTTGCCGGCTTTAATCCGGGCATTAATGTCCTGGAAGGTACGCTCCACACTCATGCTATTCCTCCTTTTGCCTGTGCTCTTAAGTAATCATTAAAGCCTCTTCCTACTGAAGAGGCCCGTATGATCCGTCCCGGGTCTCTTATCTTTCAGAAGCTCAACTTCTGCAGGAATTGGCACCAATCAAAAACTTGTTTTGACGGTTGCCGGGTTTCATCGGGCCAGTCCCTCTACCTCTCTGAATAAGAGCACATTATTTATTATTTTGACTATTAGTGTACCAAGGTAACGGGTTACAGTCAATTAAAATTTTACCATGGGTTAACTGTCAGGTATTAGCTTTTTGCTCTGCAAATTTATCTGCAATGTAGATCTCTCAAGCTGGTTTATTGACACCTATACCCTTGAATCTCTAACTCTCGAAAAAAGAAAATACCCTGGAGAACTAAACGAGGGACTTGTCCCGTTGGTATTAATGAAGGAGACAGATAAATCTTACATTAATTTAACGTGGCCTGAAAGCGAATTTCATGCCCGGCTTCATTGGCTGTAATCAAATTTTATTCCTTGCCGGGCATTTAATGAGCCAGGCCACTAATTAAAATGTGGCCTGACAGCGAATTTCATGCCCGGCTTCATTGATTTTAATATTTTTCCTTTGCCGAGCATTTCCCGCCGCTTGGAGAAGCAAAGGGTTAGAGCGGGTAGCCATCTGTGATAAAGGTTAGCAATGCCTTGCAGTTCAAAGGAAATGCAAGGCATTTGCTTTTTATGGCGGATGACGGCGACCGTGGGAAGGAAATCTCGTCCTCTTGGCGAACAAGTATAAGGTTGAGAACGAAGGAGGTCGCGCTGCCAATGAGTATCACGGCATTTCAATCAATACTACGAAGAATTGCAACTTGCTCAAGATAAAGTATATAAGGAATTCAGGATTAAGGCCGGTAACCTGAGCGACTTCGCCCGGCTCAACGTATCACAATTGAATAGAACTATTCGCCCGGCCCTGGTCATTATGACCTCCCGTATGTTTAACTGCCGGTCGGAAAAGGTGATTTTTTTGGCTGCAGTTATTCAATATATATATCTGGCCTCCCATGTTCATCGCAGGATTAATGAGGATTTTCCCCCGGGTGAATTACCGGACCCCCGGGAAGGAAGAATTATTCACAGCCTGGTTGGCTAGTTAGTCATGGCATTGGACGACGTTACTAGCGGGGGATAAAAAACCCGTAGACATAGTAAATAAGGAAAGGGGCACGTAATGGAAATCCCGGACAAATATAAAAACAAAGAAGAATACGTGCACTCAATTTTTTCCTCCATAGCCCACCGGTACGACTTTTTAAATGCAGCCCTTAGCTTTAACCGTGACAAATACTGGCGGCGTTTTGCCGTTGCTCAAACTGGTCTGCCACGGGGCGGAGATGCCCTGGATGTGTGTTGCGGCACCGGCATGTTGGCCCTGGAACTAGCCCGGCGGGGGGGCACCGAGGCCAATGTGGTGGGCCTTGATTTTTGCGAAAACATGTTGGCCAAAGCCGTTGAGAATATTAACAAAACAGAATACCGCTCCCATATAAAACTGGTCAAGGGTAATGCCATTGACCTGCCCTTTCCGGACAACAGCTTTGACTGTGCCACTATTGGCTTCGCCCTGCGAAATGTTCCCGATGTGGAAAAAACCATTCGGGAAATGCAGCGGGTGGTGCGGCCCGGAGGCAAGGTTGTCTCCCTGGAATTGTCAAAGCCCAGCACACCGGTATTTAAACAAGTTTACTACCTGTACTTTGAGCGCTTTGTCCCCATCCTGGGTAAACTGGGGGTGGGTAAGGATGGACCCTACAGCTACCTGCCCAATTCATTGAAAATATTTCCCCACCAGACCGAAATAAGAGATTTATTTGCCAGCCTGGGGCTGGCCGACGCCCATTACCATGAACTGACCGGGGGAATCGTCTCGGTGCACGTGGGAACCAAAGTCTGAAGGACAGCCACATAATATGAGAGAGGTGTTTATCCTTGGCCTATCAGGATTTGAGGTCTTTCATCAAAGTACTGGAACAAAGAGGCCTGTTAAAACGAATCACCGTTCCTGTTGACGTCAACCTGGAGATAACCGAGATTACCGACCGGGTGGTTAAGGCCGGTGGGCCGGCACTTCTATTTGAAAATGTTATCGGCTATGATATGCCGGTTTTGACAAATGCCTTTGGTACCCTTGAAAGGATGCAACTGGCCCTGGAAGTAACCAGCCTTGACGATGTCGGCAAGGATATACTGGACTTTATTCAGCCCGCGGAGCTTCCTACAACTTTTATGGATAAGCTGAAAGCACTGCCCAAGCTGGCCCAGTTGTCTTCATTTTTACCCAAAACTGTTAAGTCAGGCCCCTGCCGGGAAGTGATTATCAAGGATAACCCTGATTTGACCAAAATACCCGTGCTAAAATGCTGGCCCGATGACGGCGGGCCATTTATAACGTTGCCCCTGGTTTTTACCAAGGATCACGAAACTGGCCGTCGCAATGTGGGAATGTACCGGATGCAGGTATATGACGGCCGGACTACCGGGATGCACTGGCACATTCACAAAGATGCGGCCGAGCACTACCGCAAGCGGGGTGAAAGAATGCCTGTGGCAGTGGCCCTGGGAGGCGACCCGGCTATCATTTACGCGGCCACGGCGCCACTACCTCACGGCATTGATGAAATGCTCTTTGCGGGTTTTCTGCGTAAAGAGCCAGTGGAACTGGTGCGTTGCGAAACCGTCGATCTGGAGGTGCCCGCACAAGCAGAGATTATCATCGAGGGCTATGTCAACCCTGATGAAACCAGGCTGGAGGGGCCCTTCGGCGACCATACGGGGTATTATTCACTGGCCGACCAATACCCGGTTTTCCATGTCACCTGCATCACCAGGCGTAAAAACCCCATTTACCCGGCTACCATCGTCGGGCGGCCGCCCATGGAAGATGCCTACCTGGGCAAGGCCACGGAAAGGATCTTTTTGCCCCTGATGAGAATGCAACTGCCCGAAATTGTGGATATGAATATGCCCCCGGAGGGCGTCTTCCATAATTGTGTTATCGTTTCAATCAACAAACGCTACCCTGGCCAGGCCAAAAAGGTGATGTGCGCCCTGTGGGGAATGGGTTTGATGATGCTGGCCAAGCTGATTATCGTGGTGGACCGCAATGTGGATGTCCAAAACGTTTCTGAGGTGATGTGGAGGGTTTTCAACAACGTCGACCCGCGCCGGGACGTGCTCATGGTGGACGGCCCCCTGGACGCCCTGGACCATTCCTCACCCCTGCCGCACCTTGGCAGCAAGATGGGTATTGATGCTACCAGGAAGTGGCCCGAGGAGGGGCACACCCGGGAGTGGCCGCCGGATATCGTTATGTCCGAGGATATTATTAACCTGGTTACCAGGAAGTGGGAGAGTTATGGCCTCAAATAAGCTGGTTATATTCATGCAAATGATCCGGTTCGAACACACTATTTTCGCCTTGCCCTTTGCTTACGTCGGGGCCCTGATGGTGGAAAGAGGTATCCCCGCCGCCGGTGACCTGATTTGGATCACCCTGGCCATGGTGGGAGCGCGAACAGCAGCAATGTCACTGAACCGCCTTATCGACCGGCACATCGATGCCCGTAACCCGCGTACGGCCAGCCGGGCCCTGCCACAGGGCCAACTGTCGGTGGGTGAGGTCTACCTTTACGTAGTAATTTCCTTCGGGCTACTGTTGCTGGCCTCCTACCAACTGAGCTCGCTGGCCTTCAAACTGTTTCCCGTTGCTGTAGCGGTGCTGGTCCTATATTCTTACACCAAGCGATTCACCTGGGCCTGCCATTTGGTACTGGGGCTGGCCCTTGGACTGGCGCCCCTTGGTTCCTGGATTGCCATTGCCGGTGAGTTTCACCTGGTGCCCATTCTGATTGCCCTGGGGGTAATGTTATGGGTAGCGGGCTTTGACATAATCTACGCCTGCGACGACTATGACTTTGATCGCAGGGAGGGCATCTATTCCATACCTGCCCGGTTTGGTATTCCAGGTGCTCTTAAACTATCCTCTCTTTTTCATCTGCTGGCGCCGGTTTTTTTTGTGGCCGCGGGCTGGGTGCTGCAAATGGGTATCTTTTACATGGCCGGGGTGGTACTGGCCGTGGTCATCCTGATCTACCAGCATACCCTGGTGTCCCCGGATGACTTGAGTAAGGCTGGTATAGCCTTCTTTAACCTCAACGGCACATTGAGCATGGTTATGTTCCTTTTTACCCTGCTGGATGTACTGGTCCCGTTACGTCTATTCTGAGCGAAGGGGGGTTCCCATAGTGCGGCATCTTGATGATTTCGGTGAACTGGGCGACATTGCCGGATTGGACCAAAAACAGCCCGACTTTCCCTGGCTTTCGGTGTTGATGACCTGGACGGAACCATTGTGAATGAAAAAGATGGGTTGGGTAGAATTAGAAGATGAACAGATGGGTGCAATGCGCTATTTTACTAAAGAGATAGATGGTAGGAAGGTTAAAATATCAGTAGTGCCTGGAGAAAAGGGTGGTCCAGAAGAAGAAAGTGCTACAACTTTTATTTACTTTAGGGTCTTACAGGAAAATGAAAGATAAGTTTGTTTCAATCATTTTACATAGTGGAGGCAAACTACTGTGACAGCATTACATAGAAAGAAGACAATTATTCTAGTCTCAACTGTACTTGTATTAGTTGTTGCCATATTTAATATAAAAATTCTTTACCTTTTTCAAGAAGGTAATCCTCTACCTGTACTATGGGGAATCATAAAACTAGAACTTACTGACGCTAATATAGTTCCATTTGCAGAATATAAACTTATTCAGAAAGCCGGCCCTGAAACTCCACTCACTAACTATCTAGCTGAACGAGGCTGGACTTTTAAGGATAGGCTAGGAGCAGGAATCTTCTACAAAAAAGATAATACTAGCCTTTTTGTTAAAACCCGTATGTTTACTCGTTATTATGTAATATACGAGCTTGAACATCCATTGTAAACATTTGTAAACATAGGGCAAAAAGGTGATACTATGAAAGGACTACCAAAACGTGCCGCTGTCCTTTGTAGGGTTTCCACAGAAGACCAAACAGAAGGAACTTCTCTCGATACCCAAGCGGAAATCTGTATGGAGGAAGCAAAAAAGCGAGGTTATCTCGTTACAGAAGAAGACATTTTCAAAGAAGACGGTTACAGTGGAGCACTGGGCATCGATGCGAGGCCAGTGCTCCATCAGCTTTGGGAGAAATACCAAGCGGGAGAATACGACGCTATCTTCGTCTACCGCCAAGACAGGCTTTCCCGTTCTCTGGCCCTTTTTGCCGCCCTGCGGGACGAAGCGCGAAAAGTAAGACGATGCGGTTTTAAAGGTGACGGCTTTATGTTCGTGCAGGGGGCTAACGAAGACACTCCCGAAGGTAAGCTGCAGTCAAATATTCTTGCCACCTTTGCAGAATATGAAAGGGAAGTTATCAAGTTAAGGACAGTAACCGGCAAGAAAAAGCTGGCAAAAGCAGGTAAGTATTCCGGCGGTTCTCAGCCTTTCGGCTACAGGTGGGACGATGAAAAAGAAGAATGGGTAATTCGAGAAGAAGAAGCTAAGATAGTTAAGCTCATTTACCAGTGGTACGTGTATGGAGATGAATCAGGTAAACCATTGGGTATGATACGGATTGCGGAGAAATTAACAGAATTAGGTATATCCACACCTAATCAATTTCGCAAAACTCGTAAAGGACGTGCCGGCAAGATGCAGGCTCATTGGAATGATGCTACTATCCAGCGTATTCTTACTCACACAGCATATGCTGGAACAAATTATTTCTGGCGGGGTGATAAAATGCAGGTCAGTCCAGAACTAGTTGAAAAGATGAAAAAGGAAAAAACTGATGGGTGGTATGAAGTAGACTTCCCACCTATTATTGATAAGACATTGTGGGAGAAGGCGCAGAAAAAGAGAGTGCAGTCCAGAGGAGGCTTTAACCGCAAGCGACCAAAACCGGTACTTGCCGGTCGTATCTTCTGCGGTATCTGCCAGCGCCCGTTCCATGATGCTATGTATAACAAAGGTACAAAGCTGGTATTCAAGTGCAACGGGAAATTGAAACAGTACCACCTTGACGGCAGTCCGAAATGCGACAGCCCTGTGCTTGACGGCGAAGCAGTTATTGCAGAAGTTAAAAAACGGATTATTGAGATGCTTCAAAATAAAGACCAGATGCGCAAAGCTATTAATGAGTATGTAGGTTCGCTGGAACGCCGGAAGGAAGAGCTAGAAACCCTACTCTCTCCTATAACGGAACAGATTTCACAGCTACAGGAGAAGCAGAAAAGGCTCGCTACTATCTATGTTGATGGAGCTTTGTCTCACGAAGATTATAAGCGGCAAATCAATGAATTGAAAGAACAGGAACTCGCTGTCCGCAAACGTTATGAACATTACTGGCCGGAGATGGAAAACCTCACAAAGCTGGAACAAAATATCGCAGTAGTGAAGGAAGCGGTTGAGGAAGAACTGTTTGATGTCCGCTACCAACCGGATGAGAATACCGTTACGGAGAATATTGCTTTTGTAAAGGTTCACGATGAAAAACATTTAACGGTCGGATTCCCACAGAGAGTAGTAACCTGGGAAGAACTGCTTGACAGGTTACAAGTTAAGCTGTGGGTGTATCCAGACCGTTTAGAGGTCCGGGGAATTGTCCCGATTGAAGATATAGCGAATCCTAAATGCTGTTGACAATTTAAGGTTATACTGCAATATGCAGTTGCTGTTCACAGCTGGGTGGTGGAACACGGTTAAATTTTACTAATGGTTTTGGGTTAGTTAGGGCATCGCAACAATCAGTTTAACCAGTTTCCCAAAGGAGTCCTCGATGCTGGTAACATTGATGCCGGCCTGCCGGACATTTTCCACCGTCCGCCGGTTGATGTTGGACCCGATGAGGTGAAGGGAAACAGGGTTGAAGAAGTCCATCAGGTACCCCATAATTTTGTGCTCACTCCGGACGTGTTCCAATAGAATGATCTTTCCG
>JBFLXH010000076.1:0-9711 GCA_040757295.1 Bacillota bacterium | reverse complement strand
ATTTTATCCCTTGCCGAGTATATTATTTGGTAACCGTGGAAAGTTAAAAATTTAGCTGTCGGCAGGAATTGAAAAGGCCAAAGAGAATTTTATAGTCCGATAAATATTTTTCATATTTCCTAGCGGCCCCTGTAGGGATGTGCCCCGCTAAGTCCTGCCTGGCAATTTACCCTGGCTGCTGCTCTTGGCTGCCTTTTGGCAGAAATTAAACGAGTTGCAGCTCTTTTATTTTTGGGTTACCATGGATGTGATGCGGTTCACATACTTTTTTCATTGGGCGTGATAGATATTGATGATAAAGTATAAACCATGCGCAAAGGCCTTAGCTTAATCGGGGAGGTGTCAACAAGGTGAAACAGCGCCACAAAATAATCATCGGCCTCTTGGTGATTATCATGGCCATGGGAGCTATGATTGCCGTCAGTATTGGTTCCACGGCTGGTTATCAGTTAAGGATCTCCGAAGTGCTAGCGAAGGGAGAGGAGCTAAAAGGCAGATACCTCTTGGTGGAGGGTTATCTCTTGCCGGAAACCGTAAATTGGGATGGCAAAAAGATTGAACTGCGCTTTTTTGTCACTGACGGTGAGAGCAAAATGCAGGTTGTGTTCAATGATGTTCCGCCAGACAATCTCACGGTGCCTGATACTCAGATAATTTTAAAAGGAAAGTATGATTCCGGGGCAGGGGTTTTCCTGGCGGACAAGGTAGAAACCCGCTGCCCGTCGAAATACGAAGCAGCTGAGGGAGAACACCCCAAGGAGCAAAAAAAATAACAGCTGTCACAAATGACAAGGATTTGAGGGAGGTCGGTGACTTTTGGCAGACGTAGCATACCTGGCTCTGGTGCTGGCATTTTTGACCAGTATTTATGCGGCAGCAGGCTTTGTGGTGGGGACAAAAAGCAATAATTACCGGTTGCTGCAGAGCGCCCGCGGAGGGGTCTTGGCAGTGGCCTTTTTAACTACCATCTCTTCACTGTTATTAATATATTTTTTACTATCAGGCAATTTTACCATTAAATATGTCTATAGTTACACCAGTACCCACTTGCCGGCTTTTTATAAATTTGCGGCTTTTTGGGCTGGTAATGACGGGTCCCTCTTATTATGGGCCTGGCTCCTGTCAGTATTTACTGCGATAGTGGCCTATTCCCGCCGCCTCCAGGAGGATGCCGGGCTTCCCTGGGTTAATGTGGTCCTGCTGGTTAACAGCATCTTTTTCTTGCTTCTCTTGATTACTGCGTCAAATCCCTTTGCAAGATTTGACCACATTCCTGCCGAGGGCCGTGGCCTTAACCCCATGCTGCAAAACCCGGGCATGTTATTCCACCCGATTACCTTGTTTATTGGCTATGTGGGGTTTGCGGTGCCTTTTGCCTTTGCCATGGCGGCCTTGATCACAAAGAAAGTTGACGATACTTGGATCAAGGTAACCCGCCGCTGGTCCGTGGTAGCCTGGATGTTCCTTACCCTAGGGAACCTCTATGGAGCTCAGTGGGCTTACGTAGAGTTGGGTTGGGGGGGGTACTGGGCCTGGGATCCGGTCGAAAACGCCTCCTTTATTCCCTGGTTGACAAGCACAGCCTTTATTCACTCCATCATGATACAAGAACGGAAAAACATGTTGAAGACCTGGAACTTTTCCCTCATCATCGTAACCTACCTGTTAACCCTGTTTGGCACCTTCTTGGTGCGCAGCGGAGTTTTGACCTCTGTTCATGCCTTTGGCAACTCAACTGTCGGAGATATGTTCCTGGCCTTTATAGCAATCATGCTGGCCTTTTCAGTTTTCCTGATGATTGACAGGGCTCACCTTCTAACGGACAAGCAGGAACTCCAGTCTTACCTGTCCAAGGAGAGCAGCTTTTTACTCAATAACTTGCTTTTGGTGGGCTCGGCCTTTGCAGTCTTCTGGGGGACCGTCTTCCCCTTGGTTTCTGAGGCTGTTCGCGGAGTCCGGGTTACCGTCAGCGCGCCCTTTTTTAACCAGGTCAATGGCCCCATCCTCTTGGCCATGCTGTTTCTGATGGGGGTTTGCCCGTTAATTGCCTGGCAGCGCTCTTCGGCCAAAAACCTGAGAGATAATTTTCTGTGGCCAATGGGCCTGGCATTATTGGTCGGATTCCTGCTTTACTTCGTGCTGCCGGATAAGCGGCTGCTTCCAATTCTGGGCTTTGTGGTAACCGCCTTCGTCCTGACCACAATTTTAGTGGAGTTTTTCCGTGGCGCCAGGGTGCGCAGCAAGCTTACCGGAGACGGTTTTGTTATTTCCTTGGGCCGCTTGATGTTCCGTAACCGGAGGCGCTACGGGGGTTATGTCGTCCACCTGGGTATAGTATTGCTGGCTATCGGGATTATTGGCTCCAGTTTTTACAAAGAGGAGCTGGTGAAAACCGTGGCAATCGGCGAGGAAATAAGGCTAGGGCCTTACTCCATGACCTACAACGGCTTGCAGAACCGGGACCAAGGGCCTAATGTGGTGGTATTTGCCCAAATGCCGGTATTCCGGAATGGCAAGTACCTGGGTGATGCGGTCCCCGCGAAAATCTTTTTCGAAAACTGGGAGCAGCCTAGGACCGAAGTGAGTGTTCTTGGGAGTCTGCGGGAGGATTTTTATGTAATACTATCCACTTGGGAGAGTTTTGGCAAGGAAGCTACTTTTAAAGTCCATATCAATCCGTTAATCGCCTGGATGTGGATAGGTGGGTATTTATTGATTATCGGAACACTGTTTGCGGTCTGGCCGGGCAGAGGCGCTGATTTGGGTCCCAAATATATGCGCGGGAGACCCTAAGGCTATAGTATAAGGAGGGATCTTGGTGGAAATTGGAGCATTGCTGCTAGGGGCCGTGATCGTGGGAGTAACCCTTTACCTGGTGGCGGAACCCTTCATTTTTGCGGAACCAGGGCAGCCCCGGGGGCAAGTCAGCAAGGCCAAGGAGGAAACCTTGGAACAGAAAAAAGAAGCATTGTTTTCAGCCCTCGGTGAAATAGAGTTTGATTACCGCATGGGCAAGCTGTCGGACGAAGACTATAAGGAACTGCAGGCCGTGTACCGCCCGCAGGCGGTTGCTTTGCTGCACCAAGAAGACAAAGCTCCTGTACCAGCCCGGGAAAAAGGCGGAAAAATCGCCTTAACCCAACCGAGAAAGGACCTAACTGATATTGAGCGGGAGATCGAAGCCGAAGTTGCAGCAGAGGTAAGACGGCTAAAGCAGCAGTCCAGCCGGGGGAAAAAGAGCTAGGCGTTTCTCGCCTAATCTAAGGAGAGTGAGATTTTGCGAATAAGAACTCCCAGTTTCATGACAGGGGTCTTTGGTATCCTGTTCATGCTGTTCCTAATGCCGGGGGCCTGGGCTGCCGGAGGCTTGCAAGTGGACATGCACCACCTGGTGCTGCGCCCGGGCCTTTCCGGTTTGGAAGTCCATGAGCGGGTCATTCTGAAAAACCCCGGCGGGGAAGCTGTTGCGGGAACATCCCTTTACCTCCCTGAAGGGTATAAAAACTTGAAAATCCCTTCCGGCGAGCTGCGGGAGGAAAAGGGCCAGCTCCTGACCGGGCCAGTCCTTCCCGGTATTAATAACTACTCCTTCAGCTATGCCCTGGAGCCTTCGACTGGTTCTCATTTCCGTATCACCATGCGCCCCCAAGTCCCCACAGCGGTATTAGTGGTCTTGGCTCCCATCGGCCAGGTTGAGCTGGTGGGGAATGATCTGCAGGAAGGCGAGATTATGGCCATGGGCGATACCCGCTATCAAATGTATGTGTTGGATAATCCCGTTCCGGGGGAAACGGTGGAAATGACGGCTGTCCTTCAGCCTGGCGGAGGTAAAACAAAAGCGACTCCGCCACCGGCCTTTTCCTACCAGGGAATTAAACGGCTTTGGCATGCCTCTGCCTTCGGCAAGCTAAACCTGCTGCTGCTACTGGCCCTCTTGCTTTCTCCTCTGGGGCTTTTGGCCTATCGCCGGTTGACAAGCCGGGGTTCTTCTGAGAATTCCGTAACAAGGAAAGAGGAGGAATTGAAGACCAGGGAAAAAGTTTTGCTGGATAAAATTGTGGAGCTGGATAAAAGACGCAATGAGGGCGCTATTCCGGAGGAAGACTACCGCCTGCGGCGGGAAATCTATAAACAGAAATTAATCAAGGTAAAGGCGGAACTCAGGAGCATGTCCGATTAGGAGGCGGTCTCAATAATCAGGGCAAGCAAGATTAGCAAAAAAATCGGCGATAAGACCATATTAAAAGACATCGATCTGGAAATTCCGGATGGCCGGTTCCTTGCTGTGCTGGGGCCAAACGGCGCAGGGAAAACCACCCTGATGAAGATCTTGTCCCTCTTGAACAAGCCGACCAGCGGCAGCCTGGAGATCAATGGAGAGGAAGTAGGGGAGAACCAGAGCGCTTTCCGGCGCCAGATTGGGGTTGTATCTCACCAAACTTTCCTCTATAACCATCTCACTGCTTTTGAAAACCTGGCTTTTTACGGCAGAATGTATGAAGTGCCCAGGCTGCGGGAGAGGATTTCTCAGGTCATGGAAGAGGTGGGCCTCCAGTATGTGCTGGGGGACCCAGTCCGGACCTTTTCCAGGGGGATGCAGCAGCGGTTGGCCATTGCCCGGGCCATCCTGCATTCACCTGCAGCCCTGTTTTTGGATGAACCCTACACCGGTCTTGATCAGCATGCGGTGGAGATTCTCAACCAAGTCCTCTTGGGGCTGCAAAACCAGCAGCGCACCGTGATCCTGGTTACCCATAACTTTGATCAAGGACTTAACTTGTGTGATCAAGCGGTAATTATGGTCAAAGGCCAGCTGGCGCACCAGGCCGGACGGGAAGAATTCATGGCCCGGGATTTTAAACAAGTTTACCTGCGGTGTGTGGAGGGAAGTTGATGGGTTACTGGCGAAAACTTGGGGCCCTGGTGGGCAAGGACATTGCGGTTGAGTTCAAAACCAAAGAAATGCTCAGCTCCATGTTTATTTTCTCCTTTTTGGTAATTGTGATTTTTGCCTTTGCCTTTACTCCCTCCCGGGCTACCACCAGGGAAGTATTTCCCGGCATCTTATGGATAGGTTTTGCCTTTGCGGGGGTACTGGGCTTAAACCGTTCCTTTGCCGGAGAAAAGGACAACGATTGTCTGCTTGGTTTAATGTTAACTCCGGTGGACAGGACAGCAATCTTTCTGGCTAAGGCTGCCAGTAATCTCTTGTTTCTGGTGGCGGTAGAAGCAGTCTCCCTGCCCCTGTTCTTTGTCCTGTTTGATTACCGGTTGGAAGGCCCCCTGTGGCTTTTGCTGGCGGTCATCCTGTTAGGCACAATCGGTTTCATCGTTATCGGCACTTTTTTAGCCGCGCTGGCTGCCAATACCCGCGCCAGCGAAATCCTTCTGCCCTTAATTTTATTCCCGGTGATCATGCCGGTGGTAATAGGTGCGGTAAAATGCACGGCTATCGTGCTGGCAGGGGTTCCCCCGGAGCTGAAAGGGGAACTGGTGCGCTGGGTGCAGCTGCTGGGAGTATACAACATTATCTTTTTGACGGTGCCTTTAATGCTCTTTGATTATGTGTTGGAGGTGTAGCCATGAGGGGAAAGGCTCATAATTTACGCGGGCATAACCTGGTTGCCTGGATTACTGCTTTTTTGATGCTGGTATCCCTTTACGCTATTTTCTGGTACGCGCCCCTGGAAAAGTACATGCTGGAAGTGCAAAAAATCTTCTATATCCATGTAGGGGCGGCCTGGAACGCGTTTTTCGCCTTTTTTGTCGTATTCGTGGCCAGCGTTTTATATCTTAAAACCAGGGACCTTAAGTACGATGTTCTGGCGGCGGCTTCGGCGGAAGTGGGCCTCTTATTTACCACTATTGTTTTGTTAACCGGCCCTATCTGGGGAAAACACTCCTGGAATACCTGGTGGACCTGGGAGCCCAGGCTTACCACCACCCTTATCCTGTGGTTCATTTATTTTGCTTACTTTTTAGTCCGGGCCGGGGTGGCTGAAAAAGCCCGCCGGGCTGTCCTCTCGGCGGTATTTGGCATAATTGGGTTTTTGGATGTGCCGATTATTTATATCTCTGTCCGGTGGTGGGGGAGCCACCCCATGGTTTTCGGCAAGACCGGCGGCGGGCTGCATCCCATGATGCTCCACGCCTTGATTGTTTCAGTGGTTGCCTTCACCTTTTTATATGTCTATTTCTGCCAGAAAGCCATGGCCCTGGAGAATACCAGGCAGGAATTGCAGGAAATCAAGGAAAAGCTGCGGGAAAGAATTTAGTGAGGGGGAGAAAAAATGGACCGGTTGGCTTATGTATGGATGGCCTTTAGTATTACCTGGATAGCTATTTTTGTTTACACTCTAATGCTGGGCAAGAGGCAGCAAAAGCTGGCCCATGAACTGGAACTCTTGCGGCAGGCCATAAAACCTAAAAAATAAGTAGTCAGGAGTCAGAAGTCAGGAGTCAGAATGAAAGAACGGTTTGTCTTCTCGGGGCATTCTGAATACCTTAATACTAACAAAAACTTCTCTGCTGGGCTGCAGCTAAACTAGCGGCAGCCCAGTTTTTTTTTCTACGGCGACACCCAGTCGGCCTGGCATTATCACGGCGAAGCAACTGAACCTTGCTGGATCCCTTTTTTCCCTCTTCGCACCTGGTCTAGAGAGAGCCATCAGCCCCGCAAATTACCAGTGAGAGCGGGTCAAGGCCATAGTATAATGAGCTTGCGGCTTTGTCATCGAAACACCGGATTAGGGGGAGGGGAGTGAGATGGCTGCCATAAGTGAGTGGGTGGCCAGGGTGACCCGCCGGTGGATGAAAGGGTTTATCCTGGTGGGATTGGTTGTTGCCTTGCTGGTTTTGCGCTGCCCGGGCAAGGCCAAGGCTTTGGGTTATACCATTGCCCGGGAAGTGGCCAAATACCATGCCCTTGTACAAACCCTGTTTTGGCCGCAGGTTAAAGGCCAATACTTCCTGGTCAGGTACCATTCGGCCACCGAAAGTACGGTGGCTTTGATCCTGGAGACAGCGGAAGAAGCTTACAAGCCGGTGATCCGGCTGTTAGGCCATGAACCGCCGCTTAAGGTTCCCATTATTCTGCACCCGGACCGGGCCAGTATCGGCAAAGCCTTTGGCTGGGAAGCTGACCAAAGCGCCATGGGCGTGTACTGGGCCGGAGTCATCAGGATCCTGGCTCCCACTGAATGGGCCGGGGAGGATCCCGAGGAAATGTCCCGGGTGTTTAAAGAGACTGGCCCCATGGTTCATGAGCTGGCGCACCTGGTAGTTGACTACCGTACTGGGGGAAACTACACCCGCTGGTTTACGGAAGGGGTGGCCCAGTATGCCGAACGGGAAATAATAAACTTTACTTTCCCCGAGCCGGCCAAAGTGGCGCAAAAAGGTTGGTATCCTTTGGAGAAAATGGGTAGTGACTTTGACAATTTGGAAAACCAGTCCCTGGCGTATTATCAGTCCTTGGCCATGGTGGATTACCTGATCGACCTGGGCGGCGGTTTTCCGGCTGTCCAAAAAGTGATGGAGCAGTTGCGCCACGGGCGGACTATGGATGAGGCGATTGAGGCAGTTACAGGGAAGACAACAACGGAGTTTTCTGAGGGATTTGCGGCTTGGTGGGAGGGCAACAGGCCTGCTCCTGCCAGCAGCGCAGCTTCAACTGGGTCTTGGCTCCAGCGGGGGGAAAGCATTTCCCCGTGGAGCTTAGAGCCAGTTAATACAGTGGCGTAGCCGCTCTTAAAATGACCCAGGCCACAAATTATACATTAATTTAACGTGGCCTGAAAGCGAATTTCATGCCCGGCTTCATTGATTTTAATATTTTTCCTTTGCCGAGCATTTCCTGCCGCTTTAAAGAAGCGTAGGCTTAAGAGCGGGTAGTCATCTGTGATAAATAAGGCGGTTAATGCTGGGCCTTAATTATTTAGCTCCGGCAAACACCAAGGCATTTACCCAGGGCATTCTTTCGGGTTTGTCATCATCTCAGGGCGGTTAATACCGCCTTCATTGATTCCTAAACCTACTATTGCTTGTAGTAGAGTCAGCGGATATAATTAAGATCAGCAGGAACTATTCAGGAGTCAGAATGAAAGGCGGTTTGTCGTCTCGAAGGCATTCTGAATCTGAGTACTGAATCCTTGAATAGTAACGATCAGCAAACACGGGGGGAGGAGTCCCAGTGGATCAAACCATGGAAGGGCGGCCGGCCAGCAAGGTCTCCCTAAAGGGGTTAGGGAGCCTGGAGCAGGAGGTCATGCAGGTAGTCTGGCAGCTTGGCCAGGCTTCAGTCCGGGAAGTCCTGGAAAGGTTGCGCCGCGAAAGAGATATCGCTTATACCACAGTCATGACCATTATGACCCGGTTGGCGGACAAAGGCCTGTTAGTGAGACGCAAGGCAGGCCTGGCCTATGTGTACGCACCCCTTTACAGCAGGGAGGAATTTAATCAGAGCCTGGTTGCCCAGGTGGTCGACACCTTGGTGGAAGATTACGGCGATGCGGCCTTTTCCCATTTCATTAACAAGATGTGGGAACAAGACCCGGTTCGCCTGGCTGAGCTGGAAAAAATCCTGCGAGAGCGGCTGGCGAAAGGAGAGAAGTAAATGCCCTCCTTATTCCATAGTTACATTACCTACGGGCTTCTAGGGAGCCTCTTGGTGGTTGTGTTTATCCTCGCCCTCCAGGGGCTTGGCGGCCTAAAGGAGGGAATTGGCCGCAAAGGCCTGTTACAGCTCTCTCTGGTCATACCCCTGGCTGGACTATTCCTGGCTTGCCTGGGAGCAGATTTCAGTCACTACCGGCCTGACGACCCAGGCCGCCACCTGCAGGGGCTGTTTGCCATAGCTTGCCTGGCAGGACGCTTCGCCGGGCAAAACTGGACTTATCTGCTGGGAGCGGCCACGGCCTTGACCTCTCTACAGCTTTTCCGGAGCTTCGTAAAGATCCGGCGGCTGGTCGCCCGTTTTGGGTTTTTCCCACCGGGCGCGGATCCTGCCTTGGATGCCTTGATCGAGCGGCTTGCAACCCGCCTTGGGGTTAGCCGGCCAAAGGTGGTTGTTTTACCCGCTACGGGTGTGGTTAGTTTTACTTTTGGAGTGATTTGTCCTGTGATTGTCCTTTCCCGGGGGACCCTGGAGCTATTAAACCAGGATGAATTGGAAGGTGTCCTGGCCCATGAACTGGCTCACATCAAGGGGCGGGATGCCTTTAAAGGGTGGATAACCCTCGCTTTACGGAACCTGATGTTCTTTAACCCTCTGGCGCACTGGGCCCATCAAGCCCTCCGGGTTGAGCGGGAAATGGCCGCAGATGATCTGGCAGTATCTGTTACCGGTAAGCCGGTGACCTATGCGGCTGCCCTCTTGAAGGCTTATCGCCTGTCCTCTCCTGTCAGGTTTAGTTTGGCGGGAACCTCCGGTTTCGGGTGGCCCAAGGCTGATTTAACCAGGAGGATCGACAGGGTATTGGCTTTAGAGCCTCCCGAAGACCCCATGCAAAGCTGGATTATGATCGGAATGGTTTTATTCGTTGTACTATACTTTTTGTCCTTTGTTTGCTAACCAAGAAAAAACATTGAGAGCAGCGGTATGATGTCAAGTGGCTAATTGGAAATTTTTCATGAGAAACCCTGGTAATAAGGGGGTGTTTGCCGGAAAAAGGCAACACTTAACTAACCCCACCTTGTATGCAACACAATAAA
>JBFLXH010000075.1:0-10189 GCA_040757295.1 Bacillota bacterium | reverse complement strand
CAGAAGAAACCTCCTTTGTGGTTTTGGTTGGATTGCATTGGAGGTTTTCTTCTTTTCCCCGGGGGAAAACTCCTTCTTTTTCTCCCTGGAGATTACTGGTGATCACCCACAGTTATTTTACAGCTACCAAATTTTTGCCCGCGCACGCGCGGCGCTTTAACTGATTCGGACTTACATCTCCATGGCGACAGTCTGGGCGATGTCGTCCCGGTTCATGCTGGCGCCTGTTTTTAATTTCGGGCCGGCAGCAGCGTCTTTAAATCGTCAATACTGATCCTGAACAGGATATATTGTTTCTGTTAGCGGGATATGGTAGAATGATTTAGTATCGCAAACATTTCCTAATTACGGTGGTGATAAAAAATGTCTCAACAAAAGATTATTACAAGAGAGAAAGTTTTCCATGACTATTCGGGTGAATGGGTGTGTTTAGAAGTGGTTCAGGAAGATAAATCGGGTCAGACACTGACCGGAAAAGTAATTGCTCATGGACGTAACCGTGAAGAAATCGACCGGGCGGAAATGGAGTTCATCAGGAAAAATCCAGGTAAAATAACTCATATCTTTTATGCAGGACCAATCATAGAACCGGATGTGGCTGTGATCCTATGTCTTTAAATAAAATACAGCGGGGTAAATCATGGCGGATTCCATTTGCAGCCTATCACCCGATGATCGCAATCGATGTGTATATCAAAAATGCCGGTAAGAGGGTATTTCTTGTCGATACCGGGGCAGCAATTTCCATCGCTACTCCCAGACTTATTCCCTTATTTGGATGGGATCCTGACAAGCCTCCCAGAAGACAAATTATCAGCGGAATCGGAGTCACCCGGCTAAGTATTCCCACCTTTGCAACAGATCGCCTCCAAATTGGGGGACTTACCCTGGGAACAGTTGAATTAGCAGTAGTTAATTTACCAGGTGAAGTAAGAGCAGATGGAATCATTGGCTTGAATGTCCTTCGGAATTTCCGCGTAACATTGGAATTTGATACTCGAACATTGATATTACGGCCGCTTAGAAAACAGTAAGGGTTGCAGAGGCGCTGACGCGCGGCTTTCCGCCGGCTGGACTTTTGAAGTAACGGCCCTTGTCTCTGGGGGGAAAAATAGCATGGCGCAGGATACCGAGCTGTCCCGGGAATTTCTGAATATGCATCACCAGCTTTTGAAGATCCACTCCCGGAGAAGGCGTGAACTGATCAAGAAAGCCCGTTCGAAAGCCGGAAGAGTGGCAAAAATGCTGAAAACAAATTACCGGGCAAGGGAAGTGTATTTATATGGTTCGCTGGCGTGGGGCGGCTTTGCGGAAGGTTCCGACATCGATCTGCTGGTCGTCGGCTTTACCGGGAACTACTGGGAAATGTACGTAGAAGCGGAACGCCTCGCCAGGCCCTTTGCGATCAGCATTGTTTGTGCAGAGGATGCGTCTGCTTCCCTCAAACAAGAGGTGTTCCGGAAGGGGGTGCTCCTGTGAGTCCGGAAGAATACCTGGTGGTAGAAGCCAGAATGAAAAAAGAACTTGGCAATTTGAGGCAGCTGGAAGACGAACTGGCCGGGTACAAGCTCTTCCCGAGGATAGCGACTACCGGCGTCGGTGGTTTTGATCTCGCGGATAGTGCTGTCTGCAGGATAATTGGTTCTATTTTACACGATTATTATACCGCCGTGGAAAATATCTTTAAAGTGGTGGCCACGCGGATTGACAAGACAAATTTATCAGGGGAGCAATGGCATAAAGAGCTGCTGGAGCAAATGACCTTAGAAGTCCCGGGGGTGCGTCCACCGTTAATCACCAGGGAAACCGCCCAAAAGCTCGACCAGTTAAGGGCATTCCGGCACATATTTCGCAATATCTACGGATTTAACCTCTCCCCGGACAAAATAAAAGAGTTGCTGTCCCGGTTGCCTGAAGTCTCCGGTGTTTTTAGGCGCGAATTTAACTTGTTTGTCAATAAGATGAGAAAGCTGATCATCAAGGGCTAAGCCTTTTTAGATGTTGTATACCTTCATAAACCAGCCTGCTCTGTTTCTCGTCGGGGTTTCGAGTTTTGATCCTAATTGTTGTAACCGTTATGAGAGATAAGCAGGAAAAAGAAATTGATTTTTCCGTAGACCCAAAAGAACAGTATCTTGAAGATATTTTAAAATTGATGAATCAGCAAAACTTAATGCCTGATGGAGTTGCCTTGAACCAGCCGGTTTTGTCGTCGGAAGTTTTTTTACCATCAGCAGGATAAAATCAATAACGGATAAAATCGCCAGTTAGGGTAAAGATTATCACCACTCGTCATTTCCCGGATCGTCCGCCGCGCCACGAGCTCCCTTACCCAGGCTTTATGCCTCTTTTGTGCATGCGTTTTTTTCCAGGCTCCTTTGGACCTTGAAAACTAGCGAAAAGCCCTGCTCCGGGCGGAGATTTTCGCCGGACTCTTTTTTGAGGAGCAGATCATCGAGACTGTCTTCCGGGAGGTGGAAAATATCGCAGGATTTTCGAAAAAGGCATGGAAAAGGGTATGGAAAAGGGCATGGAAAAAGGCAGGCAGGAAACGTTGCGGGGAAACGTTTTAAAGCTGCTCCACCGGAAATTTAAAAACTGCCCGCTCAATACGCAGAAAAAATCAAAACCGCGGACGAATACATCCTGGGGCTGATTCTGGACCACATCTTCGAAATCAACACCATTGCCGACCTGGACGAGTATCTCTAAGGAATCCCGCAAAAGATAAAGAACCCGGGTTCTTTCGCAAACCCGGGTTCTTTGCTTCGCTGGCAGTTTAAAGCTCCATGGTGACTGCCTGGGCGGCTTCATCCCAGTTCAACCTGGCGCCCGGGGCCTGGGCCACCCAGCTAAACGGTAGCATGGTGCAGTCGTCGGTGATCCATGCGGCCACGTCCATGGCGATGCTGATTCCGTTGATCACCATGACATTGCTGCTGATGTTGGGCTGGATGACCTTGTCGCCCTTGATCAACGAGGTTTTTAGTCTGGGCAGGGCAGTTCCTTGAACAGCCGGTCGTGATCGACCTGGTCTTTGTTCACCCGAAAAGGCGCCTCCTTTTTTCCCCGGAGCATGGAACGGGTGTCAGAATGTGCTGTTTATAGTTTAACCGGAGGAGAAGACGTTGGCAAGGGGTATTGACGCCCGTGCCCGCAGACGCACGAAAAAATTCCGGGCCCCGTTGAAAGGGACCCGGAATTTTTGTGCGCTTTGAATTGCTTTTAAGGCTTAGAGCTCCATGGTGACGGTCTGGGTGGCTTCGTCCCAGATCGCCTTGACGCCTAGGGCCTTGCCGAGCCAGCTGACGGGCAGTATGGTGCGGCCGTCTTTGATCTCGGCAGGCACATCCATGGTGATGCCGACTCCGTTAATCACCATGACATTGCTGCCAATGGTTAGCTGCACGACCTTGTCGCCCTTGATCAGGGTGACTTTGCCGTCAGCGTACAGGATGTTCTCGGGAGTCACACCCACGGCCTGAGCAGCATACCGCACGGGCATGAAGGTCCGGCCGTCTTTGATGTACGGGGCTACATCCATGGTCTGCTCGACGCCGTTCACGGTGTACTTGGTGTCGCTGATGGTGAATACCACTTTGGCGTGCTTCTCGACAGGGGCAGGAGAAACACAGTCCGCAAGCTTAACTTTTGCTATAGTACCAGTATCAAACTCACCAGCATCAAGGGTGGTGTTTGAACCACTCGCAACTTGACCGTTCACCCAACCAACAGCGCTCCGGCTGTTCTCAATTATTGCATTTCCACCCACCTTCACGTATATGGCGCCTTCCGGTACGGTACGGTCCACCGTCAGCTTAATACCGGATACCTTAATCGTGCCGGGCTTAATGCTTTCAGATTTAACCGGAATTGTAAAGACATTGGATGCTGTCAGTCTTGCCTGACTTGTATTGATTTCGAGGTCACCGGCAGTTACTTCAACCTTCGGCGTCGTCGCAAAGGTTACTCCGTCAGGCAGAGTTAAAGTTATTTCACCGGCAGCACCAGTTGAAGTCGTTTCCGCTGTTTGCTCAATGGCAGCTTTCTTATTTTCGGTTATTGTAAGATCCGGAGCAGCTTGATCCTGAACACCGATCTTAACTTCTCCAGCCTCAGCAACAGCACTTACCGGAGCAATAGCTTTGGCGATTACTAACTTTGTTTCCGTGATTCCTGCGCCGGAGATAGTTGCTTCAATATCACCGGTCTTATTGCCTTCAATACTAAGTTCGAGTTTAAACTCAATCTTTCCTTTATCACCAGAGCTACTAGTGGTAATAGGAATGGTAATTTTACTTTTTGTACCATCTACATTAGGATCTGGGTTTGTTGCAGCCAAGCCACCACCGCTAACGCTCCAATCTGTAACGTTGGTGATTTTAACCCAGCCAGGGAGTTCCACTGTAATGTTCCTATTTTGGATCAAGGAACCAGGGACATTTTCTTCGATCGTAATTTTTTCAGTCTTGACACCATCAAACTTACCCGCGAGCAATTCTTTAACCTCTTTAACTTTTACGCTTACGCCCCAATCGGAATATTTCGCTATTACCAGATCTGCATCAGTAACATTTGTACCACTTAAAGATACAGATACATCACCGTAGCTGGCACTACTTCCAGCCGCGATTTTCGGTGTAATGTAGATTGTTCCACGCTGGGTACGTCCGGTAGGAAGTGTAACAGGTATATTTAAAGTGCTTGTGTCATTACCTTGAGGATTACCAACGGTACCAGTGGCAAAACCACCACCTAGGACAATATCTGTCGCTACCATACCATTCCATGTAAATGCGCTGGGCAACTTTAACGTTATTGTTTGATTTCCGGTACTCATAGATCCCACTGCTGTCTCGTCAATTCGGATTTTTCCACCCGTGCCACTTTGACCAATAGTGGGAACACTTTCAACCATAGCCGTAGTCTTGCCTGTACCGACAATGGCAAAAGTATATGAACCGCCGGTTACGGCACTATCCATAGGATCAACAGTCACTTTCAATTCACCAGTAGCACTGCTCACTGTAACCCCAAGGCCTACTGTAATGACATCCTGACCGCTAGTTGCACCTGGTAGTGTAATTTCGAGAATTTGATCAGATCTCACAACGGCATTTCCTGAAGCTACCAGGTTTCCATAGGTACTTTGATTTACCGTAAGATAGGTAGCATTCCACTTAACTCCACTAGGGAGAATTAACCTAAACATATCATATTGTTTAAAATCGTTTGGGAAACTCGATTTTTCTTGGATAGTCAGCGTTGAAGCAAGACCGCTATAATCCGACGATACACTTAAAACCCTATCCACGCTGTTATCACTTGCTGCTGCCGCCGGTCCCACCATAGGCACCAGCAACGTTGCCAGCAGGGCCAACGTGGCCAGGATGGCAATCAGTTTCCTGGATTTCCGCATCCAGTTTGAACCTCCTTTTAAAAATTGTTTTCTGACTTCATTGCGCTTTTTAGTCTTTTGCGTATTCGAAATACAGGCTTCTTTCGTCGTTCCTCCGGGCCGGCCGCCCTTCTTTACCTGCCGCCCCCCCCTTTAAAAATCTCTCATTTCCTGCTACATCTAAAGCCTCGTTTAACTGCTGCGTTTTCTATTACGGGCTGGATAGCCAGCCAGTAAGCAAATCAGTCAGGCAACAAAGGAATATTCTGCGCGTTCACCCATTTTTCCTTCTTTGCTAGCAAAAATTTTCCCCGTTGCCAGGCAGGTATTTATTTTGTTAATCCCTTCTTTCGCATCCTGATTTATTAGACAACAGACCAACATAAAAAGTTCCATCCGCACCAGGAAAAAATAAAAAAATTTTGCTGCCGGCTTTCGTGCTTTCCGGTCAAGGGAGCTGTCTTTTAGCCGGAACATTTTTTAAGAGCAATCAATCAACCAGGATAGAGGAGGAGAAAAGAAAGTAATGCGCGGTCACATCAGGAAGAGAAGCAAGAAATCCTGGACGCTGGTGGTGGATCTCCCCCGGGATCCCGTTACCGGGAAAAGACGCCAAAAATGGGTGACAGTAAAAGGTTCAAAAAGAGAAGCGGAAAGGGAATTGGCCCGGTTAATTACGGAAGTAGCCGGGCTCCGTCCTGAAAGAAAGAAGATCACCGTGCCGGAATTTCTGGATCAGTGGCTGGAGGCAACAAAAGAAAGGGTTAAGCCATCAACGCTGTATACCTACCAGAAGCAAGTTGAGCAATGGAAAAACGCAGTCGGCCCCCTTTTTTTGCAAAAACTCACTGCCGGGGATATCCAGACGGCGATGAACCGCTTGCCGGTCAAGCCGGTTACTAAAAAAGCCCTTTTCATAACCCTGCGGGCGGCTTTGCGCAAGGCCTTGAAGTGGGGGTTCATTAACTGTAATCCTGCCGACATGGTTGATTCACCCCTGGCCAGGCAGGAAGAAATGCGGGTCTGGACGGAGGAAGAAATCGCTCGTTTTCTCCGGGTTGCCCGGGAAGGCAAATATTACTGCCTCTTTTACCTGGCGCTGTCTACCGGCGCCCGGCTGGGTGAACTCCTGGGTTTGCAGTGGCGGGACATTGACTTTGAGCGGCGGAGCTTGCAGATCACCCGGACTTTAGTTAATTTGCCCGGAAAGGTTTGCACCCAGCCCCCCAAGACTGCCGCCGCCCGGCGCCGCGTGCCATTAGACGGGATTACGCTGCAGATTTTAAGGCAACATCGAAAACAACAGATCGAGGAGAGTTTAAGAAAAGGGGAAAGGTGGAGAGATGACTTGCCGGTATTTTATTCCGGGCGCACAGGAAAGCCGCCGAACCCGAGCACATTACAGCACGCCATCCACAAATACGCCCGGATGGCCGATGTGCCGGACATCCGCTTTCATGGCCTGCGCCACACCCACGCGACACTGTTACTAAGACAGGGTGTGCACCCGAAAATAGTGTCGGAACGCCTGGGACATTCCAGTGTAAATATTACTTTAAACCGTTACAGCCACGTGCTGCCGGATTCCCAGGCCGAGGCCGTGAAAGCCATCGAAAAAGCCCTACCCGGGGGAACTTGGTTTGCAGGAAGTTAGCAGCAGATATTGCTGAGTAGGAAACTGAGTTATTTTGAAGCCTGAGAGTGAGGGACTTTCATGCAACAACCCCTCGCTCTTTTTTTTCTGCATTGTTAGCAAAAATAACTCGGCGTCTCTTATTTGGGCACGTTTTTTAAGGAATTTTCGGGAATGTAGGGGAATTGATTGCCATCCTGGCCACCCTGGCCCTGTTGGCGACCCTGTTGGTGCCGATGGTAACCCCGGCGGCGGCATCGAGTACCTATAGCATGAGTAATGTCAGTGTTATCTCAGCTAATGTAACAAACAAGATAATCGGTACGCTGCAGGTTGACCTTCCGGCAGTGACAACGTCAAGTTTTGTGTATATGAGCTTGCCTTCAAGTCCCAGTGGTTATAGCTTCAATAATGTGGCAGTTTCAGTGCCAACCAATGTAGGCGGTGGTGCTAATGGTGTTGGAACTGTTACAATATCTCCAGTAAATGGTAATTTAATTAAAATTGCAATCACTGCTGGTGCTAGCGGCAACCCGGGGCGTTTTATCCTTGGCAGCAGTGCGACCAATCCTGGTGGTACTAACCCTGGTGATTTTACTGGTTTAAGTATTAACGTACCCAGCGGTGTTACCGGGGAAGTCGTGGCGACCATGAGTGCACCATCCAGCCAGATCTTTACCAGCGGAACGGTAACAATCGCCAAGATCGGAACGGGTACTGTTGCGGTTGCAGTAGAAAATACGCCTTCCTTAGGTTCTGGCGGAGGCCAGGTGGGTATAATTTCCGTTAAAGAACTCAGTGCAGGAGCGCTAGTTAAGAGCACCAGCAGCTTGAAGTTTACTTTACCGTCCGGCTTTACTTGGCGTCATGACGCGGCTGTTAATAACGTATTTTGGGGCACCAATATGAGTGATGTATCCTTCGACTATGGCAACAGTGATCGTGACCTGATTATTAAAATGGCTAATGACGGACAAGGTTTATACTTTAATATTAAAGCTAATATAGACATAGACGAAAGTGTTGCTAAAGAAGGTGACATAGTTGTCACAGTTGGCGGAGACAGCACTGTGAGCCCTGGTACCCTCACTGTCGGTTCTTACGGCAGTTATGGTCTGACTATTAAGGCTTATGGTGATCCTGCCAATCTTACAGCTGGTAAGGCGAATGTAGCACTGGGTAAATTTGAAATTGACGAAAATTTGGCAGGTAGCTTAATCCCGGGACGCACGATTACTCTTACCCTGCCGAGTGGTGTGGTGTGGAATTCAGGTCCTGCTATTGATACGTCTCTTTCAACTCAAGATAATGTTGCCGAGCCTACCAATTCAACTCACTGGAAAGCTGTAGGTTCGGATGGCAGGACAATCAAGGCCGAAGTTAAGATGACAGCTGGCAATAGCGCTACATCCAACAAAGCCAAGCTTATTTTTAAAGATGCAAAAGTATCAACATCTGCTGATTTTAGTGGGGATATCAACGTTACTGTAGGTGGAAGTGAAGGCCTTGCCGGAACTATTACACTGGCCAAGGTAACCTCTGGCGTTACTGCCAGTGCAGCAAGTACGCCAGACGTCAAGATTGGTGTGACAGGGCAAGCTGCCGGTGATTTCACCATTACTGAAACCGCCGCGGGTAATATCAATAGTACGATCACTACCTCTAAGTTAGATAGCACAACAAATTATTTGGCTCAGGCTACCTCAACAAATAATCGTGCTCAAATCGAAGTGTATGCACCCGCGGGTGTAACCTTTACTTCAACCCCGACTGTTTCTGTAACCAGTGGTGACTTGATGATTGATACTACAGGTGTTACCACCAATACTTCCAGCTTAGGTGAAGGATATTTAGTCATACCGATTAAAAGCACCAGCCTAACGGCTAGCACGATCAAGATCAGCGGCATCAAACTGACCATTGATCGTACTGTGCCCGAGGGTCCAATCAAGCTGAAAGTAAAGGGTAGTGCGGTTCAGGAAACGAAGGATCTTCCTGGATTTGCCTCTACAGCAGCTAGTGCGGTTGTGGCTAATGTTGTTACCCCTGCTCCGGGCGAGCAGAAAGCCAAGGTCATCTTCACCATCAGCGACACTAAGTACACCGTCAACGGCGTTGAGCAGACCATGGACGTCGCTCCGTACATTAAGGACGGCCGGACCTTCGTGCCCGTGCGCTACGCCGCCCAGGCCGTGGGTGTGACTCCCGAGAACATCCTGTACGCTGACGGCAAAGTCACCCTGATCAAGGGCGACAAGGTCGTGCAGCTCACCATTGGGAGCAACGTCATGGTGATCAACGGCATCGGCATCGCCATGGACGTTCCCGCCGAGATTAAGGATGGCCGCACCATGCTGCCGTTCCGCTGGGTAGCCCAGGCCCTGGGCGCCAAGGTGAACTGGGACGAAGCCACCCAGACCGTCACCATGGAGCTATAAGCCTTCCAGGCGGTTACAAACGCTAAAAATTCCGGGTCCCTCCAAAGGGGCCCGGAATTTTTTCGTGCGCCCACGGGCACGGCGGGCTTGCTTGTTCTTATCCGGAGCCATATAATAGTAATGGGATAAATTGTATGATAAGATCTACCGTAAGCTTCGGTGACTGTGTGCTTGTCCCCATACCCCGGGCAGACAACATGTAGTTTCTTTCCTGAAGGTAAACCAAAAACTAATCTTAGGTGATCTTTTTCTGTTCGTAAAAGGTCACCTTTATTACGCACTGATAAGCTTTTCCTGGATCCATAAATTGACCAGTGTTTCGACAGAAATTCCTTCCTTCTTTGCTTTCTGATCTAATGTTTTCAATAGTTCATTTGAAATCGCAATAAAAGTAACCTTTCCTTCGGGGCTATATTCTATTCGGACCATCCTGGAAGGATAATCCGCGACACTATGAGTATCCCAAAATTCGGAAGCTTCTTCTATGGTCATGTCATCAGGAATCTCGTCTATTTTTTTGCTTTTCATATTGCTTTCGCTCCTTTCTATCCATATCACGGGCAGTGATGATTAACGCCCGGTTGTTAAACTTACGAATAAAAATTACTGTTAAGTATCGCCCTGAATCTGTCCGGCCATAAATTGCATATACATTCTCACCATTTATTTTACCTTTTTCCAGGAAGCGATAATGAGGGTCATTTATAAATACCTGTTCAA
>JBFLXH010000074.1:0-10753 GCA_040757295.1 Bacillota bacterium | reverse complement strand
TGTTGAAAAAACATTATACCAATCTTTTGTACACATATCGCACCTCACAGGCTTAATTTTATAGTATATCATAACATTAAAACCTGTGGTTGTCCAGTTTTTGTCATTTTATTTGAGAATGAGCCCAATAATATAAAATCGCCTTGAAAGAGCCAGCAGGCATCGATCAATCTGTTAATATGCTCCCAGACGTGGTCGTGGTCCAGCCCCAGGTAATTTTCGCCCAACAACGTCCCTTCCATTACAATCAAAGGCCTTTCGCGCAAGTTCAGCTTCTTTCTTGTTTGTAGATCAAAAACAGGAAACTCGTAGCAAGTACCGCAGCGGAAACCGGGGTGGTCCGCATAGCCCACGGTGCTGTCGTAATATAAACCGGCGGCTTCCCAGTTGCGCCAGGTGGTAGAGGCGTCCCAGCGCAGGTAGTGCTGGCGGCCGCCCCACCTTTCCTGCTGAATGTTTTCCTCCCTGCATATTTTCTGCAAATATTGAAATTCTTCTACCGTTTTCTGGGGGTCCTGATACGTCTCGTAGCTGGGATGAAAGCCGATCTCGTGGCCGCGCTGGTGAATTTTGCGTAAAAGCCGACGCATCCAGGGATCATGCAAAGCATAGCTGCCCTCATATTTTTTATTCGTGCAACCAGCCATGAAGTAAAAGGCGCTTTTCAACCCTTTTTCCTCGCTTTTATCCATCAGGTAGTCAAAAGTGTTGTAAAGATCATAGTCGAGGCCGTATTTTTTGGTGTTCAACCAGCTTTGACAGCGTTTTACCGCCAGCGCCAGACTTTTACGTTTTAATAAATCTCCAAGGCAAGACCTCGCCGCCCTGGTTACGGGCAAACCGTTAACAGCAAAAGGATTGTCTACATCATGGGTGGGGAACACCTTGAACTGGCGCGGCTTTCTCTGCAGGCCGGGCCAAAGGCGCTGCATCGCTGCCCATAAAACCTCTAGGTACTCATTTACCACCGGGCGCTCGAGAAAACCCTCTTTATAAGCTATGGATGAACGAGCTGGGAAGCGCTCGTGCTGGTCGCGTTCTCTTAAGACTACTTCCTCATAACGGGTCAACATAAAAAAGCTGGACCCCAAAATGTCTAGGCCAAGATGCACCAGTCCATCTTGCTGGTGAAATAATTTACCGTTTGCAATTTGCCTACCGTATAGGACAGGCAACTCAGGGTCACAAAATATCGCTTCAGGCAAATCATCGATTACATTCCACCGTAGTGGCGGTGACTTGGGCAGCGACTTTGAGTTTAACCATTGCTCCGCTGGGGTCTGAAACAGGGTATCCTCTAAAATCAAAATCCTGTCATTAATATTTACCATTTTAATTACTACTTCAGGCTTGCGGTGTGTTGTTACTGCGTAGTCCAACCCTAGAAAATCCCCCAGGAATACATTTAATATGTAGTTCCGTTCCGGTAGATATGTTTCAGGAACGCTAACTATGAGTCGGCTCATTGTACCCTCTCCTGAAAGAAACTCTCAACAATCGCAATCCCGTGGAGACAATTGTCCGCAAACCAGGGGCCCTCAGCACAAAATACACTTTAAGGTCTCCACCCCATGCCGACTTGGCTGCCTGCACGGTCGGTAAGTTGGCTCCGGCAAAATCGAAGGTCTTTACCCCATCACGTGCTAAATCGTCCAAAACAAAGGCAATCAGATATTGTGTTACGCCGCTGTTCAAAAAGTCCCTTTTCGTCCCCGCAACCCAATCGAGTGCTTTCGAGCCGGGTCCTTTAAGCACGATCCTGGCACTTGCCACTTCGCCACTAGGAGCGATAGCGATATAACACCGGAAACTATCCTCGCCCAACAACGCGCTTGCCCGCCGGAGATCTTCGATGTTAAGGCCATGTTTAAAACCCTGTCGCTGCTCAGTATCGGACAAACATTCTATCACTTTGTTAAACGTCAAACTACGATGAACCTGAAAGCCGGTTTTTGTCGCCTTGTTTATTTTTGTTCGAAACGCATGATCTACCTCAGGCAATTGTAAGGGAAGCGATAAGTAAAAAGTATATCGTGGTTCGGCAAGAAACCCACGCCACTGCCACGCTCTAACGTCAACAATATCCGTCGGTAGCGTAACAGCACCCAAAACACGCCTTTTTTGAAATTCTGCTACGAGCAACTCGCTGACTGCGATCCACTGTCTTCGGAGTCTGTAAACTTTATCCGTGGGGCTGGGGCGAAATATGACCGGCAAGTAGGGATTAAGTGGCGGCATAACTATTCTGCCCCTTGTGTCAAGGTACACGACCGTCTCTACAGCGGGCACCTCATGATCATCAATACTTAATTTAATCTTATGTGGCTCAAGGTTCCACTTATATCGGTTAAACTCAAGCCAACCATCCATTGCAAGCGGATCAATTTCCAACAGTTTCAGCCCCCACCATGCAAGATCTAGCCGAATTGACGACATGCTCAACTGGCGTCAAGGAAACGGTTGAACAGCCGTTGCAGCTCATAGTAAGACTAATCTTATTAACTTTTTGGGTGAAAAGGTTAAACTCACCCGGATTTTGCCTTGCCTGTGAGCCACATACAAGCCTTTAGTGTCAATGTAGATTTTTCCGGGTATCAGGTCCATTTGATTAAGTTCGAACTGACCTATTTTCCAATCCGTTAACCATGATAATATACATGGTTGGGGTAACGCCTGCAGCCAAGATTGTGTACCTCTCAATACATGCCATACCCGCTCAATTGGCCAGTGCTCCCAATCTATTAATTTCTCGTCGGGTGAAACGTTGCGTGCTCTGACCGGGCAAGGCAAGTAGCGCTGAGGAATAGCCTTAAATGCCCCATTTGCTATCTCGTCCAAAGCTTCCACCATCAAGGCCGCTCCTAAAGATATCGCTTTGTCCATCAGTTGGTTTAGGGGAGTACCCAATTCGATAGGATATTTAGATTGTTTTATTATATCCCCTGTATCTTCTCCTTCGTCAATAAAGTGAATAGTGACCCCACCCTCTTTTTCGACCTGATAATATTGCCAAAACCAAGGATTGGGGCCTCGATAATTGGGAAGAAGTGCTGGGTGAAAATTGATCGCTCCGTACTTCGTTATTTGGAAAGCCTGTTTTTTTAATAGCTGGGACATGGAGGCCACACAAATAACGTCTGGGGCAAGCCGCTCGAGAAACGCTAACAGTCCGTCATGCCCGTTTTTGGTTAACAGGTAATAAGGTATCCGATTGCTAATGGCATAATTCCTCAATCGGTTTATTTTAAGTAATTTCTCTAATATTTGCTTTGAATGTTTTTTCCAGGTAGTCTGCTTTGCGGATACTCTTGGCTCAGATTCCACAATACCCACCACGTTATGGCTGCTCGCCACTGCCTTCAATGGGACGATAGAAAACTTTGAATTCTGACCAATAAACACAACCCGTAAAGTTTTCATCTAGCACTTCCCCGTTTATTTCCCGATAAGTCCTGTAAGTTGCATAAAAATCTAATTTGGTAAATCACTTGTTTATCATATATTGTCTAATCGCAACTAGTGAAATTAATAAATAGACTAGTGATGTTATCATGAGCGACAGGCTGAAAAGGGCTACAGTGCCTCGTGGGCCAAGGTTAAAAGTATTCCCAATCAGAATTGCCAAGCACAATACCAGCAGTCTAAAAAATTCCCGAAGCAAGTGCAGCCCTTGCCTTTCCAAAACATCCAGAACCCCTCCCACTGGACTGGTAATAAATTGAAAAATAAGTGCCAAAGAAAAGGTTACAGCGTAAATTCCTGCCTCATACCAGTTACGGCCGAATAAAAATTCAAATACCCAGGGCAATAAGGGGATTATTAATACTACAGGCAGTGAGATATAAGCCTGCCTTTTTACAGTTGACCAAAATAATGGCAACATTTCCTGTTTTGCTCGCCTGATCTGTGAAGCTTCACCTACGAAAACTTGGGCAGTAGACTGGCTAACTAGCCCCAGGGGGGTACCTATAACCCGCTGGCTTAAAGCAAACCATCCCGCCACCTGGGGGCCGTAAAAGGCTGCCAATAATAAGGTCGGAAGTTGAAGACCGGCGCTATTGATTAGGGCTGAACCGCTGGACAATAGGGGAAAGCGCCTGTAGCGGCCGGCAACTTTTCTTATGCTTGCAAAGCTTATCTCCTCGGCGGCCTGCGAGTTTTCACGCCGGAAGATGGCCGCCAGGGTAGAGCTGCCGGCAGCCTGTCCCGCTATCTGCCCGAGAATTAATCCCAGAGGCCCCAACTTATATAGCCCCAAAATTATTTGAGTTAATACCAAACCAATCCCCTGGTTTAGCTTGGTCCTGGCGATACTGGAAAACGCCTTCTTCCGCACCGCCCAGTAATTGAAGACCTGGTAAGTCCCCGTCATGAGTATACCGAAAGGTAGCAGCCAAAGATAAGGCTGAAGCACCTTTATGTCAGGCCATTGGGCGACATAATCGTCCAAAATCAAGATGCCTAATCCGGTAAAGAGGCTCATGAAAACCACGATACCGAGAGAGAGCACCAGCAAGCTGGCTGCATCAGTGTCTTCCTCCGGCAGGGGTATGGCCAGCTCGTAGCGCAGGCTGGCTACCACAGAAAGAATGCCCAGGAGAGACGTATAGACCGCCAGCACTCCGAATTCCTCCGGTGTATAAAGGCGGGTTATAATCGGCGAGGCCAGTACCACAATGGACTGGCCGGCGGCTGTACCCCCGGCGATAACCGCCACATTGCGGGCAAAGGAGCTTTTGGGAAGCAGGGCCTTAAGCCGGGTAAGGGCGGCGTTCATGCCAGCGCACCCGCCAGGGCCTGTACGACACATACCTGAATTTCATGAGGGATGTCCGGCCAGATGGGCAGGGACAGCACCTC
The DNA here is from genome assembly GCA_040757295.1 of Bacillota bacterium. Taxonomy (GTDB): domain Bacteria; phylum Bacillota; class PH28-bin88; order PH28-bin88; family PH28-bin88; genus JAGXSE01. The sequence continues at coordinate 5,893 of JBFLXH010000074.1, read as the reverse complement.
GGCGGCTGCATTTTCCGCTGCAGGAAGGCTGAAGTTGCTTTCTGCATAGACCGGCAGCTTATGCACGGGAACAGGATAGTAGACCATGGTGCCGATGCCCTGATCGGCCAGGCGCTGCTGCACAACGCCCCGTTTTCCGTCCAATACGCGAATGGTGTACTGGTGATAGACATGTTTGGTGTTAGGATCTTCGTAAGGTATGAAGATGCTGGGCACGTCTTTTAATAAATCGTTATACCTGCGGGCGGCTTGCCTGCGAGCATCGTTCCACGCGTCGATGTGCGGGAGTTTCACCCGCAGGATGGCTGCCTGGAGTTCGTCCAGGCGGGAGTTGTAGCCGATGGTTTCGTTATAGTATTTTTTCCTGCTCCCGTGCACGCGCAGCATGCGGGCGGTTTCGGCGATCTGGTCGTCGTTGGTGGCGATGAGGCCACCGTCGCCATAGGCGCCCAGGTTCTTCGAGGGAAAGAAGGAGAAGCAGCCCACGTCGCCGATGGTGCCGAGCTTTTTGCCCTTGTACTCGCCGCCGAAGGCCTGGGCGGTGTCTTCGATTACTTTAAGGTTGTGCTTCGCCGCCAGCTCCATGATGGGGTCCATGTCGGCAGCCTGGCCGTAAAGGTGTACCGGCAAGATGGCCCTGGTGCGCGGGGTGATGGCCGGTTCAATAAGGTTTGGGTCAATATTAAATGTCTTAGGGTCAATGTCCACAAAGACCGGTGTGGCCCCCACCAGGCTGACGGCTTCGGCAGTGGCAAAGAAGGTAAAGGGTGTGGTGATTACTTCATCCCCCGGGCCGATGCCTGCCGCCCTGAGACCGATCACCAGGGCATCGGTGCCGGAATTGACCCCAACGGCGTGCTTTACACCAAGGTAGGCGGCTGCTTCTTCTTCAAAGGCTTTGACATTGGGGCCCATAATGAACTGGCCCGACTTTAAGACCCCCTGAATGGCGGACATCAGGTCGTCCCAGAGAAACTCAATTTCAGGCTTAAGGTCCAATACAGGAATTTTGACTGTCATACAGGTTTTTACTCCCTTCAAGAAACCCTCTCAAATTAATCAGTCTTTAACATTTCAGCGAGCGGTACTTCGCGGGCCGGTTTTGCGGGCAGCCCTTTATAAACCGTACCCGGTTCAGTGTTTTTAGTAACCAGCGCACCTGCCGCAATGAAGGACTCCTGGGCTACAGTTACTCCCGGCAGGGTGATAGAACCGCCTCCTACCCTGGCCCCCCTGCGGATGGTCGGTCCCTTGATGTATTTGAACCTTTCCTGGGTACGGCCCATGAAGTTGTCGTTAGTGGTGGTCACCATGGGGGCAATGAAAACATGGTCTTCAATGGTGGTATAGGCGGTGATGTAGGCGCCGGTTTGGATTTTTGTATAGGAGCCAATGGTCACCTGGTTTTCAACAGCCACCCCCCGGCCGATAATTACATAATCAGCAATAGTACATTTTTCCCGGATGCTGGCCAGGTCGGCGACCAGGCAGTTTTCTCCAATAGCAGTTCCGGCGTAGATCACCGCCCCGGTGCCGACTGTGGTATTGGCACCGATGACGAGCGGGGGAAGTTCACCGTCGATTTTCACGGTGCTGGTCTTGGCAGGCTTGGGCTGCTTGCCCAGCACGCAGTTATCACCTACGGTAACGCCGTCTCCTAGCACGGTTCCGGGGTAAATGGTCACGTTATTGCCAATCGTCACATCCCGCCCTAGAGTGACGTTTTCCATGATCACGGTAAACCATCCTATGCGGCAGTTCTCCCCCAGGGTTGCCGCAGGATGGACAAAATTGATCACCTGTTCCACCTAATTGCCCCTTTCTGCAGGCGAAAGCTTAACGGGCATGCCCGTTTCGGCCGATTTGTAAATGGCCAGGATAATTTCCAGCGCTTTTCTTCCCTCTTCTCCGTTGACCAGCGGTTCCCTGCATGTTCTAATGGCTTCCACCATGTCCTCCAGGATGACCTGGTGGCCCGGTTTGGCCACCGCGCTGTTCACTGTCTGTTTAAGGCTGCTGGCTTCATCTTCAGAGTAACCGGCCACCCGCCAGGTATTTAAAGTAGAGGCGGTTACGCCACCGATCATGGCAGTACCGGTTTCTCCGAAAACCGCCAGGGTTTCTTCCAGGTTGGTGGGGTACAGGGTGGCTGCGGCTTCAATGATTCCTAAGGCACCGCTGGCGAATTTGAGCACCGCCACCCCCAGGTCTTCCGTTTCGATCCTCCTTAAGCGGGTGGTGGAGTAGGCAAATACCTCGGTGACCGGGCCCATCATCCACTGCAGTAAATCAATATTATGAATTGCCTGGTTCATCAGGACACCGCCGTCCATGTCCCTGGTTCCCCGCCAGGCATCCCGGTCGAAGTACTCCTGGTTGCGGTTCCACCTGACGGTAGCGTTCCCGTGGGTAAGGGTGCCGAACCGTCCCTCGTCCAAAGCTTTCTTTAGGGCTTGTACAGCAGGCTTAAAGCGGTTGGGGTGCACTACCGCCAGTTTTACCCCCGCCTGGCGGCACTCATTAATGATCCGGTCGGCATCCCCCAGGCTCAGGGCGAGGGGTTTTTCCACCACCACGTGCTTGCCGGCCCTGGCGGCGTCTACAGCCATTTGGGCATGCATGCCGCTGGGGGTGCAGATGTTGACCACATCTACACTCGGGTCCTGTAATACTTGACGGTAGTCGCTATATTCCCGCGCGCCGTACTTTTCCCTGAAGGGGGCGGTACGGCCGGGATTGGTGTCGCACACGGCCAACAGGCGGACACCTTCGATCGCTTCGAGAGCCTGGGCGTGTTTGGCGGCAATATGCCCGCAGCCGATAAGGGCAAAATTAACGGTGTCCATGTCCTCTACCTCAAATCTTGACTATTTTTTCCCTGTTGTTTTTCACGTGCTTCGTGGCGTTCCTGGTGTCTACTACTAATCGGGAGTGTTGAACTACCCATGCATAGTCGATGCCGGAATGGTCGGTGATGATCAAGACGCAGTCCGCCGCGGCCAGGTTGCTTTCTGCCAGGGGCACGCTCTCCGCGCTGAAGGTGCTGTGGCCGTGGGGTTCAATAAAGGGAACCAGCGGGTCATGGTAGGTTACCTCTGCACCGTGCCGGAGAAGCTGGTCAATAATCCGCAGGGCCGGAGATTCCCTGGCATCAGCCACGTCTTTTTTATAAGCCACCCCCAGGACCAGGATCTTTGACCCGTGAAGGCACTTTTGCATCTGGTTCAGGGCACGGATCACCTTGTTGACCACGTAATAGGACACTTCCACGTTGATTTCTCCCGCCAGTTCGATGAACCGGGTATGGAAGTCGTATTCACGGGCTTTCCAGGTCAAATAGAAGGGGTCGATGGGAATGCAGTGCCCCCCTACCCCCGGCCCAGGGTAAAAGGTCTGGATGCCGAAAGGTTTGGTGCCGGCGGCGTCGATTACCTCCCAGACATCCAGGCCCATTTTATCGCAGAGGAGCATGAGCTCGTTCACCAGGGCGATGTTTACCGCACGGTAGGTGTTTTCAAAGACCTTGGTCATCTCGGCCACCGCGGGAGAAGACACCGGCACCACGTGTTGAATGGTCTGGGCGTAGAAGGTGTAGGCCACGTCCAGGCACGCCGGTGTCACCCCACCCACCACCTTGGACGTGTTTTGGGTGGTGTAGCGCTTGTTCCCCGGGTCCACCCGCTCGGGAGAAAAGGCCAGGAAAAAGTCTTGACCCACCTTCAGGCCGGTGGCCTCCAGTTTGGGCAGGATGACCTCCTGGGTAGTGCCCGGGTAGGTGGTGCTTTCCAAAGTCACGAGTTGGCCCAGACGCAGGTGGTTGGCAATTTCGTTGGTTACGTTTACTATGTAGGAAATGTCAGGGTCCCGGTTGGTGTTCAGGGGAGTAGGCACGCATATGACTATAACGTCAGCCCCCGGCAGGCAGGCAAAATCCGTATATGCTTTTAGTTTGCCTGCGTGGACGACTTGTTTTAGGTCTTCGTCTTTCACGTCCAGGATGTAGTTTTCGCCGTTGTTGACCTTGTGCGCCCTTTTGGGGTTCTGCTCAATGCCTGAAACATGAAAACCCACCTTGGCCTTCTCTACCGCCAGCGGCAGGCCGACGTAACCCAGGCCTACCACGGCCACGTTAGCTGTGTGGGTTTGGATTTTCCTCTTCAATTCCGCTGCGGTTAGGTGATCGGCACCCGTTACTTGCATAACTGCCAATTATACACGCCTCCCCAAAGACCTCTCATAAAAAGCAAAAAAGGGGTCTACACCCTTCTAATAACCTTCGCAAAATCCCACCGCCCAAAGTACCTTCTTTATTTATCCTGTAACCTTGATAACAGTATTCTCTTACACTCATTTACAAACGCTTCAGCTTGTTCCACAATTTCTTTTGTCTCACCCGCTTCAGCAGAGAAAAAAGCTTCATAATCGCCACTTTCACGCAACTCTTTGGCACTAGATAGTGTGTCAAAAAATGCTTTCGCAATAATACCTGTCTTAACGAAATGTTGAGCGAATAAGGTAAGTAGCCCTGAATGGGTTTTGCTATACAGCCCATCCGCCTCTAGTAACGCTTTGGCAGCATGAAACATGGCGTAATATGCTCGAGAAACGGCATCGTCCAATAACCGTAATTCAAGCAACTTTTTGGCCGCATTAAGTTTTTCGTCAGCCTTCTTCAACTGGCGAAACAATTTTTCCCTTAGTGCATTGTCCATAAGCTAATACCTTCCTGTTCCACGTTTCTTATAAAAGGTGTAGCAAGGTACAAAAACTCCTGATACTGTTTAGATTCTAGCACCTTAACCGATAGATACCTGTCGGCAACAAGGGTAAGGTCGGTTGCAATGCTGATTAGTTTTTTCCTTAAACTTATATCATAATACTTAAGCACTATCAAAATGTCTATGTCTGAGTTCTCATTTAAGTCTCCACGGGCTGCAGACCCGAAAAGCTTGATCTCCATTATGTTTGATCCGCCTGCGGCAAGGGCTCTTCTAACAAATTCCTCCAAAATCTGCTTATCCACCTTTAAATCACCTGTCTTCTCGAACCATATTCCAAATCCTCCTCAAAACTCTCCAAGTCATAGTGGCGCTCTATTTTCCTGCGCCCGAGTTCATCATGAAAGTCCCACTTAGACAATTTAGCTAATTCTCTTGCTTTGCCAAATGATAAAATTCCACGTTGGTACAAGGAGGCAGCTAACTCCACAAGTAGTGTTTGTTCTTTTTCCCTTTCAGGGAGTTTTAAGGCAAGATATACGCTTCGGGGAATTCTCAAATTCAATTCCATTCAGATATACCTCCCCTTAAACTGGCTGCATAATGCAATGCCGCCAAAATCTCTTCTTTCTTAAGCTCATATTCAGACATTAGTTCTTCATAAGAAATACCGCTGGCGAGTTTGCCCAAAATAAGGTCAACCGGTACTCGTGTACCTTTGATAACCGGCTTACCGCCTTTTATCATCGGATCTATTACAATATTGGGTAATATTTCATACATTGATTACCGCCCCCTTGCCGGATCACAAATCAATTATACCCCAAAAACCTTTTACCTAAAATCGTGTCTTGTTAACTTTTTTCGTTGTCTATCTAAAAGGTCACCCCGTCCCGATTCAGCTCTTCCTTTATTGGTAGGATGGAATGCAACCCATTTTCCCACGATTCCCGGCATACTACTAGTACGCTGATATTGGTGTCAAAAGACAGGTTAATGTTTGTAACTATAGCATAAATATCGTGCTTTTCTCTGTGGGTCATGGGCCTTTTGTATTTGCTAAACTAAAAATGTACCATTTTTAGCCATTTGATCAGCGAAGAATTGACCACCCGATCAAACTTTCCTGTACACTGTAGGTGGACACAAAACAGCGTATGGGAGGAAAGGAAATG
>JBFLXH010000073.1:0-11094 GCA_040757295.1 Bacillota bacterium | reverse complement strand
TGTAGAGGATAGAGGGATTATTGTTATTCCGACTTTGTACATGATTTTGAAAAGCACATGCGGTTATCATGGCTTTTTTTGTATTTAACGGACCATTTGTCGGGATAACTATTATTTCGGAATAACTGGACTAGGATATTGCAAGTTTTATGCCATCCCCAGGAATCCGAATTCTCGGAGAATTCCATAAAAATCCTTCTTTTTTTAATGCAGAAGTTAAAAACGGATGTAAATCCGCATTAAAAAGCCGCCCGAAGGCGGCGGGGCTTTAGTTCCAGCGTTTTTCGATTTTTATGCCTTTAAAGAAATACTGCACGATTTCTTCCGGGGATTTGCCCTGTTCGGCCAAGGCCCGGGCTCCCCACTGACTCATGCCTACTCCGTGGCCGTAACCCTTACCCTTCATCACCAGCATATTGTTCTTGACGGACAGGTCCTCCAGCAGGGTTGACCGCATTTCTGTACTGCCTAAAGCCAGGCGCAAGGCAGGAGCGCTCAAGGTGACATTCCCAATCTTAATGGATGTGGCCCGGCCGGAAGGGCCGCGGGATACAATTGAAGCGCTGGAGACGGCTCCAGGATCCTGACCGGTAGCCTCTCGGATTGCCTGGCGTACTTTTTCCATGGGAAACCGGGCTGTCCAGGATTTGTTTTCCGGCAGAGTAATTGCAAAACCGGGGTCTTCCACGCTGTGGATGTAAGGGGCCGGTTCTTTTTTAAAGGCAAGCCCTTCCTCAGCAGACGCCGCTGTCCGCCCACCCCCATCAGCAAAAAACCAGGCGTTAATATAATTATCCCGGTAGAGGGCTACCTCACCCCTGGTCCGGTCGACAGCTTCCCGTACCTGGTCATTGACTCGGGTTGGGTCATAGGCTTGAAATTCTTTAACATCGGTAGAAGCATCTGTTCCCCGCTCTTTTACCCCGCCCTCCTGGATCTTTTTCATGGTAAAGGTTCTGGCCAGAATTGCCTGTGCTGCTAAGGCGTTGGGGTGCCAGGTGGGGTCCATTTCCGCCGCTACTACTCCCTGCAGGTACTCCTCCAGTTTAATTTTCTTTATTTCCCCTGTCTCATGGACAAAGAGACTGATGGTCGGCTCCTGCCGCACCGCCGGCCGCCTGGCGGGACTGGGACAACCAGTGGATGAAAAGGCAAAAATCAGTAAAAGCAACATTAACACCCATGTTTTCTTTCGTATGGCCATGCCATTTTTTCCCCCTTTTCCGTTACCGCACACACCGGGAATAACCGGGGTACGGCTTTCATAATTATTGTTTTCTAAGGAAAAAGGGTTTATGTGTGTCAATAGTTTCTTTAATTTTCCATCTGGCGGTATAGGTCCCTGGCGGCTTCAGCCCTGACAGTTTCGGGAACAGCTAAGACCTCGACCTTCATCTTTTTGACACCAAAGTCTATCTCCAAAATATCTCCCGGTTTAATCTCCGTTCCGGCTTTAGCTACCCGACCAGCGACTGTAACCCTGCCTCCGTCGCATACTTCCTTGGCCAAGGTGCGCCGTTTAATTATCCGGGAGACTTTCAGCCATTTATCTAAACGCATTTTTTACCCTCCTTTTGCAGCAGGCGCACATAAACCGAAAAATCAGGTTGTCCACCTGATTTTTCCCATTCAACTTATTATCAGCACAGCAGAAATTACTTACCGACGTTCTCTTTTAAGGATTTGCCCGGCTTAAATGAGGGAACCTTGGTTGCAGGGATATTGATTTCTTCTCCGGTCTTCGGGTTGCGGCCGATCCGGGCTGCTCTTTCTTTTACTTCAAAGGTGCCAAAGCCCACTAGTTGCACTTTGTCACCTTTTGCCAGGGCCTCTTCCATGCTGGCAAATACCGCATTTACGACTTTTTCCGCTTCCTTTTTAGTTATTTCGGCTTTTTCCGCCACGCTGCTAACCAATTCAGTTTTATTCAAGTTATATCCCCCCTGTGGTAAATTATTCGTTCTAAAGCTATTCGCTAATCCAATTGAATTTCCTTCCTACATACAAAATTTGACGTAATTTTTTCCAGAAAATTATTCATTTTTCTTGGCTTCTTCCCACCACGAATCTAATTCGGCCAAGGTCATTGCGGCCAGCTGCCGCCGTTCATGCCCGGCTAAAGCCTCTATGTAACGAAAACGGCGAGCAAATTTCTTTACTGCCTGATCCAGCGCGTCTTCGGCATTAACCCGCAAAAGCCGGGCGACATTGACAATACCAAAAATCAGGTCGCCTATTTCTTCTTTAATTTTTTGCTGGTCTTCTTCCCGTACCGCCTCCTGTACCTCCCGCAATTCTTCCGCCACCTTGTCCCAGGCTCCGCTGGGATCAGGCCAATCAAACCCTACCTTGGCAGCAGCTCGCTGCACCTTCTCTGCCCGCATCAATGCCGGCATAGCCAATGGGATATCCATTAATGACCCGGTTTTGACCGCAATTCCTGCCTGCTTTTTTTCGGCCGCTTTGATCTTGTCCCAGTTCACCTTAACCTGGGCAGGGGTGTCTGCCTTAGCCTCGCCGAAGACATGGGGATGCCTGCGGACCATTTTATCGGTAATCCCCCGGATAATGTCATTCATATCAAACTGTTGGCTTTCTGAAGCCAATTTGGCATGAAACACCACTTGTAGTAATAAGTCTCCCAATTCCTCACATAAATTATGCATCTCGCCGGATTCAATAGCTTCCGCCACTTCATAGGCCTCTTCCAAGAGGTATTTCTTAAGGCTCATGTGGGTCTGCTGTCGGTCCCAGGGGCAGCCATTATCACCCCGTAATGTGTCCATCAACTCCACCAGGGGATCCAGGGGGAACCGGCAGCCACAGCCACCAGGGAGGGTGGAAGGGGTATTATCCAGGGGAGGAACGTAAAGGGTAGTCAAATAATCAATCCATTCCAGCCTGTCCACCTCGTAAAGAGGCAGTTCCCGCACCTTTTCCCCATCTGGGATACCAGCGCCTCTAACCACTATCACCAGGTGCTCATCAGGATAGCTGTCCATTAGCGTCAGTTTCACCTCGGAGGCTATGGCACGATTATAGACCTGGGTGACTAACAAGCCAAATTTAGTTACCAAGGGCTGCCCTTCCAGTTCCATGGCATCCAGAATGACCAAGCCCCCGGCAGGGTCAAGTTCGAGGGCCGCATAAACTGCGTCTAAACAGCTCATGGCAGGACAGACGGCAAAGGGAATACCTGCCGCCCGCGCTTTTTCCAACAGCCATTTGACGGTAGTCTCCGCTACCTGGGGATGACCAGGCACTGCGTAAACAACTTGCCGGCCCGCCGGGAGCCGTTTAAGGGCTTCTTTAATCACATAGTTGACGATAAGGTGATAAACCTCTTCAAAGGTCTTGCCCTCTTCGTAAAACCTGTCCAGGGCCTCGTAACGGATGCCTCTTTGTTCAAGCTCCATCACCGACGGATGATGGCAGGTGCGCAAGAGAACCAAATCTGCTTTCTGTATGGCCCGCCAGTTGCGATCCGGCACTATGCCGGGATCTCCAGGGCCCAATCCGACAATAATAAGGACTGGCTCGTTTAAACTCATTTTATCCACCTCAAACGAATAATCAATCCGCGGCCGAACTGGCCTACACCTGGCAGCAACAGCAAGTCTTCCCGGCGCAAAGCGCCAAACAAGAGCAGGGAGACCGGATAAACCAACATGCCGACAGCCACCCCGGCCAGAGCCCCAACCGCCTGCCCCAAGCTTAAGCCAACCCACCCGTGGGTATATTTTACCACCAAGGCCATAATTGCAACAGCCCCCCCGGGTTTAAAGAGCCCATCCCGCCAGGGAAACCTGTACCCTATCCGGTGTTGCAGGGAAGAGTAGTTAAGCAAGAAGGCAACACAGAATGCCAGCACAGTGGCGGCCGCCGCTCCCTTTATTCCCAGGGACGGAATACTGGTAAGCTGGTAAGTGAAACCTGCTTTTACCACCGCTCCCACCAGCAAGTGACGGACAGGCAGGTAAGTCCATCCCATTCCCTGCAAAGCACCAGAAGTCACCTGGTACAGGCCTACAAACAGCACCCCCGGGGCAAGGGCTTTTAAGGGTATTCCTACCTCTGCCAAGTCAAACAACAAGATGCCGATTGGCTCGGCTAATATAAAAAGGCCTACAGCAGCAGGTAAAACCAGCATCACCGTCATCCGTAAGGCCTGGTCAAGGCGCTGCCAAAGGCCGTCTGTATCCTTGCGGGCCTTAACTTCAGCCACTGCCGGCACCAGGCTGACCGATAGAGAAACGGTAATAATGGCAGGCAGATTAATCAAGGTCCCTGCCATTCCCGTCAGTTGACCGAACAGCTCTGTAGCCCTCAACTGGGATATGCCGGCAGCCTGCAGTCTCAAAGGCACCAAGGTGACGTCTATAGCCTGAAGGAGCGGCATCACCAGTCCTCCCAGGGAAAGGGGCAGGGCAATGACAACAATCCGCCATATTACCGCCAGGGTGGAGGGGGCCTCATAGGGCTTGGCCGGTTTTTTTCGCCTTTCTCCCCGGTTTTTCCACCTCTCACGCAAAAATAATAGGATTAAAAACAGAAGTCCCGCTGCGCTGCCTGCCACGGCGCCGAAAGTCCCGCCCGCGGCCCCAAATTCAACTCCGGAGGGCAGCAAGAGGAGAGCAGCGATCAAGACTGTGGGTACTCGCACCAGCTGTTCTACTACCTGAGAGACCCCGGTAGGAGTCATGATTTGCTGGCCCTGGAAATACCCTCTAAAAGCGGACATAACAGCAGCAAAGAAGATTGCCGGAGATAAAGCGACCAGAGGATAAAAGGCCCGCGGCTCATTTAACAGGATGGAAATGGGATAGGCGCCAAAAAATAGTAATAAGGAAAACAAGAGCCCGGTGACCACCAGCATAAAAAAGGCGATGCGAAAAACCCGGAAAGCTTGCTCGGCGTTTCCTTTAGCCTGGTGTTCGGCCACCAAAATAGAAATTGCAACGGGAACCCCAGCGGTGGACAAGGCCAGCATGGCGGTATAAATGGGGTAGGCCATTTGATAAAGCCCTATTCCTTCGGCGCCGATCAGGCGAGCCAGGGGAATCCTATAAAGGGGGCCGAGGACCTTGCTGATCAAGCCTGCTATTGTAAGAATAATTGCTCCATGAAGGAAATGCTGTTTGACCACCGCCATCACCCTTTCTGCGGTCCTTCTTCTATCTTATACCAGCAATGGTAGTGGTAGTCCAGCATTATTAAACCCGAAGTACAAAATATTCCTTTTCTTGCCGAGCATATCCCACCGTTTTAAAGAACCAGTGGTATTAGAGCGGGTAGCCATATGTGATAAACAAAAATGGCGCCTCCGCGCCACTCTTGTCACTGTTCTAATTGCTTCGCCAGGAAACCAGCTGCGGTTTCGGCCAGCTTTAGTTCCATCTCACCCATTTTAACTCCCGGCTCTTTGGAGCAGAGGATGACTGCTCCAATCGGGTCCCCTTCGGCAATGATGGGAGCAATCACCTCGGCAGTAAACTTGCACTGCTCCTCGTCATCCACATCAATGGGACAGTCTTTGCAGGATATATGCTCTCCGGGATTATTGATTAATACCGATTTCCGTTCCTCCATTACTCGCTCCACAGCTTGCCCGATAGGTTTATTCAGAAACTCTTTTTTCGGGGCACCGGCTACAGCAATAATTGTATCCCGGTCTGCTATGCAGGCAATATGCCCGATAGCTTCGTACAAGGAATCTGCATACTCCTTAGCGAAATCACCAAGTTCACCAATAGGTGAATACTTTTTAAGTATTACTTCTCCTTCGCGGTCAACGAAGATTTCGAGAGGATCTCCCTCGCGAATGCGCAACGTGCGCCGGATCTCTTTTGGGATTACAACCCGACCCAGGTCGTCAATGCGCCGTACAATCCCTGTTGCCTTCATCTCTTCGGTCTTCCCTCCTTTTCAGGGCATTTCAGGCTGACTCTCAATGTTAGTATATAACTCTAGGCAACCAATTATTCATTTTTTTCCATAGGGCATTAAAAATCTTAATCTAACCCCTGGTTACCTTCTTGTACCACTAATAGCATCCCCTGACAGCAAAACTCTATGCATTGCGCCTGATATTTCCAACTGGAAAACGCCCCCATTGAAAAGGAGGCGTTCCTTTATCAGGCTATTTTTTTTCGATAACTGCTTCCGCTTCTAACTTCTCATAGTACTCGCCAAAAACCCGGTTCTTTTCGCTGGCCAAGAGCATTCCCTCCACCTGGCCTTTCAAGTCTTCCAAGGAGTCCCGCTTATCCTCAACTTTAATGATGTGATAACCGAAGGAAGACTTTACCGGTGTCTGGCTGAAGGCGCCCTTATCCAACAGGAAGGCCCCGGCCACAAATTCCGGCACAAAGTAGGGGTCATCCTTGGTGAAATAATAGTCCAACAGCCCGCCGGCAGCCCTGGAACCCGGATCATCGGACTGTTCTTTGGCCATAGCGGCAAAATCAGCGCCTTTTTTCAGTTCTTCAATTGCTTTATTAGCCTTATCCAAGGCCTGCTTTTTTTCTTCTTCTGTAGCTATTCCTTCCTGGGCCATATACAGGATATGACGAACCTTAATCTGGACCAGGCTGTCGCGGTTTTGCTCAAAGTACTCTTTAACTTCCTGGGGAGAAACGGTCACCTGGTCCGTAATCTTCTTATACAGGGCATCCTGTAAAAGCACCATGCGGATTCTTTCTTTCAGCTTGTCCTCTGTCAGGTTCTGGGCTTTTAAAGCCTCCTGATAAACCTCCGCCGGCATTCCGGCTTTGATGGACTGGAGCTGTTCCGCCACTTCCTGGTCAGTTACCGTAATCCTTTCTTTTTCGGCCGCCTGGAGGAACAAGGCTTCTTCAATCAGCTGGTTCAAGGCGTCCTTTCGCATTTCCTCCAAGAGGTTCTGGTGCGCAGGGTTAGTGAGGTCCAGGCCCTGGCTCTGCGCATAAGCCTTAAATTCCTCTAGCCTTTCGGTCATCTGTCCCTCGGTTATGGCTATACCGTTAACAGTTGCCACCACTCCCTGAGCTCCGGGTTGGACTGCTTTTTTCCGGCCACAGCCGGCTGCTATCAGAGAAGTAAAGAACACAATAATCAGTAAAACTGCGGCCGCTTTCCTCAGCTTAACCACAGGCCTCCCACCTTCCTAAAGTTAAAAAACTGCCACTTTATAAGTGAACACGTCCCATTATAACAGCCCTACGGCTAGCCGGCAAGGAGTTTTATCTCCTTGAGAACACTTTCCACCAATGGTAACAGTTCCTGCTGGGGGATACCGGCGGACCTGATGGTAACGGTTAAACCGCCAGCTGAAGAAAAGGATAAGCGCCGGGGAAAAGCGGCCGCCAGCTGCATCAGTTTATCTCCCCTTAGCCGGGGGGAAGGTCCAAATACCATCCGGATCTCTCCTTTTTGCTGTTCCACCCGGGCAATATCAACAACTTTAGCCAGAGCTTTGATGCGGCCCATGGCCATCAAGTTACGCACTTCCTTGGGAGCAGGGCCAAACCGGTCCTCGGTCTCCGCTTCCAGGGAAATCACCTCTTCTAAATTACCTGCCGCCATCAAGCGCTGGTAAACCTCGATTTTGAGCTGGGATTCCCGAATGTATGCATCAGGGATATAGGCATTCACACTCAGTTCTACTACCGGACTGGCAGGCTCTTGGTCCTGCTCCGGCTCTATCCCCAGACCTTTGGCCTGCCGCAGTTCCTTAACCGCCTCCTCCAGGAGCTGGCAGTAGAGTTCGAATCCAACCGCCATCATATGGCCGTGTTGTTCCGAACCTAAAATATTACCCGCTCCCCGGATTTCCAAGTCCCGCATAGCCAATTTAAAGCCGGAGCCAAATTCGGTAAATTCCCGGATGGCGGACAGCCGCTTTTCCGCTTGTTCGCTCAAGACCCGTTCCTTTCGGTAAGTGAAATAGGCGTAAGCCAGCCGGTTTGTCCGCCCTACCCGGCCCCTGAGCTGATAAAGCTGGGAAAGGCCCAAGTGGTCTGCCTCATCGACGATCAGGGTGTTGACATTGCTGATGTCTAGACCGTTTTCCACAATGGACGTACAGACCAGGACATCGATATGACCATCCATAAACTCCAGCATCACCCGCTCCAGCCGCTCTTCCTTCATCTGTCCATGAGCCACTGCAATCCGGGCATCGGGGAGCAGTTCCTGCAGGTGCCTGGCCATCCGTTCCATATCCAGGATCCGGTTATGGACAAAGAAAACTTGGCCTCCTCTGGCCAATTCCCGGCGGATAGCCTCCCGCACCAATTCCGGACTGTATTCCACCACATAGGTCTGCACCGGAAACCGGTCCTCCGGTGGGGTTTCGATAACGCTGATATCCCGCACCCCTACCATGGACATATAGAGAGTCCGGGGGATGGGGGTAGCTGTCAGGGTAAGCACATCAACATGATGACACAGCTGCTTCAACCGTTCCTTATGAGCAACGCCAAACCGCTGCTCTTCATCCACCACCACTAAACCCAGGTTCTTAAATTTTACATCAGGAGACAGGAGGCGATGAGTGCCAATGACAATATCGATGGTCCCCAGCTGCAGCCCTTTGACTACTTCCTCCTGCTCTTTGGGGCTCCGGAAACGGGATAACAGCCCCAAAGAAAAAGGAAAGGCTTCCATCCGTTCTTTAAAGGTATGGTAGTGCTGTTGAGCCAGGATTGTGGTGGGGACCAAAAGGGCCACCTGCTTGCCATCCATTACGGCCTTAAAAGCCGCCCGCAGGGCCACTTCTGTTTTGCCGTACCCCACATCGCCACAAAGGAGACGATCCATGGGCCGGGGCGATTCCATGTCTTTTTTGGTTGCCTCAATAGCCCGCAGCTGGTCAGGAGTTTCCGTATAGGGAAACATGGCCTCAAACTCCCGCTGCCAGACCGTATCCGGCGAAAAGCTGAAGCCAACAGCAGCCTCCCGGGCGGCATAAAGGGCCAGAAGGTCGTCCGCCATGGCCTGAACTGATTCTTTAACCTTTTTCTTTGTCCTGGCCCACTCACTGCCCCCAAGCCGGTTCAGCTTGGGCCCATGACCCTCCCCCCCGATATACTTTTGAATTAAGGATATCTGTTCTGTAGGCACATAAAGGCGGTCCTCTCCCGCGTACTGCACCACCAGGTAGTCCTTCTGGATACCACCGGCCTCTAGCTTTTCAATACCCCGGTAACGCCCGATGCCATGCTGGACATGTACCACATAATCTCCCACCTTGAGGTCGGTAAAAGCAGCGATGCGGGAACCTTCTTTAAAGGAACGGCGGGGCTTGGGGCGCTTCTGGCGGCCAAACATCTCACTGTCGCTGATAATGACCAGTTTCCACTGGGGGATCTCAAAGCCCTTGGAAAGGGTACCATAAATGATGGTTACCTGGCCCGGCAGGGGACGGGCAGCCAGGTCCTCTACTACAGCTGCTTCCACACCGTGGTCCCACAGGGTGTCCCGCAGCAAACC
Organism: Bacillota bacterium; assembly: GCA_040757295.1. GTDB lineage: Bacteria > Bacillota > PH28-bin88 > PH28-bin88 > PH28-bin88 > JAGXSE01. Next base: position 1,623 of record JBFLXH010000073.1, on the reverse strand, counting down.
CGCCCGCTTTTCATCACCGGCCAACAGGACCACCGAATTCTTAGCCTGCCGCCAGCTTTTCAGTTCTTCCGCCAGCATCTCTGTTTTCCCCATGAAAGGATGCATCACTTTAGCGCTCATACCCAGGATATTCTGGGGGTTTAAGCCGGGAACCGACTTGGGAAGAACAGAAAAACAGATCAGGGGCCGACCCGCAAGCATTTCCAGCATCTGAGAAAAATCCAGCCGGTGCTCCGCTTGAAGAGGTAGAGCGCTGCCCGTTTCCAGCAAGTGACTGAAAAGCTCCCCTGTCTCCAAAGCCGCCTGGGCCAGAGCTTCCTTGACCCGCCCCGCCTCCTCCATCACGACTACCGGGCGGGAAGAGAAGTATGCCCATAGGTCCGCAGGCTCGGGATATAATAACTGCCGGAACTGGTCCAGCCCTTCATTCCAGACACCGGCCGCCAGCTGTTCAAGGTACCCAGCAGTTTTTTCTTCCAGCCGCCTGGCCGCTTCCTGTGCGCCTCTTTTTAAGAGCCGCTTGACCTGCTGGGCGGCGTCGGCAGACAAACGGGCCTGGCACCGGCTTAACGCCTCAAGGGTCAAAAAGACCTCTCGCGCAGGGTGGAACACAGCCTCCCGCAGGTTTTCCAGAGAACGCTGGGTAACCGGGTCAAACAGGCGGATAGAATCAACTTCATCATCAAAAAACTCTATCCGGTAGGGCTGCGGACTGGTAAAAGGAAACACATCAATGATGCCGCCCCGCACGCTGAAGTACCCCGGGATCTCCACCACCTCTGCCCGCTGGTACCCCAGGAACACCAGCCTGGCTAAGAGAGCCTCCCATTCCACCCTTTGGCCCAAGGTTAATTGCAAGACTGCTTCCTTCCACTGGCCGGGAGGCATTAAAGGCTGCATCAGGGCTGCAGCCGGTAAAGCAAGAAATTTGACCCGGCCGGATAATACCCCTTCCAAGACCGAAATGCGCTGGGCAGCCAGATCCGAGCTTTTGGCATATACTTCATAGGGCAGGATTTCATAAGGCGGCAGGTAACCGGCCTCTCCGTGGGATAAGAAAAGATTCATATCAAGGACTAGCCTTTTGGCTTCTTCCAGTCCAGGGGTAATGGCTACCAGAGGGGCCCCGGTTGCCTCCATAATTCCCGCCAGCCAAAGGGCGATCTGGGAGCCGCTCAAGCCATATAAAGCCTGAACCTGACCCCTTCTAATCCCCTCCTGGAGAGAAGCAAATACCGGAGCCCTCACTGTCAGTTGAATTAGTCCATGATGGCGAATAGCCGTCACCCCCAAAAACCTACAGGCAAGTTTAATTAAATTAAGCAGACAAAACCCAAATAACGGGCGCCCGGAAGGACCCCCACCCTAAGGGTTTTATAAAGAAAGCCGAATAACTGTTATAAATTATATGCCTGTAGGATTGTTCAGTCAACCTGAAGGTTTTTTTATAACATATAGACTCCCATGCCGCTAACGCGGCACCAACAGATAATTAAATAGGCCATCTCCACCAGGCCGAAGACAAAATGCACCGGCCAGATAGGCACGGCTGCCGCCACTGCCAGGCCGGTCTTTAAAAGTTCTTCAATTGCGGGCGCCCAAAAGAGGATCGCCCGGTTGCCG
>JBFLXH010000072.1:0-11145 GCA_040757295.1 Bacillota bacterium | reverse complement strand
GAGCAAGCAAGAACCGTCCCCAACTTGCCACCCCACACCCCAAATTAAAACTCACAGGATTTAACTGTCCTTGGAAACGGAATAACGTCCCTAATGTTGCTTACTCCTGTAATATACATGATCGCCCTTTCCAAACCTAAGCCAAAGCCGGCATGCTTTACTCCACCATATTTTCTCAAATCCAAGTACCACCACAAGTCTTTTTTGTCAATATTGAACTCTGCCATTCGTTGTTCTAATACATCCACTCTTTCTTCCCTTTGACTACCGCCAATTATTTCTCCTACTCCTGGAACCAATAAATCCATAGCTGCAACAGTCTTTCCATCATCATTCAGCCTCATGTAAAATGCTTTAATTTCTTTGGGATAATCTGTAACAAACACTGGTTTTTTAAATACTTTTTCTGCTAAATATCTTTCATGTTCGGTCTGCAAGTCTTTACCCCACTCCACGGGATATTCAAACTTCTCTCCAGATTCTTTCAGTATTTCTACAGCCTTGGTATAAGTTACATGTGCAAACTGGGAGTTTACTATATTATGCAGTTTCTCCTTCAATCCTTTTTCTACAAATTCATTAAAGAATTCGATTTCTTCTTTAGCGTTTTCCAGAACGTAACTTATAATATATTTCAACATATCTTCCGCAAGTCTCATGTTATCTTGCAGATCTGCGAATGCTATCTCAGGTTCGATCATCCAGAACTCTGCAGCATGTCTTGCCGTATTAGAATTTTCCGCTCTAAAAGTCGGGCCGAAGGTATACACCTCCTTAAATGCCAGTGCAAAAACTTCTGCTTCTAGTTGACCACTTACGGTAAGGTTTGTTCTCCTGCCAAAAAAATCTTCTGTAAAGTCTATTTCTCCTTCCTTTGTAAGGGGCGGATTTTTCGGATCTAATGTAGTAATTCTAAACATTTCTCCTGCGCCTTCTGCATCGTTGGCAGTTATGATGGGGGTGTGTACGTAAATAAACCCCTTTTCTTGGAAGAATTTATGAATAGCATAGGCAATTTGGGACCGAACTCTAAATACCGCTGAGAATAGGTTTGTTCTGGGACGTAAATGGGCTACTTCTCTCAGGAATTCTTTAGTATGCCTTTTCGGTTGAATCGGGTAGTCTTCCGGCGAATCCCCTTCTAAGCTTATTCCTGTCGCTTTAATTTCAAAGGGCTGTTTAGCCTGCGGAGTAGAAACTAGTATTCCCCTAACCGTCACCGCTGCCCCGACTCTGAACTTGGCTACTTCCTCAAAGTTTGGTACCAACTCTTTTTCGTAGACCACTTGGATAGTATTAAAATGAGTACCATCATTTAGGGCAATAAACCCAAAAGATTTTTGGTCACGGTTATTTCTAATCCACCCGCAAACTTCCACCTCTTTTTCAAGGTACCTGCTGGTTTCCTCTACAATTAGTCTGACGTCTACTTTTTCCATGCTCATTCCCCTCCTCCGCAAGCCGGGACGGTTCTTGCTTGCTAGTTAGCTTTCCCTAAGATCCTACTTACCCTGGATTCGCTTATTCCCCCAAATAACTCCCCAATTTCCTTTAATGTAAGGGATGAATTTCTTCTGATTTGTTTCATTAAGTCATTGCGAAACTGGATGTTGTTATTTAATTCTTCATCAGGTATATTTTCCTTTGCCAGAGCTTGTCTTATTCTTAATCGTGCCTGTTCCATTGAACTAATAAAATCACTATTGTTAACGCCATCCAAATCTTGGTCATAATCTAGGAAGCTTTCCTGGCTGCTTTCTTCGCTATGCATAAATTCCAAATATTGCTGCAGAGCAATTTCTGGGTTGGCAGAAAAAATTGATAGCAACCTACCCTTATCTACCAACTTGTACAGATCCTTCATTCTGCCAGCATAAATATTATAACTGCTCCAACAATATTCGGCTAGCTCTTTTACCATCCCGGCCCGGACCGGATTGTTATGAATATACCTGCTCACTTGGAGTAGGTACCTTTCATCTTTCACCAACTCACTCCTAAACCTATCTTGAAAAAGGTGCCCACACCTCTGATACTTGCGGTTAAAATACTGCACATAGCTTATATTTAAACTTTTTATTATCTTTGATATGTCGTTTCCATTGTCATCAATTAATAAATGAACATGGTTATCCATAAGACAAAAGGTATACAGCAGAAAACTATATTTTGCTTTCACCCTTCCAAGGATTTCAATGAATTTTGCCTTATCCTCGTCACAGAGGAAAAGGTTTTTCTTCTCATTTCCTCTTTGCGTAATGTGGTAAATCGAAAATTCTCCCTTTATCCTGGCTTGCCTTGGCATTCTGATCACCTCATTGACAATGTACCATTTTTTACCTAGCAAGGCAAGAACCGTCCCTACCACCCTAAATTTAAACCGTCTAGTAAATATAGTATCCATGATTTTCATGAGGCTGGTGGCGTAGGCGCAATCCTCCGAGTTATCGAACCCCTGTTAGATCTTGATACCATGACAGTTCTGGGACAAAAATATGCTGCCTACTTGAGTGAAGTCAAAAATTCGGAAATTATCCGGTCACTGGATGACCCTCTCCATCCACAAGGCGGAATAGTTGTATTGAAAGGCAATTTAGCTCCTGATGGCGCTGTAGTTAAAGTAAGCGGCATCAGTAGGAATATTACTCGCCAGGTCGGGCCGGCAAAAACCTTCGATTCCGAAGAAGACTTGTTGCACCACATCATGAACAAGGAAATTACAGCCGGCGATATTTTAGTTATTCGCTACGAGGGACCTCAGGGCGGCCCTGGCATGCGAGAACTGTCAATCCCTGCAGCGATGATTACCGGTATGGGCCTGGGTAACAGCGTAGCATTAATTACGGATGGTCGTTTTTCAGGGGCAACACGAGGCTTTTGTATTGGCCATGTAACACCTGAGGCCCAAATCGGCGGTCCCATTGCGATAGTACAAGATGGAGACCAAATCGAAATTAATATTGTGAAAAAAGAGTTGAACCTGCTGATCAGTGAAGAAGAAATGTCAAAGCGCCTTCAGCAGTTTGTCCCTCGCAAGCCGCCGGTAACTAGCGGGTTTCTCGGCGTTTATTGCCGGAATGTGGCTCAGGCCAACAAGGGAGCCGTCCTGGGGGGATAAGCAAAAAGCCTGAACTCGTTCATGCAATGGGTTCAGGCTTTTTTATGCCTTCTTTAGGATATTCGTCACAAAGTCATCTATTTTTCCTGACAAGGCAAGGTAGGGTCGAGGACAGGCGCGGTAAAGTACAGACCTTGTGAGGCCAGGCTGTTTCTGCCCTTTTGGGCCAGTTTCCCCCTCAAGCAGGTCTTCTTCTCCGTTTCCAGCCCCCGCCACATCAAACGCAGCGTGCGGATTTCCCGCACTGCGCTTTCCTATTCGCTTCGCATCAAGGGTTATGTGTCTTATCGTGCTGGTAACGCTTTCAAAGCTGGTTTGTAGTACCTTATTTTATCACAGATGGCTACCCGCTCTAAAGCCTACGCTTCTTTAAAGCGTTGGGAAATGCCCGGCAAGGAATAAAATTTGATTACAGCCAATGAAGCCGGGCATGAAATTCGCTTTCAGGCCACGTTAAATTAATGTATAACTTGTGGCCTGGCTCATTTTAAGAGCGGCTACGCCATTGCATTAACTGGCCCCCTATGGGATTAACCAGTTCTAAGCTCCGATAAACCGGAGCCAAGAACTGGTCGAATCTAAGCACGAGCGGGGGTCACAATCCCCCTCTGAAGCCAAGACCCAGTTGAACTATCTCCTGCTGAACATACCAGCCTTGGCTGGACATACAACCGTCCCTGCTTGCGCCTTGCCTATTTGTGATAGGGTTCGTTGCGGGAGATTTTAAAGGCGCGGTAAAGCTGTTCCAGGAGGATAAGCCTGGCCATTTGATGGGGGAAGGTCATCGGGGACAGGGAGAGGCGGAATTTGGCCTGGTCCAGCACCTGGAGGGAAAGGCCGTGGCTGCCGCCGATGATAAAGGTGATGTCGCTTTGCCCACTCAGGGCCTTTTGCTCCAGCCAAGCGGCCAATTCTTCCGAGGAAAGCATCTTCCCGTCCATTGCCAAGGCCACCAGGAAGCTGCCCTCTTTAACCTTAGCCATTAGCCGTTGGCCCTCTTTTTCTTTGACGACTTCCACCTGTGCCGGGGCCAAGTTATCGGGCGCAGGCTGGTCAGGTATTTCGCTTATTTCTACCCGAACATAGCTCGACAACCTCTTCAAATATTCGGCCACTCCCGCCTTGTAGAAGGTTTCTTTCAGTTTCCCGACAGCGATGAGCCTGATTTGCAACAAAAACACCCCAGGAAAAAACCAATTTTTGCTGACCCGCTGCCTGGACGCACGAACTGTCCCCGCTTGCTTGCCGGCGCAAGGAAGAACCGTCCCCGCTTGCTAGGTCCTTTGCCACTCCAATATCATATCATACAGTATATAAACCCACAATCACAGAGGAAAGATAACGGAGGGAAAGGTAAATGAATGAAATCCTAATTCCGATCATAACCCTGATTATTGGGACTATTCTGGGTTCGTCCATCGGGAAGGGCTTCTTGAAAGATATCGCCCGGTGGCTGAAGGACATCATTCCGGGGGAGGAATTGGATAGGATCATCGGTGAGGCCCTGATCGTGATTGGGACGGAGCTGAAAAACGGCAGCTTAACTGTCGCCCAAGCACGAAGTAGACTCCAAAACCTTTTCAAGTACAACTTTTGAGTTCGCTAAACAACCAGGTACTTGGGGGAGAGGCAGCAGTACTGACAGGTGTCAGGCACTGACCAATCGCTGCTGGACACCTGTTCCAGCAAGTAGAGGTCTGGCGGTTTTTCGTTGAGCTCTACAAACTCATCTATAGCCGTCTCCAGGTGGTCAAAACAGACGACGTACAACTGCTGCCTCATCCCTTCTTAATTGTTTACGGCTTATTTCCTGGGTTTTTCCCCCAGGGTTACATTTAACGGCACGCGGCGGCCGTTGCGCACTACTTCGATGATTACTCTGTCACCGACCTCGGACTTGGCCAGGGCGGACTGGAGGTCATGGTATGACCTGATTTCATCCCCGCCGATCTCAACAATTACATCCCCTGCGCGCATCCCTGCCCGGGCGGCAGGCCCGCCTGTCAAAATCCCACCAACATAAATCCCCTCCGGAAGCTTGTACCACTCTGACTCTTGAGGGGTAATCTCCTCGAAGTTAAAGATGCCGATAAAAGGCCGCCGGACAAACCCATGTTTGACTAGCTGTTCGATAATGGGCCTGGCGTCATTGGAAGGAATGGCAAACCCCATGCCTTCCACATCTGCCCGGTGGATCTTGGCGCTGTTGATGCCAATGACTTCCCCCCTGATATTTACCAATGGCCCCCCGCTGTTTCCGGGGTTAATGGCTGCGTCAGTCTGGAGAACCCGCAGGTTCACCTGTTCCCCAGGCCTGCCTTCCACTACAATATCCCGGTTCAAGGCGCTGATTACCCCGACGGTTACTGACCGGAAGAATTTTTCCCCCAGAGGGTTGCCGATAGCTACCGCCATTTCCCCCACCCTGAGCCTGGCGGAATCGCCCCAAGGGGCCGCCGGCAGGTCCCGGGCCTCCACTTGCACCACCGCCAGGTCTGTTTCCAGGTCACCCCCAACCAGTTTGCCATCAAAGGTACGGCGCTCGTCCACGGTAACCTTAATCGTCCGGGCGCCCTCCACCACATGATAATTTGTCACAATATACCCGTTTTCGCTGTCAATGATTACCCCTGAGCCGGTAGATTCCCGGCGGCGTCCGAAAGGTTCGCCCCCAGCCAAGTTAGTAAGGCTGACCACAGAGGGACCCACTCTTTCGGCAATCCCAATCACCGGGGATTCCCCTGGCTGCCATTCCGCTAAGGGTGCAAAAGGATCATTGCCGCCTCTGTTGCCAACCTCTCCCCACCTGGGGCCCGGCAGGCCTCCCTGCCCCTGCAAGATAGGTGCCGCATACAAGGCTGCTATGCCGCCTAAAAGGGCGCTGAGCACGGCTACAATAACAAAGGAACGAAAAGGCGGCCAGCGCAAGTGGTTATTATTTTCTATATCCATGGCTCTTTCCCCTTTTACTATTAGTGGGCTGCAACAAAAACATCATTGCTTACATAGAGCACACCCTCAACCTGGCGGGCCACTTTCTCGGCCGCTTCCTTTGCTTCTATGTTATAAACCTCGCCGGTCAAATAGGCGGTGTCCCTGGTGACAAAGGCGCGCACCTGGGCCGGACTTACCTTGGGATCACGGTCCAACATACTGCGTAAAAGGTTTGTCCTGGCAATATCGGGATCATCGTTGCCGTGGAGGGGTTCCAGTTGATTGTCAATCCCGCTAACCCCTGGAACAGCCGCCACCAGGCGCAAAGCCGCTGCCACCGCTTCCGGACTATCCACCCGCCCGGTTAGAGTTACCTTGCCCTTTTTGACGCTGGTGTTGACTTGGCGGGCATCTACCCGCCCTCCTTGGGAGAGGGCAACTTCCACCCTATTGGTGATCGTGGCATCATCAACTTCTTCCACAGAGGCAACTAATTGATCATTAATGTCCTTAACTCCTAGGACTTCCTGGACTGCTCTGATACAACTCCGTTTCTCGGCCAGGGTTTCCGTTTGCCCGTGGAGGGTCACAGTCCCGTCCCGGACCGTCACCTCTACCCGGCGCAAGACATTACGGGGGAGAGTGTCAAGCTTCGCCCAGATGGCTTCTGTAATGTCTTTGTCGTTGATAGCCCCGTCGGTAGACACAGTCAGGTTGTTTTGCACCCCTTTGACGCCAGGCACCGATTTTACGACTTCTTCGGCCCGGGCTTTGTCCACCAGGGCGTCCACGCAGCCAGAGATCTCCACGCTCCCGCCCAAGTTTCTTACCTGGATTTCCCAGGCCTCAGTCTTTAAAGCCTCTTCCAGAGCGGCTTCCACAGCCTCTAGTAGTTTATCGCCGTGCTGTTCCCTTATCACGCTTGAATTCCTCCTTATCAGTTTTCAGTCCCCATTCCCTGACTGAATTACTTCTTCCAATGACGGTTACCGCTCCTCATAGTGTAGGGTTTTTACCCTGTTTATATGCAAAAATGGGAACAGCCCGCATTGACTATGGGGCTGTTCCCTCACAGAAAAAAAGTTAAATTTTCGGCGGGCAGTTTAACGTCATACCCGGGACTTTCTAGGGCAGCCGTCTTTACAATGGGCCACCGGGCGCAGCATATAATGTTTCCGGGTCATCGTCGCTGCCTCCTTCCGCTAGCAGGATTAATCTCTTTTGCAGAGCTATAAATTATATTATTCTGACTCCCATTCTGAAAGTCCTGCCAGAAAGAAAAAATGATCAAACCTCCGGCTAAATTAGGCGCAACGCCTCAGCGGGGTCCAGACGGGCGGCTCGCCAGGCAGGATATAAGCTGGCCGCCAGGCCAACGGCTACAGAAAGGACCAGTGCGCCTAAAACCGCCCCCGGGTTCCATCCGACTGCCCCATCAACCTGCAGCGCCCGCTGAAGAGCAAGGGAGAAGCCCAGGCCTGCCAAACAGCCAATAATGCCCCCCAGGCCGCTGACAACAAAAGCCTCGGTTAGAATGATCCCCATGATGTGTTTTTGGCGGAATCCCAAAGCCCGAAAAACACCGATCTCTCTCGCCCGTTCGTTGACGGAAGCCATCATGGAAGTGCCGATAATCAGGCTGCCAATGACAACAACTACCAGCATGACCAAGAGGGAAAAGCGGGAGAACCTTTGCACCACTTCCTGGCGCGCATCCGCCTCGGTCTGCACAAGAGCCGCCTCAACATGGGGGAGCTTATTCTTTATCTCATCCAATAGCTCTCCCCCTGCAGGTTTATTCACCAAGAGTTCCACCAGTGTCAGAGAGCCATGCTGCCCCAGTATGGCCTGGGCCTGGCCCAGGTCCATAAAGACGAACCGGTCTTCGGGCCCTCCGGTTTCCTCTAGGACACCTGCCAAAATAAACTCTTTCCCGCCAATGGCGAGAATTGATCCGGGCGCCTTCCCCATCTGCCTAGCCGCCAAAGCTCCGGCCAATACCTGGTCTTCTGTTTGCGGCCAGTTCCCTTGAGGGCGCAGGTAGCTATAAATTGTCTTTTCAGCCTTTAAGTCTGAACCCACAACCAAAAATTTGCCGCCATCCATCTCAACCTGACCCAGGAGCTTTGGCGCAATCGTATTAATATTTACAGAAGAAGGGAGGTTTTTTAATTCTTCCAGCAGTCCGCCTGACAACAGTTCCTTCTGGTAAGTCATCCCGGAGGCCACAGTCACCCCCCGGTAGGCCAGGGACAAGCGCTGGGTTTTTGGGGTGATCAGGATCCGGCTTCCCTGTTCAGCCTGGCGCTGGTCCGCCTCGGCGCGCATAGCAGCGGTAAAATTGGCCAGAATGACGACAATGGCCACACCCAGGACAATACCAAAAATTAAGAAGAGGACTTTGGCTTTACGAACCTGGAGGTTCCTCAAGGCTATGTCTGTTAAACGCATTCCATGGCACCCCATTTCATAAGGCAGTAGGCCGAGCAGCGGACAGTTCATTGTCCAGCTGCCCGTCTCGCATGGGAACTACCCGCCCTGCATATCGCAAGGTGTCCATGTTGTGGGTCACCATGACAATGGTTAAGCCCTCTTGATGGAGAGAACTGAAAACCTCCATAATTTCCTTCCCTGTCTTGCTGTCCAGGGCGCCGGTAGGCTCATCGGCATAAATAATTGGGGGTTGGTTTACAATAGCCCTGGCAATAGCGACCCGCTCCTGTTCTCCGCCGGATAACTGGTTGGGGAGCCTATTCAGCTTATCCCCCAAACCCACCCGCTCCAGGACATGCTGGGCCTTTACCCTTTGCTCCCGGTGACCGTATTTCAAGATGGCCAGGGGCAGCATGACATTTTCAACAGCTGAAAGGTAGGGAATCAGTTGAAACTGCTGAAAAACAAAACCGATATAGGCACTGCGGAAATCAGCCCTGCGTTCGCCGCTTAGGCTGTAGACCGGGATCCCGTCAATCAGCACCTCTCCGGAGCTTGGCGGGTTAAGGGTCCCGAGAATACTCAAGAGGGTACTCTTTCCCGAACCAGATGGGCCAACCAAGGCGATAAACTCGCCTTGGTGGATGGAAAGAGTAACATCTTTAACCGCCGACACCCGTTCATCCCCGCTGGCATATATTTTGGTTACGTTTTTCACTTCAATTAAGCTCATTTTCCTGCATACCCCCTAAATAAAACGCAAGGCTTCCGCCGGATCAAGATTTGCGGCCTGGGCCGCCGGGTAAAGACTGGCTGCTACCGCCAAGCCAGTGGCGCCAATGACTGTTATCCCGCCAGCCAGAGGCTGCCAAGGGATGGTTACCGGCCCCTGGGCCAGCACAGGTCCTAAAACCTGGGCAGCCGCCATTCCCAAAAGATAACCCAAGATACCGCCGGCTAAACCAAGCAAAATGGCCTCAGTAAGGATTATTTCGAAGATATGGGATTTACGGTACCCGATAGCCCGGAATACGCCAATTTCCTTGGTCCGTTCTTTTACCGAAGCAAGCATGGTTAACAAGACCATCAAGGATCCGATGACTACCACTACACCGGATACAGTATAGGCAAAAAGGGTAAACCGGTCTACAACCTGGCGCCTGGCCTCCACAGCTTCCGCGAGGGCAGTTACCCTGGCATGGGGTAAAGAGTGGGAAATCTGTTCCACAATCTCTTCAATAGGACAAGTAGTGCAATAGGCCGCCACCTCAATCAGATTTAGCCGGCCGTCCTGACCGGCTATTTCCTGGGCTTTTAACAGCTGCATAAAGATTAAACCGTCTTCCTCGGTCCCCTGCGGCTCTAACACCGCTGTAACCTGGAAAGGGTACCCCTCAATAAACAGTGGGTCCCCGGGCTTTAATCCAAACTTTTCGGCCACCCTGCTGCCTACCAGCAGGTGGTCAACCCCTACAGGCCGTTCACCCTGCCATTTCCACCATTTCTTTAAGCGAAGTTCATAGGGAAAGTCTACCCCCACGGCCATTACCGGTTCTCCTCTTACCTCAACTTCCGCCAGGACCTTTGGCGCAACGGTGGCTATGCTATCCCGGTCTTTTATGGTATTGATTGAAATTACATCATCATTGGTCAAAGCGGTAAAACCCCGGGGCGACGGGATGACCACGCCACCATAGGCAATAGACTGTTCATCCGCGGGGACGACGATTATATTTGCACCGATCTCGTCAAAGGCATCTGCCAGGCCAACACGGATGGCTGAAGTGACGGTATGCAAGGTCACTACAGTTCCCACTGCCAGGATCAGGCCCAGACAGGCAAACAGGGTCTTCATTTTGCGTCGGGCCAGGTTATTTACCGCAATACTGTCCAGGCGCATTTTGTTTCACCCCCGGTTTCCAAGCTTAAATCCTGGGCTGCCAGCTCCGCACCAGTTGGTCTGATATATAAATAATGCCATCCTTTACTTCATATGGCAGCTCTTCCGGAGGATACTCCTTGCAGCCGCCGGACAGCCCCACCAGGGTATTTAGATCCCAGGTAGTGCCGCAGCTGTCACATACCAACAGGGAACCTCGGATATGGAAACGCAAGGACCTGCAAGGCTCGCAAACCGCCATGGCCACAGCCAGCCTGCCGGAAGGCGCTGCATAAGCGGTCAACGCTTTTGGCATGCCTCCTGCCATTACATAACTAGTCTGGGAATAGATAATTTTGTTTTCCAGCACCTGATCCAAAGGCAGCCGGATCTGGCCGCCCTCTACCTGATACTCGACGTCTTTCATGGGGATTACCTGGCCCTGGTAGTTGAAGGTTTGTCCCAGCTGGTAGTTCCCGCCCTCAAACCGGCGTTCTGCCTGTTGTTCTTTACCCTTTCCTCCCATAAACAGAAAAGCTACAGTAACCCCAATGATCAAACATGCTAACACCAGCCCTACCCGGTTAGGTCCCCGGTAGTGGGTCTTTCGCTCCAAAAACTCCTGTTTTTTATTTCCTGCTGATTTCATGCCGACGCCTCCTTGTATACTATGAGCAGCAGCCGATCTGGACGTAAATTTCCAGTTCGGAGGTTGCTCTTTTTGATCCTTGAAAAATTAATAAAGATTATTCCTTGTATTATTGTCATCATCTAAGCCGTA
>JBFLXH010000071.1:0-11433 GCA_040757295.1 Bacillota bacterium | reverse complement strand
GGGAAGTTGATTACATGGTCATTGACATTCCTGCCGGGACCAGCAGTGAGACGGTTAACGTCTTAAAGTTGATTCCTGATATGGATGGTTCTGTGATTATCACAGTGCCTTCGGAAGTATCGCAGAACGTAGCCAGGCGCGCGATATTGATTAGCCAAAAAGCCAATGTTCCGGTCATCGGGGTAGTTGAAAACATGGGTCCTTTCGTTTGTCCCGATTGCGGCACGCCGGCGGCAATTTTACAGAGCGGCGGCGGTGAGTCATTGGCTAAAAGAGCGGGGATTCCTTATTTAGGCAGCATCCCATCGGATGTCCGGGTTAGCTTTGCTTTGGATAACGGCAAGCCTTTTACCATGTATGATCCGGATCTTCCGGCCAGCAGAGTGATTATGGATATAGCAGAAATAATTCTTAAAAAATATGATGGGAAAGATTAAGGTTAATTTTAAGAAAGGAGGGCACTATGATGACCGAATATGAAACAACAATTTCTTTTAAAGAAAACACAAACCAGTGGTGGAAAGGAGAAAAGAGTTCAATTGATTTAACAGGCCTCGATGAACCCAGGGAAGTAATTCTTGAACTTACTGACCCGGACACCCTGGAGATCTTTAGTGCAAATGTAATAATTTGCAGCGATAAGGAAAAGTTATCGGAACCGAGCATACTGAAGGTTTTCAATTACGAGTCCATGGGTGGGCGGAAAGGAAGCCCTATGCTTACTCTGTATATGCAGTTAATAGAAAGGATAGATGACCCGGAAGTAAAGATTAATATCCGGAGAGACAAACAGCGTTTTGCCCAGATGAAAGGCGAGGTTCTAAAGACCCTTCTTTCGCAGGGAAAGAACGGGAATTAACGTGATTTCAAATAAAACTTCAAAATCATAGTTACGGGAGGTACGTTACGAATGGATATATTTGTACCAGAAAAAGTGCGTGAAGGATATGAGGTATTCCATACATTTATCGATAACAATTTAGAGGCAATCAGAAACGGTCAGGAACTGTTGCTGGAAGTTACTGACTTGGACACCCTTGGTAAACTGGTGGTGAAGGCGGTGGTAAAGGGAGAAGTTGAAGATACAGCAGGCTGGAGGGACCTTTGGGTACGCGACAAAGAGGATAAGATTGTTCCCCGACCCTGGAAAATTAAAGTCCTCGAGGAACTGGACCCTGAGGAAATCGAAGTCAAACGCCCGGGTTTTGAAAGCGAAGAAGGCTCAGGTCCATATGGATCTGTACTGACCACTAAAAAAATGGAACAGGACGCCATAATGTTTAAAAAACAGTTTGGCAGAAAGAAGTTAGAACAAAAAGAAGGCTGATCTAAGTAAAGGAAAAGCTTCATCCAGTCTGAAATCCAGGAGGTATTGCTATGGAAAGAGATCAAGTAAAGCAATATGATTGCTTTGTAGATGAACCGGAAAAATTATCTGACGGCGTGGAAATGGAATTAGTTATCCGGGATCTTACCCCTGGCAAGAATAAGTATGATTCTAAATACGTACGAGCAAAAATTCTTTCCCCCCATCATAAATTACCAGGATCGGGTGTGCTTTTTGTGCGCTCCAGGAACGGGCGACTGCAGAAAAAGCAATGGTTGATAAATGTGCTGGAAGAACTGGGTGCTTATAAAACAGAAACACCAAATGTCGGAAGGGGGTAAAACTGTGGCTGCTCCAAAAGATAACAGGGAATTTATTGAACAACTAAAAAAATCGGGTGACTTAAGGTCTGTGGCGCGTGAGGTTGACTGGGAACTGGAAATGGGTGCGATGGTCAGAAAAACAAATGAGGATGGGGGTCCCGCAATATTATTCGAAAAGATCAAGGACTATCCCGGGTATCGTGCCCTTGGTGCCCCGCTGGCAACCTTCAGACGCTTTGCAATTGCCATGGGATTAAGTCCGGATACACCACCAGGAGAATTAATTGCGGAGTATGAAAACCGGCTTAATAATCCGATAAAACCAGTCATGGTTTCTTCGGCTCCCTGCCAGGAAAACATCAAACTTGATGAGGAGGTCGACCTTTTTTCTTTACCTGTGCCGCTGGTTCATGATGGTGATGGCGGCCGCTATATTGGAACATGGCACATCAATATAGCAAAAGATCCTGATTCAGATTGGGTAAACTGGGGCACTTACCGGTTGCAGCTGAACAGCCGGAATATTATGTCCGGACTTTGTTTACCCAGCAGTGATCAGGGAAGGATTTTTTATGGGAAATACGTTCCCAAGAATAAACCCATGCCTTTTGTTGTAGCTATCGGGGCCGATCCACTGAGCAGTATGGTAGGGATGGCGTCATTCGGCGTAGGTGTTAACGAGGTAGACTATGCGGGTGGGTTGCTGGGAAAGCCTATTGAATTAACTAAGGCAATTACGTGTGATATCCCTGTGCCGGCGGATGCGGAAATCATCCTGGAGGGAGAACTTCTTCCCGGTGCCGTTGCTGAGGAAGGCCCCTTTGGCGAGTATACAGGTTACCGCAGTTCCCCAAGGGCACCTAGAAGTGTATATAAGGTGAAGGCAATTACCTACCGTAATAATCCAATCTTCACCATGACCTGTTTTGGTGTGCCTGTTGACGATCACGCTTTGAGCCTGTCGGTTATCCGTTCGGTTGATATAAAGAAATTTCTTAATGATAACGGTGTCCCCGTGACCGCAGTATTCGTTCCCCCGGAGGGAGTCACAATGCTTGCAGTGGTTGGGGTCAAGAACTTGTACAGCAATGTTGCGCAACAGGTGGGCCAGCTTATTTTTGGTACCAAGTTTGGTGGCCTGTGGATGAGTACAGTAATCGTGGTAGACGAAGATGTAAACGTGTATAACATGAAAGAGGTAATCCATGCCTGGATTACCAAATGCCATCCGGTAAGGGGCATAACAGTGTTGCCCAGAGCTGTCGCTTCCCCCTTGCATCCGTTTCTTGATGCTCATGAACGGGCCTGGAGCAAAGGTTGTAAAGCTATTTATGACTGTACGTGGCCTCTTGATTGGTCAAGAGAGAAAGATGTGCCGCAAAAGACAGCCTTTTCAACAGTTTACCCGAAAGAAATCCAGGATCGGGTGTTATCTTCCTGGGAAAAAGACATGGGCAAATAAAGTTTTATAGAAAAGTGATAATTACTGCAAACTATATTTGTAACTTTTTTATGAGGAGATTAGAAGGGAGATTTTCAATGCCGATTTATGAGTATAGATGCGAAAAAGGACATAAATTTGAAGAATTGCACAGTCTACAAGAAACAGTAGATAAATGCAAAATATGTGAAGGCCCAGTTAAGAAAATTATCTCAAATTTTAGTTATCCGCGGCTGTGGAACGGCAAAGGAGTATGGGTGCTGGATCGAGCAAGGAAAAGTCCTGATTGGGAACGATGACTGGCTAAATATAATAATAAGGTTCGCCTCTTCGCTAATTCGTGGAGTAAACTTAAGTTTTCAATACTCTTCTGGCAATCATTCAGCAGAGCGAAGCGAAAAGCCCTTGACGTGATTTAGTTTTGCCAGGCGAGGGGTTCCGGGCAATGCCGGAGGTACCCCTCGCCTACGGAAACCCGGGTGTGGGGTTTTGGCCGGAGATGAGCTTTAGACTGGAAAAGGGGGGAGAATGGATGGAGGGTTTTAGATCATTTTTAGCGCAACTTGAAAGCAGCGGGGAAGTATTCAGGCATACCGGTCAGGTGTCTACAAAATACGAGGCGGCAGCTATTATCGCCGATATTGATCATAAAACCGGCAAGGTGACCTTTTTAGAAAACCTGGAGGGCTATAAATCTCCCGTAGCGGCTAATATTTTTGGACGGAGGGAGCGGATTGCAAAACTCTTCGGGACAACCGAGATCACCGATTATTGTTTGGAAAAGGTAAGGAACCCCATTGCTGTTGAGTTTCAGAGGCAAGGTCAATGCCAGGAAAATGTTTATTGTGAGGAACTAGACATCCAATCCTTATTACCTGTACTTACCCATTACGAAGGAGATAGTGGTCCTTACCTGACAGTCGGGATGTTAATCGCTAAGTCACCTGACGGCAGAAATTGGAGTATGGGGATTCATAGACTACAAGTCAAAGGTAAAAATCGACTGGGAGTTCTGTTGGCATCGCCTCCTATATCAAATTTTTTAAAAGAAGCCGAAAGCAAAGGATTGCCTTTGGAAGTTGCAATAGCAATTGGAGTTGATCCCATTCTCCTTTTATCTTCAGTTATTTGGGCTCCCGAGGGTTTAAATAAAGCCGAAGTTGCCGGCGGACTTGCCGGCAGGCCGATGATCTTTACAAAAGGGCTCACTGTAGACGTCCCGGTTCCTGCAGATGCCGAATTCATTTTGGAGGGCCGGATCATACCCGGCCTGCGGGAACCTGAGGGTCCGTTTGGAGAAGAAACAGGCGTTTATGCGGCTTCGCTAAGCCCGGTAATTGAAATCACCGCCATAACCTCAAGGCGTTCACCGATCTATCAGGCTTTGGTTCCTTTCACCAGCGAAGGGAGGATGTTGCTAACGGTAGCATTTGAGATAGCCTATAACAAGAAGGTTCAAGAAGTTTTCCCCCTGGTTAAAACATTACGGGTGAGCCCATTAGACTGGACCTCGCTGATTGTTCAGCTAAAGAGGGAAGGGCAGCAGCAGGCGAAAAATATTATCAATTACCTTTTTAGAGAGTCCATTTATATAAAGTCAGTGGTGGTTGTTGACGAGGATGTTAACCCGGCAGACCCAGCAGATGTGATGTGGGCGCTTTCAACAAGGTGCCAGCCGGATGAAGATGTGGTAATTGGGGATGGTTTCCCTGGTTCTCCAATTGACCCCTCGTTAAAAAACGATGGCACAACTTCCAAAATCGGCTACGACGCGACTGTGCCAAGGGGAAATGAAAAAGCCTACAGGAAAGTTCAATTTCCGAAAACGGTTAGGAATAAGCTCTCTTTGCCATAGCATATAACTCAGTTTCAAAAAGCCACGGGGGTTTTAAAGCATATGAAAAAAATTATTGTTGGTGTTTCCGGGGCAACCGGAACAATATACGCCGTAAGGGTTTTGGAGGTGCTTCGCCAGGTTAAAGTAGAAACACACCTGGTAATAAGCGAAGGTGCAGTCCTGACAATGAATCTGGAAACTGAATATAACCCGGAAATGTTAAAATCTTTAGCCAGTTTTACCTACGATATTAATAATCTCGGCGCCCCTATCGCCAGTGGTTCTTTCGTTACCGACGGAATGGTTGTGGTGCCTTGTTCAATAAAGAGTTTATCTGCCATTGCCAATAGTTATAATGATAATCTTTTAGTTAGAGCGGCAGATGTTACTCTGAAAGAAAAAAGAAAGCTTATCTTAGTCGTGCGCGAAACGCCGTTACACCTGGGACATTTAAAGCTCATGGTAAGAGCAGCAGAAATCGGATCATTAATCCTTCCACCAATGCCGGCCTTTTACAACAAACCGGAAACTATCGATGATATTGTTAATCAAACTGTGGGAAAGATAATGGATCTGCTTGGAATCGACGCAAAACTTTTTAAAAGATGGGGTGCGCGATGTTAAATAGATTTTCCCTTTGGTAAACGCCGGTAAGTTTGACTTAAATGAAAAAGGTGAAAAGGGCATGGAAGTTCGTTTTAACACAATTCAGGAAGCCATAAAGGACTTACAGCAGGGGAAAATGATCGTGGTAGTAGACGATAAGGAGCGGGAAAACGAAGGCGATGCTTTCATTGCTGCTGAAAAAGTATCGCCGGAGGCGATTAACTTTATGGCTACCCACTGCCGCGGCTTGATCTGTCTTGCCTTGACCGAACAAAGGGCTGAAGAATTGGATCTGCCATTAATGGTGCCCCGCAATACTGATTCACACGGTACGGCGTTTACCATTTCCGTTGACCATAAAGATACTACCACCGGTATCTCCGCCTACGAGCGGGCTAAGACCATTCAGGCTATTTTAGACCCCGTTACCCGCCCAAAAGATTTGCGTCGGCCGGGCCATGTTTTTCCGTTACGGGCCAAAGAAGGCGGAGTGCTGCAGCGAGCCGGGCATACAGAAGCTGCTGTGGATTTGTGCCGGTTGGCTGGGCTTTATCCGGCAGGAGTAATCTGCGAAATAATGAAAGAAGACGGTACTATGGCCCGGGTTCCCGAACTGATGTCTTTTTGCCGTCTGCACGGTTTAAAAATTATTACTATCGCTGATCTAATCCAATACCGCAAACGTACTGAAAAGCTCATCCAGCGCGTGGAGTCGGCAAATTTACCCACCACTTATGGTGACTTTACTGTAATGGCTTATCGGAGTACCCTTGACGGCAAGGGACACCTTGCCCTGGTAAAGGGTGATTTAAGTACGGCCGAAGCCCCATTGGTCCGGGTGCATTCGGAGTGTCTGGCGGGGGATGTGTTTGGTTCCTTGCGTTGCGATTGCGGGGAAAAACTGATTCAGGCGTTGAAAATAATCGGCAAGGAGAATGCCGGTGTGCTTCTGTATCTTCGGTCGGAAGGACGGGGGGATATCCTTCTGCGCAAAATACAGACTTATCAACAACAGGCTCAGGGGAAGGAGATGGGCGCGGAATTGCGAGATTACGGCATTGCAGCCCAAATTTTATCAGAACTGGGATTAAAAAAGATCCGCCTCCTGACCAATAGCCCGCGAAAAATTGCTGCTCTAAAGAGCCACGGGCTTTATGTGGTCGATCGTGTACCGATGGAAATCTGTTCGACGAAAAACAATTGTTCTTGCCTGGCCAGTTGCTAGAAACCAGAGTTATCAGAGAACAATTTTAAAGATTAACCAGGAAAACGACTACAAGAGGGATAAGATCATGAGATCAACCCGCAAGCTTGAGCATCTCCGGCTCGCCATGAAAATAACCAGTGATCAGGGGGACTCAGGTTTTGGTGACATCTCTTTAGTTCCCTGGGCAATGCCGGAGATCGATCTGGCAGAGGTAGACGCCAGTTGTCATTTTTTAGGAAAAAGTTTGACTGCCCCCATTCTGATTAACGCCATGACGGGCGGTCATCTTGAGACCCAGGAAGTAAATAGCGCTTTAGCCCGGGCAGCCCAGGAAGCAGGCCTGGCCATCGCTGTAGGATCCCAGCGCGCGGCCCTGGAAAATAAAAGCCTGCGCGAGACCTACGTCGTTGTGCGCCGGAACAATCCTGATGGGGTGGTGCTCGCAAACCTCAATGCCGGTTGTACCCCCGATGATGCGCTAAGAGCAGTAGAAATGCTTAATGCCGACGGCATCCAGTTATATCTGAACCCGGCCCAAGAACTGGCCATGGCAGAAGGAGACCCCAACTTTAGAAACGTGCTGGAGAATTTGAGCAGGGTTAAGGAAGTAGTAAACGTACCGGTCATTATCAAAGAAGTGGGTTTTGGTCTTAGCGGTGAAATAGTTGCCTGTCTGCGTGAGACCGGAGTGGATTTTGTGGATGTAGGCGGTCGGGGCGGGACTAACTTTATTGCCATCGAGCGGATGCGCGGAGGCAGGAGGATCGGCGAGGAAATGCTTTCCTGGGGGCTCCCTACGGCTATCGCTCTCGCCGAAGCGGTGCATTTCTGGCCCGGAAGAGTAATCGCTTCGGGAGGCATCAGGACAGGACTGGATATCGCCAAGGCCCTGGCCCTCGGGGCCAGCTTAACAGGAATCGCCCGCCCCTTCTTAGCAGCCTATAAAAACGGGCCCGAGGCCGTGGTGAAGTTAGCCCTGGGTTTAATCGAAAATTTACGGGCTGTAATGTTTCTGGTAGGAGCACAAGACATTGCGACTTTACAAACAAGGCCCGTGGTAATTACGGGTTATCCACGGGAGTGGCTGCAGGAACGGGGGCTTAATCCAGGTAAATATGCCCAGAGGGGCTACGTTAGAAATGTGCTTTAAAAAAGTAAGTTTGAGCGAACGCTGAAAAATATATTTTGGACCGACGTGGCGTGGAAGGTGGGTGGAAAACAATGAAACTTTCCGGAATAGTTACCTCGGGGAGAGGGGAAGCAGTTCTCTTCACCGGGCTGGCTTGGGTAGTCGAACAATGCCGGACAAAACTTGGCTTTAGGCCTTTTCCCGGCACGCTTAACCTGAAAATAAATAGTGAAGAGTTATCAACTGTCCGGGAGATAACGCTACGTGAGGGTGTTAGCCTTGTTCCCCCGACAGATGACTTTTGCGAGGCCAGGTGTCTACCTGTTAAAATCAAAGGCATTTTAGGTGCTTTGGTCCTTCCCCTCGTAAGCGGCTATTACCAGGGTGTTGTGGAGGTTATTGCTCCGGTCAAGCTCAAGGATGTTCTGGGAATTACAGACGGTGACGAACTGGTTCTGGATATTATTGGGGTTACGCAATCCGTCGCCAGGTTGGCGATTCCAAAGGCCGTTCTATTCGACCTTGATGGCACACTCATTGACACAGTAGAACTCTACGTTAAGATTATGAAGGAAGCATGGTTAAGGTTGGGGCTAACGCCACCGAACAGGGACGCAATTTATGAGATCATTTCAACAGGACGTCCTTTCTGGGATTTTTGGAACGAATTGTTTCCCCCGGGTATTCGAGATAAACATTGGTTGAGGCGGCGGTGTGAAGAGACTCTCCAGCAGGTTTGGGAAGAGTTTTATCTTAAGGAAGCCCGGATCGTGGAGGGAGGAAGAGAAGCGCTCTTGGTTTTAAACCGTGCCGGTATTGCGCTGGCCGTTGTTAGTTCCTCCGATAAACCGGAGGAAACTTTTCTGGTTTTACAGCGTGGGGGAATTGACCCCCACTGCATATTTAAAGAAATTATCACCCGGCGGGACGTACAAAAATTAAAGCCAGATCCGGCACCAATTCTTTTATGTACCGAGAGAATCGGGTTAGACCCGCGGGATTGCCTATACGTAGGCGATTCCTCTATAGATGTCATGGCGGGGAAGAATGCAGGCACCCAGACGGTGGCGGTGCTAACCGGTGCGGGGACGCGAGAGACGCTTGCAAAGGCTGCTCCTGACCTCATCCTGGAAAGCGTAAGAGATCTACCTGCGGCTCTAGGACTTGATTGCTCTTAATTTAAGTATAAGCTGTAATTTGAAGGTTTTATAATAGATGAGATGTTATTACCCATTGAGGAAGATTTCGAAAAATCCATTTGCAACCTGAGTATCCTGGAAAGGTAGCTTCAACTTCTATTCTGTCAGGCAGGAGGGAGTGGCGAAAAGAGTGGAAGAAGAGGCAAAACAGGCTGCCCTTGCTTACCTGAACGCCCATCACGTAGCTACGCTCGCTACGGTTGGACCTGAAGGCCCGTGGGCATCAGCAGTCTTTTACGTGAATACCGGATTTATTATCTATTTTCTTACGGAAAACCATACCAGGCATGGCCGAAACTTAGCTGCTAACTCCCTGGTAGCTGCTGCAATTCACGAGGATTATTCTGACTGGGAAGAAATTAAAGGAATTCAATTGTTTGGTAAGGCTGCGCCAGTAGGGGCTATGGAAAAAAGCCAGGTGCTCGGATTATTTATCCAAAAATTCTCGTCGCTTAAAACATTTCTTCGCGTACCTGATTATTTAAAAATCGTTACGAGAGCACAAGTATATCGATTAACACCACAAGAGCTTTGGTACCTGGATAATCAAAAGGGGTTTTCTTCCAGGCAAAAAGTTTTATAAAATTATGCACGGGAATTGGTTAGAGTAGAACTATAGATATACCGGGCAAAAGAGATGTTCCAATACCCGTGCGGCGGGCGGTACATTTTTTAGAAGTCATTGTCATTGGCGACTTAACGGACAGGAAAATTTCTTTAGATAGCGAATTATTTAACTGCTGTTAATATTATTTAAATATTTTGGGGTTGGGTATGTGGCTGAAATGGAAGCAACCTTTCAGATCAAATCTGTAGCCAAGGCTTTAAAAATCATTGACGTTTTGGCGGAAGCACGGGGGGAACTGGCCCTGCACGAAATTGCCAATAGGTTGGGGCTGGCCAAGAGCACCGTACACGGACTTCTTTCGACCTTAAGAGAATTTGAATATGTGGAACAATCGCCTTTTACCGGGAAATACAAACTGGGCCTGCGTTTATTTGAATTGGGGAGTATAGTGGCCCAGGGCTGGGATGTCCGGAGCGTGACGGCGCCCCATATCCAAAAACTTGTTGATGAACTCGGAGAAACCGTTCATCTGGTAATTCTCGACAAGGGGGAGGTTCTGTATATTGACAAGCGGGAAAGCCGCCATTCTTTTCGAATCGTGTCCCAGGTCGGGACGCGTCTCCCGGCCCATTGTACCGGTGTTGGCAAAGTGTTGCTGGCAAACCTGTCCCCGGGAGAAGTAAAAAAGATCGTTGCTTCGAAAGGGTTGCCCCGTTTTACCAAAAATACGATTACTAACCCCAAAGATTTAGAAGTGGAGTTGGCCCGGGTTCGTAACCAGGGTTATGCAATTGATAATGAGGAAATAATGGAGGGTCTTCGCTGCGTGGCCGCACCTATTCGAAACCATAGTGGAAAGGTTTGTGCCGCCATCAGTGTTTCGGGACCGCTTGCCAGATTGGAGGGGGAAAGGCTGGACCTGACGATCCAGCTGGTCACCCAGACAGCAGCCGAAATTTCCGCCGGTCTTGGTTATCGGGAAGAGCATACCACCAGGACAGTAAAAATTGAACCATAATTATTGATTACTTACTAAGATTTAAAGGCAGCGATCGCACAAAACATGTGCATTTTGTAGAAGATAGAAAAATGGACCAGCAAAGGCTCAAAGACTTCCTAATTTTATAAGGAGTGCTTCTTGGTGAAAATACTTTACCTGGATTGCTTCGGGGGCGTCAGCGGGGATATGGTTCTGGGCGCCTTCATTGACGCTGGCGTTCCGCTGACCCCCGTTGCGGAACAATTGAAGCTGTTGGGGTTGGAAGGCTATACCTTAAGAACTTGCCGGGATAAAACGCACAGCTTCTCTGGAACCAGGTTCCTGGTGGAGATTACCCAAGATCACAGACAGTCCTCCCGGACCTGGAAAGATATTTCCCGAATCATTACCGGTAGCGATCTGACCCCCCAAATTAAGGAATATTCGCTGGCGATTTTCGAAAAACTGGCCCTGGCGGAGGCAAAGGTCCACGGGGTGCCCCCGGAAAAAGTGCACTTTCACGAAGTGGGCGCGGTAGACTCAATCATCGACATCGTAGGAACGGCCATCGCCCTGCACGAGGCCGGCATAAAAAAGGTTTGTTGTTCACCCCTTCCCACCGGTTACGGATGCATCTGGACCGCCCACGGCCTCCTTCCCGTCCCGGCGCCGGCCACCGCGGAACTGCTCAAAGGAATCCCGATCCGTCCCGTTCGGGTGGAAGGGGAACTGGTCACGCCCACGGGTGCGGCCATCGTAGCGGTCCTGGCCGAAGATTTTGGCCCGGCGCCGGCCATGCGGATTGAGCAAACCGGCT
>JBFLXH010000070.1:0-11937 GCA_040757295.1 Bacillota bacterium | reverse complement strand
ATGCACCGGTGCCCATCATGCGGCCTGGTGCTCGACAGGGACGTAAACGCGGCCAGGAACATATTAGCACGGGCATTGGCTCAGGAAGTGGCCTAACACTTCCCTACCGTGGGAACCACGGGACGTTGCGCCTGTCGAGCTAACCCGATAGGGTTACGATGAACCAGGAAACCCACGAATTCGTTCGTCCAGGAAATTCCTTCCTTGAGCGAAGCGAAGGGAGGGGTAGTTCACGCGGTTTCTTGCCATTCGTGCGATAATATCGCACACCGTTCTTATCATTGGCTAAAAAAATTTTACCCTTTTGTGAGGTAATAGTCTTTATGTGGAATAATCCCTCTTGACATATCCCAGTTTGGCTGACAGTTCCTCAGCAGCTTTGGTGACGCTCGGAATAATACTATCGATCTTTTCCGGTCCTATGCGGATGCTGGGGCCGGCCACACTCATAGCAGCTATAACGTTGCCGGTATGATTTCGGATGGGAGCCGCCACACACGTAAGGCCATCGGTAATTTCCTGGTTATCAATGGCGTACCCCCGCTGGCGTACCTGCCGAAGGTGTTCTTTTAATGTGTCAGGATCAGTAATAGTATTGTTGGTGAATCGTACCAGCCCTTTCTCCCGGATAAACGCGTCCAGCGCTTCTTCCGGCAGGAAAGCCAAAAGCATCTTACCCACCCCAGTACAGTGGCATGGCAGCCGCTTGCCCACCTGGGAAACCATGCGCATGGACTGGGGGCTTTCCCGCTTATCGATGTACACCGCTTCTCCCTGGTCCATGATCACCAGGTGGACGGTCTCACCATGCTCCTCTACCAGGCGCTGCAAAAAAGGCCCGGCGATTACCTTCAGGTCCATTCCGTCCTGTACCAGGTTGCCGAGCTCAAACAGCTTTAAGCCCAGTTTGTATTTACCGGTCTCGGGATTTTGCTCCAAGTACCGGCGGCACTCAAGGGTAGTCAAGATACCGTATACGGTGCTCTTGTGTAATCCCAGCAGCTTGCTAATCTCGGTAACCCCCAGTTCTTGTCGGCCGTTCGTAAAACACTCCAGGACATTCAGCGCCCTGTCGATAGACTGGATAGTGTTTGTTGCCTTCTGGGAGTTAGTCGATGGATGTTTTGGCATAACCCCGGCCCCTTTGTGCGACATTGTCGTATACTGTGCTGTATTATAGTAAATATCTATTTCTGCAATCATCAAATGATTCCTGTCGACCCAAAAAATTTTTGGACCATCAAACCAAATCTCTAAAGGCCTCTCGCAAGAGTCTTTTTGTATAAACATGTTCCGGGTTTTCGAATATTTCGAAGGATACACCCGATTCCACTATTTCACCACGATACATAACATAAACTTTATCGGCAATTTTACGGGCCAGATGCAAATCGTGAGTAATATACAGCATGGCAAATCCATGCCTGTTTTGGAGTCCCTTGAGCTCCCTTAAAAGATTGGCCTGGGTAGAAGGGTCCAACATCGAGGTTACTTCGTCTGCAATCAATAATTTCGGTTTCGTTACCAGGGCGCGCGCAATTGCCAAGCGTTGTCGCTGTCCTCCACTTAAGGCGTAACAGTAACGATTTAAAAATTCAGGGGAAACGGGCAACTGTACTTTCTGTAAAGCCTTAATTGCTTCTTTTTCCCTTTCTTCTTTACTGCCCCACTTAATTATGTCCAGCGGTTCTCTAACCACTTCCAGAACCTTCAGGCGGTGACTGGTGGCAGAGAGTGGATCCTGGAAGATTATTTGCATACCCCCCAGCATTTTAGTGGCCCATCTTCCCTCCACCTTTTTGTTTTTAAAAAATACCTGACCAGCACCGGCCGGTAAAACCCCTGCCAAAATGTGGGCCAACGTAGATTTGCCGGAACCGGATTCCCCCACCAGGGCCACTACCTCACCGCTTTTGATTTCCAGGCTAACTCCTTTTACTGCCTCAATTTCCTTATTCTTAAGAATATATTTTTTTCGCATTCCTTCAGCCCGGAGAAAGGTTTCGATACCTCCCCTGTGACAAGCTACCATGCGCTCAAGGGCTACATACCTGAGGGGGGGTCTGGTCTGACTGCAACTTTCTTCTCCCTGACAACACCGGGGATAAAAAGCACAACCTGCTATAGAGCCTCCCATGGGAGGCTCTCCGCCAATTCCCCACAGGTCTTTATATCTAAAGAAATTGGGGGAAGAATTCAGCAATCCGCGGGTATAACAGTGCATGGGGTTTTTCAGCACCTCAGAGGTAATCCCCATCTCCACCACGCGCCCACAATACAGGGTCATGGCTCTGGTGGTAAGCTTTTTAACTGCTCCCAAATCATGGGAGATTAAAATCATGGCAAACCCCAATTTTTTTTGCAATTTCTGTAGTAGCTGCAAAACCTCATTTTTGCTGGCAGGGTCCAGGGACGTGGTAGGCTCATCCACAATCAGCAGTTCCGGATCACAGGACAAAGCCATGGCCAAAAGTACCCGCTGCCTCATTCCCCCTGATAACTGGTGGGGATAATAGTGTCGCCACTCCGGCTCAAGGCCTAACATTTCCAATAATTTTACAACCTTTTGGTCAATCTCCATGGGGGACAGGTGATAATGGGCCCGCAAAGGCTCTCCTACTTGTTCTCCAACGCTGAGTACGGGATTAAGCACTTCCAGAGAGTTTTGAAACACCATGGCCATATCTTTCCAGCGATAATTTCTTAGCCTCTTTTCCGGCAACCCCACCAGGTTTTGACCCTTGTAAATTATTTCCCCTTCAACGATACCCTGTCTGATCAACCCCATGATCCCCAGGGCCAGGGTACTTTTCCCACACCCGGATTCCCCAATAATCCCCAGGCTCTCTCCTTTTCGAAGTTGCAAAGACACGCCGTCAACGGCCTTTACCGGTGGTTGCACAGCGTGATACGTGATGGCTAGGTTTTTGATCTCCAGCAAATACTGATCAGCGGTCACGGCGAATACCTCCAAGGATAAATGTTTACCTTCCCATGCGCGGATCGACCATTCGTTCCAGCTCGCGGCTGATAAAGGCCAGGGAAATTACCATTATCATCAAGGCCAGCCATGGGTACAAGAGCCACCATTTCCAGAAGTCCGTATAGTATATCCCCTTAAAATTGGTAGCATGGTGAATGATTAAACCCCAGCTTTTGGAAGTAGGGTCCCCCAACCCCAGAAAGGAAAGCCCGGCTTCGGCAACAATTGCCCTCCCCGAAAGCCTGATCATATTTACTGCCACCAAAGGGAAAACTTCCGGGAGAAGGTGCTTCCACATTAGATACCAGACGCCGGCACCATATGTCTCCGCCGATTTAATATAGCTCCGTTCCTTCAACATCAGTATCTGGGAACGCACGATTCTTGCTGGGAAAACCCAGGAAAACAGGGCCAGCACAAAAATGATATTTAGAAGACTGGGACCGAAAAAAGCTGCCAGCACAATCATCACCGGCAGGTCCGGCAGTACAATCATAATATCAATTAACCTCATTAAAACCTTATCGGGCCACCCGCCCAGGTACCCCGAAACAATGCCAATCAGGCCGCCACCCAGACCTGCCAATAAGGCCGTGCCTAAACCCACCAGCAAGCTGACCCTGGCCCCGTAGCAGATCTGGGCCCAAAGGTCAATACCAAGCTCGTCGGTACCCAAAGGGTGCTTTCCTCCCGGCGGCGAGAGCGGCGGTCCCGATGAGGTATGATGGGGATGAACGGCAATATAAGGAGCCAGGACGGCTACCAGCAGGACAACCAAAATCACCACCAGACCGGCTTTTCCCGGCAGGGAAAATTCTTTTACCCACTCGCCTATTTTCACCAACAACTCCGGCACTCTCCCCAAGGTTATCCCCCATGTATCCCGCTATAGTCACCAATCCGCGGGTCAAGCTTTTTGTATACTAAATCGGCGAGAAAATTAGCCAACAATACAAAAATGGTTACCACCAGGAAAATCCCCTGCACAAGCGGGTAATCGTGGACCAGAACTGCTCTCCTCATTAAATGCCCCAGCCCCGGGTAGGCAAAAACATTTTCCACCAGAATGGCGCCACCCACAAGGGACCCAAGGCTTAAAAACACCCGGGTGACTATGGGAAGCATGGCATTCCTCAAGGCATGGCGAAAAATGATGCGTTTTTTGGGGAGTCCTTTGGCCCAGGCAGTACGCAGGTAATCCTTTTCCAGCACAGTCGTCATACTGTTTCTGGCAAGCAAATACATACCGCCCAGCCGGGCAATGGTCAAGGCCATTACGGGCAGGAAAGCATGATGCAAGATATCCAGCAACTTTTCCCACCAACCACTATAACTGGCAAAATGGGTGATGGCCCCCGACAAGGGGAATAATCCCAACCCTGCGGCCAAGGTGAAAAGTAAAAGGAGACCCAGGAGAAAGGCCGGAACCTCTGATAGGAGAATTAAGTGAAAAAACAGAAGTTTGTCCAGCAACTTCTCCCGGTACCAGGCGGATATGCTGCCCAGAATAGTGCCAAAGACAGTACTCAAAAGCACTGCCGCAATTACCAGAAAAGTTGTCCACGGTAACCGGCGCAGGATGATAGTGCTCACCGGTTCATTATAGTACAAACTGTACCCTAAATTTCCCCGCAACAAATCAGACAGGTAAGACAGGTACTGCCCGGCAACAGGCCGGTCCAGCCCGTAGTAGGCAAGATAATACTGCCTCTGTTCCTCCGAAAACCTTGCCACCTCCTGGCCTTCGTCTGCAGACATGTATAAAAAGGGATCACCAGGCATCGCCCGGGGAAGTAAAAAGTTGAGGGTCACTATGACCCAAATGGTAAAAAGATATTCCATTAGCCTGGTGACCCTCTTGCCTCTCAATTAAAATGAACCCCTTTCCAGGTAAGACAGCTTACTATGAGTTAAAGAATGGTGGTCAAACATGAACATCCAGCCGTCATATTTGGCCGGCCTGTACACGTTGTAACCGGTAGTGTAGTAAAGGGGGATTTCCGGGACATCTTCAGCCAGGACTTCCTGGATTTTAAGAATTAACTGCTTGCGCTTTTGAACATCCATTTCCATGGACTGTTTTTCTAATAAATTGTTTAATTCCTCGTTGTGATAGCCCCGCAAGCCAGTAGCGTAAGGTGCGCTTCCTCCCCTGGCACGACCGGCAAACCTTTCGCGCAAATAATCCGGATCGTTGCCCCAACCCCCGTGCCCTGTAACAGCCAGCTGGTATTCATTGTTTCGAACACGGGCATCCCGGGTTTTTAAGTCCACACTTTGGACCTTGATCTCGATACCTGCTTTGGCCAACTGCTCCTTTAATACTTCCGCCAGCCTGACCTCCTCACCGACAAGCAGGTTGAAGGAAAGCTTCTCACCGTTTTGGTTTTGTCGCATACCGTTCTGGTCCAGCCTGTCGTAACCCAACTTCACCAGCAACTCTTCCGCTTTCTTTAAATCAAGGTCATATTGCTTGACATGGGGATTATACATTACATGGTCGGGAGGCAGAATTCCCGCACTGCCAGGAACGGCAGCGCCGCGGGCCACTTTTTCAATCAATTCTTTGGCATTAATAGCGTAAGCGATGGCCTGCCTAAGTTCTTGATGCCGCAAAACCGGGTGATCGCCCATGTTAAATAGCAAACGATATCCCCAGAAGCCCGGGCTTTTCACTATTTTGTACTGGGGGTCATTTTGAAAACGGGGCAATACATCGGGAGTAATACCTGCCAGATCAATTTCCCCTTTTTGCAAGGCCAAAATTTCTTCACTGACCGGCACAAACATAATAACCTTTACTCTCTGCTTGGGCCCCCAGAAATCCTCAAAAGCCTCAAAGCGGTAGGTGCCATGTTCCTTGTTGTAGCCCGTCAGGCGGTAGGGGCCGGTCCCGATGACCGCTTCCGGCTTTGTAAACTCCTTCGGGTTATCAATCTTTTCCCAGATGTGTTTGGGAATAATGCGGGTCAAGCCTAGGTTATAAAGCATAGCTGCATTCGGCTGCGCCACGGTAATCAAAACCTGGCGTTCTCCCACCACCGCCACATTTTCAATATCCTTGCTGCCGATATATGAGAATACCATGGGATGTTTACTTGCGTATTCAAAAGTGAATTTAACATCCTCGGCAGTTAAAGGCTTCCCATCTTGCCATCTAACGCCATCTCGAATGGTAAACAGGTACTGTTTACCACCTTCTTTAATTTCATATTTTTCAGCCAGCCAGGGGATGAGCCCCTTTTCATCCCGCTCCAGAAGGCCGTCAAAAATCAGGCTCATCTTATAAATTCCCGGCCCTCTGGCATAATGGGCATATGGACTCGGGTAACCCCAATCTCCCCCGGCCAGCCTGATCAAATCTACCTGCTGTTTCCCGCCCTTCGCTACGCTCGGTGCCGGAGCCTTTGTTGCCGGCGTAGTTGGTGTAGGTGCCGTTGTTGCCGGAGTGGTCGAAGCCTTAGTTGTTGGGGCCGGAACTGCCGGAGCTGCCGGTTCGGGTGCCGGTGCTGGGGTCGGCTCAGGAGTAGGAGCCGGTGCCGGAGCAGGTGCGGGGGCAGGTGCCGGAGCCGGAGCAGGTGTTGGTGCTTCAGCGGTTTTCTTACCACCACATCCCACGGCAACAAGGGCAATGGCCATGAGGGCTAATACAAAAATCAGAGCGGTAGACCTT
Organism: Bacillota bacterium; assembly: GCA_040757295.1. Taxonomy (GTDB): domain Bacteria; phylum Bacillota; class PH28-bin88; order PH28-bin88; family PH28-bin88; genus JAGXSE01. The sequence goes on along the minus strand of JBFLXH010000070.1, from coordinate 5,281 downwards.
TTGATCCTCATTATGGAGTCTTCCTCCTTTGTCAAATTAGTTTTACTAAAACCATCTACTCCTTTGATTTTTACCGGAAAACACAACCATGTAAGAAGGCTTAATGATATAAAGGGGCAGTCAGACAATTAAAATGCATTTCCTGGGCATTGGGCCACCTCCACTTCTAGTTAAAGCCAAAGTCTTAACTCATGTAAAAGTTTAAACCCCATAAGTTATAGGGCCATGCCAGGTCCCTTGCTCCGGCAAGGGCAGACCTTCATGGCCCATTAATCAAAGAGAAAATAAAAAACCACACAGGTATCTCTCCCACTCCGGTGGGAATTGGAGAACCTCCGTGGTCTCGTTGCAAACCCGGCTGAATACCATTTCGCTTTGAGCAGCTACTGTCTGCCATTGTTTGTTTTGTTGGTTTCAGCCAGTATGAAGTTCTTACCGCCATTATAAGTCCTAGGCCGGGAAGTGTCAACAGGCCGGCGGATTGGCAAAGAAAAGAAGTGTGAAGCCGCCTTAAAACGCTTCGTCAGGAGGGGCAGGCGCCGGTACTGGTCATCGACGAAGCCCACCGCCTCCAGCCCCCGGTGCTGGAAAAACTGAGGATGTTGACCAACTTCGAGATGGACGCCTTACCGGTATTCGCTCGCATCCTGGCAGGGCACCCGGAACTTTCCCGTACCCTGGCCCGCCGGGGTAACGAGGCCCTGGCCCAGTTGATGCAACGGGGACCCGTGTTATGAACGCCATACCAGGTGGTAGACAACACCCTTGATCCCGCAACCTGGGATCCATGTCGGGGATCCTGGTGGACGGCGTACTATATCGCCATCATGCCGTTGGCCGAGAGATGGGGGATATTTGTATAACTTACAATGGCCTGAATGCATAAGATGGAAAGAAGAGCTAAAAAATTATAGCTTCCTGGAGGGATAGTTGTGGCTGACCAAGATGTGAGAGAGATTTGGTGGAGCTCCCATTCTACCTGCGGCAAGTGCAGGAGAAAGGACTCTGGAAGTATGGGATATTACTCCTTTAGTTGGCCGGTGATTCCATTGGCCAAGCCAGCGGTTGTAAGCAATCGCCAGAAAGCCAAGAAAAAAGGCCGTCACCTGGTGAGCGGCAGGGTTACAGGGTAAAAGGTTTTCCTGGTCATATTGCCAAAACCTTTAATAACCGATTTTTTACGCTCCGGCAAGCATGCCGGGGCTTTTCGTTGTTTGTCGGCAGATTCTGGATAAACGGTTTAAGGGTTAAAGGTTATGTGCATTTTTATAAATGGCCTCTTTTTCCGGGAGAGAAGCTTTGCAAGTGAGCAAAGCAATGATGACGATGGCCGGAATGATCATGAACAGCCTGGAAAGAGCAAAAGGCAACCCCAGGGTGGAAGTCTCAAAGAGAAACGGGGGCACTTTGGTGGCGGACCAGGCCCCGATGAATATGTAGACGTTGATTAGCGAAGCCTCTTTTTTCAGCAAAACCTGGGCCACGGGAAAGGCAGCGTATAAAGGCCCTGCCGCGGCGGAGCCAAGCAAGAATGCCAGGAGGCCTCCCCTAAAACCTGAAGCTTCGCCCATGAACTTGATCATGGTTTCCTTGGGAACCCAAACATCGAGTAGCCCTAAAATAATGAAAATTGGCGGGAGGATTTTAAGCATGTAGAGGAAGTTGGACCAGGTGATCTCGGCTACATGTAATCCAAAGGCAGGCCGGCAGATCAGGGCTAAAATGAGCAGGCCGGCCAGCAAAATCACCCATTTAAATCTTTTTACTTTATCCATGGCAAAACCCCCATTACCAAGGCAATGGTTAATGAAAACACAAAGGCCAGAGAATTGCGGGTGTAGGCGGCCCTCTTGCCAAAGTATTTTATTTCCAGCGGCAGGGTGACAAAACCCACCATCATCAGGGTGGATACAAAGGCCGCAATGGGCACCAACCCTGCGCCGCTGTCCAAAAGGGCTTTGGCTAAGGGAAAGGCGATAAAGCCAGGAATGAGGGTGATTGCTCCCACAGTACTGGAAATTAACAAGCCAAGAATGCCAGAGGATGGGCCAATAATCTTGGATATGGTTTCCGGGTTCAGGGCGGCAAGAGAAAAACCGATGATCATGATCACTGCCAGGAATTCGGGCATGATGTTGATCAGGGCTTTATAGCCCTTTTTTAACGCCTGTCTTGTTTTTTCCCGGTCCTTGCGAAAGGAAACCAAAACGGCGGCAGCGGCGGCCCCATACAAGATAACCGTAAACACTTGCTTCACTCCTTTACTTGTTCATATGTCTTGATGTACATATCCAGGGTTTGTTTTACTGCTTTAAAGTGGTTAATCCAGTGTTCCAGGAGTTTCTCGCCAGCAGGCAGCAGCCGGTACATTCTTTTTGCGGGTCCTGTTCCGCTGGTGTCCCAGTCAGACGTAACCATGCCTTCGTTTTCCAGTCTTCTTAAAGTGCGGTAAAGGGAACCGGGGTCGCCGCTAACGCCAAACACCTGGAGGCTATCCAGCAGCTCATAGCCATGGGCTGGCTGGTTTTTTTTCAATAAGAGGAGGAGACAGGGCTCAATAAAGCGTTCTATTTTGCCTCCCCGGCAGCTGCAGACGCCTGGCTGGCAGTCCTTATTTCTGTCACACATAACTGAGATTTCCCCTTATATGTTTTAAACATATAATAACACTATCTAGCATTTAACTCAAGTATTGCCGGCCCAACATTTAGTCCGGATTTTCTTGTTAAGGAGATTAGCCCGCATAAAAAGTACGGATAGTATTAAAATAATTAAAAAGAATGACTGGAGGTGGGTTAACTGAACAAGAAAGACAAACCCTTTCCTAACAACCGTCAGGTTTACCGGCAGGATGTCAAAGCCAATGACCTGGACGAAGAAATCAGCGGGATTTCTGTAGGAGAGGAAGGGGAAATTAAGAGTAAACTTAAAGCGACTTCAGCCCCATTTAAATCCTTAGAACCAAAAGGCAAAAGGCGTTGACAAATTTTATCCAATCATACTTATAATGAGCAAGGCCACTAATTATTCGTTGATTTACCGTGGCCTCAAAGCGAATTTCATACTCGGCTTCATTATGATAACGCAATTTTATCCCTTGCCGAGTATATAAAAGCCGCTGATATTTTAGGCTTCAGCCAAACATAATAATCTCGGAGGTGATAACGATATGGCGCAAAACCAGCAAATTATGTGCAGCGTGAATAACTGTCACTACTGGGCCAAGGGCAATCGTTGTGATGCAAATCAAATTTTTATTACTTCAGATGAACTGGTCAGACAATCGCCGGACAGATTTGATGCTCCGCAAGCCCAAAATGCCCTGCCAACCCCCGTAAAAACTTGTATGGAAACGGCCTGTAAGACCTTTGTTCATCAGGGAAGTCCAAAAACGAATACAGACGGTGTTGTGAAAATGTAATTTTCTCACTGCCGTACCTTCGGGTGCGGCTAAAATATTTTTCAGGAGCCTGAGCCTAACTGAATTTTTTCAGGCCTATTATCTCCAGGAAAAGGAATTTGGGATTTTTGCTGGAAACTCTGAAAAAACATCTTTAAAAAAAAGAAAAAGAAAAAAACTATGGCGTTCTATCTGCGAAGTAAAACTACTCGCTGAACGTGCGGCTAATTCAGAAACACCAGTAATTATCACCGGTGAGACGGGAACTGGTAAGGAGATGTTTGCTCACGCTATCCATAATAACAGTTCCCGTGCGGGTAAACCTTTTTTAGTAATTAATTGCAGCGCAATTCCGGAAACTTTAAGTGAAAGTTATTTGTTTGGTTACGAAGAAGGTTCCTTCACAGGTGCGAGCCGTAACGGACGGGTTGGCCTATTTGAGGCTTGTGACGGCGGAACGGTTGTCCTTGATGAAATTGGAGAAATGAATCCTTTGCTTCAAGCCAAGTTATTGAGGGTAGTAGAGCAACAAGAGGTTATTCGTGTCGGGTCGTTTAAACCTATTCCTATTAATGTACGAGTTATTGCTTCGACAAACCGTGATTTATGGCAAATGGCTAAAGCTGGTACCTTTCGTCAAGACCTTATTTACCGTCTATCTGTGTTTAACCTTGTGATACCCCCATTGCGAGAACGACTTGATGATATCCCACTTTTGGTAGATCATTTTATCAGAACTATTGCTCCGGCTAATAACAAAAAAATACGTGGTATTACCAGAGAAGCATTAGATTATCTTTTCCATTATTCCTGGCCTGGCAACATTCGGGAACTTAAAAACGTGATTGAGCAAGCCATTACAGTTAGTGAGTCCTCACTACTTCAAGTCAAAGATCTTCCACGATATCTCACAAATCCCATGAATTCTTTAAACCCCTCACTTAAAGAAGTACGCGACGCCGCAGAAAAAGTATACATCGCTCAAATTTTGCAAATTGTGGGCGGAAACCGCCAAGAAGCGGCAAATCTTCTTAATATTAGTCTAAGTACCCTTTGTCGCAAACTACGTCAACACGCATTGATTTAAAAAATGTTGCACCACATCTTAATAGATCTACATAGATCTACGATTTGCTCCCGACAAAATTAGGAGGCTGTTTTTTTTAAATAGTTGGATTGCTCGTTACCAAAAAGACATTATGAGTAGTTTCGAAAACTAATTTCCATGGAAAATTATAGGAGGAGGATTTTATTCTAAGGGCTTTATAGATTAGCTGTTCAAGGGTTCGGTAGATATTGGATACGTCAAACCATCAAAAAGAGAATAGCGAAGCTAACCTAACAGCAGGAAGGTTTTTACAGGATTATACAGTTAGCCTTATGCTGATTAGGCCGCTAACGACAAGTATTGATCCAGAAGCTCAAGGAAGTTACAGCCGCAGACTTTGAGCATGGCATCAAGATGAATATTAATAGAATGAATCATCACCCACCATGACCAGCGTTTCTTGCCCCAAGCCTTAGCCTGTTCTAACCGGTAATCGTTAAGGATCCTTTTGTTAACCCGTTCCGAGGTAGTACGCTTGTTCATCTCCATTTTCCACTCTTTACTGCTACGAGGAATAGGCGTAAAAAGACGGAGGTCCCATTCAGGCTTAGTATAAAAAGTCCGGCCATAGGCAGAGGGTGAACACTGGTCCTTGTGAGAGCAAGTCTTGATTTTACCTTTCTAATGTAAAGCTTTACATTACACCGGTTATGTATAGTAAATGATAATGTAAAGTAAGTCTGTTGAAAGCCCGAGAATAGAAGAATTTTTATGGATTTACTTTACATTATCATAATTATATACAACTAACGGAAATTTTTTAGCCAATCTAG
>JBFLXH010000069.1:0-11991 GCA_040757295.1 Bacillota bacterium | reverse complement strand
AATAGCAGAATTAAAATGAAGCATCGTAGGGGAGGCGGACGAGCTGGCATTGAGCTGATAAACGCCTATAATGTTCTAAAAACAAGCGAACTTACCGGATAAACATCACCGTGTTTGAGAATGAGCCAACTATGGAGGCAAAACGCCCATGTTTAACATAACAGAGGTATTAACTGCAAAAGAGCGGATATCACCTCATGTCCATTTTACTCCTCTAATTAAATCAGCTTCCCTTGGTAAATTGGCGGGGAACCAGGTCTACCTGAAACTAGAGAACTGGCAGAAGACCGGTTCTTTTAAAACCCGGGGGGCCTTCAATGCTCTCCTTTCAATGGACCGGGAAGAGGCCTCCCGCGGGATTGTTACGGTTTCTTCCGGCAATCATGGGCAGGCCGTCGCCTATGCCGCACTTACCCTTGGGGTACCTGCTGTTATTGTAGTTCCGGTGGATGCCGTCCGGGCCAAAATAGAAGCAGCTGCCAGCTACGGGGCGGAAATTGTTTTTCACGGAACAACTTCCGAGGAAAGAAAACAAAAGGGACAGGAAATCGCCAGTGAACGGGGGATGGTTTACCTACATTCCTTTGATGATTACCGTTTGATTGCCGGTCAGGGGACAGTCGGGTTGGAGATACTGGAGCAGCTACCTAAGGTGGAGGCGATTGTGGCGCCTATCGGAGGCGGTGGACTGCTTTCAGGTATTGCCATGATCAAAGAATTGGCTCCCCAGGTGAAAGTGATCGGTGTAGAGCCGGTTGGGGCCGCTTCCATGCATAACTCCAGGCTACATGGGAAACCTGTTGAACTGCCGCGAGTGGAGACGATTGCCGATGGCTTGCGGGCTGCCAGGCCGGGAGAAAGGAATTTTGCCATAGTCCAGCGGTTGGTGGACGACCTGGTGTTAGTGAGCGAGGAGGAAATAAAAGAAGGGGTACGGCTTTTGCTGCAGCGTACCAAAGTCTTGGCTGAGCCTTCCGGCGCTGTTTCCTTTGCGGCCCTGCTGGCGGGAAAAACCGGATTAACCGGAAAAAATGTGGCTGTTGTGATCAGCGGCGGTAACGCCGACTTCAAGTTTCTGGCAGACATAATCTCCCCTCTGGATAAGTAATATGTAACGGAATTCTTCTGAAATGGTATTGCAATAAGGGCTAGGAGGTGGTGACGGGGCTTTTTTATCTGTTGTTGCCAAAAACAGCCTAAAAGGAGGGAAAAAATGAAAAAAATCAGCCTGTTAAACAAGATTCTCCTTGGACTGGTCTTAGGTATTGCGGCAGGAGTAATTTTCGGTCCCAGTGTGGCGGTTGTTAAACCCTTAGGCGATTTGTTTCTGCGCTTAATCAGGATGGTAATCGTGCCGCTGGTTTTTGCCTCCCTGGTGGTAGGGGCCGCCAGTACGGGAGATGTAACCAAGCTGGGGCGGATTGGCGGGAAGACCATCTCCTATTACCTGGTCACTACCGCTATCGCTGTAACCTTGGGGTTGGTCCTGGGCAACTTAATTAAACCGGGCCTGGGTCTTAATCTGGACCTGAGCAAAGCAGCCTTCGAGGCTAAAAAAGCACCTGCCTTTGTTGACACAATGCTGAACCTCTTTCCCACTAATCCCCTTGCCGCCATGGTCGAGGGCAATATGTTGCAGATTATAGTTTTTGCACTTTTTGTGGGCGTTGCAATTACCCTGGTTGGGCAAAAGGCCAAACCGGCCCTGGAATTCTTTGATTCTTTGGCGGAAGTGATGTACAAGATCACCGGGATGGTAATGGCCTTTGCGCCGTATGGTATTTTCGGCCTAATCGCGCCGGTGGTAGGCAGATATGGCCTTGATATTATCATGCCTCTCATTAAGCTGATCCTGGCGGTCTACATTGGAGGTCTCCTGCATGCCCTGGTTGTCTACTCAGCATCGGTATCTATTTTTGCCAAAATGAGCCCTGTCAAGTTCTTTAAAGGCATTTTTCCCGCAACGGCCTTGGCTTTCAGCTCCACCAGCAGTGCCGCCACCCTGCCGGTAACCATTAAATCGACAGAAGATAACCTGGGAGTTTCCAAGGGTGTCAGCAGTTTTGTCTTACCCCTGGGAGCAACGGTTAATATGGATGGTACCGCTCTGTACCAGGGCATTTGTGCCTTGTTTGTGGCTCAAGTTTATGGCCTTGAGTTAACCATGGCCCAGCAACTCCAGGTAGTCCTGGCCGGTACCTTAGCTTCCATTGGCGCCGCCGGAGTTCCCGGAGCAGGGTTAATCATGCTGACCATGGTCTTGACCTCTGTCGGACTGCCTCTCGAGGGAGTTGGCCTGGTAGCCGGCATTGACCGGATTCTGGACATGATGCGGACAGCGGTCAACGTTACGGGTGATGCTTCGGCTGCAGTGGTTGTTGCCGCTACGGAGGGTGAACTGCAGCCAACAGCAGTAGCTGAAGGCCCAGGAGTTTCTGCGTAAGACCTTTGGGCAGGTTTAATTTGGTCCGATCCTCCAATGAAACCTGTTGATCCCATGGATGGAACAGGATATACTGGAATAGATAATAAATATTTTTTAACTAGGGGTGCCGAAGAGGCTGAGAGAAAAGCAATAGCTTTTCAACCCTCGAACCTGATCTGGGTAATACCAGCGGAGGGAAGTGTGTTGAAGGTTTTTTAACCGCAGTCCTGGCGCTGGCGCCAGCTGCGGTTTTTTGCTGTCTTTCCGGCTTCCCCAAAAGGAGGTAAAAGGATGACCCAACTGGAACACGCAAGAAAAGGGATTATAACCCCGGAGATGAGGGAGGTGGCGGAAGCTGAAGGTATCGGGGCGGAAGTCCTGCTGGCAGGTGTCGCTGCTGGGGAAGTGGTGATCCCCTATAATCCCGGCAGGAAACGGAAGGCTGTGGGGATCGGTAAAGGGCTGGCGACCAAGGTCAACGCCAATATCGGCACCAGCGAGGCGTATCCTGATATCGAAAAAGAATTGTTAAAACTGGATATCGTCGTCAAAGCGGGGGCTGATGCGGTGATGGACCTGAGTACCGGCGGTGACATCAACCTGTCGCGGCGCAGGATTTTAGAACATTCACCGGTGATGGTCGGCACTGTGCCCATGTACCAGGCTACTGTGGAGGCGATGACCCAAAAAGGCGGCATGCTGGCCATGACAGTGGACGACCTGTTCCAGGTAATTGAACAGCATGCCCGGGAGGGGGTAGATTTTATTACCGTCCACTGCGGCCTGACCCGGGAGGCAATCAGCCGCCTGGTCAAAGAGGGGCGGGTGACCGATATCGTCAGCCGCGGCGGCTCTTTTCTGACCGGCTGGATGCTGCACCACGACAAGGATAATCCTCTCTACACCGAGTATGACCGCCTGTTGGAGATCGCCAGGAAGTATGATGTAACCTTAAGCTTGGGAGACGGGCTCAGGCCGGGCTGCCTGGCCGATGCCACCGACCGGGCTCAGATCCAGGAACTGATTGTACTGGGCGAGCTGGTGCAGCGGGCTTGGGAGCAGGGAGTGCAGGTGATGGTGGAAGGGCCGGGCCATGTGCCCATGGACCAGATTGAGGCAAATGTGTTAATTCAAAAGCGGCTCTGCCACGGGGCTCCTTTCTATGTGCTGGGACCCCTGGTGACTGACATTGCTCCCGGGTATGACCATATCACCTCGGCCATCGGGGGAGCAATAGCCGCTGCCGCAGGCGCTGATTTCCTCTGTTATGTTACCCCGGCCGAGCATTTGGGACTGCCCGATTTCCAGGATGTTAAGGATGGGGTGGTGGCAAGCAAGATCGCTGCCCATGCTGCGGACATAGTGAAAAATGTTAAAGGCGCCAGGGAGCGGGACCGGAAAATGGCTGAAGCCAGGAAAAACCTGGATTGGTCAGCCCAGATCGCTCTTTCCATTGACCCGGAAAAATCTCTCAAGTACCGCAGCTCGAAAAACCGGGATACCGAAGAAGCATGTACCATGTGCGGAAGTTTTTGCGCCATGAAGATTGTCAGCCAATACCTGGGCACTTCCAGTCACAGGTGTTAATGCTGGTTAGTGCGTATTTAGAGAGGGGGAACCCCATGCTGGTAGTTGTGAACCGGCAAGAAGAAAACCTGCCGGAGGGCATGTCTCTGGCTGAATACATTGGATCAAAAGGGCTGGAGCCCAACGAATTTATTTTTATCTTGAACGAGTTTGTGGTAGAGCGGGACCAGGTGGAAAGAATTATCTTAAAGGAGAATGACCGGCTGGAAGTACTTAGGTTTGTAGGAGGCGGTTAAGGTGGAAGATAAGCTGGTGTTAGGCGGGCGGGAAATCACCAGCCGGTTGTTTTTAGGTACCGGCAAGTTCCCCTCGAAAGAGGTCATCCCCGAAGCTATTAAACGGTCCGGCAGCCAGGTGATTACCATGGCCTTGCGCCGGGTAGATTTTGACTCCCCCCAGGAAAACGTCCTGAACTATATCCCTAAAGAATGTATCTTGCTGCCCAATACCTCGGGGGCTAGGAACAGCGAAGAGGCAGTGCGGATTGCCCGCATTGCCCGGGCTGCTGGCTGCGGGAACTGGGTAAAAATTGAGGTGATTACCGACAACAAGTACCTCTTGCCCGACAATTACGAAACAATAAAAGCTACCGAGGTTTTGGCCAAAGAAGGGTTTGTGGTGCTCCCCTATATGAGTCCCGATCTGATGGCAGCCAAAAGGCTGCAGGATGCAGGGGCCGCTGCCGTGATGCCCCTGGGGGCTCCTATTGGCACTAACCGGGGCTTAAAAACCAAGGAACTGATCAGGATCCTCATTGAGGAAATTGAAGTCCCGATCATTGTTGACGCCGGTATCGGTAAACCCTCGGAAGCAGCGGAAGCCATGGAAATGGGTGCAGGGGCGGTGTTGGTCAATACGGCCATCGCAACTGCCGGGGACCCGGTTTTAATGGCGGAAGCCTTTGGTTTAGCGGTTAAGGCCGGCCGGCAGGCTTACCTGGCTGGGCCTGGTGTCACCCGGGATTATGCGGAAGCCTCCTCTCCCCTGACCGGTTTCCTGCAGGAACTTTAGGAGGAGCAGAAGCAGCTATGAGCTTTTTCAGTCAGTATGTGCGGTTTCAAGAATTTGATTTTGACGGCTTTTTTAGCCGGGTTTCCCCAGTGGATGTAAGGCGGGTACTGGAAAAGGGCCGCCTTGACGCCGGTGACTTTTTAGCCCTGCTTGCTCCGGCGGCAGAGGGCCTTTTGGAAGAGATGGCCCAGAAAGCCCACCGGTTAACCCTGCAGCACTTTGGGCGGGCGATGGTGCTGTATACTCCATTGTACCTTTCTAATTACTGTATCAACCATTGCAGCTATTGCGGTTTTACGGCCGGAAACCGGGTTAAGCGGCGAACCTTGACTCTGGAAGAGGTGGAGGCGGAAGCAAAGGTAATAGCCGCAACCGGACTTAAGCACATCCTGGTCTTAACAGGCGAGTCCCGCCATCATGCCCCTGTTGAATACATTGCGGACTGCGTTAGGGTACTTAAAGGTTACTTTTCCTCCATCGGTATTGAGGTCTACCCCATGGAGGAAGAGGAGTACCACTATTTAGTCGAGACGGGAGTGGACAGCCTGACCATCTACCAGGAGGTTTACGATGCCAAGATCTATGACCAGGTGCACCTGAGGGGTCCCAAAAAGGACTACCGGTTCAGGCTGGATGCTCCTGAACGGGGATGCCGGGCAGGCATGCGGGCTGTTAACGTGGGAGCGCTTTTGGGCTTAGGGGATTGGCGGCGGGAGACATTCTTCGGCGGTTTGCATGCCAATTATATTCAGAACACATATCCCGAGGTGGAAATGAGCTATTCCGTCCCCCGGCTGCGGCCTCACAGCGGAGACTTTATCATTCCGCACCCGGTAACTGATAAAAACCTGGTCCAGGTCCTTTTGGCACTGCGGCTGTTTATGCCTCGCTTGGGCCTTACTCTTTCCACCAGGGAAAGGGCCGCTCTAAGGGATAAACTGATTCCCCTGGGGATTACCAAAATGTCGGCTGGTTCCTGCACCAGTGTTGGCGGGCGGACCCTTTCCGGCACTGAGGACCAGTTTGCCATTGCCGACGAGCGGAATGTGGCCCAAATCAGGGAAGTACTATTAAAAAGCGGCTATGACCCGGTCTTTAAAGACTGGCACCCATTTTAAGGAGGGGAAAAAATGGCTAAACCAAAACCCAACGTAAAAGAAATCTTCCAGACCGGCATCTACGGTATTACAGCGGAGGAATATTCCCGGGGCCGCGGCAATGTGGCAGTAGTCAAGGAGATGATTGGGGCGGGGATCAAGATCATCCAGTACCGGGAAAAGGATAAGACCATGTTGGCCAAATACCAGGAGTGCCTTGAACTGCGCCAGATCACCAGGGAAGCAGGGGTTACCTTTATCGTCAATGATCATGTTGACTTGGCCCTCCTGGTGGGGGCCGACGGGGTGCATGTGGGGCAAGATGACTTGCCGGTGGAGGCGGTGCGCCGGCTGGTAGGGCCGGACATGATCATTGGCCTTTCTACCCACTCCCCGGAACAGGCCCAGGCTGCCATGCAGATGGATGTGGACTATATCGGCGTTGGTCCCATCTTTCCCACCAACACCAAGAAAGACGTGTGCGCTCCGGTAGGCCTGGAGTACCTGGAATATGTTGTGCAAAACATCCCCCTGCCCTTTGTGGCCATTGGCGGCATCAAGGAGCACAACATCCTGGAGGTCAAGAAAAGGGGCGCCACCTGCATTTCCCTGGTAACGGAAATTGTCGGCGCAAAAGATATCAAGGCCAAAGTCCACAGCCTCCGGGCAAGTGGGGACGGTTCTTGACTTGCCCCAGGGTGGCAAGTGGGGACGGTTGTATGTCCAGCAAAGGCTGGCATGTTCAGCAGGAGGTAGACCTGCCAGGGTAATAACCAAAAGCCCTGTAGCTTGATTAGCAAAAGGGAGGGAGACCGAACCTCTGGAGTCTAATGACAAAGCCGCCGCAAGGGCGGTGAGCGAGTTTTTTGGGCCTAAGCGTAAGCGAACACAAAGGTGACCTCGAAACCAGAAATCTGGAGGCAAAAACCAACAACCGTCTGGTGAAGGCAGCATGGGTACTCGAAAACTGGTTGAAACGAGTAACCACTCCAGCGGGGCGGTAGTGGCAGCACGGAAGCAAGGACATGCCAAGCAACTGGAGAAGCCCTCCTCGTCCCGGACGAGAAATCGCGGAAGAAAGGTAGGCCTGCACGCTGCGTTTGATGTGGCGGGGGCTGGAAACGGGGAGGATGACCCGCTTGAGGAGGGACACTGACCCAAAAAGGCAGAAACAGCCTGGCCTCACAAGGTCTGAACTTTACCGCGCCTGCCCTCGACCCTACCTTGACTTGCCCCGCGCGGGTAGCCGATGGGGACACCGCACTTTTGACTGGGGAAATTCAAAACGTTGTCTATTGAGGGTTAACAAGATCCTGAGGACTCAGACAGCAGAACCGTCCCCTTGTCTTCGCTGGCGCTGTCTAATCAGAGACAAAAGAAGTAAAAACGGGATGGACATGGTTAATGGGAAGATAATATAAAGGTCGAGAAAGTGCCCAATTTCTATCCGCTGGAACAAGTTTTGCGGCAGATGGGATATTAAAAGAACGGCGCCTGCTAAGGGAAAAGAAAGTTTCTTATAGTCGTGGTAATTAAAAAGCTGCCCCAGTCCAACAAGGAATGGATAGAAGAATATGGTTACTTTTAATAGACTGGCTGGCACCCAGATTATCATCAGCAGCAGTTCCATTTCTTCCAAAAAGTCACCGACTAAAATAAAGTCGGCTAAATCGAAGATAGGGTAATTCATAGTTTGGGTCTGGGCTGCCCCGAATACTCCAACGGTCGCAATAAAGATAATAGTCAAAGAAAGGCCGGCCAAGGAAAAACCGGCAATTACCGCTTTTTTTGCTTCACTGGGCTGGCTTAAAGTAGGAAACCAAAAGGCCATAAATAGAACCGCTTCACCGGCAAAGGCGATCATCGGCGGTAAACCTTTTAGAATTGGCATAACCCCATTCTCCAGGATGGGCAGGAAGTTGGTCCACTGGATGTCCGGCAGGGCAAGAACGGCTAGGAAGAACAGACTCAAAAAAATGATTGGTACAGCTTCAGTTACCCGGGCGAAGACTTCAAAGCCTGAGCGTACCACATAAAGCACCAATACCATTAACCCCAGGGTGAAAACAATTGACGGGGTTTCCACATATATCAGGCCCATTACTTCTGCCAGCTGCCGCAGGAGCATTGCAGAGAAAACCCCGTAGGTCAAAACAAAGGCAAGGGCTATGAGTTTTCCGGGCAAAAACCCCACCAACTCCGGCAGGTACTGGACAAAGGTCTTGCCGGGGAATTGTTTTGCCAAAGGGATGAGCAAGAGGCCGATGAGCATTCCTGTAAAATATCCGAATATAATTGTCAGCCAGCCGTCCCTGCCTGCTGTCTCTAAAGCCGGTTGGGTGACTATCAGAAAGACTGTACCTATGCCTGCGGCAGTATTTAACGCCGTAGCCTGATTAAGAGAAATTTTTTCTTGGGTAAACAAGATGCGCTTTTCCACCTTTATTACCGTATTACCGGAATATTTCAGAACGGGCGATTGGTTAACCCTGTGCGGTAAATGTTGACCTTGGCCTCTGCTTGTGCCTCAACCAAGGGGAAGAATTCCTCCTGCCAGTTTTCTTTCATCTGCCGCCATTGCCCTGGATACTTGCGATGAAAATAAGACCCAAAGTGGAAGATGTCTGATTGATATTCGGTTTGGGCAGTTGTAATCAGCGAATGGACATCTCCCTTAATTTGGGCAGCTAACCTCTCAGAAAGGGCTTTTAGGTCCTCGGGTTTGGTCAGATCTATAACGGTCCGCTGCTCTGTAAGCTCAAAAACCGCTTCAATTTTAATTTGCATTAAGAGCCGGCCTTCCTGAATTACAGGTTGATAAGAGGTGGCACTTCTCTCTAGCTTCAAGCTTACAGGTTTGGGAGGGCCCTTTGGCGCATCAACGGTTAATACAACATTTCTGGCCTGGTTCCTGAGCAATAAATAGGTCTGGGTTTGTTTTCGGTTAAGCCATCCGACCAGGCGGTCATAACGGAATACTCCCGTGCCCTCGGCCTGGAAATACTTCTCATCCGTGGAAAGCCCAACCATAGGGATAACCGGAGAAGCATTCCTTTCAGAGAGACAACCCATCAGCTCCTGGAAGCTAACAGGTTTTGTCAAGGAGTGGATTTCCTGGTTTGTCACCAAGAGGTCCAAGGCTGACCCGGTATCTTTTTCCAAAGGGTGAATAATCTCAAGAAACCTTCTGGCCGGGGCCTCTTTTGCTATGACTACCCGGATCCGGTGGCGGCCTTGAGGGGAGCGGGAGAGGAAATCCACCACATCTGCAATGCCTTTGGCGGCTAAATTCTGGCTGATAATAAGAACCCTGGTTTTTTCCAAGAAAAGGCTCCTGGTTAATTGGGTTTCTATGTTCCGCATTGCTTCAATCCAGGTTGCCCCGTGGGCCAGGTAATGGGCAAAGGGTGCCCCGCCCTGGCTTTGCTGACCCTGGCCGCTAATCAGGTTTTGGGGAATGATTACCTGAACCCCCACCAGGATCTGCCCTGGCTCATCAACTTCATCTAAGCAAATGGCCGAGACAATGGCCCGCCGGGAAATGTCCAAGGCATCCCAGCAGCCTGTCATATTCAAGAAAAACAAAGCCTGCATCAGGATCAAGCAGTATTTTAGAATCATTCACCACCTCTGTCTTTCCTGGTGGGGGGAAGCGGGGGGCCGGTGTCCGGGCTCCGGCGCCTGTTTTTCCGCCAGAGTACCGATTCTGGCCGGCTCCTCATGGCCCAGTGGGGAGCGCGGACAAAAATATCCTTTAAACTGTTATAATTGGCCGGGAATACCGGGGATAGATAGGGAACGCCAAAAGACCGCAGGGTACATAAATGGATATGCAGGAGCACGATTCCCCAGAGTACCCCGAAAAGCCCGATGGTTCCCGCCAACAGCAGCATGGGGAAGCGGAGCAGCCTGGTGGCAATGGCTGCGTCCGGGCTGGGGATAATAAAGGAAGCGATAGCCGTTCCGGCTACCACCATCACCATTGCCGGAGAAACTATGTTGGCGGTGATGGCAGCTTCTCCTAAGATTAACGCTCCTACGATGCTGACGGCCTGTCCTATCGCACGGGGCATTCTAACCCCGGCTTCCCGCAAACCCTCGAAGGTCAGTTCCATCAGCAGGGCTTCAAATACCGGCGGGAAAGGAACCCCTTCCCGGGCGGAGGCCACGGTGATCAGGAGAGGGATGGGAATCATTGCCGGGTGGAAGGTGACCCCTGCGACATATAAAGAGGGCAAAACCAGGGAAGCCAGGAAGGCCAGGTAGCGAAGGATTCTGATAAAGCTGGCCATGGGAAAGCGCAAATAGTAATCTTCCGAGGCCTGCAGGTATTGCCAAAAGACCACCGGTCCGGTTAAGGCGAAAGGGGTGCCGTCTATCATAATGCCAACCCGTCCTTCCAGCAGCTGGGCCACAAGAGTATCAGGCCTCTCGGTGTTGTCGATGGTGGGGAATAGTGTAAAAGGGGCATCCTCAATCATTTCCTCAATATAACTGGACTCAATCACTCCGTCAATCCGGATGCGGCTGATCCGGTTTTTCACTTCTGCCACTACAAGGGGGTTTGCGATATTGGCCAGGTAAAGAAGGCTAACCTTGGTGTTGGTTTGCTTGCCGAGAACGAAAGTTTCTACCCGGAAGTGGGGTGTTCTCAGCCGCTTCCGAACCAAGCCGGTATTGGTTTTCAGGCTTTCAGTGAAACCTTCCCTGGGGCCCCGCACCACTACTTCTGTTTCCGGTTCTTCAACACTTCTTTCCTTTAAGCCTGCTGCAGTTACAACAAAGGCCTGGGTAGCTTTGTCCAGAATAATTACAGCTTTTCCGTCCAGCAAGCCGGCAACAACCTGTTCCATGGTCGAGGCCTCAAATAGCTCGGCCGCGGTGATGTTGTTCTTTAATTCTGCTGCCAGGGGAAGCCTTAGGTTTTCAATTCCAGCCTTTTCTCTTAATTCCATAAATGGCCGCAGGATATGATCGCTGATTATTTTTGTTTCTACTAAAGAATCAAGCCAAAGAACAGCCCCAATTACCTCTGTTGGGGTAATTTCCAGGTTCCTTATCACAAGATCGCTGGCGTTCCCCAATGAATCCCTTAATCTTTGGACGTTCTGCTCCAAGGAGGAAGAGAACAACTCTCCTTCCGGATGAAATCTTCTCTCAGGCAGGCTAGGTTCTTTTGGCTCATTAATAGACTTTGGGGAAGGAGGCAAATTTTTAATTATTCTTGGCTTGCGTGTTTTCATTTTCAAACTGATACCCCAAATTTTTTAATAACACATAGGAAACTATTTTTGACTCGGTTATTTTGCCGTATCCATGTTCTTCCGCATACCAACGGAGAAAGGCCAGCACGAAATACGCCAGAACTTTGACAAACAAATAGGCATCGATTCGCTCGGGAATTTGCATGAATATGCGCTCTAAATCCAAAAGACCCTTCAGATCGCGGAAGTTCATCTCGATCTGGTTGCGGTCTCGATAGCGGCAGAGCATTTCATTGGCGGAAACTTCATCTTGCAGATGGTTCGTTAGAAAGGCGAAAACGCCATCGTAACGTTTTTGTCGGACGCAAGCGTCCTCATCCCAGGTCCACGACAACAACACGGCCTTGTGGGCATTTTCCGAAAACGCCAAGTTCACAAACGGTTGGTGTATCTATAGCGTATCACAAGGGTAATATTGCAAATTGTGGGTGTGAAAGACGGGAACCATATTAAGGATTCTTTCAAAAAAAGTTTTTGTTCTAACAGGAGTTATGCAGTTGGTGGAAATAAATAGAAAATGATAACTCAAAAAATATTTTAAAAAAGATCCTAATTTTCGACAAAAAAGGCTTGACTTTTTCGGAAAGCCCCCATAATCGCTTTGGAT
>JBFLXH010000068.1:0-12198 GCA_040757295.1 Bacillota bacterium | reverse complement strand
GGTCAAGATCGAAGCTGTTTAAGGTTTCGTTAGTTGGTTTGTCTTAAAGAGTTACGATGTTGAACCCCTTTTAGAAGGGCCTAGTTAGGTGTTGCCTTTTCGGAACAATAATTTTCAGGGTAGTTACTACCGGCTAATTATTATATAGGAAGAGACAAGGGATTGGTGCCTGCCCTGCCTTGGCGGACTATGTTCCTATTCCCCTCGTCCTTGATGACCTTGCCATGCTTTGTATGCATATATTGGTTATGGGCAACAAATTTGGCAAAAGAAAGGACGTATCCCATGGGATCTGGTTTTACTAGCATCATCATTTTGACCTTTAACGCCCTTCCCTTCACCCGGGAGTGCATCGAAAGTGTTCGGCGGTTTACTAATGAGCCCTATGAATTAATCGTGGTTGATAACGGTTCATCTGACGGCACCGCAGAATACCTGCAGCATCTTACCGGTATAAAACTCATTAGAAATAAAACCAACGGGGGTTATAGCCGGGGAAACAATCAAGGCATCGCGGTATCCCAGGGGGAATATGTGGTATTCCTCAACAATGACACAGTTGTAACCGCCGACTGGCTTAAAAAACTGCTTACTTGTATCAGGAGCGACAGCCGCATCGGCGCCGTAGGACCTAAAACCAATCACCTGGGCAATAGGCGCCAAGTGATCAAAAATCCTCCTTACCGGAACATCCCGGAAATGCATCTGTTTGCCCAGGGTTTCGGTGGATCAAATCCTGCTAAGTGGGAAAACATGCCGTGGTTATCGGGATTTTGCCTCTTGACCAGCCGCCGCATAATAAACCGGGTAGGGACCTTCGATGAGAGGTTCGGACTTGGTCTATGTGAAGATAATGATTTCTGCCTGCGTTTAAGAAAAGCAGGGTACCGGCTTGTTTGCGCAGGAGACACCTTCATTCACCATTTCCAAAGCAGGACCTTTAAGGAAAACGGGATGGACCGCGGCAAAATGCTGAAAGAAAATCTGGTAAAACTGCGCGCCAAATGGCCCCAAAATGGCTGCTAGATTTGACAGTTCAAGAGGAGCAAGATTAACATCGACCTGGATAATCAGGGCAGGAAGCTTTTCCCAACTAACGGGCTGAAGGCACTTAACCCTATCTTTATATTTTAATTCATCTGGAAGTCCAGGTATTTGGTCCTGGCGACATCCAAAGAGACTATAAAGATAAATCCTAAGAGGTTTGGCAAATCCCTCGGTACTTACCATCGGTTATCTTTGACCTCTCTACCTTGGAGGCAAAAAAGACCGCAGCCGCAACAGCAAGCCAAACCGCATAAATTCGAAAACCCACCTGGTATGAAGAAGTAAAATCGACGATCATCCCGAAAATGGGAGGACCTAGGATAATCCCCACCAAATTAAATATGATTGACATTGAGCTGGCGAGACCGACATGTTCCTCGCCAGCTACTTCAACCATTAAGGTAAAATAAAGACCAGCCCAGGACATAACGGAAAAGCCCATTACCAGCATTAATCCCGTCAAGAGGACCATGGAAACTCCCTGATTTAGATTGGCAATCAGCAGCATGCACCCGGCCGCAGAAAAGGAGGTTAAACAGATAGCGTTTTTGCGGCGCCCATGCAGCTGCCTGTCGCTGATTATCCCCAGCAAGGGTCTACCGGCAGCACCCGCAAACTGGGCAGCAGCCAACAGGGCTCCGCTTATTCCTACACTTATGGCCAGGGTTTCATTGAGAAACGGCATTAGAAAACTGGTGAATGTAATTTGGGCAGCGCCGATGGACAGCCCGAATAGGCCTACCATCCAGACTTCCGATTTTAAAAGAATCTCTTTCAGCGCCCTAAAGCCCGCATAGTTTCTCTTGGTCCCGGAAGAGACCGTAAGGCTCTCCAAATTGCGGTTGTTTAAAAAGGTGATCATTGCAACGGCACCCAAAAAGAGCGCAGTAATTCCGTAACCGGAGCGCCAACCATAAGCCCAGGCAATCCCGGGTAAAATGGCTGCCCCAAGGGCTGGCCCGGCCGCATAACTAGATTGCTTAATTCCCATAGCCAACCCCCGCTCCTCTTTAGGAAACAACTGGAAAATTGCCTTGTTGGCAGTTGGCATCATTACACTGTTCCCAAGACCTAAAATAACGAGACAACCAATCACGGCAACATAGGAACCGGATGCTGCAATTCCTATCAGCGCAAGAGCCATCAGGCTGGGGCCATAGAGGAACATTCTCCGGACACCGATTACCTCAACTAACCACCCGGAAGGAACAGCACCAAGCATAACCCCACCAAAAACAGCGGAAGCAATCATCCCCATCTGGGTTTTGTTCAGAGTGAAATAATCCATCAGGAAGGGACCCATAGGAGCATAAGTAAACTGGCCATACGCTGCAGCCAGGTTAATGCAAGAAATTAAAAAAAGGCTGGCCCACCGATTTACGGACTGCCCCCTAGTGATTGGCTGGGAATGAATAATTTTCAACTTAGGTACCCCCTGAATTGCTCTGAAAAAAGTATTCTAGACGGTGGCTAACCACCGCCTATGAAAATAAAATATAAACTTGTTATTCTAGGGGCAGCTAAGAAATCCTTTTAAAAAGAGTTTTTTTCTCTATTAAAATAATGTTATAATGAGCAAGGCCACTATTTATTCATTGATTTACCGTGGCCTCAAAGCGAATTTCATACTCGGCTTCATTATGATAATGCAATTTTATCCCCTTGCCGAGTATATACTATAATATGAACTGGGTTAAGCCTGCCATCTAATTATTTCCGCTATTAACTCTTGTAATTTTCTGGTATATTGTAGCTAACAATAGGATGGGAGGCTTTATATGTCTTTTAATAATCAGCTTCAGCGCGAGTTGACCCTGTGGCTGAAGGAAGGCCTGATTACCCAGGAAACTGCTGATACCCTCTACCAGCGTTATCCCGTAACCAAACGCAGCATGACTCAAACCCTGGCCCTTTTAGGCAGTATTCTAGTCGGAATTGGGGTGATCCTTTTCTTTGCCGCCAACTGGGAAGTCATGCCCCGCTGGATGAAAATTGCCGTAGTCATCCTCTCCTTTACCCTTTCTTATCTCTCGGGCCACTATTTAACCCATATCCGAAGGGACTTCCCCAAGGTAGGCTACGCTCTAATCTGCCTGGGGTCTATTCTCTATGGTTCGGCTATCTGGCTGATTGCCCAAATTTTTCACCTACAAGCGGAAGCTGGCATGGGATTTATGCTTTGGTACCTGGGGGTAATCCCAATAGCTTACCTGTATGGGTCCTCTCTTAACCTGTTTCTGGCCTTAGCCACATTGACCGCTTGGTTCCTGGCTGGCAACTACCCTCTAGGGCCGGCCTTCGTCGTTTTTCCTATCCTCCTGGGCGGCACCATTCTTCCCCT
Organism: Bacillota bacterium; assembly: GCA_040757295.1. Taxonomy (GTDB): domain Bacteria; phylum Bacillota; class PH28-bin88; order PH28-bin88; family PH28-bin88; genus JAGXSE01. The sequence goes on along the minus strand of JBFLXH010000068.1, from coordinate 8,810 downwards.
GGCCATCCGGAAAAAGGACCTGTTCAATTTCGTTGCTGCAGTCGTAGCTGTGTACCTCTGGTTTATTGCCCTTGGAACAAAACTTTCTGCTGCGGATTTCAGTCTCCATTTAGGAATTGTCAGCCTCTTTATTTTAAGTATTGTCCTGTATCTCTCAGTCCATCTATGGGACCAGAAAAAGCCTTTTTTCGCGGGCAACTTTTTATTGAGCATATCCTTCATCGGCATTTATGCAGCCTTGGGGGCCTTTAGCTTTAACGCCTTCCTGCAGGAATTCTACTTGTACAGGAAATTCGAACTTTTAAACTTCCCGTATCTAATCGCAGGGGCCATCTTGATTATGGCAGTATTGAAACTTAAGGAAAGAAAGGTCAGTCTTAAGGATCTGCCGCTTTTTCTTTTATACCTTTTGGTCTTTCCCTTTTTCCCTGAACTAGGCAAGAACCTGCCACTGCTTATCTTCAACAATGTTGTATTTTTTATCTTTGCTATCCTGGCCATCTATTACGGTTACCTGATTAAGAGTCCTTTTATTTTTAACCTCAGCATGGTCTTGTTTGCCGGCGCAATAGCCATGAAATACTTTGACTTTTTCTTTGAACTCCTCCCCAAATCCGCCTTCTTTATTGCCGGCGGAATGCTGCTCCTATTAGGCAGCTTAATCCTCGAAAACAAAAGACGCAGTTTAATCAATTCCATGGGAAGGGGGGACGGACTTGCTGGCTAATCTCCAACTTAAAAACAAAACCGCTTTAATATTTGCAGTCCTATTACTGCAAATCATAATTTTATCGATAATGGTCTTAAACAGTTATCTGGTTATTTTCCTGGGTGAAAAAATTACCCTGAAAGTGGAGCCTGTCGACCCCCGCAGCCTGTTCCAAGGCGACTATGTGATCCTTAACTACTCTTTCAACAACCTTGATCTTTCACACATCGAGCACGACCTTGACCCCAATACCGGCTACCGGGATAGTGTTTTCTACATGGTATTCACACCCCAGGGAGAAGTATGGGTACCCTCTTTTGTTACCCAAAACCCTGCCAAGGTTCAGGGCCAGGTTTATATCAAGGGGAGGGGGTACTACTACAAAGACTTATACCGCCAAACCCTGCACTTTAGGCCGGGCATAGAACAATTCTTCGTGCCGGAAGGGAAAGGAAAAGAAATCGAGGACCAAATCAGAAAGGGAGTTGTTTACGCCCAGGTTTCTGTCTATAAAGGAAAAGCCCGGGTGACCGGGCTGGTTAACCAGTAGTTAATACGGAGATTCACAAGGATGGCCCAGTAACCAGTTTCCGGGTTGCTACTGGGCCATTCTTCATTTTTAGCATTACTGATTAGACTGTTCCCGCCCCCTTAAGGCTTTAGCAAAAAAATCCGCAACGTTTCGTCCTAATTCGGCCTCTTGCCCCCACCAGAAATGATCTGCACCCTTCAACAGGTGGACAGTCTTAGGTTCTGCCATTTTGGCTGCTGCCAGCTGGACAAGCGCCGGAGAAACAATTTGGTCTGCGGTGCCGCAGATTACCAGTTTTGGCTTGGGACAAACTGCCATCATACCAGGGGTAACTACCGGTGAAACAACAGCAATCGCTCTGACACTATGATGCTGATGACCCGCTCCCATGGTTACCAACCCGCCAAAAGAATACCCCGCTATGCCAATCCGGTCAGTGTCAACTTCCTCCCGCCGGGCCAGGTAGTCAATGGCTGCAAGGGCATCGGCCCTCTCCCCTACTCCATTGGCAAAAACTCCTTCGCTATTGCCAACCCCGCGAAAGTTAAAACGGAGCACAGCTATTCCATTGTTATTCAAAGCCCGGCTCAAAGCCCGCACCACATTATTGTCCATATTCCCGCCGTATAGTGGATGGGGATGGCAAATCACCACACCGGGACTGGGATTAATTAGTGAACTCGGAACATCCAGGCTGCCTTCCAGGCGCAGGTCCCCGGCATAAAAGCTAATTACCGTTTTCCCCATGTGCAACACCTCTACCCCTAATCTAGCCTTGACCACTAATTGGCAAGCTCACAAAAAAACTTAAAGGCAGGTTACTATTTAGGTATTCAGAATTCAGACCCCCACGCCGCTTATCGCGGCACCATCAGAGGGATGAAAAAATATGACAAGCTATTTTCAGGGCAGCAGACGTGATCAAAATAGGGGGACTTACTTTGAGCCGACAGCAAGATAAGCCGGGGGAGGTGCACAAAAAGTTAACGTTTCACCTTTTCTACCAAAATCAAAAAACTACTTCAACTTGCATCCCGTAATAATCCCTGAGATATTTGGTTCTTAACTCATCAATCAAAATAAGCTTTCCATTTCTTTCATAGCACCAAAATTCCCAGCCATTACAGGTTTTTCTTTGCTGAACCAATGCTCCTATTCTGTGGATACTACCCCTGTGACCTTCTATCTTTAATGTTCCATCAATACAAACAAGAGCCATATGTCTTCTGTCTATGGAAAAAAGCTTGTCTCCAACTGATATTAAACCTTGCTCAACCAATGTACCAAACGGAACCTTGGGCTGTTCACGTTTTGACGGTGTAGAATATAAACTCTCTTCTATTTTTACATCCTTAATACTATTAATACGTTCTAAAGCAATATTCACATATGCTTGCTCTTTTTCGATTCCTACCCAATGTCTACCAAGCTTTTTAGCCACTGCTCCAGTTGTCCCAGTACCGAAAAACGGATCGAGAATCAGATCACCAACTTTTGAACTGGCCAAAATCACACGCCTTAATAGAGCCTCCGGTTTTTGAGTTGAATGTACCTTTTCACCATTAATCTTAATTCGTTCACTCCCGCTGCACAGTGGAATAACCCAATCACTTCGCATCTGTTTGCCGTCATTTAACATTTTCATAGAATGATAATTAAAAGTATAATTTTTTTGGTTTTTATCTTTTTTAGCCCAAATTAGAGTTTCATGGGCATTGGTAAACCTCACACCACGGAAATTAGGCATGGGATTGCTTTTGATCCAGACAATATCGTTCAGAATCCAATAATCAAGCTCCTGCATTACTTTACCAACAGTAAAAATATTATGGTATGTACCAATTACCCAAATAGTACCTGTGTCCTTTAGTACCCTCCGGCATGCAAGGAGCCAGTTCATGGTAAATGTACAGTATTCAACAGGTGAAGAAAACTTGTCCCATGCGTCTTCAACCCCGTTCACACGGGTTTCATTTGGTCTATATAATTCGTTTTCTAACTGCAGGTAATAAGGGGGATCAGCAAATATTACATCAACACATTTATCGGGAAAGGTATTGAGAATTTGAATGCAATCACCATGAAACAAACGATCTTGAATATCCATTTTGAATCGCTCCCGAAAAACTCCACTTCTTCGGGCACCCGTGCGTAGTCGCTTCTCGCGGTAATTGCCCCGTGGGAGCTACCGCATTGAGGGCGTAGTGGGCGACGGATACCTTCCTATGCGTTATAAAATAACCGTTCAGGCGAGTAAATTATTGCATGTTGAACAATTCTCGTAATTGGGATATTTCTTCCGTCGAAAGCTGATTACGCAAAATTTCTAGAGCTTGTTGAGCTTCATCCATAGTGAACCCGCCGGCAGCAAGCTCTTTTATTTGGACAAGCCCTTCGGCGCCTATTTTTTCTAGAATTGGTAAAAGAGAAACAAGTCCCTTCAGCCCTAATGCCTCTCCTTCAGGGAACAAAACCGGCAAAGATTTCTCGATATTACCGTAGGATTGCTGCAAAACAGCGCCTATCGAGGCTAAGTATTGTTGTGCCATCGGCCAAAGCCAAAAGTAAGCGACGCCAACAACAATAGCCAAGCAAATAGCCAAGCACAAGGTGAACAACAGTAGCAATTTCTTTAGCATACGCCATACCTCCGTATAACTTAGCGCTGACGCGATGCCCGGCTTAAATATTTAACCGCCGGCGAAATTTAATAACCGGCCCCGAGGCAAAGCACGGTGAGCTGCTCAGGCGGGTGTTTTCGCTTGCCTGGCGATGAGTGATGCGAAAACGCCGGCGCCAAAACCGTACAAACAAACCCTTAGTGGACTATAGTTCGGAAGGTAACTTCACTTATTCCTTAATCCAAGGCAGGGTCTTTTTGACCGTAGGAAAGTCTTGATCCCCAGGCGGCCTGCTCCAGCTCCAACAGGTCACCCGCATCGATCTTGCCGGCGCGGAAAGCCCCGATCCCTTCAAAGACAGATATCAGGTCTATCGGGCGGCCGTCCTTGGCCCGCCCGGCTTTCATCGGGCCGCCGGAGACAAAAATGGTGGGGATATTAAGCCGCACGGCCGCCATCAACATGCCGGGCACTATTTTGTCGCAATTGGGGATGCAGATGAGGCCGTCAAACCGGTGGCCTTGCACCATTGTTTCCACGCTGTCGGCGACAAGTCCCCGGGAAGGCAGGCTGTAGCGCATGCCGGGATGATTCATGGCAATGCCGTCGCACAAAGCCAGGGTGTTGAACTCAAGCTGTGCATAAAAACCCTCCCCCTAGAATTGTATCACTGAGGTGTTGCCCGAATTCAACTGGGTCTTGGCTTCAGAGGGGGATTGTGACCCCCGCTGAAGCTTAGATTCGACCAGTTCTTGGCTCCGGTTTACCGGAGCTTAGAACTGGTTAATCCCATAGGGGGCCAGTTAATGCAATGGCGTAGCCGCTCTTATCCCACCGCTTTAAAGAAGCGGGGGTATTAGAGCGGGTAGCCATATGTGATAAACTCGCGGGAAGGGCTCCACCGCCCGGGGGGCGAACTGCTGCCGGCGTCCCTCCAACGTAAAGTCCCCGCTCGCGTCAACCGCTTGCTATATATCTTCAACGCCGGCGTTTCTCCTTCCTGCTATTTCCAACACAAAAATGGTGCCCGTCGCCGGGGTTGAGGATGGTCATGCTCGGCGATGTCCCTTCCAGCAATACTCATGAATCAAATGCCCCAAAATATTTGCCCAGACATGCCACTTGTGCTATCCACAGGTGCATTAAAACACTTTTATCAGCAGCAATGCCAAGTTTTCCATGTAACTCTTTTATTTCTTCAAAGTTCAAATATTTTCCTAAACCAACAACCAGCTCAATGGTTCCGTCTTCACGCTGGGTAACAAACGTGTTATTGCCGCTTCCCCGGAATTGAATTTCTTCCTCAAGGGTCGCTGGCCGAACAAATATGGAATCATCCCAACCTTCTTCTGCCCTTCGCTTATTAACATACTCCCTTATTTCTTGCCAGCACGGCACTTTTTCTAATTCAGAGGAAAGGGTAACACTCATAATAATAACCTCCTTCCATATACAAATACAATTTTGCAAACTATTATACCATAATTTTCATACAAATTGAGTTATTATAAAGTCCCCGCTTTTCCGTCCACCTTGATAATAATATCACCTGGTGACAGGCCGGCCTTTTCCATCGGGCTGCCAGGCATTACCAATAATAATCCCTGCTGTTCACCTAATCTTTTTAATAATAAGGCAGCACCCAAATTAGATGCTGCCTACCTTCAGATAAACCAATTCTATTTATTGGGGTTGAAAGGCGCTCCTTGCCGGGGCCCTCTAAAAGGCCTAGCCCCACCCTTCTTTGGCCCCTGGCCATGCTGACTTAAATCTGTATTCTGCAATTTTGATATGATATTTTGGGCCTGTTCAGGAGTAAGTTTCCCCTGGGAAACCTGATTGTCTAATTCCGTCTTTACGTTAGCGAGCCACTTTTCCTTTAGCTGGTCCAGGGTCATCCCTTTAGCTTCAGCTATCTGCGCCAAAGTTTTTCCTGCCTTAAACTCGGCCTGCAGTTCCTCCCTTGTGATGCCAAGGATCTGGCCAATGTCAACCGGCGGGAACATCATTCGAGGCCCACCCTTAGGCATACCGCCCGGGCCAAACATCATCCTGCCGCCCTCTTTCAACTGCTGGGCTCGATCAGCTGGCACCAACCCCTGCTGCACAGCCGCATCGACAGCCTGGCTCCTGGCCTCGTTTATGGCTTCCTGCAGTTTTCCCTGGTCAATGCCTAAAGTAGCGGCCAGCTTAGAGAGGAACAGTTGATGCATTGTGTTAGCTGGATTACCGCTATCCTGGGCCATCACCACTCCCGCGCCCAGGAGGCCAACGACCAAAACAGTTGCCAAAGCATAAATCAGCAATTTCTTCCTCATCTTTTTCACCTCCTTTCGCTGCCCTAATAATAACCCCTTTTGTTGAATTTTACCTGAATGACAACTGAAGACTGGTTTAGTAATGGCTGAATATAGGCTGAAAAACAGGTCCATAAGCATTAACGGCATTCATATACAGTAAAAACCGTGCATGATGCCCCCTTCGAGACCGGCCGATGTAATATTTAAAGAGCACCAGTTCATGCGGGAAGCCATACATGAAATGCACATCCTTCTCTCTCTAAATTTTCAACGCTGATAGTTCCTCCATGAGCATCCACAATGGATTTAGCAATGGATAGGCCTAAACCAGCTCCGCCATATTTGCGTGTGCGGGAGGAATCACTGCGGTAAAACCGATCAAAGACATGGGGGAGATGGACATCGCTGATCCCGGGCCCGTTATCTTGGACAGACAATTGCACCCCGTTGTTCTTTCCGTATAATGAAATCTGGATGTGACCCTTTTCTGGATCCGTATGCTGCACTGCATTATGAAACAGGTTCAAAATCACCTGTTTCATTTTATCCGTTTCGAATTTGCATTTCATGTTTGGCTCGATCCTGAAGCTAAGCTTTCTGTTGCCGGCTAGAATACGAAGCTGCGGCTCCATATCTCGAATGACGGTATCCAGCAAGCCTTGTGAAAGCTCAAGTTGGGGCATGCGGTCGAGTTTGGACAAGAGAAGAAGATCATGTACCAATTTTGTGAGACGTTCCGATTCGCTATACATGCTTTTTAACGCTTTATACAGTTGGTCAGGCTGATTGGCTGCACCGCGGAGGAGTACCTCTAAAAATCCGTGGATGGAGGTTAACGGCGTACGAAGCTCATGGGAGGCATCCGCTATAAAACGGCGCATTTGTTCCTTGGTTTCTCTTTCCGCCGCAAAGGAGGCCTCCAGCCGGTCCAGCATTCCGTTAAAGGATTCCGCCAAACGATCGATTTCCATCTGTCCTTGCCGGGTTGGGAAACGCCTTGCCAAATTCCCAGCATCGATTTGCTCCGCGGTATCCACCATGTTGAATAAGGGAACCAAGGTTCTTTTAAGCACCGGTAAAAAGCCTAGCAATCCGAACAGCATGGCCATGAGGGAAAGGAACAAGAAAGTAAGAAGCTGACGAAAAAGCAGCTCCTTGAGCGGGCTTGTCAAAGTACTTACTTGAACAACGCCAAGCAGCACTCCCGGGGATAAAGCAACCGGTTGTAATACCAATAAATGCTCCTCTCCATCAGTGCTGCCAACGACTCTGTATTTCGGCTCCGGCCTTTTCCTTAATACATCCAAATACTCCTCAGCATCTAACCTGGGGGGACTAATGCTGCCGGAGCCCTCTGACAATACGGAATAATTACCCATTACATCAATAAATGCTAAGCTTGCCCCTGGAATAAAAAAGCGGGGTGGGCGCTTATCCCCTTGTTGCGGGCTTGGACTTAGTTGCAGCCAAGCATTCCGCGGAATCGACATGATCTGGCTCTGAAGGCTGGCAGCTTTATTCCTGTAAACAAACTCCCGCATCAAAACATATTGTAACAGGCCAATGAGCACAAGCAGAAAGGCCAGGATAAAAAGCGTTCGGGATAAGAGTTGAATCTGGAGTGAGTCAGGAACAAAAAATGATCTGAAGTAATTGCTTTCTTTTTGTTTCATGACAGATCGACCCGGTATCCTGAGCCGCGTATAGTCCGTATCAATTGATGGCCTTTGTCGTTTAGTTTCTCCCTCAATGAACGAATATAGACCTCAACGATATTTTCCTCTCCTCCGAAATCATAGCCCCATACTTTATCTAAAATCATAGTTTTACTTAAAACCAGCCCATGATTAAGAACTAAAAATTTAAGAAGTTCGTACTCCGTTGGGGAAAGCTCCAAAACGCGGTTTTCCAGCTTGATTTGTTTGCGGCGGTCATCAATATGAAAAGGCCCGATCACGACCTCCCCAAATAAGTTTGGAAATTGATTTCGGATTCTGGCATAGATCCTAGCAAGCAACTCCTCAAAACTGAAAGGTTTAACCATATAATCATCGGCCCCAAGGGTAAGGCCCTTCACCCGATCGTCTACCTCATCCTTCGCCGTCAGCATAATAATCGCCACATTCGCCATTTTTTTAAGCATTCGGCATACTTCGAAACCGTCCATACCGGGCATCATAACATCGAGGATAACAAGATGGGGATGGAATTGCTTCATTAGAGTAATGGCTGTCATCCCGTCTTGGGCAGTCTGTACTTCAAACCCTTCATTTTGCAGCCCAAGTTCCAAAAACTGCAGAATATTCGGTTCATCGTCCACTAATAGAATTTTGATCCCTTTTATTTGTTGCATTCCCGACCAACCACCTTCATCGTTGTGGTAATGTTTATATTATCCAGGTTTTTGCTGAAATCTTGCTGAATGAAAACTGAAAATTTGTTGAATATGCTGCAACAGTTACTTTTACCCCCCCCCCATAGAAGTTTTTTTCAAGCAGAAGTTTGAGCTTGCCCGACATTAGGCAACAATTTCATTCAGTGTTGCCAGGGCATTATGTGCTCCCCGCCCCGGTCTTCCTCCAAAGGAACAGTTGAGGAAGTCCTGCTCATAAATTGCCGAAAGCACTTCCGCCGTGCTCCGCTGCAGC
>JBFLXH010000067.1:0-12228 GCA_040757295.1 Bacillota bacterium | reverse complement strand
ATATACTCGGCAAGGGATAAAATTGCATTATCATAATGAAGCCGAGTATGAAATTCGCTTTGAGGCCACGGTAAATCAATGAATAATTAGTGGCCTCGCTCATTATATACTCGGCAAGGGATAAAATTGCATTATCATAATGAAGCCGAGTATGAAATTCGCTTTGAGGCCACGGTAAATCAATGAATAATTAGTGGCCTCGCTCATTATACTTTCCTATACATCAAGCTGAGGGAGCCTTTACGCTCCCTCAGTTGCCTGTTTCTTCCTATTCTGATGTGTAGGGCAACAGAGCGATCATCCTGGCCCTTTTGATGGCTGTGGTTACTTGCCGCTGGTGCCCGGCACAGTTGCCGGAAATCCTCCGGGGGAGAATCTTGCCTCGTTCGGTAATATAGCGGCGAAGCTTACCCAGATCTTTGTAATCCACATGCTCTATTTTATCAGCGCAAAAACCGCACACCCGTTTACGGGAGCGCCGCCGGTCGCGTTTCATTATCCTTTTCCCTCCTTATCAACCTTTTTCCCGTCAGAACTTCAACTGGGTCTTGGCTTTTCGCGGGGGGTTGTTTCCCCCGCTCGTGCTTAGATTCGACCAGTTCTTGGCTCCGGTTTACCGGAGCTTAGAACTGGTTAATCCCATAGGGGGCCAGTTAATACAGAGGCGTAGCCGCCCTTTTAATGAGCCAGGCCACAAATTATACATTAATTTACCGTGGCCTGAAAGCGAATTTCATGCCCGGCTTCATTGATTTTAATATTTTTCCTTTGCCGAGCATTTCCCGCCGCTTGGAGAAGCAAAGGGTTAGAGCGGGTAGCCATCTGTGATAAATGGGTTGGCCTTTAAAAAGGCAGGTCTTCTTCCGGCGCCAAGTTGAAATTGCCGAAGGGATCGTCCCCGGCAAATTGCTGCCTGGCCCCGCCTTGACCCTCTTTCGGCCAATCGAGGAACCGCACATCATCAGCTACCACACTGGTGTCGTAACGCTTGGTGCCGTCCTGGGCATCGTAAGACCTGACCTCCAAGCGGCCTTCCACAGCTACCAACCGCCCCTTGCCAAGGTTATTGGCAACTGTTTCAGCTCGCTTCTGCCAAACCTTGATCCTGATAAAGTCGGCTTCCCGCTGCCCCTGTTGATTGGTAAAGGGCCGGTCTACTGCCAGGGTAAAGGTAGCTACCGCCACCCCGCTTGGTGTATAGCGCAATTCGGGGTCCCGGGTCAGCCGGCCGATAAGTATAACCTTATTAAGCATCAAACCCACTCCTTCGAGCCCTTTTGTCCGAGCAGCCAGACCTTATCAGACTAGGCGTCTTCGCCAATCCTGGTAATCAGATATTTAATGGTATTGTCGGAAATCTTTAAGATCCGTTCCACTTCGCTGGCTGCAGCCGGCTCAGCTTTAAACTGCATCAGCACATAGAAGCCTTCCCGGTAATCCTGCACTTCATAGGCCAGTCGTCGCTTGCCCCACTGGTCCAGCTTGGCGATTTCGCCTCCATTGTTTCTTACCAATTCTGCAAATTTTTCAACGGTCGCCGTCGTTTGTTCAGCATCCAGGTCAGGTTTAATAATGTACAAAAGCTCGTAAGTTCTCAATCGTGTCACCTCCTCCCCTCGGACTAACGGCCCCACCACAGGGATGGAGCAGGGAAAATGGGCCTGGCACACCAAGCAAAAACCTGGCCTGCCGGCGCTAAACTTAAATATAGCACAGCTTGCAATGAAAGGCAAGGCTGCGCAATCACCAATCTCATTAGGTATTCGACCTCTTCTTCAAGCAATTTTCTCGGGCTGACGTAAAAGGAAATTTTTCGCCACCACTGCCAGAAAACGACACATTTCATCTTCTAGATGCTATATACTGTTAATTGGTTTAATAAGCATGAATTTATTTAAGCGAGGTAAATAATGGGCCGGGTTGGTATCCTTTGCTGCGGCAAAAGATGGACTAAAGGTTGTCCTGGAATTGGATCTCATGTGCTTTGCTTTGAAGCCCTTAATCAAAAAAGGGGGCCTTTAGGGGCAATACCCGAGGCGGAAATTACCTCCTTCCGTCCATGCCGCAGCTGCTCTGCTGTCTCCTTGGTGGAGACAGCCTCTAGAATGGTAGCGGAAGACAAGGTCAAGGTAGTTGTGCTAGCCAGCTGCCTGTTTATGAACCACGGGTGTCCCCACGTGGAAGAAGCTGCCCGAGGCATTTCCTCTCTGGGGTCCTGCCAGGTGGTGTTAGGCAGTTTCTGGGATCCGACAACTCCTTCTGCCGCCCCCTCCATAAAAGAAACAAACCCGGCGGCAGCCGGAGAAGCCCAGCAAGCCTATTAGCTTGCGGCTATTTTTCATCGCTCAAAGAACTCTTTACAATTGCTTTAAAACTTTTCTCGAATTTCACTCTAGGGGTCATTACCTGGTGACCACATTTGCGGCACTTTAAGCGAAAATCCATGCCCACCCGCATAATCTCCCACTGGTCTCCCCCGCAAGGGTGAGACTTGCGCAGGCGAACAATATCCCCAACGCTGAATTTAAGCATCTATCCGATCCTCCTTTGCCCCCCTGGCAGGTAAAGCAACTTCTCTCACGACCTTGCCACCCTGGTGCATGACCACATGACGAGGGTAGGCAACTCCCAATCCCACAGCGTCCAAGGCTTTTTTAAACCTTTTGCGCAGCTCCCTTTCCACCGCCCACTGCTCACCTGCCAGGGTACGGGCAGCAATCCTCACTGTAAGGCCCGCGTCCCCCATCTCAATTATGCCGTGAACCACAGGATCCTCGACAATTGCAGGCAGTTCCCGCTTCGCCTCTTGGCAGGCCACCCGCAAGATTTCCATAGCTTGATCAATATCGGCTTCATAGGAAACGCTGACCGTCACTACCGCTACCATCCTGCCCCTGCTGAAATTGGTGACTTTGGTTATTTCCCCGTTAGGGATAATATGCAATTGTCCTGTCCACTCCCGGATCCGGGTGGTTCTCAGACCCAAATCTTCCACGGTCCCCGTTACCCCCGCAGTGGTGATAAAGTCGCCAATTGTAAAGTGGTCCTCAAAGATAATAAAAAACCCAGTGATCACATCACGGACCAGGTTCTGCGCCCCAAAACCAATCGCTAAACTAGCCAACCCGGCGCTGGCTACCAGGGAACTGGTCCTAACCCCGGCAGTTTCCAGGACCATTAACCCTGCTAAAAAATAAACCCCATACATCCAGACAGAGCGCAAGAGAGTCTTTAAAGTTTGCAGCCGGCGGTTTTCCTGCCAACCAGCCTTGCCTTTTTCCTCAGCAAACAGGTTTTCAATGGACCCTGTCCCAAATCTCACCAGCATGCCCGCTCCCAGGAGGATTACCGCAATTTTAAAGGCGGCACTGCCGATCCCTTTTAAGTCGTCAGGGCTAATAACTCTATCCCAGAAATACTGGGCAACTATGATCAGGGCCAAGAGGTAAACACCGTAACTGAATATAGTTTGCACAGCAGTTTTAAGCATGGCCAAGAGCCGGGGCTCCAAAAATAAACTCTTGCCGGCCAGGCTGTTGAATAAGCGGATTATGCCAAGGCTCCCAAGCCAAACCAGTAGCCTGGCTGCCAAGAAGATCAGCAGTACCTGCAGGGCGATTATTCCCCAAGCCTCCCACGGCTGCTGGCTAATAAAGGCCCTCGGGTCAAGGGCAAGGGTTTTTAACCACTCCAACTTAACTCACTCCTAAAAACTTGCCTTAACGGTTAAACGAGCTTAATCACTCTATGGTCTTCTCCAGTCACATGCCCTACCAGCCACCAGTTAACCCCGGCTTCAGCCAGCCGCCGGGCCAATTCCTCCCGCCGGTTAGGGCTCACAGCCATCAAAAGCCCACCGGAAGTTTGGGGGTCGCATAGGATATCTCGCATCACTTCATCCATTGGGCGAACCCATTTAAGCATTGGCTCCAGGTATTTGGCATTTCGCTTAGCCCCACCCGGAACCGCCCCTATAGCAGCCAAGTCCGCCGCCCCATCCAGGATGGGAACCTGATCAACAATAACTTCAACACCAGCCTTGGAAGCAGCGCATATCTCATAAAGATGGCCCAAAAACCCGAAGCCGGTGATATCGGTAGCAGCGTTTACCCCCACCTCCTGCATTGCTTGGGCTGCCTTATCATTCAGGGCAGCCATACTTTGGACAGCCGGCAGAGCTTTTTCTTCGCGGATCAGTTCACCTTTTAGGGCTGTAGTAATAATACCTACTCCCAAGGGTTTGGTCAGGACTAATAGATCCCCTGGCCGGGCCCCGCCGTTGGTAATAACCCGCTCTGGGTGCACCGTTCCCGTCACCGCCAAACCGTACTTGGGTTCCTTGTCTTCCACCGTATGGCCTCCAACCAGAACTGCTCCCGCCTCCATGATCTTATCTGCTCCACCGGCCAAAATATCCCGCAGAATGCCCAGATCCATGGAACCGGCGGGAAAAGCGGCAATATTCATAGCCGTTAAGGGTTTTCCGCCCATGGCATATACATCGCTGAGGGCGTTTGCTGCCGCTATTTGGCCAAACAAGTAGGGGTCATCTACCATTGGCGTAAAGAAATCAACGGTTTGCACTAAGGCAAGCTCGGATGTAAGACGAAACACTCCCGCATCATCGAAAGTGGCTCCGCTGACCAACAGGTCAGGGTGAGAGAAAGATGGCAGGGTGGAAAGAAGATCCGACAGGGTCCCCGGACCCACCTTAGCTGCTCAGCCGGCGGCTGTACAGGTTTGTGTCAAGCGAAATTTAGGATTCACATACCTCACCTCCCTCTGCCAAGAAAACTTTGTAAGCCTTGAAGGCCATGTAAATATCTACCTTGCTGGATATCTCCAGGGGAGCATGGATGCTTAATAGGGGCGGCCCGCAGTCCACCACATCCATGCCATAGTTGGCCAAATACTGGGCAATCGTCCCGCCTCCGCCCTGGTCCACTTTTCCCAGCTCCCCTACTTGCCAGGCTATTCCATTCCGGTTAAAGATAGTGCGCACCTCTCCCAGAAATTCGGCATTAGCGTCATTAGCGTGGTATTTACCTCCGGCTCCTGTATACTTGGTCAAGACTACCCCGCTGCCCAGGCGGGCAGCATTGTTTTTGTCCAACACATTTTCATAGGTGGGGTCCAGGGCAGTAGTGGTATCTGCGGACAAAGCCCTGGATTTCAGGAAGATCCTGCCTAAAGCAGCATAACTAGTCAAGCCCCCCCGTTCAGCCAGGTCTGCCACTAAATATTTAAAGAATTGGGACCCCATTCCTGTATTGCCTGTACTACCAATCTCCTCTTTGTCAGCCAATACAACTAGGCTGGTAAAGGCCGGGACTCCCACATCCAGCAGGGCTTCCAGGGCTGTAAAAGCGCAAACCCGGTCATCCTGGCCATAAGCCCCAACCATGCTGCGGTCAAGCCCGATGTCCCGGGCCTGTCCGGCAGGCACCAGCTCCAGTTCCGCTGCAGCAAAATCCTCTTCTACCATCCCATAACGTTGGTGCAGGAGGTCCAGGACCTGCAATTTGAACCTGTCTTTGCCCCCCTTGTTTCCCCCAGGTATGCTGGCCACCAGCACATTTAAATCTTCACCTTTAATTGCTTCTCCCAGTTTCTTTTTCAACTGGTCTTTTGCCAGGTGAGGCAGCAAGTCAGTAATGGTAAAGACAGGGTCACTTGCTTCCTCTCCGATGGTGATTGCCACTTTCCGGCCGTCCCTGGCGATTACAACACCATGCAAGGCCAGGGGGATGCTAGTCCACTGATACTTTTTCACCCCGCCGTAATAATGGGTTTTCCACAGGGCTAAACCTTCTCCTTCGTAGAGGGGGTTTGGTTTTAAATCCAGCCGGGGAGCATCCAGATGAGCGCCAACCAGCCTGAACCCTTCTTGAAAGGGTTTGATTCCTCCTACTCCCAGGACGATGGCTTTATGGCGGGTTACCCAAAAAAAGCCTTGCCCTGGCTCAGGGAAACCCGGCAAGCTATCCAGGGGCAAAAAGCCCTGCCTCTTTGCAGCTTCAACCGCCCGCTCCACTCCCTGGCGCTCGGTTTTGGCGCCGTCCAAAAAAATTTTATACTTTTCAGCCAAGCCCATTACCTGGTCCTTCTGGTCTTCCTCCAGGATGTCCCAGGCATTAACGGGCACACGCCGCAGTTCTGCTTCACTGTTTGATAGCACTGGCCTCACCCCTGTTCTTGTTCATCAAAGGCTTTTCTCTCCTGCGGATGCCGTTTTTTTCCCCACGGGCAAACGGCCAGGCAGCGGCCGCACACCCTCTTGCCAAAAGCCACTCGCACCTTGCTCAGGTATTCATCACACTTCCCAGCATTTAGCCGGACTTCCAATGGGTCCTCCCCCTTAAAAAGGGCGCCTTGAATGGCCTTGGCGGGGCAGGCTTCCACACAGGCCTGACAGCTGCCGCAGCGGACTTCCATGGGTTGATCCGGCGGTAATGGTGCATTGGTCAATACAGTTACCAGCCGGAGGCGAGGACCGACCTGGGGATTGATCAGGGCGCAGCTGCGGCCAATCCAGCCGAGGCCAGCAAGGCTGGCCGCCAAGCGATGGGAGAAAATACCCGCCAGCTTGTCCTCTGTTACTCGCTGGGAGGCGGGAATCGGGAAAGCATCATATCCCTGGTGTTCAAGAAAAACGGCTGTTTCCAGGGCCATGTCATCCAGCCTGGTGTTTAAGACTTTATAGTAGTATAAATAGGTATGGGTAGGACCTTCGGCCAGTTGATTGATAATGCCCACCGGGTAAAACAAGGCCATCACCACCGCCCGGGGAAAGTGAATCAATTCATCGCCAAAAGTCTCCTCAATATAAGGCTTTACTGGTATCAAATCTGCCACGCCAAAAAGGTCAGCCCCGCGCCGTTTTGCCAGCTCTGCCAGTTGGGACTTTAGCCTTTCGCCCTGGCTGTATTCTTCAGCCATTATTTTTAGACTCCTTTCCGCCTCTTTATGTTTTCATTAACTGACTATTATAAACGAGGTGCCGCCACAGCATTCAACTGGGTCTTGGCTTCAGCGGGAGATTGTTACCCCCGCTCGTGCTTAGATTCGACCAGTTCTTGGCTCCGGTTTACCGGAGCTTAGAACTGGTTAATCCCATAGGGGGCCAGTTAATACAGTGGCGTAGCCGCTCTTTTATCCCGCCGCTTTAAAGAAGCGTAGGCTTAAGAGCGGGTAGCCATCGGTGATAAACTTGACAGCTTTGTTTCTTTCATAGGATTGCCGGGGAAAAGCCGTTCAATGCTACCACAGGCCGGCCAAATGAGAAGTGATGGAGGCATGGGCCTTGGCCAGTTGGGGTATCAGTCTGGATTCCCTGGCTGCCAGGGCTAATTTTTGCAGCCAGTCCAGGCTGCTTTCCTGCTGGGCCAGAAGAATTGGGCTAATCCAGCCCCAAAAAAGGGCTAAAAGCAAGAGGTTAATCCCTAGCCCTGTTACCAGGCCGGCACCCCTGTTAAGACTGCCCAAGAGGGTACCGTTCACTATGGCGGTGATTAGCCGTCCCCCCAGTTTGAACAAGACCAGGGCTAAAAGGACCAAAGCAAGGAAAGCAAGGGCCTTGATCAGAACTGCCGCTACTCCTTCCGCCAGGGTTTGCCCCCAAAGGGCCGGATCCGTCTCCTGGAGCTTGTCCTGCAAACTGCCAGGCAAGAGCCAGTGGGGAAAGGGAGACGCAAGCTGCCCGCCTGCCGCCGGTTTGGGCAGCGGCAGCTTTCCGTTAATCCATCCGGCCAAGGCAGTAGTCACCTTAAACATCTCCTCAGCCCAAAGAGCCAGCGGCCGGCTGTAAGTCAATGCTGCTGCCAGGCCGAGGAATACCCCAAGAATACCTGAGAGGATGGATACAGCCCCATTGCGGTAACCCTTCCATGCGCTGGCGGCTAAGATTAGCACAATGAACCAATCTAAAAAATTCATATTTATCGTCTCCAAGCTAATTATTTGTTAAGTTATTCGCTTTGTAGTTTGGTTTTTCCTTTTATTGCATTCAAAAGGCAGCCGGGCTGGCTGCCTTTTGTGCAAAATCCTTTCGGAAAATGTCACCGGATCAACTGGTAAAGAGCCAAGAGGAGAGCTGCAATCCCGCCAGCCATCAGCGGGCCGACAGGAATTCCGCCAAAAAACACCACCCCAACGATCGAGCCTATTACCAGGCCGATCATCAATGAGGGTACCCGCTGGAGCAGTTCCAGTCCCTGACCGTTCATAGTGGTTGCCACTGCCCCGCTGATGAGAGCAATCAGCCCCGGAACCGTAAAAAAGGAACGGACTATTTCACTGGGTGCCACGCGACCGGCAGCAAATGGCACCAAGACCGAAATAACCAAAAATACCAGCCCTAATTCCAGACCCCTTTCTTCTAGTACCGGAAAAAACACCTGCAGGCGAAAAAACTGCAGTGTCAACATGATGCCGGCGGCGGCGGCAATTACATTGGATTTTCCCAATATTCCCAGGAGCAATACAAAAAGCATCATCAGGGTGGCAGAAGACAATTTAATTCCTCCCTTGGGACGGCTTAATTAAACTATATGCCGCGGGGAGGCCGGGTAGAATAATGCAAAAAGGGCCGGCCCAATAGGCTTGAGGCCTGCCCCGAGCTTGATGCCAAACAATTTAATGTGGCCTGAAAGCGAATTTCATGCTCGGCTTCATTGACTGCAATCAAATTTTATTCCTCGCCGAGCATATCCCGCCGCTTTAAAGAAGCGTAGGCTTAAGAGCGGGTAGCCATCTGTGATAAAAAATAGCTCCGCAAAGGTTTTGCGTCATCATTATGGTGGAATCGGGTAGTATTTATGCAATTAAATTACGATCCGCAGGGAGTTCTCTTGAAAGACCGGGACCACCGGGCACAAATCCTCTTGGCCGCAGTAACTAATATCTGCCTGCCACCCCAAGCGGATTATTCGTTGGCCATGTTCACTGGCAGACAATAGTGCTTCCAGCTTCTCTCTGTAGGCCAAATAAAGGCCGCAGGCTGCCATAGTCAAATCCGCCAGTTTAGCGCCCCTGATGGATAGCCGGTGGGCAATTGCTCCGGCAGCAGCGAAATCCTCCAGGGAAAAGCGGCCTTTTGTTCCTGCACAGGCCAGGAGAACTTCCGGTGCCGAAGCCAGTTTGCCGGTTACAGCCGAAGCATTTAAAAACCCGCCAATCAGACTGGAAGCGGCGCCTTTGCTTAAAATCAAGGCCTTTGTTCCATTCGTAGTTGTCATCACCAGGGTTTTGCCCCGAACAATTTCTGGCCTGTACTCCTGGGGAGAATTGCCCAAATCAAAACCGGGAATAATTAAAGCTTCCCTTTCTCCCCCTAACAGGCATTCTTTTGGGAGATTTTTTTTCATTTCCAGAGCCTCCTCCGGTGAAGCGACAGGAATGACCTCCCGGCATCCCGAGTTAAAAGCGGTTATTATTGTACTGGAAGCCCGCAAAACGTCGATTACCACCACCGCTTCCTTGCCGGTGATTTCCTGAGGCAGGCCGTCAGCAGTTAAACAGGTTCTTACCAGCACCAAAATACCCCCTCTGTGTACTTTTTTGGTTATTCCACTGGTTCATTAGTTATCAGTAGAAAAAATTCCTCCCCAGGACAGCTGCCCTGGGGAGGAATTAAGGGCAGTTTAGTATGCCCTGGCAGGTCTTGATTTCAGCAGGGGACGGAGAGTGTCCCCTCGCAGACCTAAGCGCAGCGCTTCCAGGGACAGTACATCAGAAGGCTGAATGTTGCCCAGATTAACCTGGTGGCCAAAACGCAATATCAGTTCTTGCTGCTGGTTTTTATGGGGGGCTTCCCATAATAGTTTGCTCAAATCGTTGATGCCCCCCAGCAAATCCTCCATTTCATCATACTTGATGTCACCCTTGGCATCAAAGACAACAACACCCTTGCCGGACTCCCTGCCCTCAATGATCACCTGGTGCACTCCACAGGCCAGATCTTGCTTGATGGTCTGGTGGATTTGGGTAGTTGATACCCTGTCCCGCGGGTCTTTCTTCCCTACCTCCGAGATAACAGAAAAATTCCTTTCCTTTGCCAATTGGATTGCCTTCACCCGGGTGTCTAAATCCATCTCAATTGTGCCGTCTGAAACCTCGATAAAGCTATAGCCCAGCTTTAAGCAGGCATCCAGGTATGCTTCCAGTTTTCCCTGAAGTACGGCAATTTCCAGAAACGTTCCCCCTGGAAAGATATCTACGCCATAATACCGGACCAAACGGATTTTTTCCCGCAGCAAACTGGAAGAATACAATGCCGAAGTGCCAAAGCCCAGCTTAATAAAATCTATATAATCCCCGGCTATCTCCAGCAGCTCCTTAGTTTCTAACAGTCCCAACCCTTTATCAATTACCATGGTTAAACCGGTTTTTCTAGGTTTAGCCTCTCTCTCCCCAATGGGAAAATCCAACACTTCCCGCCAAATTACGGGCTGATTTTCATCCTGCATATGCTTCCGCCTCCTTGGATTAGCCCTGAAGTTTTATCACAGATGGCTACCCGCTCTTAAGCCTACGCTTCTTTAAAGCGGTGGGATATGCTCGGCAAAGGAAAAATATTAAAATCAATGAAGCCGAGCATGAAATTCGCTTTCAGGCCACGGTAAATTAATGAATAATTTGTGGCCTGGCTCATTAAATGCTCGGCAAAGGAAAAATATTAAAATCAATGAAGCCGAGCATGAAATTCGCTTTCAGGCCACGGTAAATTAATGAATAATTTGTGGCCTGGCTCATTAAAAGAGCGGCTACGCCATTGCATTAACTGGCCCCCTATGGGATTAACCAGTTCTAAGCTCCGGTAAACCGGAGCCAAGAACTGGTCGAATCTAAGCACGAGCGGGGGTCACAATCCCCCTCTGAAGCCAAGACCCAGTTGAATGTTTTAGCCTGCTTATAGGTTATGCAGCAGGAAGCTGGCTGGTGAGGCTAATGGAAAAAACATGGCGGAGGTTCGGAGGTGTTTTTTCCTTACCCCAAATTATGATTCATTATGACCTTATACCATAAAATATCAAAAAGACCCCAAAACCAATTATGATCATCTTATGGAGGGGTATTTTACCCGCTAGCCCGGCCAAGCCAATGGCGAACACTGTCATCATCACCAGCGGCCCGACCAGAGCCAACAGAGCATTAACTTTCAAGGCCTGGTCTACCCGGTTTACTTTTAACATCAAGATGGCTGCCGACATTTCTATCAAACTGGACAGAACTCGCATAGCTGCCATACTGATCACATACTTGTCGGTAACAAACCACATTGTAACCACCTCCACCGTCTTGCTTTCCTTAATTTCTATGCAGACCAATCCTGCTGGATAACCTCTTTGGCGGTATTTCCGTTGTCACCGGGGCGGTCTTGGCCATGCATTTACCTGCAGGCTCTCAGTAATCCGTTTGTCTTTGTCAATTCGCACCACTACGTCCAAATAATACCCACAAAAAAAGCGTATAGTACTCTTTCCCCAGGTTACAATATTAGCGCAGGGTTCGTAATGGCCGAGCCCAGACTGCTACAAGGTCTGAAAAGGGCTTTGTAGTGGTCGGCCAAAGGTTATCGTCTGGTCAAATTGGCTAGGCGATAGCCGGCGGGCAGACTATGATATGTCCTGTCAGGCTCGGTAACAGTCTGATAAGGATTGTTACCGGGTCAAAAGGGATATATCATAGTCGAGCTAAGATTATCATGGGTACCGCAGGTCTTTGTTTCCTGGCTGGAGGTTTGCGGTAGTCGAGAGATTACTGCAGGCTTCTAAGGTATCCATGATAGTCGAGCAAAGGTTATCATGGGTTCTGTAATGGTCTATCGCAGACGAAAGTTTGCGGTTGGCTATGTAAGGATGCATGGTAGCTGTAGCGAAGGTCATTATGAGCTCTTTTTTAATACTAGAAACCACCTTATTTAAGGTGGTTTCTGGTTTTTTATCTTTAAAGCGGTGGGAAATGCTCGGCAAAGGAAAAATATTAAAATCAATGAAGCCGGGCATGAAATTCGCTTTCAGGCCACGGTAAATTAATGAATAATTTGTGGCCTGGCTCATTAAATGCCCGGCAAGGAATAAAATTTGATTGCAGCCAATGATGCCGGGCATGAAATTCGCTTTCAGGCCACGGTAAATTAATGAATAATTTGTGGCCTGGCTCATTAAATGCCCGGCAAGGAATAAAATTTGATTGCAGCCAATGAAGCCGGGCATGAAATTCGCTTTG
>JBFLXH010000066.1:0-12237 GCA_040757295.1 Bacillota bacterium | reverse complement strand
AAAGAGCGGCTGCGCCACTGTATTAACTGGCCCCCTATGGGATTAACCAGTTCTAAGCTCCGGTAAACCGGAGCCAAGAACTGGTCGAATCTAAGCTTCAGCGGGGCTAACAACCTCCCACTGAAGCCAAGACCCAGTTGAATTTATTTTTTCAAAAAATGGCTGTTATTAACCCTTTAAAAAAAAAGCCGGCGGGATGCCTTTCGGCCGCAGGCAAAAAACTTTTGGCTGCCTTGGCGTTGCGTTACCTCCGTTAACGATAATCACCAAGGCATCCTGCCAAATAAATTTAAGTTTTGGGTGAGTTTCCACTTAGGCCGGGTCCATTAACAGTTTGTTAGGGCCAGCGTAATTTCTTGGCGGACAGTTTCATCCTTTTCTGCTGCCAAAGCCCGTTCCAGGGCTTCTTTTGCTTCTACCCCTCCCAACCGGCCCAGAGCCCAGGCTGCATGCCCCCGGATGAGTGGGGAAGGGTCGTCTAGGGCTTTAACCAAAGGACCGACAGCCGCCGGATCTCCCAGATTCCCAAGGGCTACGGCCGCATTGCGCCGCAGAACCCGCCGGCCGCACCAAGCTGCCGAGGTCTGCCCAAATAGGTTGTTAAACTCCTTTTTATCCATATTCAACAAAGAAATCAAATCGGCAACAGGGGGTTTTGTTTCTGCCGGTGCCAGTTTAATGGCGGCATCCCTCCCACGGTTATGGGGGCAGGCTTCTTGGCAAGTGTCGCAACCGTAAATCCTGGTTCCCATTAACCGGCGAAACTCATGGGGAATATAGCCTGTTGCTTGATTCAAATAGGAAAGGCATTTGCGGTAATTCAGCCCCTGGGCCTCTGTCAACGCCCCGGTGGGACAGGCTGCAAGACAGCGACGGCAGGAGCCGCAGCTGCCCTCCAAAACCGGATCCGGTTCCAGGTACTGATCCAGCACCAGAATACCAAGGGAGACCCAGGATCCGGCTGGAGGTACCATGAGGCAGCAATTCTTACCAATCCACCCCAGCCCTGCCCTGACAGCCAAGGCCCTTTCTGCCAGTGGGCCCGTATCAACCATCAGCCGATAATTCAGTCCTGGCAACCTGGCTGCAAGCCACAAAGCCAGGTGCCGGAGCGCCCTCTCCAACACCAGATGGTAATCTTCACCTCTGGCCACTCTAGCCAACTGGCCCTGCAATCTACCGGATGGGGGCAGGTTTTTGGCATAGGGCAGCGCTGCCACGATCACCGTTTTGGCCCCAGGCAGAACCTGCCCCGGGTTACTGCGAAGGGTATCGTCTTTATGTTCAAAGGGGCAGGCTAATCCTGCCCGGCGCCTGGCTGATAAAAGGGCTAGCAGTTCCGGCATTGGCTCGGCAGGGGCAATGCCCAAATAATCAATACCGATTTCTTTCCCATAGGCTTTTAGCTGGTTAACCAGGGACATCAGAATTCCTCCGATTATTACTCTATGCCTTCAATTTTAACCTGGCGCAGACAGTTAATCAATTCCGTTCCCAACCTGTGTTCCGCCTCCATTAATAAAGGAGACAGGGCTTGAATCCAGGATTGCTTTTTCTCTTCGTCTGAATACCTTGTTGCCCAATTTTGTTTAGGGGCAGTTCATATGTTTCCAACTTGCACATTACCTTTTTTTCCTTTAAATTGTAGTTAGAGGTGAATATCTTGCTAACCCCGCAAGAATACCGCAGGATATATTATCTGTTGGATTTGGCAGCGCCCTTGGCCGGCAACTGCGGCCGCTTGTGCAATGACGCCTGCTGCAAGGCCCACTCTGCTTTTGAGGAGTTGGGCATTTATCTTTTGCCTGGGGAGGAGGCAATGTTTTCCCGGCAGGAAGATTGGCTGCAGTGGACAACCCACCCGGTAGCCGGCTACGACTTTCCCCCTTCATGGGAAGGACCTGTTAATTTTGTTTTATGCCAGGGTACATGCAACCGGACTAAGCGCCCCATCCAATGCCGCACCTTCCCCCTGGCGCCGCATATATCAGATGGCCAGCTGGTTCTGATTAAAGAGACAGTGGATCTGCCCTACCGCTGCCCCATCATTTTTCAAGACCTCAACCTGCAACAGGACTTTATTAATTATACTTACCAGGCCTGGCTGATGCTGGTTAAGGACCCCTTGATTAAGGACCTGGTTACTTATGATTCCAGACAGCGATTGGCAGACAGGCAAACCATTTTCCAAGTCTTTCCTTAAGAGGCTTGTGAACAAAAAAGCAAGGGATGGCACGCCATTCCTTGCTTTTTTCCCTTTAAGTCAGAGCCAGATTATTTCCTACTTCTTCTTGTGGGGATCTCCATGGCAGGGCAGACAGTTGGAATAGCCTACTTGGTCATCCCTTAAACTGTTTGCACCGCGGTGGCAGGGCAGACAGCTGGCATATTCCTCAGACGGCTTCCAAGCAGCCACAAACTTGCCTTCCGAGAATGCGTTGAGGTATTCTGCAGTCCGGTAAGCAACATCGCCGGAAACCTTGGCGCAACGGTCGCCTCTTTCTGGGTCACCTACGCGCTTCTTAGAGGCGTCAAGCCACCTGCTAACCGAGTTGTGACAAAGGGGCGACTTGGCCACAGTTTGAACTTGACCGGGGAACTTGGAAAGGGCATCAAACTTGGTGGATGGGAAGGGATTATCGGTGTACCAGCCCAGCAATTCGCTCGTAATTGGCAACCCCTTATCCTTGCCGGCAACAAGCTCGATGATAGCGCCAGCGGGAATCAAGGCGCCGCAAAGGGTGCCCCAGTTAGAAACACCGCCGCGGGCCCAGACAAACATGTCATTCGGTAACCCGGTCCACGGATAGCCAACTTTTTCTGCCAATAACCCGACAACTGCCAGGTATACGGCGTTACCTCAGCCCATTTTGTCGTGATAGAACTTGTAAGCTCTTTCACCAACTTGCTTAGGGTCAAGCTTAACATAGGGCCATGGGCTGTTGGGGGTTGCGCCACTCTTTACATCCCCGGTAATGGTGACGGTTCTGGTGGCATCTTCCCAGCTTACCTTGGCCCCTAGGGCTTCGGAGACGAACCTGATAGGAACCAGGGTCCGGCCCCCTTCAATTTTTGCGGCAGAGGAGTCAATGGCTGCCCCGTTAACTAGGATCTTGACGCCATTAGTGGAAGCCAGGCCCATCCCGCCAACACCTAAGATCCCGCCTGCGGCTGCTGTTCCCACGGCCAAACGGACAAACTTACGCCGGGAAAGTCCGTTGGATGTGGTTTCGAAGTTTTTCTCACTCACGGTCAATAACCTCCTTTGTGAAATTTTTAATTATCTCTCTCAAAAAAGCCTTTCCTACCTCTTTGCCGTCACCCCCCTCCAAAAAGTCTTTATCTTCATCGGATTAGTTTATGGAAGGCTCGGACCGCTGGTATGGAAATACTTTATGAGAAATTAATTGTTCGATAATTATTTTCTATGGTAATCCCCAAATTCCTGGCAGGTTAAAGGTAATAGATTTTTATGTAGCATGGCCATGTGGTTATAGTTTATGGTATTTATAAAAACATTTTTTCGTTTTTATTACAATCAAGCGGACTTGATGCCTCGTACCTGAGCAATTAAGCTATTAGTCTTTATAATGAGCAAGGCCACTAATTATTCATTGATTTACCGTGGCCTCAAAGCGAATTTCATACTCGGCTTCATTATGATAATGCAATTTTATCCCTTGCCGAGTAAAAAAAAAGAAGAGGCACAGTACCTCTCCCCTTTCATTCAGCTACACCCCAACCAGGCCCACCGGTAGCCGGCAATCCCAGCCGCACCGGGGGCAGGACACCAGATGGATACACCGCCGGTCTGGATGGGCTCCGTCAGCGGATAGAAGTTCTGCTTCTTCATAGGGGCTGTAGGGGTCGGCAAAGCCGCTTACCGGGCCCTGGTCCAGACAGTTGAAACCGCACTCAGGGCATACCTCCCTTAGGCTCTCAAGGCCATTACACAGGGGGCAGATAATTCCCATAAAACCTTCCTAATAGTCCTCGTCTGAGGCATCGATTACCCGGCAACTTCCCTCGCTACAGGTATTGCCGCAGGAGGGACATCCTGCTGTCATGGCCGATGAAGCAAAGGTCGTCCCGCAAACACCGCACTTAAAACTTCTTTTGGCGTTATCCGCCCTGGTACGATTTACAGGCATATTTTATCCTCCTTAGGCCTCGAAGATAATCTTTATTTTTTGTCGGCCTTATTCAGCCAACAGTAGTTTTCCTGCTTAGGGTCCATATTATAACTTATAACGCATAGGAAATTACGCACGTTAAAAAATGTTAATAAGTCATAATTTCCGTAATGTGTTTCAACAAAATCAACCATATTAAGGAGTCTTTCAAAGTAAGATTTTGTTCTTACAAAAGTAAAACCCGGGGCTTCACCCGGGTATTACTCCGATGGTTTAAAGAAGTTATTCTTCCAGTTCTCCTGGCCAGACCTCTACCCCGCCTTCCAGGTATTTGATATTGGTAAAGCCGGCGCTTTCCAGGACCCGGTATGCTTCATAACCCCTTGTGCCAAGTTCGCAAACAGTCACCAGCAAATTGTCCTTGGGCAATTCCTTTAACCTGTCTCTTAGCTGGCCCATGGGAATGTAGACGGTTTTCTCACTGGGGATCCGCCGGGAATTTACTTCTTCGGTGAGCCTGACATCAACCATCAAGAGGTCATCACCTGCAGCCAGTTTTTCCATTAATTGCGCCCCTGTAATCCCGGTTACCAAGCCATCTAATTTATTGCGGGCAGTATTGGCAGCATTTGCGCTAAGGTCAATGGCGGTGGCAAAAGGCGGAGCATATACAGTATCGAGATTGGCAACATCCTCCACGGTGCCCCCGAATTTAATCACCGTAGCCAATACATCTACCCGCTTGATGGCATCACCGGTGCCCAGAAGTTGAGCGCCTAAGAGCCTCCCTGTATTTTTTTCCACAATTAATTTAGTGATAACTCCGGCTTTCATCGGGTAATAATGGGCGCAGTCAGTAGAGGCCGTCATGGTGGTGATAACCTCGAAACCCTGGGATATCGCCTCTTTTTCTCCCAAACCGGTCCGGCCGATGTTGTGTTCAAATACCTGCAAACCTGTAGTGCCCAGTATCCCAGGGAAGGTGGTTTTCCTCCCCGCCAAGTTATCGGCGATTACCCGGCCGTGTTTATTGGCATAAGAGGCTTGGGGAGCATAGACCTTTTTGCCGGAAACCAGGTGAGTATTCTCAACACAGTCGCCCCCGGCGTAGATATAGGGGTCACTGGTCTGCAGGAATTCGTTTACAGCGATGGCCCCGCCTGCCCCCAGCTGGAGACCGGCCGCTTGAGCCAGGTCTACCTTGGGCCTTACCCCCACTGCTACTACAACCAGGTCAGCCTCTAATTCACCCCGTTCGGTAACTACCCGGCAAACATTACCCTCATGGTTGCCCAAGAGAGCCGTTACCTTGGCGCCAGTCATCACCTGAAGCCCTTGCCCCTCCAGCTTCTTACGCAGGACCACGGCCATATCCGGGTCAAGAATTGAGGGTAAGAGCTGTTCAGCAATATCCACTACCGTGACTTTAACCCGGTTATTGGCCAGTCCGTCCGCAGCTTCCAGGCCGATAAGCCCCCCGCCAATAACTACCGCCTTCTTTATCTGCTTGGTTTTCAAGGCAGCCTTGATTTTGAGGGCATCATCGGGGTGTTTGAGGCGGAACACCCGCTGCAAGTCTAATCCTTCGATGGGAGGGATCACCGGTTCAGAGCCGGTGGCCAGCACCAGGTAATCATAAGGCAATGTCTCCTGGCTGCCGTCATCCAAATGGCGCACCCTGACTTCTTTTTTCTCCCGGTCAATGGCTTCAGCCAAAATTCCCGTTCGTATCTTAACGGCTTTGGCCTTATCAAAGAAGTCAACGGTACGCACTACTCCTGAAGGAGTTGTCATCAACTCTTCAATGTTTGGGATCAACCCACCTACGAAAAAGGGCATGCCGCAGCCTCCATAGGAAATTAACTGCCCTTTTTCAATGATTGTAATATCCGCGTCAGGAAGAAGACGGCGAGCCCTGGCTGCCGTCTTGGGACCGGCAGCCACCCCGCCGATAATCAAGATGCGGGTATTCTGTCCCCTCATCTTAGGTTCCCTCCTAAATCTCTTTTTTTCTTGGTTACATACCACCAGTCTTGCCCGAATCTTGGGACACAGTGATACCGACCGGCTTCACCCGGGCATACCTGGCGCTATAAATGGACAGTTCTGACTCCTCCTTGACCGATACCGCTATCTTGTATAAGAGGGTAAGAACGAAGGCGCCGGTAGCCCAAATGCCAATAGTAATCATTAGTTCAGGGGCAGTAGGCACATATTCCACCACCTGTTCAAAGGCATTGGGAATATATCCGGCAATAACCAGGCCTAATCCCTTTTCAATCCAAAGGGAGATAAAAACAGCGGCACAGGCTATCTTCAGGGTATTCTCCTTTTCCCGGGTTTTCGGGTTCAAGAGGAGAACTAAAGCTACAACAGCCAGGAAAGCAAAGGTCCACATAAAGGGCACCAAGTTGCCCTTGCCTTGATATCCCACAAAGAGGTATTCAAGAGCGTGCATATGACCTGGCACCTGGCTGTAAAAGGCGGTGAAGAATTCCAGGCCAACAAAGAATACAGTTACTGCCATGGCGTAGGTGACAATTACGGAAAGCCTGCGGATAGCCTCATCTCCGGCATCAAACTTTGAAACCCTTCGTAAGAGGAAACATAAAAGGATCAAGAGGGCCGGACC
Organism: Bacillota bacterium; assembly: GCA_040757295.1. Lineage (GTDB taxonomy): Bacteria > Bacillota > PH28-bin88 > PH28-bin88 > PH28-bin88 > JAGXSE01. The sequence continues at coordinate 5,472 of JBFLXH010000066.1, read as the reverse complement.
GGCAGCAAAGGCCGAGGCCAAAAACCGTGCAGCCATGATAGCTGTCAACCAGTAGTGCTTGCCCGGCAGGCCGGAGTAAAGGAAAGCAGTAACAGTATGGATGCTGATCGCCCACGGAATGGAAAGGTAGATTAAGGGCTTGACCCATCCCGGCGGCGCTACTGATTTCCGCTCTGCATCCAGTACATTCCAGCCAATCAGGATATTTAACAATAGGTAGCCGTTCAATACGACCATATCCCAAAACAGAATGGAATTGGGCGATGGATATAGCATAATGTTCAACAGCCTGGCAGGTTTACCGATGTCCACAATAACGAATAAGCCGCACATGATCACCGCAGCCACAGCCAGGAACTCGCCAAAAACCGTCAACCGGCCAAAAACCTTAACATTATGCAGGTAATAGGGCAAAACCACCATCACAGCCGATGCAGCCACACCGACCAGGAAGGTTAACTGGGCGATATAAAGGCCCCAGGACACATCCCTGCTTAACCCAGTAACCGCTAAGCCCTGATTGAGCTGCAGCATGTAGCTGGCAAAACCTACTCCCATGAGGGCGAGTAAGAGGATTATCCAGCGCCAGTACCATTTACTTCCATTGAGAGTCTTTTCCAGCATAACTTACTCCCCTCCTTCTCACACCAGGTAGTAGATCTTGGGCTCTGTGCCAAGTTCCGGTTTCCGCCGGATTGAATAATTGGAGCTTAATACTTTCCTAACCTCTGAATTGGGATCCGCCAGATCGCCGAAGATCAGCGCCTTCTCCTGGCAGGCCTCCACACAGGCAGGCAACTGGCCGAAGGCCAGGCGTTCTTCACAGAAGTTGCACTTTTCCACTACCCCTTTTTCCCTGGTAGGATATTCCTTGTTGATTTCCGCAATAAAGGGGCGGGGATCCCTAAAGTTGAAGCTCCTGGCGCCAAAGGGGCAGCCTGCCATGCAATAACGGCAGCCGATGCAGCGATGGTAGTCCATTACCACTATACCGTCTTTCCGTTTATAAGTCGCTTTGGTGGGACATACCCTGGTACAAGGAGCATTGTCACAGTGGTTGCACATGACAGTAAAGGGCTTGCCTTTAATAGCCTCAGCCATATAGGCATGTTTAAACTCAGGGAAGGTATTTTCAAAGGGCTCTGTCCAGATCCATTTGATCTCTTCCTTAATGTTTCCGATATCAGGTACGTTGTGGACCTTATGGCAGGCGGTAATGCAGTCATCACAATTCTTTCTGCCTTGTTCCCAGCACTTTTTCATATCGATGACCATCCCCCACTTTTTCCCGGTCAGGGCTTTGGGGTCGGCCATTACCTTTGACAGGTCACTGCCCGCTAATACCTTGACGGCTGGAAGAAAACCAAGCCCCAAGGCACAAGCTCCGCCTATCCGCAAGAAGTTTCGCCTGTGCATTTTCATCACTTACCCTCCTTTGGATCCACATGGCAGGTCCAACAGTCAGGTTTTACGTTAGCGTAATTGTGGCAGGAATCGCAAAACTCAGCCTTGTTGGAGTGACAGTCCATACATGTGTTCTGCAGGCTCATTTTATACTGTTTGCCGTTCTTGGCCACATAAATCCTGTTCCCGTCGCGGACAACCGAATTTCTCCAGTCTTTTAAGAGCTCCATGTGCTGCGTCCGCATGAATTCTGTTCCCTCAACACAGACTTTCTCCTGCAGCTGGCGGATGGCCGGCGTATCCAAAGAAGGCTCCGGCGCGGAAGCTGCCTTGCCCAAACTGAACCAGAAGGGGAAAGTAACCAGGGCAACAAAGATAACTAATCCGGTGATGATACCACGGGCATTATACATTCTCATCACCCTCCACTCCTTTCAGTGGGTTACCACGGAAGTCAACAGTCCGCTTTTTCTCCCCTTCCAAAACCAGGGCATTCCCCACCAGTTCGTGCAGGCCGGTGACTCCCACCCCAGGGACCCAGTAATCCATCAAAGGTGGCAATACAGCCCGGTCAATGGCGCAGATGCAGGTCAGCATATTTACCCCGTGTTTGTCGTGGACATACTTAACCGCATTAGCCCTGGGAAGCCCGCCTCGCAGCCTGATCTCCAAGATTTCCTCGGCATTAAGGCCGCCGCCGCTGCCGCAGCAGAAAGTTTGCTCCCGGATGGTGTTTTCAGGCATCTCATAAAAATTGTTGCAGACGTTTCGAAGGATGTAGCGCGGTTCTTCGAACAGTCCCATGGATCTGGCTGGGTTACAGGAATCGTGGAAAGTGACTTTTAAGTGGTCATTTCGGCTTGGATCAAGCTTTAGTTTGCCATTCTTAATCAAGTCAGAGGTAAACTCGGTAATGTGGACCATTTTAGTAGCCCTGGCATTTTCGAATTTAGTACCTGTAATTGGGGATACCGGTTCTTCCAGGAAATCAGCCGGGCCGTTCATGGTGTTCATGTATTGGTGCACAACCCGCCACATATGCCCGCATTCCCCGCCAAGAATCCACTTGACGCCCAAACGCTTGGCTTCAGCATACATCTTGTAATTCAGCCTCTTCATCATTTCGTGGGAATGGAAAAGTCCAAAATTCCCTCCATCAGATGCATAGGTGCTCCAGGTATAGTCGAGGCCAAGCTCGTGGAAAAGCAACAAATAACCCATCAGGGTATAGGTCCCTGGGTCGGCAAAATAATCGGCGGATGGAGTTACAAAAAGGATTTCCGCACCTTTCCGGTTAAAGGTTGGTTCAACCGTAATCCCGGTCAGTTTTTCAATGTCTTCTACCACAAAATCCACCATGTCCCGCATGGCATGGGGTTGAATACCCAGGTGATTGCCAGTCCGGTAGCAGTTGGCAACGGGAGCAGCAACCCAATCGATATTGCACCCTAATAAGTTCAACAGTTCCCGCCCGATCATGGTAATCTCCGCTGTGTCGATGCCATAAGGGCAAAAGACTGAGCAGCGCCTGCATTCGGTACACTGGAAAAAGTAGTAAAACCATTCTTTTACAACATCTTCGGTCAGTTCTCGGGCCCCGGCAAATTTGCCCAGGATTTTACCCGCCATGGTAAAATCCTTGCGGTATACTGACCTAAGGAGCTCAGCCCGCAATACCGGCATGTTTTTAGGGTCTCCTGTGCCGAGAAAGTAATGGCATTTGTCAGCACAGGCGCCACAACGCACACAGATATCCATAAACAACTGCAAGGAGCGGTACTTACCCAACCTCTCCCGGAGTCCTTCCAGGACGATCTCCTTCCAATTTTCAGGGAGTTTCCAATCGGCCTGTTCCGGTGACCATTCCCTGGGGTTAGGCAGATCTACTGCTTCTAGGTTTTTCCCTTTAACAGCATAGGGAAAAGTGCCGGGTCGAAAGCCCGCAGGTGTATCCATCCACCCCGTTTGAGGAGGTTTATGATTTATTTTTACCAGCTGATCCGGCTTTGGAACAGATGCCATCCTTATTTAGCCTCCTTTTCCACGGGTTTTTCTACAGGCAATCCAGCCATCACCATTTTCTTTCTGAATTCATTTTCGTAATCTTCATAGGTATGCACCTTGACAGGATAGTTCCAGGGATTAACATGCCTATTTTCCCGGCTGTCGTTAGGCAGGTTTCTGGTCGGAACCAGGAATACCCCGCCCATGTGCAGGAGTTTACTAAAGGGGAAATAGAATAACAGGGTGCATACCAAGACCAAGTGGATATAAAAAATTACTCCTATGCCCTCAGGCACTCTGGGACTGAAGGTAATCAATCCCATGGTCAACTCCTTTACAGCGGTAACATCAACCCGGAAAAAATAGCGCATTAAAATGCCAGAAGCGGCAATTCCGATAATCAAAAACAGGGGGAAGTAGTCTGCTGGCAAGGAAATATAACGCACCTGGGGGATCAGGATCCGGCGGATTAAAAGGTAGGTAACGGCAGCTAATACTGCCACCCCGCTGATGTAGACCGCCTGCAGTCCCACCTGGAGGAACCCGTCAATGCTTCCCAAGAGGGACACGAAAAACGGAGCGGGTTCGGTAAAAAAGCGCAGGTGCCGCAGAACCACTACCAGGAAGGACCAGTGAAAAACCAACCCAGCCAGCCAAAGCCATTTTTCCCAGTGGTAAACCAGCTTGGGACCGTCTTTAAGTTCTGCCTTGGTATTTTTGAAAAGAGAGCGAAAAAAAAGGATTTCCAGAGCCATCCGCCCAACAACACCGGCAGTGCTGGTAGGACTGCCAATTTTGTCGGAATATATCCAGGGCAAGGATTTTTGCTGTCCGTGAACAGTAGGAATTCGATAAGGAACCGGTACCCGTGCCCATTTCACTACCCGGCAAATCATTCCTGCCAGGAAGGTGGCAATGGCCAAATAAGGAATGATTACTCCAAAGAAATAATCCAGACCAATTCCTTCAACCCCCAGGAATATCAACCCAATGAGAGCAATCACAATGATCAAGGAAAGCCCAATGCCCATTTAACTCATCCCTCGTTTCAGGTTAGGTTGTCACAGTTGAACAGCGCGCCTTTTATTTAGAGGTCCTGTTCCGGTTCATCACCGGCATACCCAACCAACATATTAATCCTTTGCACCACCCTTTGGGTTCGGTTCTTCATTTCATCAATTCGGATTTGGCATACCCTCTCCCGGCACTCAGCATATATGTCAAAGGAGAGCAGGCCAATTTCATCGATTTTGGAATCAAAGGCCAACAGATCCTGGCAGGAAACCTGTCTGATTTCAGCAGCCAGCTCCTCTCTAATCACTTTTTTCAACATAAATACAAACCCAATTGCTTGGGAAGGGGAATACTCCTGTACTGCCCTGATCTTGATCATTTGCTCGATAGATGCATAAAGCTTTTCCTTGTCCGGACCATTGATCAGCTGTTCCAGCAGGCCCTTCATTCCTTCATAAATACTGTGGCCCACTGGGTTAGCAAACTGGTCCTTTTCCTTAAGCAAAAACCTGGCAGTTTCCTGGGGATAAGTTTCCAACAATTGTTGAAACCATTTCTGCAAAATCAGGTTTTTCCTTTGTAAGACAAGGTCTTCCATTTTCATGTATCCAGCACGCCCTTTGCGAATAATAGGAATAATATTAATGAAGGGTCACGGTAGTATACAGACTCCTCTGGGAGGGCCGGAAAGAAGCGGTTCTATGTTCAACTGGGTCTTGACTTCAGCGGGGGATTGTTACCCCCGCTCGTGCTTAGATTCGACCAGTTCTTGGCTCCGGTTTACCGGAGCCAAGAACTGGTTAATCCCATAGGGGGCCAGTTAATGCAGTGGCGTAGCCGCTCTTAAAATGAGCCAGGCCACAAATTATTCATTAATTTACCGTGGCCTGAAAGCGAATTTCATGCTCGGCTTCATTGATTTTAATATTTTTCCTTTGCCGAGCATTTAATGAGCCAGGCCACAAGTTATACATTAATTTAACGTGGCCTGAAAGCGAATTTCATGCTCGGCTTCCTTGACTGTAATCAAATTTTATTTCTTGCCGGGCA
>JBFLXH010000065.1:0-12506 GCA_040757295.1 Bacillota bacterium | reverse complement strand
TGGAGAACAGCGTGGAACTGGAAGGCGTTGAGGATTACGAGAAATGGAAGCAGGACTGCGAATTGAAGGCATTCCACCGTTTAGCCAAGCGACTGAAGCATCAGTTTCCAAAACTGCCGCTTACCCTACTTCTGGACGGATTGTACGCCAATGGACCGGTTATGGCGGTCTGTCGCAAAAACAAATGGGATTTTATGATTGTACTAAAGGATAGGAAGAAATCCGGAAAACAAGCCCGTTGGCGGCATAACAAGCATACAGGGTAGGATAGTTACGTTTATGACAGTACCCGTCTGCCCGTTTAAAGGCGCCGGGCAGGTTAAACGCGCAAAAGCGATTTTGCCATAGAGGATTTGGCGCAGACAGGCCGGTAATTTCCGGTAAAACCGATGCATAACAGGTATAAAAACGTCAATTTTCGGCCTCGCGGGATTCTTAAACAATTTCATGCGTCAGTTCTGGGATCGGTTATTAGCTATTTACAGATAGAGCAGAATAAGTTAAAATTTTAATCTGGCAGGAAATAGAAGGTTAGAAGCGAAACATAAAACAATTATGGTTTCGCAAAGACTAGTTCCGGTTGCTATAAGGTTATAATACATTTATCCTAGCTATACATAGTATACCTGGAGCAAGTAACAAACATACAATAAAAAAGTAAAGGCAGGGAGAGCATAAGTGAGGGCAAGCGTGGCAAAAATAGAAAGCAATCGTGTTCAACTGGAAGTTCAAGTTGATGCGCCAGAGTTAGAAAAGGCCCTGGAAAAAGCATACAAAAAATTGGTGACTAAGTACGCAATTCCCGGTTTCCGCAAGGGCAAAGCCCCGCGCAAAATCCTGGAAAATTATATTGGAAAGGGCCAGCTTCTCAGTGAGGCCTTGGATGTAGTTATTCCTAATGCTTACCAGCAGGCGGTAGCTGAGACCAAGATTGAACCTATTGACCGGCCAGAGGTTGAACTGGTACAGGTTGAAGAAGGCCAGCCGGTTATTTTTAAGGCTACTGTAGAAGTCAAGCCGGAGGTAGAGTTGGGTCAATATACAGGCCTTGAGCTAATAGCGGAAGAGGCAGTTGTCTCGGAAAAAGATATTGAGAATCATCTTCTAAATCTTCAGAGGCGTTATGCCAGGCTGGAAGCTGTGGAAGATGGCGTGGTGGAAGAAGGGAATATCGCAGTAATTGATTTTGAAGGTTTCTTGGATGACCAGCCCTTTGAGGGAGGAAAAGGAACAAACTATTCCCTTGAAATTGGCTCAGGAACCTTTATCCCCGGTTTTGAGGCCCAACTGGTTGGCAGCAGACCGGAAGAAGAAAGAGAAGTCCGGGTGACCTATCCGGCAGATTACCAAAAAGAAGATTTGGCCGGCAAGGATGTTGTTTTTAAAGTAAAGGTCAACAGTATTAAGCGGAAGATCCTTTCTCCCATCGATGATGAATTTGCTAAGGAAGTCAGCGAATTTGACACTTTGGAGGAATTGCGCCAGGACATTGCGAATAAATTGAAAGAAGCAGCAGACGACAGGCGGAAAAAGGAACTGCGCAGTCAGGCAGTAACTAAGGCGGTTGAAAACGCAACGGTAGAATTGCCCGCTGTAATGGTAGAACGGCGGATGGATTCTCTTCTGCAAGACTTTAAAATCCACCTTGCGAAGCAGGGACTGGATTACGCCAAGTTTCTAGAGTACGCTAACAGCACTGAAGAGGCAAACCGGGAAAACTTCCGCCAGCAGGCTGAAGAAGCCACGAGGGTAGATCTTGTTTTGGAAGCCATTGCCAAAAAAGAAGGATTTTTTGCCACTGATGAAGAAGTTGATGCCGAGTTGGAAAAAATGGCCCCGATGTACCGGCAGCCTGCCGATAAACTAAAAGAGATTTTACAGGCCCAAGATGGCCTGGAATCCTTAAAATATGGTATTATGATAGATAAGACGGTTGATTTCCTGGTTGCTCAGGCGGTAATAAGCTCACCGGAAGCTGCCAGGGAATCCGGGCAAGAAATGGCAGGAGTTGAAGCATAGGTTTGTGGTGCAATTCCCTTGCAAAAAGGGTAGAATGTTAATTGAGAGTGAGGTTGGTTTTAAGTGTCTGTGCTGGTCCCGATGGTCGTGGAGCAAAGTAACAGAGGGGAAAGGGCATATGATATATATTCCCGCCTCCTAAAAGATCGCATCATCTTTTTAGGCAGCGCCATAGATGACCATGTGGCAAATCTGGTGATAGCCCAAATGTTGTTTTTGGAAGCCGAAGACCCGGACAAAGACATCCACCTTTACATTAACAGTCCAGGGGGATCAATTACTGCCGGGATGGCAATCTTTGATACCATGCAGTATATTAAACCTGATGTATCGACCATTTGTGTTGGTTTAGCAGCGAGCATGGGAGCTTTCCTCTTGGCGGCAGGAAAGAAAGGTAAGCGTTATGCCTTACCCCATAGCGAAGTGATGATCCATCAGCCGATGGGCGGTACCCAGGGTCAGGCAGTGGATATTGAAATCCATGCCAGACGAATTCTTAAAGTCAGGGATACCCTAAACACCATCCTGGCGGAGGTTACCGGGCAGCCCTTAGACCGCATCCGCCGGGATACAGACCGGGACTATTTTATGGAGCCAGAAGAGGCGAAGGAATACGGTCTGATCGATGCGGTGCTTTCCCAAAGGAGCCTGCCTGCCAAACTGTGAAGGCGAGGTGAAAAGGATGTATAAATACACGGATGACAAGGGTCAGCTCAAATGTTCTTTCTGCGGCAAGCTTCAGGACCAAGTTAAAAAGCTGGTGGCTGGCCCGGGGGTTTATATCTGTGATGAGTGTATTGAGTTGTGCAATGAGATCATCGAGGAGGAGCTAAACGAGGACCTGGGGTTGGAGTTGGGTGACATTCCAAAACCCAAAGAGATTAGGGAAATACTTGATCAGTACGTCATCGGGCAGGAGTTAGCAAAAAAATCACTCGCTGTTGCGGTTTACAACCATTATAAACGCATTAACCTTGGCATGAAGTTCGATGATGTGGAACTGCAGAAGTCCAACATTGTCATGCTGGGGCCTACAGGCAGCGGGAAAACCCTCTTGGCCCAAACTCTGGCCCGTATTCTTAATGTGCCTTTTGCCATAGCAGATGCCACTTCTTTGACTGAGGCCGGTTATGTGGGCGAGGACGTCGAGAACATCCTGTTAAAGCTGATCCAAGCCGCAGACTATGACGTGGAAAAGGCTGAGAAAGGTATTGTTTACATCGATGAAATCGATAAAATAGCCCGTAAGTCCGAAAACCCGTCTATCACCAGGGACGTGTCCGGCGAGGGAGTGCAGCAAGCCCTTTTGAAAATTCTGGAGGGAACCATTGCCAGCGTGCCGCCCCAGGGAGGCCGCAAACACCCCCATCAGGAGTTCATCCAGCTGGATACCACTAATATTCTCTTTATCTGTGGCGGCGCTTTTGATGGAATCGATAAAATAATCCAAAATCGGATTGGTCAGAAGGCCATGGGTTTTGGCGCCGATATTAAGGGCAAGAAGGAAAAGCCGGTTGGAGAAATACTCAGAAAAATATTGCCAGTTGACCTCTTGAAGTTTGGTTTAATTCCGGAGTTTGTTGGTCGGCTGCCGATTATTGTAACTCTAGATGCCCTGGATGAGCCAGCCCTGATTAGAATTTTGACAGAGCCTAAAAACGCCCTGGTTAAACAGTACCAAAAGCTGTTTGAACTTGATGGAGTTAACTTGGAATTCAAGGAAGAAGCCTTGGAAGCGGTTGCTAAGGAAGCTATCAAGCGCAACACCGGCGCCAGGGGTTTAAGAGCCATCTTGGAAGAAGTAATGCTTGATGTTATGTATGATATCCCCTCCCGGGGAGATGTGACCAAGTGTGTTGTAACCAAAGAGGTAATCCTGCATAAAGAGGACCCCTTGCTGGTTACGGTGGAGCGTAAAAAGAAGAAAGAAGAATCGGCTTAAAAAAAACTGACTATCAAGCTAACTCAGGACAATATCTTTGTCCCCCCACATTCCCTTGCAAAGGGTTGTGTTTTTCAAGGCTTTGTCCCCAAAATTACCGTGTCAGATTACCGTATTGGAACCGAAGGGTCCCACTTACTGAGTTAACTTGATAGTCATTTAAAAAAAACGAATAGCAGCGGGAGTTCCCGCTGCTATTAATGTATAGGATACAGGTTGTAGGGGGGGGTGTGCCCCCCTACTCTTGCGGGGTGCTCAGGCCGAAGGCCGCCAAATACCCGCAAGGGGCATTTCAACAAAGTCAACCACATTAAGTCTTCCGAAGGAAGATTTCTTCCAAAGGAAGACTTTGTTCTTTTTTCGGATAAAAAGCTGTCAAATGGCAATAATAATGGAACGGAATGGCTTTGCCTCGCTTCACAACCATCGGAAAAGGGGTGCCAGAGTTTGCAGGAATTTGGATTGGGTTTTGGCAGTATCTTGGGTGCAGTCCAAATCTTTTTTGCGATTGTAATTGGATTGTATTTCTGGAACCTGCTCAGAAACCAGCAAGGGAATAAGGTAGCGGTGGAAAGGGAATCTCGCAAGGAGCTGGAGAAACTGGAGAGACTCCGGCAGATTTCTTTAAGTGAGCCCTTATCCGAAAAAACCAGACCTGGCAAGTTTGAAGAAATCATTGGTCAGACAGAAGGGATCAAGGCTTTAAAAGCAGCTTTATGCGGGCCTAATCCCCAACATGTAATTGTATATGGACCGCCGGGTGTCGGCAAGACTGCAGCAGCAAGGTTGGTATTAGAGGAAGCTAAAAAAACAAAAGTATCTCCCTTTAAAGAAAACGCCAAATTTGTTGAGGTAGATGGAGCAACTGCGCGCTTTGACGAACGGGGTATTGCAGATCCCTTAATTGGGTCAGTTCATGACCCTATTTACCAGGGAGCAGGCCCTCTTGGCATGGCAGGTATTCCACAGCCCAAGCTAGGGGCAGTCACCAAAGCCCACGGGGGAATATTGTTTATTGATGAGATTGGAGAACTGCATCCCATTCAGATTAATAAATTATTAAAAGTCCTGGAAGACCGCAAAGTCATCCTGGAAAGCGCTTATTACAGTTCGGAAGACACCAACATCCCCTCTCATATCCATGACATCTTTCAAAACGGATTGCCGGCAGATTTCCGCCTGGTCGGCGCCACCACCCGGATGCCGGAAGAAATCCCGCCTGCCATCAGGTCCAGGTGTTTGGAGGTTTTCTTCCGCTCCTTGACTGCTGAAGAAATTGCGATTATCGCCAGGAATGCGGCCAAAAAGATCAATATGGAAATAGAAGATGAAGCAGTCGAGGTTATTGCCAGGTATGCCACCAACGGGCGGGAAGCAGTCAATATTGTGCAAATAGCAGCTGGGTTAGTGACTACATCGGGCGGCAACAGGATGCGGGCGGAAGACATTGAATGGGTGGTCAACAGCGGGCAGTATGCTCCCCGGCCGGATAAAAAGATCCCCCTCAAACCCCAGGTTGGAGTCGTCAACGGCTTAGCAGTCGGAGGTCCCAATATTGGCATGTTGGTGGAGCTTGAGGCTAGTGTAATTCCCGCGGTAAAGGGCAAGGGCCAGGTTATTGTTACAGGGGTTGTGGATGAGGAAGAAATGGGTGGCAATGGCAGGCGTATCCGCCGGAAGAGCATGGCGCGGAGCTCGGTGGAAAACGTCCTGACAGTCCTCCGCAGGTGCTTAAAAATTGACCCCCGGGATTATGACCTCCATATCAACTTCCCGGGAGGAGTTCCGATTGATGGCCCTTCGGCAGGGGTAACGATTGCTACCGCTGTATATTCAGCTGTTACCGGTAAGCCGGTAGATAATACAATTGCTATGACCGGCGAAGTGTCTATCCAGGGATGTATCAAGCCAGTCGGCGGTGTGGTGGCCAAGGTGGAAGCCGCCAGGCTGGCAGGAGCGAAAACGGTATTAATTCCCAGGGAAAATTGGCAGGAAATGTTTAAAGAAATTCCCGGCCTGGAAGTTATCCCCGTCGACAGATTGGAAGAGGTAATCGAAAAGGCGGTAATTACTTCTGAAGCTGGGCCTGCCGTAGAATTCCGGAGTCCCCAGGTAGAAGTCCTGGCTGCATCTGTCTCATTCCCCTCCAGGCCTATGGCTAAAAACTAGCAGCCAGCCGCAAAATTTGGGCACCACGGCTATCATGGTGCTTTTTTTTGTGCAAAAGGGTGGATAGAGTGGGTAATTAACAGCAATCAAGGTTGCGACTGGACTTTTTTTGGCTTAGAATTAAGAATAGTAATGACAGAATATCTAAGTGGATACTGGAAGACAATAAAATATGGCCATAATTGCTGGAGGTGTGTCGATGAGTGAAAACCAGGCTGATACAAGGATAAGGGAACTACCTCTCCTTCCGTTGCGAGGAGTTTTGGTTTTTCCATATATGGTGATTCATTTAGACGTGGGCAGGGAGCGCTCAGTAAACGCTATCGATGAAGCCATGCTCTCCAACCGGGAAATTTTTTTGGCGATGCAAAAGGAGGCTCAAACGGACGAACCGCAGGAAGAAGATATTTTTGACACGGGAACAGTGGCTGAAATAAAGCAGCTTTTAAAGCTGCCGGGAGGAACCATTCGCATTCTCGTGGAGGGCTTGCGCAGGGGAAAGATAATAAACTATGTTCAACTGGAGCCCTATTTCAGGGTAGTGGTCGAAGAAGAGCCTGATTTAGTCAAAAAGAATGTGGAGATCGAAGCTTTAACCAGAAACCTGGTGGATGAATTTGAACGGTATGTAAAGTTAAGCCGCAAGATCCCGCCTGAGACGGTAGTGTCAATTGTTACCCTGGAGGAGCCCGGTCGCTTGGCTGATGTAATTGCCTCCCATTTATCCCTTAAGCTTTCTGACCGGCAAGCGGTGTTGGAAGCTATTGAAGTAAGAACCAGGCTGGAGCTGCTCTTGAAGATTGTAGCTCAGGAGATGGAGATCCTGGAGCTGGAACGCAAGATTAACATGCGAGTCCGCAAGCAAATGGAAAAGACACAAAAGGAGTACTACCTGCGGGAGCAGCTTAAAGCCATTCAAAAGGAGCTTGGCGAGAAGGATGAACGGTTAGCTGAAACAGAGGAACTGCGGGAAAAAATTGAAAAGGCCAAGATGCCAAAAGAGGCTAAAGATAAAGCCTTAAAAGAGCTGGAGCGGTTGGAGAAGATGCCGCCCATGGTAGCTGAGGCCGCGGTGGTCAGGAATTACCTGGACTGGCTCTTGGCCATGCCGTGGGCAAAACAGACCAAGGATCGACTTGATGTTAAAGTGGCAGAAAAAGTGCTGGATGAAGACCACTACGGTTTGAAGGAAGTAAAAGACAGGATCCTGGAGTATCTGGCCATTCGGCAGTTGGCCAAAAAAATGAAAGGACCTATTCTTTGCTTTGTCGGCCCTCCCGGGGTCGGAAAAACCTCCTTAGCTAAATCCATTGCCCGGGCTCTTGAGCGGAAATTTGTCAGGATTTCCCTCGGGGGGATGCGGGACGAAGCGGAAATCAGGGGCCACCGTCGTACCTATGTGGGGGCCTTGCCTGGGCGGATAATCCAGGGAATGAAACAAGCCGGAACCCGGAACCCGGTATTTTTACTTGACGAGATTGATAAACTGGGAACAGATTTTCGCGGGGATCCATCCTCAGCCCTGTTGGAGGTTCTAGACCCGGAACAAAACAACTCCTTCAGCGATCATTACATTGAAGTGCCCTTCGACCTGTCCCATGTAATGTTTATTACCACCGCCAATGTTCAGTACAGCATACCCAGGGCGCTTTTGGACAGGATGGAGGTAATTTATATCCCGGGATATACCGAAGAAGAAAAACTGCGGATTGCACAGGGATACCTGGTACCTAAGCAATTGGGTGAGCACGGTTTAAAGCCCGAGCAGCTAAGTATTTCGGAGAATGCCATGCGCCGTGTAATCCGGGAATACACCCGGGAGTCGGGTGTGCGTAACCTTGAACGCCAGGTGGCAACGGTCTGCAGAAAAACGGCCCGGGAGATTGTGGTCGGAAAAACCCAGGAAAACAAGATTACCGCCCAAAACATAGAAACTTACCTGGGCATTCCTCGCTACCGGTTTGGCGTTGCTGAGGCTGCCGATGAGATTGGAGTAGCCACAGGATTAGCCTGGACTGAAGTTGGTGGGGATGTGCTAAGTGTTGAAGCAACAGTCTTACGAGGAAAAGGTTCCCTCACATTGACCGGGAAGCTGGGAGATGTAATGAAGGAATCAGCCTATGCCGGCTTCAGCTATATCAGGGCAAGGGCCAAGGATTTTGGAATTCCGGAAGATTTTCACGAGCGGAACGACATGCATATCCACGTCCCTGAGGGAGCAATTCCCAAGGATGGTCCTTCTGCGGGGATTACCATCGCAACGGCAATGGCTTCTGCTTTAAGCCACCGTCCGGTCCGCCGGGATGTGGCGATGACTGGGGAAATCACTTTGCGGGGCCGGGTTCTGCCGGTAGGGGGCATTAAAGAAAAAGTCCTGGCTGCTCACCGGGCCGGAATTAAAAAAGTTATTTTGCCAAAGGAAAATGAGAAGAACTTAGAAGATGTGGATGCTCAGGTAAAACGGAAACTTAAATTCTTCCTGGTCGAACACATGGATGAGGTCTTATCCCTAGCCCTACATCCTCTTGACGATGAGCCGCTAACAAAAGAGATGCAACCGGAGGAAACCAAATGGACATCCGCCACGCTGACTTCATAACAAGTGCGGTAAATCAAAACCAGTATCCCCTTGACGGCCTGCCGGAATTAGCCTTGGTAGGCCGTTCCAATGTGGGAAAATCGTCTTTAATAAACTGTATTGCCGGGAGAAGAAATTTAGCCCGCACCAGCAACCAGCCGGGGCGAACCAGGACCCTCAATTATTACCGGTTTAATCATGCTTGGTATCTGGTTGATCTTCCCGGCTATGGCTATGCCAAAGTTTCAAAAACTGAGCGGGAAGCCCTGAGCAAGATGAATCAGGCTTATCTCTTGTCCCGGGGTATTCTATTAGGTGTTTTTCAATTAATAGATATTAGACATCAGCCAATGGAACAAGACGTTGAGGTCCACCGGTGGCTGCGGGAAAGAGGATTAATGGTGACAGTCGTTGCATCCAAAGCCGACAAAATCAGCAAAGGGAGACAATTAACTCACTTGCGGCAAATTAGGCAGGGGTTAGGACTGCAAGAGGGCGATCAATGCATACCTTTTTCGGCGATTACAGCCCAGGGAAAAGAACCTCTCCTGGAAATTATTGAAGGAATCCTGCTGGCCAGGGGATTAGTTAAATAACTATGTCCCGGGGCTAGATCCCCTGGGATTTGCTTGTCTTAAAACCTTTTGCTTCCACTAAGAGCATTCCGCACAGGATTAGCAATGCTCCAAAATAATGGCGGACGGACAAGAGCTCTCCTAAAAGCCAAAAGGCTGCCAGGGCTGCAAAAATAGGCTCCAAAGCAAAGATAATCGCCGTCCGGGTTGGGGAGGCAGTTTTTTGGGCCCAGTTCTGAATAAAGAAGGCTAGGGCGGTAGCCGGCACAGCGGTTATTAAAAGAGCCAACCCTACTTGCCCCGTAATAACAAGCCTTTGGGTTTCCAAAACCAAGGCAGCGGCGCCGCTTAGAAGGGATACGGCGCCGATTTGGATAGTTACCAGTAAAGTTGTAGAGAAGACTTTAGTGAAGCGGCCAACGAAGAAAATGTGGCCAGCAAAGGAAAGGGCGCACAGGAAAACCAAAAAGTCTCCCCAGTTTAAGCGGATGCTGTTTTCCAGGGTCAATAGGGCCAGGCCAAGAGCTGCGCAACCAACACCTGCAACACAGTTTAAGCTTGGCCAGGAGCGGGTATGAACCGCTGTCAAGAGTGGCACCAAAACCACTGACATCCCCGTAATAAATCCCGCGTTGGTAGCGGATGTATATAGAAGGCCTACGGTTTGGAAGGAGTACCCCCCGAAAAGGAAAAGGCCAAGCAAAAAACCCGCGTTTATTACCGAGGGTTTGAAAAAAGCTTTAAAGGATAGAGCAAAGGGAAGCATAAATAAAAAAGCAATAGCAAAACGGATGGCATTAAAAGTAAAGGGAGCTATGTCTCCCAGGGCGTTTTTTACTACTACGAAAGTAAGGCCCCAAACAGCGGCAACCCCGATCAAAGAAAGATCTGCCCAAAGCCGTTTATTCAATTTCTCCCGCTCCATTCTCTTTAGTCCGAACCTTTTCATTGTTCCATATGGAAAGGCGCCAGTCAAGCATCAAGCTCTTTCAGAAAGCATATTTTTGCATCCTTCGCGTATGGATTAAACGAGGATACAAAAAGGAAAGCGGAGGCGTTGGCTGTGGGGAAAATTACGGCCAGACCGATTGCAAAGGCGATCTGGCAAAGTTTTTTGTTTTGGCTTTTTTTCACTGGCTTTGGAGTTTTTGTGGCTATTACAGCTGAGGAGAGGTTTGTAGATCTGTCCGGTTATTTAAAACTCATTGGTTGGACTGCTGTTTCGGCAGGCGGATTCATGGCTGGTTGGCTAGCCCGCCGCCATGGCGCCTGGCATGGTGGATTGACAGGAAGTTTTTGGGGAATTGCCTGGCTGGGTTTTATTATGATTATTGCTCCTCAATCATGGCCCTTGCCTGAGGGTACACAGTTTTTGCTGAAAGCAGCAGGCCTTTCAGCTGCAGCTGGGGTTTGCGGGGTTAACCTGTATCATGCTTCCTGCAAAGAAACCCCTGGGCGGAGAAATATGACGTTACGCCAATAAAAAAATCAAAATGCACCAGGAGATAGCCTTGTTCCAGGCGAAATAAATCATGTCCCGGTTAACCTTAAACAGGTGGTGAAGATATTGAAGCTGGCAGACGGAATAATTAAGGGCAATCGCCGCGCACTAGCCCAAGCGATTTCTTTGGTGGAAAATAACGGTGAGGCCAAGGCTGACCTCTTACAGGAGCTATTTGTTCATACCGGGAGGGCTTATGTGGTTGGTGTAACCGGCGCGCCCGGGGCTGGCAAGAGTTCGTTGGTGGACAAACTGACTCAGGTAGTTAGGCGGCAAGGCAAACGAGTTGGCATTATCGCCGTTGATCCAACCAGTCCCTTTAGCGGCGGCGCCCTTTTAGGAGATAGGATTCGCATGCAGGACCATGTGCTGGATGAGGGTGTTTTTATCCGCAGTATGGGGACCAGGGGCAGTTTAGGAGGTCTGTCCTTGGCAACCAGAGAGGTTGTCAAGGTAATGGATGCTGCTGGTTTTGATCTTGTACTGGTAGAAACAGTTGGTGTTGGACAGACGGAGTTAGAGATTATGCATACAGCTGATACCACAGTAGTTGTACTTACTCCTGGCCTGGGAGATATTATTCAAACCATGAAAGCCGGAATAATGGAGATAGCAGATGTCTTTGCAGTAAATAAGGCTGATTTGGATGGGGCGGAAAAAGTTGTCCGGGAAGTGGAAACCATGTTGGACTTTGCCCGACAGCGCCAGTGGCGTCCGCCTGTAATCCCCACTGTGTCCATTTCAGGTCAGGGCCTTGCCGGGCTGTGGGAGGCAATAGAAAAGCACCGCCACCATCTGGAGGAAAGCGGCCGATTAGAGACCTTGCGCCAGAGCAGAGCCGAAGCCGAGATAATGGATCTGGTGGTTGCGGAGATAAAAGGCTTGATCCAGAGTCAAGATGACCTTTTTAAAGCCGCATTATGTAAGGTAAAGACGAAAGAGTTTGCCCCTTATCAGGCGGCGGCTATGCTTGTCAAGCAAATATGCAATTTGCAAGTTAAAGAGACATAAGGGAGGTTTCAAGCTATGAGTGATGGATTGATTCTCGAGGCCAGGCAGAAGGCGGGCGGCTATTTCCGGGAAGGGTTTAACTGTGGGGAAGCAGTCTTATTATCATTTAAGGATCTTCTTTTTCCTAACCTCGACCCTGGTGTGGTAAAACTGGCAACAGGTTTTGGCGGGGGCATGGGGCATGCAGGATGCGTTTGCGGGGCTTTAGCTGCTGGTACTATGGTCTTGGGGATGATGAAAGGGCGTACCTCACCCCAGGAAAGCCGGGAGGAAGCTTATCAACTGGCTCACCAATGGCACGAGCGGTTTGAGGCGGAGTTCAGTCATACCTGCTGCCGGGCCCTTAACCCCTACCCCTTCGAAACCCCGGAACACCTGCGCAACTGCCTGAAAATTACCGGCAACACCGCCAAACTCTTAATGGGCTTCTTGCAGGAAAAAGGCCTCGTTGATGAGAGCAAAAAGGAGCTTGCTTGACAAGCCCAGGCTTTTAGCAATAGGGCCGAGGTGTGCATGAAATTCGCTTTCAGGCCACGGTAAATTAATGAATAATTTGTGGCCTTACTCATTTTAAGAGCGGCTATGCCACTGTATTAACTGGCCCCCTATGGGATTAACCAGTTCTAAGCTCCGGTAAACCGGAGCCAAGAACTGGTCGAATCTAAGCTTCAGCGGGGGAAGCAATCCCCCACTGAAGCCAAGACCCAGTTG
>JBFLXH010000064.1:0-12633 GCA_040757295.1 Bacillota bacterium | reverse complement strand
GATATCCAAATTTCTGGTGGCAATGGCGAAGGGGTCACACCCGTTCCCATCCCGAACACGGAAGTTAAGCCCTTCTGCGCCGATGGTACTAGGCTTCGCCTGGGAGAGTAGGACGCTGCCAGAAAATATTTTTTTAAACCCAAGGTTTAGGCCTTGGGTTTTCTGATTCTCTCCCGGTGCCCAAGGGAGAGGGCCCCTGGCCGGAGCCCTGATGGCGCCCTGTCTATAACTTGTACTAAACCGCCTCCTGCTGGCATAAAATGCATCAAGAAATTGGGGAGGTGGGGGAAATTGCTAGTAGTGCTTGTTGGAAAAAAGAAGTTTTTACTGCGGCTGGCAGGGATCCTCTTCGCTTGTTTAGTATTTGCTAGTTTCTTGATCTTGCTAACAAAGGCAGGGCTAAATCCTGTGGCGGTTGTTGCCGGTGAAAAAAAATTGCGCCCTATTTACAGGGTTGATACTGAAGAGAAAAAGGTGGCGATATCCTTTGATGCCACATGGGGTGCGGAATATACCGATGAACTGCTCTCAATTCTAGAGCAGCATCAGGTAAAAACTACATTTTTTTTGGTTAACATCTGGCTGGAAAAGTATCCCCAAGTTGCCAAAAGGATTGTTGCGGCAGGCCACGAGTTGGGTTTGCACTCTGCTACTCATCCCCACTTTTCTAAATTGAGTGCGGAAAAAATCCGGGAAGAACTGCTTTCAAACCAAAAGATGATCAAGGATATTACGGGCTGTGATGCTTATCTGTTCAGGCCCCCCTTTGGCGATTACAACAACACCCTGATTCGGGTCTCTGAAGAATTGGGCATTAAGGTGATCCAGTGGGATGTTGATTCCCTTGATTGGAAAGACATTACGGCCGAACAAATTTACAACAGGGTAATTAGACAGGTCAAACCAGGATCGATAGTGCTTTTCCATAACAATGCTAAGAATACCCCCAAGGCCATATCTCCAATTTTAGAGAAACTTAAGGCTGGGGGTTATCAAATAGTACCTGTCTCAGATATCCTGCTTAAGGGTGATACCTATGTTGATGCTAATGGAATTCAGCGCCAGAAGAGGTAAGCTAAAACTGCCGGGGCCAGCAGCCGGCTAATTTTTTCACAGTTTCTTGCACACCCTCAACTTGTAGAGCATAAACTATGGGCGAAGCAAAAAGGATCGCTTTGCTGAATATGGTTTACAATTCAGCTTCGAGGAAATAATAAAAACATAAGGGAAAATATTTCTGGGTGGAGGCGAAACAGATGAAAAAAACCGGCAACCTTTTGCCGGTATGCCTGGTGTGCGAGGAGACTCCTGTAAAAGGAATTCGGGACGGGATTATTCTGGCTGGCCGGTTTATTTGTGAAAGGTGCCAGCAAGAGCTTACCATTCCTGGTATGCCGGAACGCCGGTATTACAGTGTTGTACAAAAATTTAGGGATTTTTTATTTTCATGATTTCAGCCTAGCCCAATGTTCCATTGCTGATGTGTCATAGCCCTAGTTGGAGCAACTATAATAACTTACATCCAGCCTTCCAAAAACAAGAGGAAGGCTATTATAATGAGCGAGGCCACATTTTAATTAGTGGCCTCGCTCATTTTAAGAGCGGCTACGCCTCTGTATTAACTGGCCCCCTATGGGATTAACCAGTTCTTGGCTCCGGTAAACCGGAGCCAAGAACTGGTCGAATCTAAGCACGAGCGGGGGAAACAATCCCCCGCAAAAAGCCAAGACCCAGTTGAACGGGAAAATTGGGGCAAAAATCCATTTGCTAGCAGTTTTCTTTAACATATGCTAAAATGACAGTGATTTTATGCGAAAACCTAAAACTTGGGAAGGGCTCGGGGAAGTGAACCAAAAAGCAAATGGAAGAACCCCTCTGTGGGATGCTGTTAAACAGTACATGTCCTCTGGCTGCATTCCTTTCCATACCCCCGGACACAAGGGAGGCAAGGGAGTGGATGCTGATTTCCTGGGCGGGGTGGGTGAACAGGTTTTCAGGGCTGACTTAAGCGAAATACCCGGCCTGGACGACCTTCATAATCCTCGTGGCCCGATAGCTGAGGCTCAACAGCGGGCGGCAGAGTGCTTTGGCGCAGGAGAGACCTTCTTCCTGATTAATGGAGCTTCTGTGGGATTGCAGGCAGCATTGTTAGCCGTTTTAGAGCCAGGGCAAAAAATCCTGGTACCCCGCAATATGCACCGTTCTGTTTGGGGGGCTATGGTACTAGCGGGATGCCGTCCAATTTACCTGCTGCCGGAATGGAACCAGAAATGGGGCATCTTTCTGGGAGTTGAGCCAGCGGCTGTAGCAAAGGCCTTAAAAGAGGACCCAGACTTAAAAGCCCTGGTTGTGCTGCATCCAAGCTATGAGGGCCTCGTTTCTGACCTGCCCGAATTAGTCCGGCTGGCTAAAAAGGCTGGATTAACAGTCATTGCTGATGAGGCCCACGGCGGGCACTTCCGTTTTCACCCCTCAATGCCAATTTCCGCATTGGAGGCCGGCGCTGATGTTGCAGTCCAGGGGATCCATAAATTGATGGGAGCTCTGACCCAAGCGGCAATGCTCCACTGCAGAAAAGAATTTTCATCAATGAAAATTAAAGCTGCATTGGATCTGCTTCAGTCTACCAGCCCCTCCTATTTACTGATGATTTCCTTGGATGCAGCCAGAGAAAACTGGGCAAAAGCTGGGAACAGGCGGCTTGAGAAATTATTGAAAGAGGTCCAAAAAATGCGTCAGAACCTTTCTTCTTTTGCCGGTTTGGAATGCCTGGGACCTGAGATAATTGGCCAAGGAGGCGTTGCCGGCATTGACCTGACCCGGCTGGTAATATCCGGGCGTTTATTAGGATTGTCAGGATTTGAACTTGCGGAAAAACTAAGAAGAGATTTCGCTATCCAGCCAGAGATGGCTACACTGCAATATATTTTGCTTTTGCTGACAATTGGGGATGACCAGTCCTCTCTTAACTGCCTGGAAAGTGCATTGGAAAAAATATTCCGGCAGATCCCTTCTTGCCAGGATAAAGAGGAGGTAGCCCTTGCCAGCCAGGTTACCGTCTGGCCTCGACCGGTAGTACGGTTTTCCCCAAGGGAAGCCTTTTTTGCTAGAAAGGTTCGGGTTCCCCTGACTTCTGCGTTGGGTAGGACAGCTGGAGAACTAATAGCCCCTTATCCGCCCGGGATACCGCTATTATGCCCAGGAGAGCTTATTACCGAAGAAGTAATTGAGTGGTTAACCCTGATTAGGAGAAAAAAAATATCCTGCCAGGGGCCTTTTGATCGGAGCCTGGAAACGATAGGTGTGATAGAAGAGTGAAAAGCGCTTTTATTACTTTTGAAGGAACCGACGGCGCAGGTAAATCTACCCAGCTGAGGAGGTTGGTAGACTACTACAAAGTCCGAGGGACGGATGTAGTGATTACCAGGGAGCCAGGCGGCACCTCTTTGGCCGAGGAAATCCGGAACCTTTTGCTGGATCCCGGGAAAAAAGTGGTTGGCCCCGCGGAAGTCTTACTTTATGCAGCTGCCAGGGCCCAGCATGTAGAGCAATTAATCAAACCTGCTCTTGTTGCGGGCAAAACTGTTCTATGCGACAGGTTTATTGACTCCAGTGTGGCATACCAGGGTTTTGGCAGAGGGCTACCGATTAACACTATTATGGAAGTAAATCACTTTGCTTCAGGTGGTTTAGAGCCAGATTTGACTATCGTACTGGATTTGTCGTATGATCAGGCTATGTCGAGGATTGCCCTGAGGACAAGCCGCGTCGGCTTAGACAGAATTGAACAGGAACAGGCAGATTTCCACCGCCGGGTGAGAGAAGGATTTCTTTGGCTGCGTGAAAAATTCCCTCAGCGGGTTAAATTAATCGATGCCTCTCTTCCGCAAGAGGTGGTTTTTGCTAAAATAATTGAGGAACTCCAGGGTGCCCGCCTTGTTGACTAACCTGAAAAGAGGACTGTTCTATGAATATGGATAAGGCTTTTGGCTTTAAGCGGGTCATCGGCCAAGACCCTGCAATCAGGCAGCTTAGGCAGGGACTTCTGAAAAAAAGAATTTCTCATGCCTACTTATTTGCCGGACCCGAAGGGGTTGGCAAAGAAACGACAGCGATTGCCCTGGCTGCGGCGCTAAACTGCTTAACACCGAATGAGGGCGAAGCCTGTGGCGGATGCCGTAACTGTACCCGTTTAAGGTCAGGCAATTATCCTGATTTCTGCTATCTGCAGCCCAAAGGCAGTACAATAAAAATTGAACAGATCAGGGGTATTCAGGCAAAACTTTCCCTTACTTCCTTTGAGGGCAATTTCCGGATTATTCTTTTAGGTGATGCAGACAAAATGACAGAAGAAGCGGCCAATTCTTTGCTTAAGCTGCTGGAAGAGCCGCCTGAATCCACGGTTTTCATCCTGTTAACCACCCTGCCGGCAGCCATTTTACCGACGATTCTGTCCCGATGCGTTGAGGTCCGGTTTTTATCCTTGTTTCCAGCAGTAATTAAAAAGCTGTTGCTGGAACGGGGTTTTGCAGAAGATGCTGCTGAAAGGCTGGCCTGCACTTCAGGCGGGAGTATCAGTCAGGCCTTACGCAAAGCAGCAAGCCCTGAAGCAGATGCCAATAGGCTGAAAGCAATTAAAATTATTAGGTCTCTAAAAAATGCCGGGACGTTGGATCTATTTAGCTTGGCCGGGGAAATGGAGCAGGAGGAGAACCTGGAAGAAGTATTAGACTGGATGGTATGGCTATACCGGGATTTGTTCGTATGCCAGCAAAAGGGTCTGGACAGGCTGGTATTGAATAAGGATCACCTGACTGAGATGGACAAGATACCACCTGTGGTTGATATTACTGACATTCTAAAAGAGATCGTTGCCATTCGCCGTTTGCTGCAAAACAATATTAACAAGCGGCTGGCTTTAGAGAATATGCTTATAGCGTTACAGGAGAAGGTTATGATAGGGGGTTAGCCGCTATGGTTAATGTGGTGGGAATCAGGTTTAAAAAAGCGGGCAAGATATATTATTTCGATCCAGGAGATCTCCCTATAAAAACGGGCCAGAAGGTAGTTGTTGAAACAGCTAGGGGCATCGAGTTTGGAGAATTAGTGGTGGGTCTCCGCCTTGTTGATGAGCAGATGGTGGTAAGCCCTTTGAAAAAAGTGCTCAGAATAGCAACGCCTGAGGATATAGCGAAGGTTGAGGAAAACCGCAAAAAGGAAAAATCAGCTTTCACCGTCTGTATGCAAAAAATCGGCGAGCATAATCTGCCGATGAAGCTGGTTGATGTGGAATATGCTTTTGATTCCAGTAAAATTATCTTTTATTTTACTGCAGAGGGACGGGTGGATTTCCGGGAATTAGTTAAGGACTTGGCTGCGGTTTTCCGTACCCGGATTGAATTGCGCCAGATTGGCGTCAGGGACGAAGCCAAAATGCTGGGCGGGCTGGGCTGCTGTGGACGAGAGTTGTGTTGTGCCACATTTTTAGGGGATTTCGATCCTGTGTCAATTAGGATGGCCAAAGATCAGAACTTATCCCTCAACCCGACCAAAATATCTGGCATTTGCGGTCGCCTGATGTGTTGTTTGCGTTTTGAAAGCGATGTCTATGAGGATGCCAGGGGCTGTTTTCCCGCTAACGGAGAAACGGTTCAAACCCCTTGCGGGAAGTGTAAAGTAGTGGGGACAAATATCATGAAACAAACCGTTACTGTTGAGGGTGAGGATAAGCAGGTAATAAGTTATCCCCTGTTCGAAATAGATCGGAAACAAGATTGATGAGCGTAACAGGATTGGCGCCAAAAAAGAGGAGTAAATCGCTTGAAACCTACAGACAGGTTAGCTGAACTGGAAGCCGGCTTAATGGCAATGTTAAAAGAGGTGCAATCTTTGAGGGAAGCTGTAGCAGAAGTTGAGGCTCAGAACCAGCAGTTAAGAACCCAGCTTTATGCTCAAAGAGACACCAGGGAGGGGCAGGAACACTTGTTCCAGCTTTACGAGGAAGGTTTTCACATCTGTCCTCCCCATTTTGCTGGCAGCAGGCCAAAAGAGGAAGATTGTTTGTTTTGTTTGAGTTTTCTGCAGCGCAGGCACCGGGGGGAACGGAAACCTGGTTCCCCTCCCTATTAGCGCTGTTTTTGGAAGGTGGTACAATGAGCCTGGGAACCGAAGAGCGGCAGGGAGCCCTTTATCTCTGTGCAACGCCTATTGGCAACCTTGGAGACATTACCTTGCGGGTGTTAGAGGTTTTAAAAGAGGTCAGCCTGATTGCCGCAGAAGATACTCGCCACACCAGAAAGCTTCTGGCTCATTATGATATCCACACGCCTCTAACCAGTTACCATAGCCACAATCTTGCCGAAAAAGGGGAGTACCTCTTGAAGGTTTTAAGAGAGGGTCGGGATGTGGCTCTGGTCTCCGATGCGGGCATGCCCGGCATTTCCGACCCGGGGCACGAACTAATAGTAAAGGTTTTGGAGGCCGGGTTAAAAGTAGTGCCACTGCCTGGCCCGTCAGCGGTGATTACAGCCCTGGTAGTTGCTGGTTTTCCGACTGACCGGTTTTGTTTTGAGGGATTTTTACCCAGAAAGCCGAAAGAGCGGAAGCAGCTCTTGGAACAGTTAAAAAACGAACCCCGGACCATAGTATTTTACGAATCCCCCCACCGTTTAATTGCAGCTTTAACAGACATGGATGCGGTGTGGGGTAACCGGCCCTTAGCTGTGGTGCGCGAGCTGACGAAAACCTTCGAGGAAGTCTTGCGTGGGGATGCTCTTGCCTTGTTAAAACACTTTACCTCCGTCCCGCCCAAGGGTGAGATTACCATTGTGGCTCAAGGGAATATTCCTGCTGGCTCGACAAGTCATAGAGAATTCGACAGCCAAGAGGTGTATGCTTTGGTTATCAGCCAGGAGGACCAAGGGAAGGACCGAAAAGAAGCCATTAAAGCTGTAGCGCGGCAGCTGGGCTGGCCAAAGAATCAGGTATATCAAGCCGTAATTCAGCATGGTAAAGGCGTATAAAAAGCGAAATAGGCCCTTTTAGGGCCTATTTCAAGGTGTTTATGCACCAACGGCAGCGGACATGTCAGCGGCGCACTGGCGGCAAATGTTTTTTCCGCGGAAGTTTTTCACCTCTTCTGCATTACCGCAGAAAACACAGGCTGGCTCATATTTCTTCAGGATAATCCTTTCGGAGTCCACGTATATTTCCAGCGCATCTTTTTCATCAATGCCCAAAGTGCGGCGCAGCTCTATCGGAATTACTACCCTCCCTAGCTCGTCCACCTTGCGCACGATCCCTGTCGATTTGATCATGTTTTTGTTCCCTCTCCTCTCTGCTATTCAACATTATTCGACAATCTACCTAGATGGTACCAGTGTATCCATTAATAGTCAATAGGTTTTTGCCACATTGGGTAATAATTTTTTTCACAAAGGGGAATACTTGACAAAAATGTCTTAGCTCTACTATAATACTGCTGATATTGCCTCCTATGGCAAATAGTTAAAGGTTATGAAGGGAAAGAGTAGGAACTGGCGCAATCCCAGCGAGCGGGGAAGGTGGAAGCCCGTATTGGCAGCGGTTCTGAACATGGTCCCGGATACTGCCCGGGTGAACGATCTGTTATTACAGTCCTTTACTAATCCGGGCCGGCCGACACCGTTAGCAGTTTTGGCTCTTCTGGCCTTGCCAGGAGATGCCTGTTTAAGGCTGGGAATTCCCAGCAAACTAGGGTGGTACCGCGAAAGATCTTCTCGCCCCTTGACCAGGGCGGGATTTTTTTGTGATCGGCTGCCGCAGTCGAAAATATTTTATGGATAAAGGAGGAGCAGCATGAAAGACAAGCCCTTTTATGTCACAACCCCGATTTACTACCCTTCGGACAAACTCCATATCGGGCATGCCTTAACCACGACTATGGCGGATACTTTAGCCCGGTACCACCGGATGCGGGGATATGATGTGATGTTTTTGACCGGTTCCGACGAGCATGGACAAAAAATCCAGCGCCGGGCGGCGGAAGCAGGGGTCCATCCCCAGGAGTTTGTGGACCGGATTGTAGCTTCTTTCCGCCGGCTGTGGGCGGACCTGCAAATAAGTAATGATGATTTTATCCGGACCACAGAGCCCAGGCATAAAGCCGTTGTCCAGGAATTGTTCCGGCGGATTTACGACAATGGTGACATCTATATCTCCGAGTACGAGGGATGGTATTGCACACCCTGTGAAACCTTTTGGACAGAGCGGCAGGTCCCGGACCGGTTGTGCGCTAACCCCGACTGTAAGAGGCAGGTAGAATTGGTTAAGGAAGAAAGCTATTTCTTCCGGATGAGCAAGTATGCCGACCGGCTCTTGGAGCATATCCAGTCTCACCCGGAGTTTATCATGCCTGCTACCAGGCGTAATGAAATGGTTAATTTTATTAAGGGTGGCCTGGAAGACCTGTGCATTTCCCGGACAACTTTTAATTGGGGCATCCCGGTGCCTTTAAAGGAAAACCATGTGATTTATGTATGGTTTGATGCCTTGACCAACTATATTTCTGCCCTGGACCCCTGGGGCCCCGGCCGGGCCAAATTTGAACGCTACTGGCCTGCGGTGCATCTGGTAGGAAAAGACATTGTCCGCTTTCATACCGTTATCTGGCCCATCATGCTGATGGCGGCTAACTTGCCCTTGCCCAAAACAGTGTTCGGTCATGGTTGGCTTTTGGTTGATGGCGGCAAGATGTCTAAGTCCAAAGGCAATGTTGTTGATCCCATGGTTTTAATCCAAAGATACGGGGTTGATGCCATCAGGTATTTTCTTCTGAGGGAGATGCCTTATGGAGCCGACGGCTATTACTCGGAGGAGGCCCTGGTGAACCGGATTAATGTGGACCTGGCCAATGACTTTGGCAACCTCCTCAGCCGTACTACTGCCATGCTGGAAAAGTTTTGCGGTGGCATCATACCCAATCCGGGGAACAACGGTCAACTGGATAACCAGTTGGTCAGCCTTGGACAAGAGGTCCCTAAGGAGGTAGAAAATGCCCTGGCAGAGTATAACTTTGGGCAAGCCCTGGCAGCCATTTGGAGGTTGATTAACCGCGCCAACAAGTACATTGAAGAAACATCACCCTGGGCCCTGGCCAAGGAGCCGGCTGCCCGGCCTAGGCTGGAGAACGTGATGTATAACCTGGCCGAGTCTATTAGGATAGCTACAGTGATGATTTCTCCCTTCATGCCGGTGACCCCGCCAAAAGTATGGACCCAATTGGGAATCAGTCATTTGCAAGAGCTGCATACCTGGGAAAGCATTCAAAACTGGGGGCAGATGGTACCGGGGATTCGCATTAAACGGGGCGATCCGATTTTCCCCAGGATTGAATTCAAAGAGGAAGAGGCCGCCGGTATTCCGGCTAAGGAGGAAAGGCCCACGCAAGAGGAGACTCAGGCTGTTCAAAAGGAAGAAGAACTGATTGAAATTCAAGACTTTACCAAGGTAGATCTGCGGGTGGCAGAGGTTGTATCTGCCGAAAGGGTGGAGAAAGCGGATAAGCTGCTAAAGCTGACCCTGCGGGTAGGCAGCGAAACCCGCACTGTGGTTTCCGGGATTGCCCAGTATTACCAGCCCGAACAGCTGGTCGGCAAGAAGCTGGTGCTGGTGGCCAACCTCAAACCGGCCAAGCTGCGCGGCATCACCTCCCAGGGGATGATCCTGGCCGCTACCGGAGACGAAAAGCTAACTCTGGTCACAATTGACAACGATATTGAGTCTGGTGCGAAGGTGAAATAAGTGCTGATAGATACCCATGCTCATTTGAATGACAAGGAATTTAAAAACGACTTGCCTCTTGTATTGGAGCGGGCAGGCCAAATGGGGATAACCCATATCCTGAATGTTGGCTATAACCTGGAGGCCTCCCGGCAGTCGGTGCGGCTGGCGGAAACATACCCTAATGTGTATGCTGCTGTTGGCTTTCATCCCCATGACGCTAAAAATTTTTCCTCCGCAGCCTTGGAGGAATTGAGGAAGCTGGCCAAAGGCTGCAAAGTCCTGGCCATTGGAGAAATGGGGCTGGATTATTTTCGGGACTTATCCCCCAGGCCTGTCCAGCAGGAAGCATTTAGGCAGCAGATTGCTCTAGCCAGAGAAATGAAGCTGCCAATCATTGTCCACGATAGGGATGCTCACGCTGATACTGTTGCTTTGCTGCGGCAGGAAAAGGCAGCCGAAGTCGGGGGTGTCATGCACTGTTTTTCGGGCAGCTGGGAAATGGCCCGCCAGTGCCTCAACATGGGGTTTTATATATCCCTGGCCGGACCTGTAACCTATAAAAATGCCCATACGCCAAAGGAAGTGGCCCGCTTAGTGCCGCTAGACAGGCTTTTGATTGAAACCGATGCCCCTTACCTCACTCCGGAACCCCACAGAGGAAAACGGAATGAGCCGGCTTATGTTTTGGCAGTAGCCAAGCAGATAGCGGAAATCCGAAAGGTTTCCTTGCAGGAATTAGCTGCGGCCACGACAGCCAACGCAAAGCGGCTGTTTGGGTTTCAGGACTAACTTTTCAGGAGGTCATCATGAATATCATTACCCAATTGTCGCAAGAGCTTAACCTGCCCGCTTCTGCCGTGGATCGAACTGTAGCCCTGCTGGATGAAGGAAATACCGTTCCTTTTATCACATATGGCTACCCGCTCTAAAGCCTACGCTTCTTTAAAGCGGTGGGAAATGCTCGGCAAAGGATAAAAAATTAAAATCAATGAAGCCGAGCATGAAATTCGCTTTCAGGCCACGGTAAATCAATGAATAATTAGTGGCCTGGCTCATTAAATGCCCGGCAAGGATTAAAATTTGATTACAGCCAATGAAGCCGGGCATGAAATTCGCTTTCAGGCCACGGTAAATCAATGAATAATTAGTGGCCTGGCTCATTAAATGCCCGGCAAGGATTAAAATTTGATTACAGCCAATGAAGCCGAGCATGAAATTCGCTTTCAGGCCACGGTAAATCAATGAATAATTAGTGGCCTGGCTCATTATAGACCTGGAACGCCGCAGGATTGCCTTATCGGTTAAGCAAGCCCTCAATTGAAACCGGACCGCCCTTGCCTGCTGACCTGAACAGCGGGCTTTTTCTTGTTTGGGAAAGAATGGTCAAGAAAAGATTATGGATAACAACCTGGGTACCAGGTACCTATATTTGACATGGGGGAAAGCGTTCCCCATGTTTTTTTTCTGGGGAATAGGCTGGTTTATCAACATTACTTCCCGCTTCAGCATATTTTAATCCATAAAATAATAACTAACATAATTGGCAAAGAGAGGAAGGGTGCCAATGGAGGGCCTCTTCCAAGAAATGTACTGTACCTAACATCAAAAACCCCGAATAGCAGCTTTTTTAAGCGAAAAGGATTAGCTAACCTCTCATTATGGAAAAATATGCAATGAGGACAACATTATCTAGTTCCGGCATAGGCTATTAATGAGCAAGGCCGGATGGGAGGCCAGCAAATTGCTGCTTGTTCACAGGCTAAGGCAAAAGTTTAAGGAAATTAAGGCGAAAGGGATAGTTTTGGTAATTGCCGGACTGCTCATGGTTATTAGCTGTTTTTTCTTTTGGCCCAAACAAGTGACAATTTTGGCAGGTGATGAAGTCCATTTTATAAAAACCAGGAAAATAGGTGTAAAGGCAATCCTTTACCAGGCGCAAATTACTGTCCAGCCGGAAGATTTAATCGCTCAGACGGGCTCTTTGTGGCGAGGCCGGGTTATCTCTGTCTTAAAAGCCATCCCCGTAACAATAGTTGATGGTGAAAAAGAATATACCATAAAAATTCCTCTGCCGACGGAAAAAGAGGCTTTGCGGGCTGCTGGCATCCGCTTGGGCCCAGATGATTTTGTGAAAATCAGCTGCTTAACAGGACCAGAAGGGCCAGGGTTAATTATGGAAGTCAACCGGATCAGGCGAGCCCCATTGGTGGAAAGGAAAGAGCTGTCTTTTACAACAGAATACAAGCCAGTAGATTATCTATCTGCTGGTACTCGCAGGATAGTCCAGGAAGGACACCCGGGAATTGAAGAAGTTACCTGGCAAGTTACCTATGTCAACCAAAAAGAGGTTGCCAGGGAGGTGTTAAGTTCCGCGATATTTAAACACCCCCAGAATAGGGTGATGGCCTATGGTTCCCCCTCTCCCCAAAACATCGCTTACCGGGGTCAGCCTCCGGCAGAATTCCGCTACGAGCTGATCCTGGAAGCTACCGGTTATACCCATACCGGCAACCCAACCTTCACAGGAATTTATCCTTACCGGGGGATTATGGCGGTGGATCCTGAGGTAATTCCTCTAGGTACCCTGATGTGGGTTGAAGGGTATGGGTATGCCCGAGCAGCCGATACCGGGGGGGTAATCAAGGGAAACATTATTGACCTGTTCTTTGATACAAAAGAGGAGGCCCTCAAGTGGGGCAGACGCCAGGTGAAAGTATTTGTTGTGGAACCCTACTAAACCGCCCAATTATGTTATTCCGAAATAATAGTTATCCCGACCCTCAACACAATTGCTGTTAAAGTGCAATTTGTATAGGTCAAAGGTCGGAATAACAATATAGCTACTTCAAACCGTACAAGCGCTTGATAAGC
>JBFLXH010000063.1:0-12662 GCA_040757295.1 Bacillota bacterium | reverse complement strand
TTGTAGAGGATAGAGGGATTATTGTTATTCCGACTTTGTACATGATTTTGAAAAGCACATGCGGTTATCATGGCTTTTTTTGTATTTAACGGACCATTTGTCGGGATAACTATTATTTCGGAATAACCGATGTGGGAAATGGAACGCAAGCCACGATAACAATGAGAGTTTGCTTGTATTTATTAAATATAATAAGAACATAAATTTATCCCCAATTATGGTGTGGGTGCTGAAAGAACCAGTGCCTTTTCATAGAGGCATTCCATAGCATCTTAGAAGAAGATTGTCTACGATTACATGAATTTGAAAGCTTTGCCGAGGCATATCAGGTTATTACAGAATTCATGCGTTACTACAATGAGGTGAGGCTCCACTCCAGTATTGGTTACCGCTCACCGCTGGAGTACCATAACGATATTATGAGTTCTCCCTATCTTGATGGGACACTCCATGGGTGGGCTTCTGGCACAGAATGACAAATCCAAGAAATACTACCTCGTTTTGAAGGATGAGGATGAGATTGTGCGAAGGCATGGAGTTTTATGACGTTCATTTTTCCTATTTGGATAACGAGACTTTTGAGGAGCATTTTGTCTCTGTGCCGGAGCAAGGTTCCGGCAAGCTGATCCCCTTTTCGCTTGATTAACGGTGGATATATCAGCAAAGCAGTTAAGTGGCAGTTTGTTTTAAAACAAAAAACATGGTATAATCTGACAAAAGAAATTAACTTTTTGTTTCCAAAGGAGGTGGGGTGCCCGTGCCGGGTTTTTCGATGGATATATATAAGTTGCTTGATATGTATAAATCCATCATAGATGAATGCAGACCCTTTGAGGGAGAGATGCTAAAACAAATTAGAGAATACTACCGCATTGGCCTAACGTGGTCGTCCAATGCCCTTGAGGGGAACACCCTCACTGAGAGCGAGACAAAAGTCATACTTGAAGATGGGCTAACAGTAGGCGGCAAACCTTTGCGTGATACCCTTGAGGCGATTGGTCATGCCAGAGCGTATGATTTTATGTTCACGCTGCTTAAAAACAGGACGATTACGGAAAAGGATATGCTCACGATGCATCAAATGTTTTATGAAAACATCGAAAAGGAATATGCCGGCAAGTATCGTGATGTAGATGTGTTTATCACCGGCTCAAAATACCCCGTCACAGAACCGAAACGCATACAGGCAGAAATAGACAGGCTGTTTCACTGGGTTAAAACCGAAAGAGATCGGCTTCACCCGGCAAAGTTTGCCGCACAACTGCACAAAAGATTTGTTTTTATCCATCCGTTTAAAGACGGTAACGGAAGAATTGCAAGGCTCATTATGAACACCGCACTTATACAAGATGGATACCTGTTGGCTATAATTCCTCCGGTGCTTAGACATGAATACATAGAACTTCTTGAAAAAGCCCACAGGGATGATAAACCCTTTGAGCGGTTTATTGCTGAGAGAGTCATCGAGTCACAAAAGGAAGTCATGCGCCTTTTGCATATACCAATTCCAAAACCAAACAACCAAAACCAAACGAGCGTTAATTTCAAGGGAAAAGAATAAGCGGCGACTTTTCCCAAAATAGTGGCAAAAAAGAAGATGCACTGGGCAACATCAAGCCGGACAAGGAGAAATCCACGGAGAAAATCGACGGCGCGGTCGCGCTCATTATGGCGCTTGACCGCGCGCTGAGACATGGCGGGGAGAATATCGGCTCGGTTTATGATGAAAGAGGGCTGTTATTCATATGAATTTGCGAAACGCTTGCATAATGCAATACAATTGGGTATAGTATATGCAGAAGGAGGCGTTTTGAAATGGCAAGAACCGCTAATATATTTGCCCGTGTTGAGCCTGAAATTAAGGAGCAGGCTGAAAAGGTGCTTGAGCAGCTTGGCATTTCGATGTCCAACGCAATCGGGCTTTTTTTGCGTCAGGTTGTGCTTCAGCGCGGAATCCCTTTTGATATGAAGCTCCCTCAAAACAAGCCGTTGTCGATAGAACAGCTCAGCGAGGAGCAGTTTAATGGGGAAATTGAGAAAGGCATGGCTGATTTAAACAGCGGGAAGGTTGTCCCGGCGGAAAAAGTTTTTGACAGGATAAGCAAGGATTACGGGCTATGAGCGCTTGGAAAGTGGTTTATACCGAACAGGCGGAAAACGACCTGCGCGGGATTTACGAATATATCGCTTTCTCGCTGCTTGAGCCTGAAATTGCAAAGAGGCAGACGAAACGGATTATGGAAGCTGCGGCAAAACTAAATGAAATGCCTTTCCGCTGCCGTTTGTATGAAAAAGTACCGTGGCGCGGCAAGGGGCTTCGGGTTTTGCCGGTTGATAATTACCTGGTGCTTTATCTGCCCGTTGAAGATAAGGAAACAGTTGCAATCATCCGTATCATGCACGGTGGGCGGAATATCGAAAAACAGCTTTAATAAACAGATAATGGGAAACAGGTTCTGGCACAGCGAATCTGGAGATGTGGTTCTATGAGGGAAAAATTGATCCAAGAAAAAATGTCTATGTCCGACGTTTGCCGCAAAAGTATAATAATACAATCGATTCAATCCAGGGAATTTGGCGGATAGAGCTTGATAGCATAACTCACAGCATAGTAAGATCTGGGGTCTAGTCGTTTCAATGTTGGCAATAAACTATTTGCAGGTGAAACAATGGACAAAAAAGAAGGCAATAAAACAAAATACATAGACAACAGAAAGTTATCCATTATAGTATTTTCACTGTTCTTCTCATGGCTTTTGGCCTTTCCTTTTGAAGGCCGGATACTGTACGCACTTGCAGATTATCATGATATTTCTGCCCACCAATTTATTTTTGGCACGATGGCTGCCCATTTTACCGGGCTTTTATTATGTGGTTTTTTTATCACTACCATGCAGAGAGCTAAAACGCTCATGATCTTTTCGATCCTCTTTTGCATCGCGGCTTCCGGTGTATTTTTCTTTCCTCCCTCATTCTTATGGACGGCAGCACTGCCGGCGGCTGCGTTTCTGGTCGGAGGTTGTGTGGCGGCATGGGGCTTTTATTTTAAAAGCTGCACACCGAAAAACGAGCGAATGAAGACGATGGCGGATGGGCTCATTTGCTCAAATATAATCATGATCCTGCTCAATGTAACGGCTGTTAATGTTTCTCCGCACGCAGGACTTGGCTTGTCGATGCTGATGCTTGGCCTGGCGTTTTTGTTCGCGCTCAGGCTTCCTTACAAGAAAGCATTACATACCCCTGAATTTTCCGAACAGAGTGACAAACCTGCCGGCATAAGTAAGCCACTTGCTTTCTTGTGGCTGTTTATCGTTGTCATCACTGTCAATTCGGGTCTTATGTATCAGGTACAGGGTCCGGCTTTTGCGCATCTACAGTGGCTGACAAGCTGGTATTGGGCTGTTCCATATATTGTTGCCCTGTTTATTATGAGGAACCTCCCCCGCAAAACAAACCGCGCTTACATCCTCTACGTAGCCATTGCCATGATCGGCTTTTCCTTTATCGCCTTTCTACTGCTTGACCGCTCAGCCATAAGTTATTTTGTAGTCAATACCTTGATGCTGGGAGCCTGCGGCGTGTACGACCTGTTTTGGTGGAGTATACTTGGAGAAATGCTGGAGCTTCATAAAAACCCCGCCAGGATTCTCGGCATTGGCTTGTCCGCCAATGTGCTGGGCGTACTTTTGGGCGGCTTGATTGGTAATGCCATCACATCTGTCCAGGAGCAAAGCCAGAACCCTACACTGCTGGCGCTGGGTATAGTATGCGTAACCCTGATAATGCTTCCCCCCTTACATAAGCATCTGAGTGCATTACTGAAAAATCACACTTATTTGGCGGTGCTTTCAGAAATGCCCCCGCAGGAGCAAACCCGGCTGATCCACTCTCTTGCTATTGCGGAAAAACTCACGGAACGTGAAAGTGAAATCGTTTCCCTGCTGCTTACCGGCAAAACTTACCGCATAATCGCAGAGGAGCTCCACTTAAGCGAAAATACAGTTAAAACCCATGTGAAAAACATCTATTCCAAAGCCGGCGTCCAAAACCGGACGGAATTGATGAACATTCTTTTGGATATCAAACCCCTTCGAGCCGGAACATAGAAATTCTGATAAACTACCGACCTCAGAGCCTCTCACCCGAAAAGGTGAGGGGTTTTTTGCGTTAAATCACCCGGTTTGGTGACGTAAGAATAAGCTGGAATACCGTAAAATGAAACATAACTCATAGCTACCGGCAGAGAGGAGAGGAGCTGTTTGAAGAAGCTGGCCCGGCAAGCATCTTGGTTTTTTGCGGCGACAGTAATTGTGGCAGCGGTTTTTGTAATAATCATCTTCCTGCAACCGCCGAATTGGAAGGTACTAGCAGCTATGTCTCTGACTGCCGTGGTCGTGGTAATAACAGGGTTCCTTTTCGTAAAAGCGATGATTAATATCAAGGCAGCTCAGCTGATCATCGAGAATCAGATTCTGCACATCCAACCCGCTGTCTGTATGGATCGGGATGAATCAATCGAGGTGTACGTGTCCTGTTTCGGTATTCTCCTTCAATCAAAAATTATTAAGTTCAATCAGGAGGGTATTCGGTTGAAAGCCGTAGAGCTTGGACGGTACTATATCACACTCACTTACGGGACGGTTCAGGAAATGCAAAGCACAAAGCTCATTTACGAAGAGATCCGCGATGGTACTCTTCAAAAGATTGTCCGGAGGTTTCGCTATGAAACCGGAGTTGTTCCGGTTATTACACAGTGACGGGAGGGATAAATCTGTATTGTTTAAACTGTGGAACCGTGCCAATGGAAAATGCCAAATTCTGTGCCGTCTGCGAGCAGGCAGTTTTCTGTCCGGAAAACAGCTCAGGAACTAATACCGGGCGTATCGGCTATTCGGACAGGATAAACGACCCGTCCTTCGCCAGATATATCAAAAAAAATGACCGCTGGGCGGCTATATTTTCCGTAATTCTGGCCGCTGCTGCCATCGCTGGCTTCTATATTTATGGAGAGAACAGCTCTGAGATGGAAAACCCGCAGGCTTTATACATCGGCCTTGGCATAGGGGGCATGTTTCTCGCTATTGCGCAGCTTCAAATCTTTGGCAGAAAAAGAAGCAAGACCTGGGACGGTGTGGTTGCAGATAAAACGGTCAAAAAGAAAAATCGCCGGCAAAGCAGCGGAAGCGGTGACAATGATTATTACATCCACTACTATACCGAATACGCTGTGATCATCCAGGCGGATAACGGCAGGATACACAGGCTGACCGCAGAAGATGACGATACGGTCTTCAATTATTACCAGACCGGCGACCGGGTGAGGCATCACGCAGGGCTCAATTCTTACGAAAAATTTGATAAATCGCACGACAGCATCATCTTTTGCAATGCCTGCGGTACACTGTGCGATATAAGCGACGATATTTGCTTCCGCTGCCAATGTCCGCTGCTGAAATAAGTGTATGACAGGATGAGCTTATTAGAAAGTTGCTATCATTTATTTAGTAAAGAGAGGTTTTAGGCATGAAAATTAAAAAATTCCTTTGCGGCTTGCTGATTATGTCAATGCTGCTGTCCATGTGCGGCGTGTTAACCGGCTGCGGGAAAGACAAGAACGGCGATAAGAAGCCCGAAACACCTTCAACGTCCGCAACACTGGCCGAGGGTGTTCTTAACGCGGATAATCTCACGCTTTCACACCAAGGCTTGAGCATTAAAATAAGCCCGGCAACACTTAGTACCGACGCAGAGGCAAAGATTGCAAAGGTTACAGAGGTGCCGGCTCTGGACGATGACAATGATATAAAACTTGAGGTCTACGACTTCTCGCTGGCGGGAGCCGACAAGCTTGCTGGCGTGGTTGAGCTGATTATACCCTTAAAGCTCGCGCAGGGCGCGGAGCCGGGCGCGGCCTACTTAAATGAAAATACCGGCAAATGGGAGCCGGTTTCCTTCCGCTACGACAGCACGGCGGGCGCGGTGGTGATCACAACAGACCATCTTTCCAAATACGGCGTGTTCTCAGTGAGCGGCGAAGGCGCGCGCAAAGCCCGTATCCAGTTCCTGGGTCTTGGGGGAACAGCCGGCAACGAAAATTTCATGGCCGCTGTGGAAGAATACGCTTCCAGCGGCGTACCGGCCTCCAAGTGCCTTGAGATCGGCACCGGAGCCGTCGGCGATGCGCTGCAGCTCAGTGGCGACATCCTCGGAAATGCCGCGCAGAGTGCCGGTTATTTGGCCTATGGCGATGATGTGATGTCCACCCTTGGGGATCATTTGGGTAACATCGGTTTGATGGTCTCGGTGGTGCAGATCGGAGTGAATATATCGGAAGGTAAAATAAACGACGCGCTGGTCGGAAGCATGAAAACAGCATGGACCTACATGATGGGCAAGGTAACCTCAAAACTGAGCAGTTCGGTGATGTCTGCGGGTATGGCAGCCGTTGCCATTGTTGACTACTCCATTAACAAATTCGGGACAGAGGCCTTGGAGGGCCGGGCGAGTATCTACCGCGATGCCTATTCCATTTACTACCAAAAGGGCAGGCCGGGTTACCGTTCCGCGGCAGATTGGTATAACACGCTGTACCCTCTGTTTGCCGCTGGCAAGCTGACCGAAAGTGAGTTAAAGGCGGAGATAGACCGTATCGTCACGGCGCACTGCGATGAATTTTGGGGCGGCGGGAACAAGGATGGGGTGGATGCCTATGTGGATGAGGCGCGGAAGAAAATGGCCTGGACCGGCGGCCAAGCCGGTCTGAACGACACGGTTCGCAAGGACATCAGTGCCGAACGCCGGGCCATCGTTTACAACGATATCCTGCCCGTCGTATTCAACCAAATCGCGAAAAAGATCAATCTCGAAAATGAAAGAAAGCTGCGCGCGGAGTATCAGAGGCTGTCCGATTACATGAACACGCTGATTTCGTTCAGCCTTACCGACAAGCAGAAGACCTACGCCGGACATACCGTGCGTTTTGCGCCGCTGAACGGCAAGGCAAAAGTGGAAGACTGGACGGGGAAGATCAACGAGAAGGGTCTGGCCAAGACAACGTTTACGCTCTACGGCCACATGTATGCCGGAGCGCCTAATACCCTGGAGATCCATGAGCCCGGTGCAAACCCCGACGGAGGCGCCCCTGTCAAGACTGTAACCTTTAAGGTGACGCCGCCGGCGATAAACATCGTGATCGACGAAGCTCCCCCGTCAACGCCAAAGCAAAGCGGAGACAGCTCCTCCGAAGCGAAGACCGAACAGCCGGCGCAGCAGCCCGCAGTCAAGAAATACGCCTGGGTGCTGGTAGAGACCATCAATGAAGACGCCAAAGAGAACGTAGCCCATCTCAATAAGGGCGGAGTTTATCAACTCAGAGCCTCCGCTTCTCCGGGCAGCTATACGTATTCACAAAAATACATCGGGGAAACCGACACTTATCCCGATCCTGACCAGATAAACGGTGAAGGCTATGCCATGAAACTTGACATCACGGTTCCGCCCAAGGTCATACAGGGCGGCGAGACGGTAGTCTTAAGCTTTAACCTGGCTTTTACAGAGCAAAATGTCTCCTATTTTGATGGGAATGGGTTTTGTCGGGCGGATTTTGGGACGACGCGTTTTACCAACAAGGACGGTAAGAACCATTTCGATATCTATTGTTCCGTCAAGTACAGCAAGAAAAATGTTCTGTCGCTAAGTGATCAGATTACCGCCAAAGCACCCAGCGGCAATAAGGAAGGACAGAGGATCGAATTGTGGACCGGCGGGCCGAGCGCCGGGATCGGCACTCGCTATATTTATGAATGGAAGGCGCAGTAATGGATTGCTCAACAACTAAGTGAGGATTGCAATAATGGATATTCAGCAAACTATCCAATGGCAAATCAGCGTGCCTATATTCAGAAATAAGGTTATTGTTAAGCAGCTGGGAATAGCCATTGGCCTCCCGTTTGGTCTTGTTGTACTGTTCATCGGGCTTAACTCGGGCAAAAGCCCGGATACCCTGTACGCGCTTGGGTTGATTAGCGTGCTGTTTATTTTCTGCTGGCTCTTTGTGATGGCGGTGTACCGGGGCAAATATGACGCGGAATTTGTGCTGGATGACAAAGGAGCGCTCTGCCGGACACAGCCCAGGCAAGCGAAAAGGAATCGCGTCGTTAACGCTCTGACGGTTGTATTCGGACTGTTTTCCGGGAAGCCCGCCACAGCCGGTGCCGGGATGCTGGCACAGTCAAGGCAGGAGGTCTTTCTGCGGTGGAGTGACGTCACAAAGGTACAATATAAGGCCGGCAGTCTTACCATATTGCTCCGGGGCGGATGGACAGAGCAGATGGCGCTGTTTTGCACACAGGAGAACTATACGCAGGTTAAACAGTTTGTCCTGCAGAAAACCATGGTTGGATGAGGTGAGCCGAGAAATGAAAAGAACGATCTTGGCACGTATCATGCTCTCTTTGCTTGGCGCAGCGTTAATTCTGTGGGCGGTTGGGAGCCTCGCTCTTGGCCTTCTCGGGGAACGCACCGCTGCTGTTGTTACCAATATCCGGCGGGAGGGCGGAGAGCGGGCAGAATTTAAGCCGGGACGATACACCTATAACATTGGCTACACCTTTACCTTGCCCGGCGGAAAAGAGATTCATGGATATACAAAGAAGATCGGCGACGCGGTCTATATCAAAGCTGACGGTACAGCTAAAGTTACCGTAAGATATTTGAAAGCGGCGCCTTTCATCAACACCCTGGAGGAGAATACACGGCTTTCACCCGGTCAGCCTTTTCTTGCAGGTATGGGTACTCTATTAATCATTCTCATTAATCACAGGAAATAGGATGTTATTGAGTAATGGATCAAGTCTCATGAAATGGTCTTTTATTGGTATTGCAATAAATGAAAATGGGTTGGGTAAAAGGAGGGGTCATATGAGTTAAGTCCGTATAATTGTGTAAAAAGTGGTTCCTAAAAGAATAGGGAGCCATTGACAAATTCCTCAGTTAGAATAGAAGCTGAACAAACCAAAATTCTAAGAGGAAGATCAAGGATGGCAGTCGCACTTCGGGGAACTGGGGCGGCATACTACAAGGATGGCCCCGTTCAAAGGCAGACCGCACCAAATCCACAGGTATCAGCCAAGGCTGGGGCTAACACTGCTACGACGGGCTCCAAGACCGGATCCAGCAATCAGAACCAGGCAGCGAGTCGAACTGCTCCTTCCTCTGGATCCACAGTCTCTCGGCCCTCAACGTCTCAAGCTAGTTCGATTCCAGAGGGCGGTTCTTTTCAAAAAAACTCAATTAGTGGACCACAACTGGTGACCTATACATCGAACGGAACCCTTAAGGGTTCAGGTTCCATCGGAGGAACCTCGATGGTTCAGATCCCGAGGCAATGCTGCCGGTTGCGTCTAACGCCCAGACCGTTGCCCGAGGTGTCCGATATGGTGCCACGGGAGTTGCGGTTGTGGCCGATGGTGTGCAGCTTTACCAGGCGCTCGAGAAAGACGGATTCAAAGCCGGACCCACTACCGGAGTCGCGGCCACAGAGATTGCCGGAAGCTGGGCCGAGGCTTGGGCTGGAGCCAAGGCTGGCTCGCTTGCACTCGGGTCCGTTGGCACCATGATCGCTCCGGGTCCTGGGACAGCCGTCGGGGGGCTAATTGGAGGGCTTGCGGGTAGCATTGCCGGAGCGTTCGGCGGTCGCTGGGCCGGTCGTGAGCTCGGCGAGGAATTGTTCAAATAGCTTTGGCGAGGGGGCACGGTCATGGCCGAAAGTCGTCTCAAGTTCCAGTTCATCGCCAGTTCAAAGTATCCGACAGCCGTGAGAGTTGGTCATTGGCCCCTTCGCGGTGGTCCTGAAGTTGGGTGGGATCACCTGGCGCAGGAGTTGATCTTGAAGGCCCTGTCCGGAGCAATTGTTGTCACCGTCGTTATCGAGACAATGCCGGAGAGAAACTGGTATTCCGAGTTTCTCCAGACTTCGGGCATCCCGACAGAAACTTCGGGCATCCCGACAGAAGAAAGATCCGTTAGCCGCCAAGCGCCGAAGAGAAACTGGTACAGTGATTTCTTCCGTGCCTTCAGTATCTCATCAGAAGAAAGATCTGCTAACCGCCACATTGAATACGTGTCTGCTTTCATCGAGAACCAGGGTCTATTAAGGAAAGTAATCCGGGAGATCGTTGGTTCAGATGAAGCCTGGGACACGGACGATGTTTGGTTTTTCCGGCACCTGCACTCGGAGACGGCCAAGGTCGATCTTGCTTCGTTACCCTTAGGCCAAGGTCCGCAGGATTTTGGAGATGTCCTGTTCCCTATTGCCGATGGATATGGCGTTGACTGGCACACCACCAAGTCCAAAGAAGAGGTCTTGGAAATACTTGAGGCTTCAGCGGCGGTCGCCCAGGTAGACCTGAGGGAAGGGGTCTTTGGTTAGTCAGGGAAGTAGCTTCATTCGGAGCCCTCCAGCCCTGTGCAGGAGGGTGTCTTTTTCCCTGGCTGAGCTTTCCGGCTATCGGCCCCACAGACCCCCGTATGAACAGCTTTCCTACTTCCGCTTCTCCAACTCAAACACCAAATCCCGCAAATCCGCCGCCCGCTCGAACTCCATTTTACGCTCACCACAGACCAGCATACGGTATTTTCCTGCTAAAGACCGCCTTCGAGGAATTTGACAATGTTAAGGTGATAAACCAGTCAATTTACAGAGAGTTAATTTCACAGATAGTTTCGACCTTGTACTTAGTATCCCTGCTTTCGGGGGGCGGCTAAGCCCGGAGGAAATATCCAAGAACTTCATGACCCGGGAAACGGAGAGCATCGCCATTGAGAACTTGATCCGAAGAATTAACGGTGATGGCAGGCTGGTAGTCGTTGTCCCGGCAAAGCTGACCTTTGTCGGCGGCCAGATACAGGATTTTAGAAAATGGTTTCGTAACTACTCGTATGCCCAGCTAAGGCTGGGAAGTTCAGCGGGAGACAGACCCGCCGGAGGAAAAGTCAGAACTCTGTAACTTGGGCAGCAGGGGGAAGTTGAAGGGTACCGCTGGCACTTGGGTGCCGAAAGGGTTTGGCCTGCCGGGATGGTCGGTGAGGGTGATGACCTTTTTTCCCATGGCCAGCAGCCGCCGGGTGATATATTTACCGGTATAGCCGAAGGCGCCTGTGACCACGTGCCATTCCTGGTTACTCATGGCGACTCCTCCATTTGGATTGGACTAGCTGTAAACAACTTGAACATTTTCACCATGTTTTTTAATTGGCCGGGGCTCATGGCCAGGGCCATCTCCACCACACTGTCCAGCAGTTGATGAAATTCTACCAATGCCTCAAGGCGCTCTAGCGCCACATCCCTTTCAGGGGATGGTTCAGCCAGCGCCGCCAGCCTGGCACTCTCCCGGACTAGGGCAAAGGTCTGGTCGAATTCCGGTTTATGCCGAAGGCCGAGAATGGAGTGGCCGACCTTCCAGAAATCGGTTTCCGCCTCGAAAAACACCCGGCGGTCGCCTTTCTGCCAGGAACGCTTTGCCATGCCCAACTGCTCCAGTTGGCGAATGGCGATGCTGATATTGCCCTTGGTCACTTGGAGCTTCACCGCCACTTCCTCTAAGGAGAGGGGCTGGGAACTCAGATACAGGACCGCATACATTTCTCCCGCCGTTTTCCCAAGGCCCCAGAAGGCGCTCTGGCGGCCCAGGGCTTGAATGAGGGTATCCACGGCCAGACTGAACTGGTGGTCGATAATTTCACCTACTTTAATACGTTTAATATGTTTTAAATGCATTATACAATATAGACGCATTAATTGGCAACAGGCAACCCGTGACATCAATTATGAAACAATCAAGCTTTATGCCAGGCAACTCCGGGTCCCTACGTTTACATGCCATGAAAATGTGGTCAGGCAGTTATATCTCGGTGACGGGGGTGCAATTGATTTTCATGTACCATTAAATGGGAAATCTTGAACATTTAGGACTGGACAGATCCAAGCCAATAAGGTTCATTAGCATATTTTGTTGTTGGTATTGGCTTGGGTAAACTTATTGCTGTTTTTCAAGGGCAACAAGCAGCGCTTAAGGAAAGCGAAGGCCGCTACCGCCTCCTCTTCGACAACATGAAAAGCGGCGTTGCGGTGTACCAGGCGGTGAACGACGGCGAAGATT
This sequence comes from Bacillota bacterium, assembly GCA_040757295.1. GTDB lineage: Bacteria > Bacillota > PH28-bin88 > PH28-bin88 > PH28-bin88 > JAGXSE01. The sequence goes on along the minus strand of JBFLXH010000063.1, from coordinate 501 downwards.
TCATCTTCAATGGTTTCAACCGGGCGGCGGAGCAAATGGAAGGAATCAGCAAGGGAGAACTTCTGGGGCGGATGGTAACCGAGGTATTCCCCGGGGTGGAGGAGTTCGGGCTCCTGGAGGTGTTCCGGAGGGTCTGGAGAACGGGCAAACCTGAGTTCCACCCGGCAGCCCGGTACAAGGATGCTCGCCGGGATGGTTGGCGGGAAAACTATGTCTACAAGCTTCCCTCCGGAGAAATCGTAGCCGTCTATGACGACGTCACCGAGCGCAAAAAGATGGAGGACGAACTCCGTCGGATCAACCGCACCCTCGAAATACTCAGCAAAGGCAACGAAAAAGTGGCCCGGGCTGAAGATGAAAGGTCGCTCCTGCAGGAGGTTTGCCGCCTGTTGGTGGAGGAAGGGGGATACCGGATGGCCTGGGTGGGCTTTGCCGAGGAGGAACCGGCCAAGATGGTGCGCCCGGTGGCCCAGGCCGGGTTCGAAGAAGGCTACCTTGAGG
>JBFLXH010000062.1:0-12679 GCA_040757295.1 Bacillota bacterium | reverse complement strand
GCTGTTGAAAAAACATTATACCAATCTTTTGTACACATATCGCACCTCACAGGCTTAATTTTATAGTATATCATAACATTAAAACCTGTGGTTGTCCAGTTTTTGTCATTTTATTTGAGAATGAGCCTTTTATTGTACTGATGTTAGGTATCGGTTTGCGCAAAGAAGCCATGGACTACCCTTTTGATTTCAATAATGGTACTAAATATTTATGGTTTGTTGCTCCCGTCCTGGTCATGTTTGCCGCACTGCAAGGCGTTATCACTATGACTGACGGGCTGGGGAATGCCATCGCCAACTGGCTGTCCGGGATTTCCTCAGCGAGCAGCTATCCTGTAACCACTTTTGTAGTGGCGGCCCTTTCCAACCTGCTTGTTCCCATTACCGGTGCCCAGTGGATTTTAGAAGGCAGCTTCATCCTTGGCGGCGCCAAGACTCTGAATGCGTCTATGCCCGCCACGGTCATGGCTTTCGGCTACGGCGCCGCCTGGGCCAAGCTTATTCAAGTATTCTTTGTTCTAACCTGGTTCGACATTACCGAAGTGAGGGTAAGAGAAGTAACAAAATATTTCAGCATTATTGCCCTGGTGTCACTGGCAGTATTCCTTGTGTCGCTTACTTTTATCTGGTAAAAGGGCATGGCTTCCTATGTTGGTGAAAATGGCAAGCGTGGCTAAGCTTTAATTCAGTTTTCTCTTTGTATAGAGATATAGCAGGGTTGCCCTGTTATATCTCTATACTTTAAGTAGAAATTTTATCTACGGTGGTGATTTTGAAGGGCTGGTGCGACAACCATTTGGGATTATTCTATCCTGCATGCTCACCATAAAGGGGGCTACAATCTGTGGTGCGCCTAGTCGCTGGGGACTGTCTCAGTCACGGGCTCGCAGCACAAAAGAAACACGAACTCCCTTCGTCAGCCGTGAAGGAAAAATTCGATGGGTAACAATTTTCATCTTTCTGCTGGTGCCGCGTCAGCGGCATGTGTGTCTAAGTATTAAGTATATTGATCTTGAAATCGGTAAGTAACCAGTCACCCGGGGTGTTTGGGCAGAACGATTACCATTTACAGGGAGATAGTTGTAGTTTTTACCAGGTAACTAGCACGAAATCCCACTTTGGTGAAGAAAGAAAGTAATTGTGATAGGGCCCGGAACAAAAAGGCAACACTCAACTAAGCCGGGCAAGCCGGTTAAGAACAAGGGGAGTTTTTGGGTAAGCAAATTCTTACCCGTTTACGGGGATCGAGTTTGCCTAAGGTCTCTTGCAAGAAGTCCAAAAAGCTCCCGTTGCTGGCGGTCTTACCTCCATACAGGTCAGCGTTGATTAGTTCACCGGTTCCGGAGATAAAGGCAATTAGGGATAGGTAAGGGTAGCCGTCGGCTTTACGTTACGGCTCCCTTTTCCCCCCCCCTTCACACCGTACGTGCGGCTTTCACCGCATACGGCGTTCCATCAAGAAACTTGCACAGGTTCACTCAACTTTTCTCTAAACTTCAGGATTTTGGTCCATACCTTTTTCCCCAGTTCCGAATGGTCCTTACCGTCATGGATAAGATTGTGGCAAATTTCGTGTGTGGTTACGAGGTTGGGTACTCTGTTTACTAGTTCTTTGGGTAGGTTTGGTTGTACGTGGTGGATGTGGACGTTCCAGTTTTGTGCTTCGGTTCCGCACACTCTGCATTTGCCTTTGTCCCGGTTGAAAGCGTAGGCGCGGTTGAGGAAGTATTCAAACGTGTATTTGCCACCGGTCAGTCCTTTGGCTATGAGTCCCGACAGGTGTAGGTTAAGAAGTTCATCTGCTCTGGCGAACAGCGGCTTTTTTCCTGTACGTTCTCGATACTTCTCTCTGCCGTGTGCCGTATAGGGTGTTTCGTCCTGGTTTTTAAGTTGTGTTTTCTTCCATTTTGCGAAGGCAAGACTGGTAATGCCGATTTTTAAGCCTTCTATTTCTATTGCCGGGATTTGTTTGGCGTACTCGCTGTGGATTGCTAGCAGGTTGTTTGTCTGGTTGGCTGGTATCCAGTCGCCTCCGTGTTGCTTTAGTGTTTTGTAAGCTGTTGTTAGTAGTGAATTTGCGTATTTAGCCAGGTCGATGTTCACCCATGTGGCTGCCTGATAGTATTCACAAAGTCCGCGTATTTGTGAGTTGACCAGGTTTATTTGGTGTATTAACTGGTTTTTGTCGGTTGTTTTCTTGATGGCTTTGATGTTTTTGCGGATTTGTTTTACTTTGGCTTTCAACCGTTCGCCATTCGGTCTGGTTCTAGTTATGAAACCGGTTCTGGACTTGCCTTGAACCTCTTTGAAGTCAAATCCTACGAAGTGGATGGATTTTTCGCGGACGTTGGTGATGAGCGTTTTATCTTCGGATAATGTGAGTTTGAGCTTTGTATTTAGGTATTTTGCAATTCTCTTTTTCCACTTTTCCGCGTTGCTTTTGGTGTCCGTGATAAGTACCCAGTCGTCGGCATAGCGAATGAGATAGGCTGGTTTGAGGTTGCTTCCGGTTTTAAGTGCCCGATGTCTGCTGAATTTATACTTGTATGTGTGTTTGGTTTTCTTTTCTTCCCATTCGCGTACCACCCATTTATCCAGGGTATGAAGGTATGTGTTGGCCAGGAGTGGGGAGATAATGCCTCCCTGGGGTGTACCCAGTGGGTTTTCGGCTATTTCGTTCATAATTCCGGCCTTGAGCATAGCTTTGATAATCATCAGCACTCTCCTATCGCGTATCCCCATGTGTCAGAGCTTTTTGATGAGCCTGGTGTGGTTTACGTTGTCGAAGAATTTGCTGATGTCACCCTCGATAACCCAATGGTAGCCGGTGTCGTGTACTACACTCGCGACACGTTCCAAGGCCATGTGGGCGTCCCGCATGGGGCGGAAACCGTATGAATGTGCGAAGAATTGTGCTTCTAAGATGGGTTCGATTACGATGCGGACGCATTCCTGTACTACCCGGTCGATGATGGAAGGTATGCCCAGGGGCCGTTTTTCTTGTTTTCCGGGTTTGGGTATCCAGACCCGTCTAACGGGGGTTGGTTTATAGTGTTTCAAACATTCCTTAACCCTGCGGATAACTTCCGGGTATTCTTTTTCCAGGATGCTTTCCCGCATGGTTTCTCCATCGCTTCCGGGTGTCTGGCTTCCTTTATTGGCCTTGATGTTGTGGATTGCGGTCAGGATTGTGACTTCTGATGATATGATTTCCAGCAGGTTTTTAAATCTTGGCAGGTCGTTTTTCTGGATTGTTTCTCTGGTTTGCTGGTACATATCGTCTAGTAGCTTCCGCAAGTCTCCTTCTGTTTTCAGATAGTCAGATTGGTGAACCATCGGCATCACTCCTTTCTGTGGAGTTTTCGCCTTTGGGTTAATCAGGTGTGCTCAACGGCTTCCCTGACGTGTTGAGTTTCCTGTGCTTGGTTTCCTGACTATGCCCCTTCGTTCCACAGGCATTACCCTGTTTCATTACTACTACGGGCAGCAGTCCCCCAGATGCAGCGGCCATTTCTTTCCGCTTAGGAGCATCGCGTTCTTTCCCGCTTGGCATCTCCTTCTGAGGTTCCGTTGTTCCCTACACCTTAGCCTTGCATGTGTCGCTTTAGCCGTCCGCTTTGACCCGCCGACCGCCTTTTTGTCCGTTACCGGTGGACTGAAGGCATCCATTCCTTTAGGGGAGTGGTGTTGCTATATCACCAAGGATTGATATAGCAGCGATCGGTCTCCTTCCGGAGATGCAATCCTTCACTTCGGTATTGCCACAAATTCGAGCCGTACAACCGCGGATTCTTATGGTACATCGGCGTGGCGACTTTATGGCGCCCCGACTACTTCGCTAACCGCTTCGCAGGTCTGCTTTTCGCCGTCTTCACCGGGCTTCATACGGTAGCTGGAAAGGCAGTTACCGCATGCCGGAGTATTAGGCCTTTGACGTGGCCGGTATTCCACGCGGGTGGGTACTTTCCCCACCAGTTTAGGTGTAGAGTTCAGTCCGATGTTTCAGACTGCCTGATTTTGTTGCGTATTTCTAAGCAGGTTGTTCAGGAACAACGCGCACCCTTGGTTTTGTAGGAGAACCGGCCGTGGTAGCGGGGGTTATAGCCCACCTCGGAACCTTCCTGGCTACCGAAAACGGTGGTTCTTAGTGATTACTTACCGGATCCAAGTTAATAAATCTTGCTGAACGAAATATTTTGAAGTATTATTTAAGAAAACTAAATCTTATGAGAAGTCGCACTGGCTAAAAATTTTAACGTAACAATTATTGTTTGCGGAGGAATAGCACATGGTTTTGGATATTCACAGTCCAATCCCACTTCATGTTCAATTGAAAGAAATAATGAGAAAAGAGATTGGGCAGGGGAATTACACCAGTAAAATTCCCAGTGAGAGAGAGTTGATGGATCGTTTTTCCGTGAGCCGGACGACTGTGCGGGAAGCTGTATCCGCTTTGGTCCGTGATGGATTTCTGGAGAAGATTCACGGCAAAGGTACTTTTATTACTACGCATAAGGTTAATGAATGGTTGGGCAATATAAAAAGCTTTACCGAAACTGTTAAAAGTATGGGTATGGAACCAGGCATCAGGTTGCTGTTTCAAGGAATCAAGTCCAGTCCGGAAATAGCTGAAATCTTAGGTGTTAAAGAATATTACGCAATTGAAAGGCTCCGCTATGCCGATGATGAGCCCGTTGCTATAGAAAGAACTTATTACCCGTTGGAAACCGGCCTTAAATTGGCGGAATACGACCTTAATAAGGCAACTTTGTATACACTCCTCGAATCCATAGGTATAATTCTTCACGAGGCTGAACAAAAAATAACCGGTGCCATGCCAACGGAGGAAGATGCCAGGCTCCTGGGAATTTCGCCGTCCACAAGTGTGCTGGCGGCGGAGCGCTTAACTTCGAATCCTTACGGCCAGATAGTGGAGTACTATTACAGCATCTTCCGGACAGACAAATATGCCTTTTGTATTAAGATGTCCAGGAAAAACCGCCAGGCATAGAAGGGTTGCTGTAAACCATAAACTTTTTATAAATATCTTGTGAACTAGTTGACAAGATAAAGTTGCAGAAATAGAATTAAGGTAACTGGTACGTACGTCACTATAAGCCAATGTCCGAATCATTTAAAGAATTATTGGGAAAAGGAGGAATAAATGTGAAACTTAAGGGAAAGGTAGCGCTCGTAACCGGGGGGAATAACGGGCTTGGCAAAGGGATCGCCCTGGCATTTGCCCGGGAAGGAGCCAAGGTGGCTATTTGTGACAAAAACGAAGAAAGATTTAAAGAAATCGTAAAAGAAATCGAAGAGCTTGGATGTGAGGGACTTGCTGTTAAAGCGGATATCACCTCCAGCCAGGAAGTAAAGAAAATGTTCTCCAGGATTCTGGAGAGGTTTGGCACATTGGATATCCTTGTAAACAACGCAGGGATCTTCAGGTCGGACCCTAACGGCGTGAAGGACAGGATGAAACACCTCGATCTAGTGACAACTCCGGTCCCCAGGCATTCCTTGCAGATCACAAGGAATATGAGCGATGAGGATTGGAAAAAGATGTTTGAAGTGAACGTACACGGGCTTTTCTACTGCACCCGTGAGGCACTGAACATTATGGAGGACAAGGGATACGGCAAAATTATTAATATTGCATCAATCTCCGGAATATCAGCGTTAAGTTCTCATAGCCCCAATTACTCGGCAGCAAAGGGAGCGGTGGTTGCCTTTACCAGAGCGGTGGCGCACGAAGTGGCCGGCGCCGGCGTCTGCGTCAATTGCATAGCTCCGGGTTATATCGAAACGGACGAATTTATGAGAGGAATCAATCAGATGAGTCCTGAGAGAAGAGCCCGCTTCATGCAGCTGATCCCTGTGGGGAGAATAGGAAAGATTGAAGAGTATGCTTCTCTTGCCGTTTACCTTGCTTCAGATGATGCGAACTACATGCTAGGCCAAATCATAAGTCCCAATGGGGGTCTTGTGATTAATTAAAATTAAATAGGATGCTTGAAATATAAGTTCATCAGATATCCAAAAGGGGGAAAAACAATGAGTTGCTGCACGGTATTAACACCGCAGGAACAAAGAATTTTAAATGAGCAAACGGGGCAACTGAGCCCTAAAGACGTGCAAAAGGGCAGGGAAAGAGTTTACAACATCTTGAATAGTTTTAAAGGAACCCCTCCCAGGATCAGTTTGGACAGGGCACGCTTAATGACAGAGTCGTTTAGGGAAACCGAGGGCCAGCCTTTGGTTTTAAGATGGGCAAAAGCTTTGAAACACATTGTTGAAAACATACCTGTATATATTGGCGAATATGATCTCGTTGTTGGGCGTGCAGACGGTCACCCTGGAAGACATGGCCTGATCTATCCTGAATTAGATGGTAGTTTCTTAAAGCAAGCGATGGACAGGTTGACCACGGGTAAATTAGCTTATACTATAACGGATGAGGATATGCGGGTAATAAGAGAAGAAATCGTACCGTACTGGAAAGGTAGAACATTCCACGAAGTCCTGGTTGCTGCATTGCCAGAGGATACAAGAAAGGTAATCTTTGACCCTGACGATATCTTCCATCAAAGATACGTCGTTACACAAACAGCCAGTATCCGCAGTTCATTACAGTGGGTCCATGATTATGAAAAAGTCTTAAAAAGAGGCTTCAAGGACTTAAAAAGAGAAGCAGAAGAAAAATTAGCCGCCCTTGATCCCCTGAACCCCAAGGACACTCTGGAAAAGAAACCTTTCCTGGAAGCTGCAATTTTGGCATGTGATTCAGTCATTATTTTTGCTAAAAGATACGCTCAACTCGCGGCCAGTATGGCTGATAAAGAAAGCAACGAGCAGAGAAGAAAGGAACTTTTAGAAATCGCCAGAATCTGCGAATGGGTGCCGGAAAACCCGGCACGGACTTTCCATGAGGCTGTTCAATCCGTATGGCTCACACAGGTAGTCTCCAGGTTGGAACAAAATATTGGTGCCGTTGTTGGCAACGGCCGAATGGATCAATATTTTTACCCGTATTACAAAAAAGATATTGAAGAAGGCCGGATTACAGAGAAATCTGCGCTGGAGTTGCTGGAGTCCCTGTGGGTCAATATGGCTCAATTCATCAATCTAAAAGTGTCGCCGGCAGGCGCTGCTTTTACAGAAGGTTATTCCCACTGGGAAGCTTTGACCATTGGCGGAAAGACTCGTGATGGGAGAGATGCAACAAACGAGTTGTCATACCTAATTCTAAGGTCCAAGCGGGAGTTTCCATTAAATTACCCCGACCTTGCAGCAAGGATACATGCCCAAAGTCCCGAAAAGTTTATCTATGAGGTAAGTGAAACAATTAAAGAGGGATCGGGTTTCCCCAAGTTCTTAAATGACGAGGAAATCATCCCCTTGCTGCTGGCCAAAGGCGCCACCATCGAAGAGGCAAACGATTATTGCGCCTCGGGTTGCAGCGAGGTCCGGATGGTCAACAGGGATACCTATACCAGTCCGTGCGCGTGGGTAAACCTGGGTGCTGCTCTAGAGATGGCATTGAGTGACGGTAAAATAAAATCATTCAACAATGAGCAGGTCGGTGTCAGCACTGGAGATCCCAGAAATTTTGCTACTTTTGACGAGCTTTGGAATGCGTATCTAACTCAACAAGAGTTTCTCCTAAAACATGCTTTTATTCAGCAGTATGTTGTGGATACATTAAGACCAAAATACTTTGCCGCCCCAATGGCCTCAGTCCTTCACGACCTTTGCATGAAGGAATGCAAGGATCTGCATTCAGGTGATATACCAGGCGGGATCAATTTGGGTTTTTATGATCTGCTTGGTTTCGGAACAGTGGTTGATTCCCTGGCAGCCATCAAAAAGCTCGTCTATGATGATAAAAAAATCACGATGGGTGAACTGCTGGATGCTTTGGATGCTAACTTTGAAGGCAAGGAAGTTATTAGGCAGCTTTGTCTAAATGCCCCCAAATATGGAAATAACGACATGTATCCCGACTCTATGGGACGGGATATTGAAGCACACGCGATTAGTTTCTCCAAGAAGTACCCCACCGCGTTTGGTGGAGAATTAGACGTGAGGTATGTTCCGGTTACCGCTCACATTCCCTTGGGTAAGATAATTGGAGCTACACCAAATGGCAGAAAAGCAGGAATGCCTTTGTCTGATGGAGGTGGTCCTTCGCACGGCGCTGATACCAGGGGACCAAGTGCAACCCTGAACTCTATAGCCAATACAAAGTGTATGGGGGAAAAAGAGCGTGCAGCCAGACTGGTTAACTTGAAGCTTAGCCCATCAACAGTGGCCGGAAATGAGGGAACCAGAAAGTTAATGTCTTTGATCCGGACCTTCTGTGATTTGAAGCTCTGGCACCTTCAGTTTAATGTAATTAACCGGGAGACATTGCTTGCCGCTCAAAAAGATCCCGAAAAATATCGCAACCTGTTAGTGCGGGTTGCCGGGTACAGCGCCTATTTTGTCGACCTTTCACCGGAACTTCAAAACGAGATCATTGCAAGAACCGAGCATACGTTTTAATTGAAGATACCACACGACTGAAGTTGGCAAGTCACAGGTCCTTGCTCTTTGTGGGCAGGACTTCTTTTATAAAAAGGTCTTCTTCAAACAGGGGGAATAATGTTGAAGGTGCAGGATGAATTTAAAAAGAGGGATGTTGGTTGTGTTTTCAACATCCAGCAATTTTCGGTCCATGATGGACCAGGCATAAGAACGATTGTATTCTTAAAGGGATGTCCTTTAAAGTGCCGCTGGTGTTCCAATCCTGAGTCGCAGTTCAGCCAACCTGAGTTGGCATATAACGAAAACAAATGCATCGCAACCCATGAATGCGGGTTGTGTTTACAAGCCTGCAGCAAGGGTGCTATCAAGGAAGCAGAATCCCGGAACAAGGTTAGAGTTAACAGAAAGCTGTGCATAAATTGCGGTGAATGCGCCAAAGTCTGTCCTGCAAAAGCATTGGAAATCCTGGGAAAATACATGAATGTAAAGGAAGTCTTAAAAATCATTCAGGAAGACACTGTTTTTTATGCAAGGTCGGGCGGCGGGTTAACTCTAAGCGGAGGAGAGCCGTTACTCCAGGCTGAATTTGCCTGTGAGCTTCTCAAGGAAGCTAAAAGCAGCGGAATGGATACTGCTATTGAAACGTGCGGCTACACCGAGTGGCATAATCTTGAGAAGGTTTGTGGATATCTCGATACTGTTTTTTACGATATCAAATGTATTGATTCAGAAAAGCATAAAAGGTTCACCGGCGTTTCAAACGATAAAATATTATTCAACCTTAAAAAGCTTTCCAGGTGTTTTCCAAGAATGCCCGTAATAATTAGAACGCCGGTGATTACAGGGTTCAATGATACTGAAGAGGACATATCGGCCATCATAGATTTTGTCAAAGGGGTACCAAACGCGAAATATGAACTCTTACCGTATCATCGTTTCGGTGAAATAAAGTATCACTATCTGGGAAGGGAGTATCCGCTTGAAGGGGCCCGGCCTCCAAAAGATGAACAAATGAAAATTTTACGAAACATAGCAAATTCGGCTTTGGACAACCGCTTTATATGGCAGTGAGGCTATGATAGACATGGAGGTGGTTGTGTCAATCAAAAAGTTACCCACCACGGTAATCAAAAAGGGAACCACCCCTGGGCATAAAAATCCTCTTGTACTAGTACCGTTTTCCGCAAATATAGCAATTATTTTAAGGAGCGAATTCAACTCCCATCGTGATTATGTTCGTTAAGCCACCGGCCAAGGACTGGATTTATTCCAATAATCTTCCTCCAGCCACTGGTGTATGATAGGGGGGGGGGAAGGACCTATAACCGGCTTAGGCTTGTCTTTGGTCAAGTGGTACCTGGTCGGTTCGGCATCGGCCAGTGCCCCGTACGGTTTTGCGGGCCACATTCAACTTCCTGTTGATGGCCCGGATGGATTTGCCTTCTTTGAAGTACAGCTCTCTGATGTGATCTTTGGTGTCTACCCTGATCATTCTCCTTTCAACCTCTCGTATGCCATAGTGAGTGATACTAACAATAGAGAGAGTACAGGATTTTTGGTCTGGGTGGATACCTTTTTATTTGCCGCAGTGGTCCACTTTTAGATTACCCCTACCAAGTGCGCAACGGTGGCGGACCAAGGCCAGGGATAGGAATTTGAGGGATAGGAATTTGCTTTTAGCTGGAGCAATTATAGTAGTTTTCTGTTATGGACGTCAACTCCATCGTATACCATTAATTACATAATTATTATGCAGAATGCACCATGAGTTTAAGCGTGACCAGCTACTACAATCGATTATGTTCCGGTTGGAATGAACAACAATAAAACTATATTACCCAACCCCCCGAAAAAGTGAAATTATGCCCTGATTTTGGGCATGGTTATCCTGCTTAAATGGCTTATCACTGAAAATGGGGCAGTCTGTTAAGGTAGGTGGAATCTTAGGAATAGTGTTCATCAGTTATTTGAGAATAATCATCATCATAAGGTGTCAACTGAGAAAAATTATCATAAACCATTTCCGGTAATTCCGGTGGTTCCGGAATATATTTAGGCATATTAACCTTACCAGGCGGCGGATCGGGGTTTCGGGTCTCCCATAGACCAAGATGGACTAAAATCTTCTTGATTGTTTTGGTATCTTCGATGAAAGATATGATGCGCATTGACCCGCTGCATTTAGGGCATAGCAAGGGAACGGTATCGTATACCTTTTGAATTAAGCGGGCTTAAGTTTGCGAAACTCTTCTGCTGAAATATCAGATTCAATCAAGGCAGGCACCTGGTCACCGGCAGCTGTCTTTTTGCGAAGGCCCTGTGACTTATTCGAATAATAGCCGTAATACCGGACTAGCTGTTCTCCCTTGCTTTAGAATATGAGTTACAAGCTTAAGCCAGCCAATCCAGCGCCGCAAAGGTTTTGGAAGTCTTGCCGTCCTTGGATTCAGCTGCGGTATGTAGATCATCCGTTCCTGGGAGATAGGCGCCCGGATAATGTATTGGGCTAACCTTTCAAGACCTTTATCGTTCGACGGCCAGATCGCTTCTCCACAGTATACGTTAAACCCGCTGTGATGCCAGCCCATCATATTTTCTATGATCAGCTCAGTTAGAGTATCCTGCGCGGTGCACCGTGGCCCATCGTAGCCTTCGCCATGGGGATGCACCTGGTCGTGTATGGACTGGGCAACCAGGGGCTAACGGTTGTACTGGGTGGCATCTTGCAGCGGTTGGTTGAAAACAGCCCTCTTAAAGGCTCTTTAATGTCAGGCGGGAGGTTTTCGCTGGTGGCAGCAGTCATGAACAACCTGCCTTCCGCCATGACCAGTTCCCTTACCGTTGCCGCCGCTCCCCTGTCCCCCGAGGTCAAGGAGGCGGCCGCTTTGGCCAGCATTGTAGGTAACGGCATCGGCCCCAAGATGACCCCCATCGGCTCCCTGGCCACCCTGATGTGGATGCATATCCTGCGGCAGAAAGGGGTCACCATTTCCTGGGGTTACTACATGAGGGTGGGGCTTACCATCACCCCGCCTTTGAACCAGAGTTTAATGATTGCAGTTTTGGATACAGACCCCGGCGTTCTCCCCACCATGCGCTGCGAAAAATTTGGCGCGAACTGATGGACGGATACCAGTGGGTAGTAGATGCAGACCTGCGGGACTACTTTGGCAGCGTAGAACATGAAAAGCTCATTGATATGGTAGCAGAAAAGGTAAGCGATGGGCGGGTGCTGTCGCTAATACGCCAGATGCTAAAAGCGGGTTGTATGGAAGAAGGTAAATACCTACCTTCACCCAAAGGAACCCCTCAAGGCGGAGTTATCTCCCCCATGCTGGCGAATGTATATCTGCACTATGTACTGGACTTGTGGTTCACGGTAAAGATAAAGCGGGAATGCAGAGGCGAATCTTACTTAGGCCGGTATTGCGACGACTTTTTATGCTTCTTTCAATATCAAGACGATGCGGAAGCTTTCTACGGCAAACTGATAGATCGACTGAGAAAATTCAACCTAGAGATAGCAGAGGAGAAAACGAAGATTATCGAATTCGGACGCTTTGCCGAGGAAAGACGGAGCAAACGAGGAAAAGGCAAACCGGAGACATTTGACTTTCTTGGTTTCACACACTACTGTAGCAAAAGCAAGAACAGTAATTTCCGCGTCAAGAGGAAAATCAGCCGGAAGAAATTTAAGGCGAAATTAAAAGACTTCGCAGAATGGCTCCATGAAAATATGCACACCGAGATAGGAGATTTAATCAAACAGATTAATGCCAAGCTGGTTGGGCACTACCGCTGCTATGGTATAACCGACAACAGCAACGGAATCCGTGCATTTGGATACCGCATACGGCGTAAGTTGTTTGAAATACTCAATCGCAGGAGCCAAAAGAAGAGTCTGACATGGGAAGGATTTGCTAAACTCGAAGAAAGATTCCCGCTAGCCAAAGCGAGAATCTACGTGAATATCTATGGCTAAGCGTAAGTAAATGCTGCTATGAAGAGCCGGATGCCTTAATAGGGCACGTACGGATGTATGTCCAGCAAAGGCTGGTGTGTTCAGCAGGAGATAAGCCTGCCGGGGTAAAAGCTAGAGCCCCGTAGCTTGAATAGCAGTGTTAAGGGAAACCGAAATGCTGAAGTCTATTGA
>JBFLXH010000061.1:0-13426 GCA_040757295.1 Bacillota bacterium | reverse complement strand
CCGCTCCGCCGACTTTGGACAATACCAAGGTGATAGATGCTGTCAGGGTTGTTTTCCCATGGTCTACGTGACCGATGGTCCCTACGTTAACGTGCGGCTTCTTCCGCTCAAATTTCGCTTTTCCCATTGATTGTTATCCTCCTTTACAATTCAAGCAATATTTTTCAAGTAAAAACCTTATTTGCATCCTTGTCCCAAATAGTTTTTATTAATAGTTTCGCAACTGCTCCGGAGTTAGGAGTTAGAATGAGAGAACCGGCGAAAATATACTCGGCAAGGGTAAAATTGCATTATCATAATGAAGCCGAGTATGAAATTCGCTTTGAGGCCACGGCAAATCAATGAATAATTAGTGGCCTTGCTCATTATAACAGGAGTCAGAGGTCAGAAGACAGAACGAAAGAACGGTTTATCGTCTCGAAGTATTCTGCCCTGAAAATAGCTTGTCATATTTTTTCATCCCTTTGATGGTGCCGCGATAAGCGGCGTGGGGGTCTGAACAGCAACATGGTTTTTATCCTAAACCGCCCTGCCGCTTAACAACAATTGTTTCAGCAATATTTCTCGGTACCTCTTCATAGTGGTCAAATTGCATGATGTAATTCCCACGGCCCTGAGTTCTGGAACGCAAGTCGGTAGCATAACCGAACATTTCCGCCAGGGGCACATTGGCCCGGATAACCTGAGCCCCGGCCCTTGGTTCCATGCCTTCCACCCGGCCCCGCCGGGCATTCAGGTCGCCGATTACGTCCCCCATGTATTCGTCTGGCACGACCACTTCCACTTTCATTACCGGCTCCAGCAAGATGGGATTAGCGCTTCTTGCTCCAGATTTAAAGCCCAGCGAACCAGCAATTTTGAAAGCCATTTCCGAAGAGTCAACTTCATGGAAGGACCCATCGTACAAAGTTACCTTGACATCTGTCATGGGATAACCGGCAATAACCCCGTTAGCCATAGCTTCTCTAATGCCTGCATCAACCGCTGGAATGTATTCCTTTGGAATGACTCCGCCAACAATTTTGTCAACAAACTCATAGCCAGTTCCTCGATCTAGTGGCTCCAGTTCAAGCCAAACATGACCGTATTGACCCCGACCGCCGCTTTGGCGAACATATTTTCCTTCAGCTTTGGTCCGGCCCTTAATGCTTTCCTTATAAGCCACCTGAGGTCTTCCCACATTGGCATCGACCTTGAACTCCCGCAGGAGCCGGTCGACAATAATCTCCAAGTGCAGTTCCCCCATGCCGGAAATTAAAGTCTGCCCGGTCTCTGGATCTGTATGCACTCTGAAGGTGGGGTCTTCTTCCATCAATTTCCCCAGGGCCAAGCTCATTTTCTCCTGATCCTGCTTGGTTTTTGGTTCAATGGCTACCGAAATAACCGGCTGAGGAAACTGCATTGATTCCAAAATTATTGGGTGTGCTTCGTCGCACAAGGTATCACCGGTAGTAGTATCCTTTAACCCAACAGCGGCGGCAATATCGCCTGTGGAAACCCCCTGCACCTCTTCCCGGTGATTGGCATGCATCTGCAAGATCCGGCCGATTCGCTCCCGCTTATTCTTCGTGGAGTTATATATATAGGAACCGGTCTTCAAGCTGCCGGAATAGACCCGGAAGAAGGTAAGCTTGCCTACAAATGGGTCTGCCATGATCTTGAAGGCTAGAGCCGCAAAGGGAGCATCATCACTTGCTTCTCTTTGGTCCTCACTGCCTGTTTCCGGAATGACCCCTCTGACGCTTGGGATATCAAGGGGAGAAGGAAGGTAATCCACTACCGCATCTAAAAGCGGCTGTACCCCTTTATTTTTGAAAGAAGAACCGCAGAGGACAGGAATTATTTTTACTTCAATTGTGGCCTTTCTGATGGCTGCCACAATCTCCTCAACAGCCAGTTCTTCCCCCTCCAGGTATTTCACCATTAATGTTTCATCAACTTCGGCTACTGCCTCCAGCAGTTTTTCCCTGTATTCGCTGGTCAATTCCAGCATGTCTTCAGGAATAGCGGTTTCCTCAATACTGTTGCCCAGGTCATCCACATAAATCCTTGCGGTATTGCGGACCAAATCTATAATTCCACGAAAGCTATCCTCAACACCAATAGGCAGCTGAACAGGTACCGGATTGGCCCCTAACCGGTCTACGATCATCTGGACCCCGCGGAAGAAATCGGCACCTACCCGGTCCATTTTGTTGATATAAGCGATCCGCGGCACGCCGTATTTGTCAGCTTGGCGCCAAACTGTCTCCGACTGGGGTTCTACCCCGCCAACAGAGCAAAAAACAGCAACAGCCCCGTCTAAGACCCGCAGTGACCGCTCTACCTCAACAGTAAAGTCCACGTGCCCTGGTGTGTCAATAATATTAATTTTATGCTCTTTCCACAGACAGGTTGTTGCAGCGGAGGTGATTGTAATACCTCTTTCCTGCTCTTGGATCATCCAGTCCATAGTCGCGGCTCCATCATGCACTTCGCCAATCTTGTGCACTTTTCCGGTATAAAATAAGATGCGCTCAGTGGTGGTTGTTTTTCCGGCATCGATGTGAGCCATAATCCCAATGTTGCGCGTCTTTTCAAGCGGAAACTGTCTCGGCATTCTAATCCCTCCTTCTGCAAAAGAATATCCCGAAATGAGGTCTTAGCCTCTGTTTGGCTGTAAACTTTGTAGCCCCAGCTACCAACGATAGTGAGCAAAGGCCTTGTTTGCTTCGGCCATTTTGTGGGTATCTTCCCGTTTCTTGACAGCGCCGCCGGTGTTATTCGCAGCATCCATTAATTCGGCGGCTAGTCTTTCCTGCATGGTTTTCCCTGTGCGCTTCCGGGCATAGTTGATAATCCAACGAATACCCAGAGCCTGCCGGCGGTCTGCTCTGACTTCAACCGGTACCTGATAGTTTGCACCACCTACCCGGCGGGCCTTAACCTCTAAAACCGGCATTACGTTTTTCATGGCCTGTTCAAAGACTTCCAACGGGTCCCGCCCGGATTTTTCCTTAACAATATCAAAGGCTCCATAACAGATAGCCTGAGCAACACCCTTTTTCCCATCGTTCATGATCTGGTTGATGAACTTAGCCACAACCTTGTTTTTGTATATTGGATCAGGCAGCACTTCATTTTTCGGCACCATACCTCTACGCGGCATCAATTTCCCCCCTTAGCCTGTACACTATAATATTTTCCAACAACAAATTTGCATTCCAAAAACAGCCTTACAAAAGAATTATTTACCTTTTGGCCGCTTGGAACCGTATTTGGAACGCCCTTGATGCCTGTTGGCAACGCCGGCAGCGTCCAGAGTACCCCTGACAATGTGGTAGCGTACGCCCGGCAGGTCTTTTACCCTACCGCCCCGTACCAGTACAACCGAGTGCTCCTGCAAGTTATGGCCGATACCCGGTATATAGGCTGTAACCTCTATGCCGGTGGTCAGCCTTACACGCGCTACCTTACGGAGGGCAGAATTGGGTTTTTTCGGAGTTGTGGTATATACCCTGGTGCAAACTCCGCGCTTCTGCGGAGATTCTTTTAACGCTGGGGCAGTTGATTTCTTCTCAACTCTTTCCCTTCCATCTCTAACCAGTTGACTAATGGTTGGCATGTCTCCACCTCCTTCCAGCAAACTTTGCTTCCATTTAAGTTATCAAATTAAGTTATCAAAGCTATTCAAGTATCGCCGCAGAGGCGGAACCTACCTCGATCCCGCAGGCTCGACCGAGTTCCGCCATGGTTTCTACGGTTATTACTTCGATTCCCTTCTCAGCACATAGCTTCCGCAAAGGGTCTATCACATGATTCTCGGCATCCCTGGCAACGAATACGGTTTTGGCTAAACCCTTCTGCACAGCTTTCACTGTTTGCTTGGTGCCAATGGTTTTCTTCCTAGTCTTTCTCAACCATTCATCCGGCAGCATCTAGCCTATGACCCCCTTTGCCGATTGCACACTCACATATCGTATCATTTTCTAAAAATAGTGTCAACACAATCTTGCAAGGTTTCTTCTTCTGTCGGGATTACCCGGATATTGCGGTAGCGCGACATGCCCGTTCCTGCCGGAATCAGCTTGCCGATGATCACGTTCTCCTTCAATCCCAGCAGAGGATCGACCTTTCCTTTGATCGCCGCTTCTGTCAGTACTCTGGTAGTTTCCTGGAAAGAAGCAGCGGATAAGAAGGAGTCAGTCGCCAGGGAGGCCTTGGTAATCCCTAACAGCACTGCCTTGGCGGTTGCTGGCTCTCCAGCCCCCAACAACACCCGCTGGTTTTCATCCTCAAACTCAAACACATCAATGAGCCCTCCCGGCAAGAGCGCTGTATCCCCCGCCTCTTCCACCTTAACTTTGCGCAGCATCTGCCGGATAATCACTTCGATGTGCTTGTCGTTGATATCAACCCCCTGCAAGCGGTATACCCGCTGCACTTCCCGCAAAAGGTACAGCTGAACGCCGCGGATGCCCTTTACCTTCAACAGGTCATGGGGGTTGACCGAGCCCTCGGTCAGCTCATCCCCGGCCTCTACCCGATCCCCCTCTTGCACCTTTAAGCGGGAACCGTAAGGCACAGGATAGCTGAAGCGCTCCCCTTGATCACTGGTAATCTCCACTTCCCTGCGGTTTTTGATTTCCAGTATGCGCACAGTCCCGTCTGCTTCGGCAATAATCGCCTGGCCCTTGGGTTTTCTGGCTTCAAACAGCTCTTCTACCCGCGGCAGACCTTGGGTAATATCGTCGCCCGCCACACCGCCGGTGTGGAAAGTACGCATGGTCAACTGAGTTCCAGGCTCTCCAATGGACTGAGCAGCAATAATCCCTACAGCTTCACCTATTTCTACTGACTTGCCAGTAGCAAGGTTCCGGCCATAGCATCTTGCGCAAACTCCATAACGGGTCTTGCATGTTAATACAGAGCGGATCTTAACACTTTGCAGGCCAGCTGCTTCAATTCTTTTGGCCGCTGCCTCAGAAATTTCCTGATGGGCGGCAGCAATTACTTCGCCGGTTGCCGGATCAACGATGGGATCAAGGGTAAAACGCCCTACCAGCCGCTCTTCCAATTTCTCAATAATCTCATGGCCTTCCTGGATCTTGTCTACTGTAATGCCTTCCGTTGTGCCGCAGTCTTCCTCCCGCACAATTACATCCTGGGCCACATCCACCAGGCGGCGGGTCAGGTAACCGGAGTCTGCGGTCCGGAGAGCCGTATCGGCCAAACCTTTTCTGGCGCCATGGGTGGAAATAAAGTATTCCAAAACGGTGAGGCCTTCCCGGAAGTTGGCCTTGATGGGTAAGTCAATAATACGGCCTGAAGGATCGGCCATTAAGCCCCGCATACCTGCCAGCTGGCGGATCTGCTGGATATTCCCCCGGGCGCCTGAATTGGCCATCATATAGACAGGATTGAACCTGTCCAAAGTCTCCATCAAACCCTTGGTAACCCTGTCGGTAGCTGAGTTCCAGTGAGTGATTATTTTCTGGTAACGTTCTTCCTCGGTGATTAAACCCCGCCGGTATTGCTGTTCAACCTTGTCTACCAGGCCTTCGGTCTCCTCAATGACCTGGCTTTTGCCTGTGGGCACGTCAATGTCGGTAATGCCAATGGTGATTCCCGCCCTGGTAGAATAGGAAAAACCAAGTTCCTTAATGCCATCCAAGAGCTTTGCTGTAGCCGCGTTGCCCAGCATATAGTAGCACTTGGCAACAATATCGCCCAGCTGTTTTTTGCCCACTTCCATGTTAATATAACCAAGCTCTTTGGGAATAGGAGCCTCAAAATTAAAAATCATCCTGCCAACAGTAGTTTCCACCATTTGGCCGTCCAAACGGACTTTTACCTTTGCCTGCAGGGAAACAACACCTGTTTCATAAGCCATCTTGGCCTCGTCATAGCTGGCAAAAGTCTTCCCTTCCCCTTTAGCGCCCTCCTTCATTACCGTCAGGTAATAGCAGCCCAACACCATGTCCTGGGTAGGCGTAGCTACCGGGCGGCCGTCTTTGGGGTTCAGGATGTTATGGGCGGACAGCATTAAAATCCGGGCTTCCGCCTGGGCTTCAGCTGCCAATGGCACGTGAACCGCCATTTGATCACCGTCAAAGTCGGCATTATAGGCGGTACAAACCAGGGGGTGAATTTGCAGGGCCCTGCCCTCAACCAGAACCGGTTCAAAGGACTGGATGCCCAGCCTGTGTAATGTAGGGGCCCGGTTGAGCAATACCGGATGTTCTTTAATTACCTCTTCAAGGACATCCCATACCTCGGGACGAACCCTTTCCACCATTCGCTTAGCGATTTTAATGTTACGGGCAAAACCTTCATCCACCAGGCGTTTCATTACAAATGGCTTAAACAGCTCCAAGGCCATTTCTTTGGGCAAGCCGCATTGGTGCATTTTCAACTTGGGTCCTACCACGATCACCGAACGGCCCGAATAGTCTACCCGTTTACCTAACAGGTTCTGGCGGAAACGTCCCTGCTTCCCTTTCAGCATATCGCTCAAGGATTTGAGGGGGCGATTTCCGGGTCCGGTAACAGGACGGCCTCGCCGCCCGTTATCTATTAGGGCATCGACAGCTTCCTGCAGCATCCGCTTTTCATTTCGAACAATAATATCCGGAGCTCCCAGATCCAAAAGCCGCTTCAAGCGGTTATTCCGGTTAATAACCCGGCGGTACAAATCGTTGAGGTCGGAGGTTGCAAAACGGCCGCCGTCTAATTGTACCATAGGTCTAAGCTCTGGGGGGATCACAGGGACGACGTCCAAGATCATCCATTCGGGCCGGTTGCCGGAATTCTTAAAGGCCTCCACAACCTCTAAGCGGCGGATAGCCCTTATTTTTCTCTGCCCGCTGGTTTCCTTTAATTCCTGGCGCAGTTCTCTGGCCAGCTCATCCAAATCCATTTCTTGCAGGAGAGCCTTGATAGCTTCGGCACCCATTCCAGCTTCGAAGCGATAGCCGTACTTTTCCCTGTATTCCCTATATTCCGTCTCGGTCAAGAGCTGTTTTTTCATCAAAGGGGTGTCCCCGGGATCCAGCACTATATAAGAAACAAAATAGAGGACTTTTTCCAGGGAACGAGGGGACATATCTAAGATGAGGCCCATCCTGCTGGGAATCCCTTTAAAATACCAGATATGGGACACAGGAGCCGCCAGCTCGATATGGCCAAGGCGTTCGCGCCTAACCTTGGAACGGGTTACTTCCACACCACACCGGTCACAAACGATGCCTTTATACCTGACCCGCTTGTATTTACCGCAGTGGCACTCCCAATCCCGGGTAGGGCCGAAGATTTTTTCGCAGAATAAGCCTTCTCTCTCAGGCTTCAGTGTGCGGTAGTTAATGGTTTCAGGTTTTTTGACCTCCCCGCTGGACCAAGCCCTAATTTGCTCCGGAGAAGCCAATCCGATTCGCATCCGCTCAAAGTTATTGACATCAAGCACGGGACTATCTCCCTTCTTCAGGCTTTACTAAGCATGACGCCCTACAGACATCCGAAAAAGGCCTTACCGGTCATCGTCTTCGAACTCATCATCCTCAAATTCTTCCATATTCCCTTCAAAACCATCTATGGATGAGATGGGTTCCAGATCAAGATCCAGGTCTTCGTAGTCGTCCTCGCCCAGATCGTAGGTCTCCCCTTCATCAAGGCCACCCCCTGCGCCCGGACGACCTGTATCCCGGTCTCCCAGGTCAATGCCTAATTCCTTGGCGGTTTCAGCAACGTCATCCTCTTCTTCCCTGATTTCAATCTCTTCATCTTCTTCGGAAAGAACCTTGACATCCAGAGCAAGGCTCTGAAGCTCTTTGATCAATACCTTGAAGGATTCTGGCACACCAGGCTCCGGCACGTTTTCTCCTTTGACAATAGCCTCATAGGTTTTCACCCGCCCAACCACGTCATCGGACTTGACAGTAAGGATTTCCTGGAGAGTATAGGCAGCTCCATAGGCCTCCAGAGCCCAAACCTCCATTTCGCCAAAGCGCTGCCCGCCAAACTGGGCCTTGCCGCCCAAGGGCTGTTGCGTAACCAGGGAGTAAGGACCGGTAGACCTGGCATGGATCTTATCATCCACCAGGTGGGCCAGTTTTAGCATGTATACAAAACCAACCGTGACGGGATTGTCGAAAGGAATTCCGGTTCTCCCGTCAAAAAGCCTGGTTTTCCCGGTTTCGGGCAAGCCAGCTTTTCTCAAAATCTCCACAATGTCATCTTCATCGGCCCCGTCAAATACGGGGGTAGCAATATGTAAGCCCAAAGTTTTGGCTGCCCAGCCCAAATGACATTCTAAAATTTGTCCAATGTTCATCCGGGAAGGAACGCCCAAGGGGTTAAGCACAATCTCAACGGGGGTGCCATCCGGCAGGAAAGGCATATCTTCCTCAGGGAGGATCCGGGAAATAACACCCTTGTTCCCATGACGGCCAGCCATTTTATCACCCTCGGATATTTTCCGTTTTTGAGCTACATATACCCTGACAAGCTGGTTAACGCCTGGAGCCAGTTCATCACCGTTTTCCCGGGAGAAAACCTTTACATCTACCACCATGCCAGATTCCCCATGCGGCACCCTAAGAGAAGTATCCCGCACTTCCCTAGCTTTCTCGCCAAAAATGGCCCTCAGTAGGCGCTCTTCAGCAGTTAATTCAGTTTCCCCTTTGGGAGTCACTTTACCCACAAGGATGTCCCCCGGGCGGACCTCTGCGCCTACCCGGATGATACCCCTGCTGTCCAGGTCTTTTAACACATCCTCGCCCACATTGGGGATATCTCTGGTGATTTCTTCCGGTCCCAACTTGGTATCCCGCGCATCACACTCATACTCTTCAATGTGAATGGAAGTGAAAAAATCTTCCTTCACCAGTTTCTCGCTGATCAGGATAGCGTCTTCATAGTTATAGCCTTCCCAGGTCATAAAAGCCACCAGGATATTTCTACCTAAGGCCAATTCCCCGTAATCAGTGGATGGGCCGTCTGCAATCACATCTCCGGCTTCGACCCGTTGACCTTTTTTGACAATAGGTTTTTGGTTAATAGATGTACCTTGGTTTGATCTGGTATACTTCAACAGCCGGTAGACATCTAAGAGGCCCTTGTCAGTCCTGATTACAATATCGGTGGCTGTTGCTCTTTCCACCACACCGGAATTTTTAGCCAGGACGACAACGCCGGAATCCCTGGCCGTCTTCCACTCCATCCCTGTACCAACCAGCGGAGCTTCGGTCCGCAACAAGGGTACTGCCTGGCGCTGCATGTTGGCGCCCATCAAGGCCCGGTTAGCGTCGTCGTGCTCTAAAAAGGGGATTAAAGCCGTAGCTATACTCCAAACCTGTTTAGGTGTAACGTCCATAAAGTCGACCCGATCAACGGGCGTAACAATAATTTCTTTTCCATGACGGGCATTAACTCTTGGATGAAGGAACCTTCCGTCCTGATCCAAAGGGGCGTTTGCCTGAGCAATAATATACTGGTCTTCCTCATCCGCAGCCAAGTAAATGATCTCTTCGGTAACCTGGCCTTTATCCTTGTCAACCTTACGGTAAGGGGTCTCAATAAAGCCAAACTCGTTGATCCTGGCATAGGTGCTCAAAGAGCTGATCAAACCGATGTTAGGACCTTCAGGTGTTTCAATCGGACACATCCGCCCATAGTGGGAGTGATGCACATCCCGCACTTCAAAGCCCGCCCTCTCACGGCTTAAACCGCCAGGCCCCAAGGCGCTTAAACGCCGCTTGTGGGTCAGTTCCGCCAAGGGGTTTGTCTGATCCATAAACTGAGACAGCTGGGAGGAACCAAAAAACTCCTTAATTGCCGCAACTACCGGCCGGATATTAATCAGGACTTGGGGAGTAATAACCTCCACATCTTGGATGGTCATTCTTTCTCTGACTACCCGCTCCATCCTGGAGAGACCAACCCGAAACTGGTTCTGCAAAAGTTCCCCTACAGACCTGAGACGCCGGTTGCCTAAATGGTCAATATCATCCGGCTTTACTTCCCCCCGCATTAACCGGAGCAAGTACCTTAGTGAAGCGACAATGTCATCCCTGGTCAAGTGGCGGATGTAATCGCGCCGGCCTTCTTCCGAGAAAAGAATACCGTGCTTCAGCTTTTTCTCCAGCTTGTAGCGGCCAACATTGCCCAAGTCATAGCGTTTAGGATCGAAGAAAAGGGTCTCCAGCAAGGTGCGGGCGCTCTCTACCGTGGGAGGTTCGCCCGGCCGCAGGCGCTTATATATTTCTACTAAGGCTTCTTCTTCTGAATCTGTATTATCCTTTTCCAGAGTTAACTGGATGCGGGGATCGCTATCAAACATCTCCAAAATCTGAAAATTGTTGCCGTAACCCAAGGCTCTTATCAGAACGGAGGCCGGTATTTTCCGGGTTCTGTCAACACGGACAAAAATGTTTTCATTAATATCAGTTTCAAACTCCAACCAGGCGCCCCGGTTAGGAATAATCGTGGCAGTGAATACCTTGACCCCGCTCGGGTCAATTTGCTCGCTGTAATAAACCCCCGGTGACCGCACCAATTGGCTGACTATTACCCTTTCCGCCCCATTAATCACAAAAGTCCCCTTGTCGGTCATCAAGGGGAAATCCCCCATAAAAACCTCTTGTTCCTTGACTTCCCCGGTTTCTTTATTAATTAGGCGGACTTTGACCCTTAAGGGAGCAGCAAAGGTCATGTCCCTTTCCTTGCATTCATCAACGGAATACTTTGGTTCCCCTAAGGTATAATCAACAAACTCCAAAATCAGGTTCCCGGTAAAATCCTGAATGGGAGAAATATCCCGAAAGATTTCCCTCAGCCCCTCATCAATAAACCACTGATAGGAGTTCTTCTGGATTTCAATCAGGTTGGGCATATCCAGCACTTCTTGGATCTTGGCATAGGTCCATCTCTCCCGGGTACCTACCCGGACAGGATAGGGCATAGACGGTCACCCCCAACATTGATTTAACAACAAAAATTCAAAGCAAGGCCTTACTTTAAAAAACCTCGCTTCGTATTCCGGCAATTAATCTCCTTATCTACCTATTCTTACCCGATGCTTAAACTTTTATCCATGTTTTTAGCAGCAAATTTCCAGTCACCTACAAATAAACCCACAAAATAGCATAAATGCCGTTTTAACATTTTAGCATAGATAAGGCAAAGTGTCAAGCAAAAAAGACACTCTTTCGTGCGGAGTGCCTTTTTGCCCCAATTAATGAATGGGGAAACACCTGCTGAAGCCTAGGTCAATCTTTTGGGCCAGGAATGTCCCCAATTAAGGACTATTTAATTTGCACAGTGGCACCGGCTTCCACAAGTTTAGCCTTGATGGATTCGGCTTCCTCTTTGCTGACTTTTTCTTTAACAGGCTTAGGCGCGCCATCGACCAGGTCCTTGGCTTCTTTCAGGCCCAGGTTGGTAATTTCGCGAACAACCTTAATTACGTTAATCTTCTTGTCTCCTGCAGCAGCCAGGATAACATCGAATTCAGTTTGTTCTTCTTCCGGTTCAGCAGCAGGGGCAGCGGCGCCAGGGGCAGCGGCAGCAAAGGCTACCGGAGCAGCAGCGCTGACACCAAATTCCTCTTCGAAAGCCTTAACCAGCTCGGCTAATTCAAGTACAGTCAAACCTTTCACAGCTTCTAAAATTTCTGCAACCTTGGACATTTTTATTTCCTCCTTTAATAACAATAATAACAATTTTTTCTTCTTAAGTAACCTAACCTACCAGGCCCCAAAAGTTAGCTGGCCGCCTGTTCTTCTTTTTGCTTGCGGACCGCCTCCAGCACATAAACCAGGTTCCGCATGGGCGCGCTGAGGACATTGACCAGGCCGTACATGGGAGCTTTCATGCCGCCCAATACCTTGCCAAGCAGTTCCTCCCGAGAGGGTAAATCTGCCAGGGCTTTTACTCCGTCAGGGTCGATGACTCTGCCCTCCAAAAGTCCTGCCTTAATCTGAAGCTGCTTATTTGTCTTGGCAAAGTTCAACAGAATTTTAGCCGGGGCTACCGGGTCTTTGCTGCTAAAGGCTATGGCAGTCGGTCCTTCCAGGTAGGGGTCTAACCCCTGCAGCCCGAGTTCTTTTGCAGCCAATCCGGTTAAAGTGTTCTTGACCACTTTATACTCAATCCCGGCCTGCCGCAATTCCACTCTCAGACTAGTTATCGCTTTGACGTTCAATCCCCGGTAATCGGTTAAAACTGCTAAGGGACTCTCCTGCAGGTGCTGCCGCAGCTCAGCTACAGCTGCTTCCTTTTTCTGGCGCTGTTTATTCACTTGCTAATGCACACCTCCTCCACTATAACTCGATAAGCGTTGAACAAAATAATTGGCCTTGGATGTGCAGACACACCAAGGCCCTAGGTTAATAGCGCATTCAGCAATAACCTCGGCGGGCGCCTTAACGGCATTAAGCATGATCCATGCACCTGCTGTCTACAGTCCACTATTTAATTCGGGGCTGATCATATCATAATAATCGTGCCCTGTCAAACTGATTAATTACCTAGGAGCGGCCTTTAAGGGATTAACCCTAATTCCCGGTCCCATGGTAGAGGTAACATTTACGCTGCGGACGTACTGTCCTTTGGCAGCAGCGGGTTTGGCTTTCATCAAGGCTTCTAACAGAGTCTGAAAGTTTTCCAGCAGGTTTTCCGTAGCGAAGGATACCCGCCCAATAGGGGCATGGACGATCCCGCCTTTATCAACACGGAAGGAAATTTTTCCGGCTTTAACTTCTTTAATGGCTCTCTCAACTTCAAAGGTCACGGTGCCGGTTTTAGGGTTCGGCATAAGTCCGCGGGGACCCAGCACCCGGCCCAGTTTACCTACTGCACCCATCATATCCGGGGTGGCAATAGCTACATCAAAACCTAACCAACCGCCCTCAATCTTGGCTATCATATCTTCAGCCCCTACAAAATCAGCGCCGGCAGCCTCAGCCTCTTTGGCTTTATCGCCTTTAGCAAAAACCAAAACAGACCTAGTCTTGCCAGTGCCATGAGGCAAAACAACAGTACCCCTCACCTGTTGTTCCGCATGCCGGGGGTCAACGCCCAATTTGACAGCTACTTCTACAGTTTCATCGAATTTGGCCGGAGCTACTTTTTTAACCAATTCCAAGGCATCAGAGGGATCATACAAGTTATCCCGCTGATACTGTTTTAACCCTTCTTGGTACTTCTTTCCTCTAGATGGCATTTGGCATTTCTCCTTTCGTGGTTATGCGGAACCCGGTTCCTCCCACAATAGTTGCTGTCTGACCAATGGTTGACAGCAATCTTTTTCTGATGGGCCGCGTTTTATATACTCGGCAAGGGATAAAATTGCATTATCATAATGAAGCCGAGTATGAAATTCGCTTTGAGGCCACGTTAAATCAATGAATAATTAGTGGCCTCGCTCATTATATACTCGGCAAGGGATAAA
>JBFLXH010000060.1:0-13512 GCA_040757295.1 Bacillota bacterium | reverse complement strand
CCCCCCCCCCCCCAGAAAAAGAAAGACGCCTGCGGCAGTGCGCAGGCGCAAAAAGGGAAGAAAAAATATTAGGGTAGAACAATGAGCATAGTCTTTGAAGGTGCCGGTTTTTATGCGCCGATAGCCGTGGCTCTCCTGACTACCTGGGCGCCCAATTCCATGGCCTTTTGGTTTACAGGCAACAGGTAGCGGCTCTGTTCAGGGAGGGTCTTTTCCAAGACCTTCAGCACACTGGCCATGGAGACTGCTCTCGTAAGTTCCAAATAGGCTCCCAGCATGACCATATTGGCAACCCGGATATGACCCAAGCTCTGAGCAACTTCATTAGCAGGCACCAAATAGGCGTACAGGTCTTTCCTTTCGGGCTGCCGCTCAACCAGAGTGGAGTTAATCAGCAAGAGCCCTCCAGGTTTAACTTTCGATTCAAACTTTAAAAGGGAAGGTAGGTTAAACACCAATGCCGCACTGGGCTCCTCCACCACCGGAGAACTGATTCTCCTGGGGGACACAATCACGGTACAGTTGGCTGTTCCGCCCCGCATTTCAGGACCATAGGACGGAAACCAAGCTACCTCTTTGTTTTCCATCAAACCGGCATAAGCCAAGAGTTGGCCTGCCAGCAGAATTCCTTGCCCGCCAAAACCTGCAACAATCACTTCTTGCTGCATAGATCACACCCCCTGCTTATTTTTAAATTCACCAAGAGGATAATAAGGTATCATGTTCTCCTCCAACCATTTAAGGGACTCTGTGGGTTTCAGGCCCCAGTTGGTAGGACAGGTGGAAAGCAACTCCACCATACTGAAGCCAAGTCCCTGTTTCTGAACTTCAAAGGCCTTGCGAAGAGCCTTTTTTGCTTTGGTTACATGGGCGGGGTTATGAACCGAAACCCTGCTGATGTAGGCAGCCCCATCCAGGGTAGCCAGCATTTCCGACATGCGGATTGGAAAACCAGCCGTTTGGGTTTTTCGACCTGTTTTAGAAGTGGTGGTAGACTGACCGGCCAGGGTAGTCGGGGCCATTTGTCCGCCAGTCATGCCATAAATAGCATTATTCACAAAGACTGCGGTGATGTTCTCTCCCCTGGCAGCTGCATGAACGATTTCAGCGGTGCCGATGGAGGCTAGGTCCCCGTCTCCTTGATAAGTAAAGACAATCCTGTCCGGCAAGACTCGCTTGATGCCCGTTGCCAGGGCAGGGGCCCTGCCATGGGCAGCTTCCTGCATATCAATATCTAGGTAATTATATAAAAGGACGGAACACCCGACTGGGGCAATCCCAATGGTGTCTTCCCGGATTTCCATCTCATCGATGACCTCGGCCACCAGCCGGTGGATAATGCCATGGCTACAGCCGGGGCAGTAATGGAACTTCTGCTGGGTCATGGATTTTGGTCTAGCGAATACTACGTCCACTTGCCCCACCCCCTAACACCTTGATTTTGGCCAGGATTTCTTTGGCTGATGGCAGCATGCCTCCGGTTCGCCCGTAGAAATGGACAGGCAGCCTGCCGCAAACAGCCAGTTTGACATCCTCTACCATTTGACCGGCGCTCATTTCTACAACCAAAAGTTTCTTGGCCTTGGGTAAAGATACCCGGAGGATTTCTTCTGGGAAAGGCCATAAGGTGATTGGGCGGACCAAGCCAGCCTTGATTCCCTCTTCTCTGGCTGCATCCACTGCTGCCATACTCACCCGCGCAGAAATGCCATAAGCCACCAGGACTATTTCCGCATCTTCTGCCTGGTATTTTTCCGCCCTGTTGACCTCTTGCTGAATCAGCCCGAATTTCTCCTGCAGTTTTTTATTATGTTCTTCCAGCTCTTCCGGGTCTAAATAAAGGGACTTAATAATATTGCGCTGGCGGCCCCGGCACCCCGTGGTCGCCCAAGGCTTATCTATTTTATCCAGATCAGGTTCCGGAGGGAATATTACAGGTTCCATCATTTGGCCTAATACTCCGTCCCCCAGGATCAGCACTGGGTTCCGGTACTTTTCGGCCAGTTCAAAGGCCCAATAAGTAAAGTCCACCATTTCCTGGACTGAGCCAGGGGCCAGGACTATGGTCCGGTAGTCCCCATGGCCTCCGCCGCGGGTAGCTTGGAAATAGTCCGCCTGACCGGGCTGAATACCTCCCAGCCCTGGCCCGCCTCGCATAATATTGACTATTACGCAGGGCAACTCGGCCCCGACCAGAAATGAAATCCCTTCTTGTTTTAAGCTGATCCCAGGGCCGGAAGAAGAAGTCATCACCCGGGCCCCGGCGCCGGCAGCGCCGAAGACCATGTTGATCGCAGCAATTTCACTTTCCGCCTGCAGGTATACCCCGCCTACCTCCGGCAACCGCAGGGACAGGTATTCGGGCAATTCGTTCTGGGGAGTAATCGGGTACCCGAAAAAATAACGGCAGCCAGCCCTGACAGCTGCTTCTCCCAAAGCTTCGTTTCCCTTCATCAGAGTTTTCAAGGGGTTTCCCCCCTTTCCACGGTAATCACCAGGTCGGGGCACATCCAGGCGCACATAGCACAGCCGGTGCATTTTTCCATGTCTGTCACACCAGCCACGGGATAGCCCGATTGGTTTAATCGCTCCGTCAGATAGACAATTTTCTTCGGACAAGCGGTAACACACAGTTCACAACCCTTGCACCGCTCCTCGTCAAAAAGCACCTTACCCTTCTTAGCCAACCTTACTCACTCCTTGTAAAGGCCACCGGCTTTTCCTGCGAGCAATCCTTTCTTCGGCCAGCCGGTTGGCAGCCTGGAAGGGAGGAATGGTTTCTTTTTTACTGACCTGTAATACCTCGGTTACACTGTCATAAATCCTGACTACCTTATCGATGGCCCGCTGCCGCTGGTAACCGTGCAGCTCTTCAGCCACATTTATTAATCCACCCGCATTAATTACGAAGTCCGGCACATACAGGATGCCTTTTTCAATAAGATGTTCTCCATGATATTCCTCGGCCAGGACATTATTAGCCGCACCGGCCACAATCCTGCACTTCAGGTGGGGAATTGTCTGGTCGTTAATTACCGCTCCCAGGGCACAAGGAGCAAAAATGTCGCACTGGACAGAGAATATGTCCTGGGGTAAAACTGCAAGAGCCCCGAACTCCCGGACTGCCTCTTCAACAAGAGCCTGGTTAATGTCGGTGATCACCAGCTCGGCCCCTTCGTCAGCCAACAAGTGACACAAGTGATACCCTACATGACCTACTCCCTGCACCGCCACCCGTTTTCCGGCTAGGCTTTCACTGCCGTAGACGAATTTAGCAGCTGCTTTCATACCATGAAATACACCCAAAGCCGTAAAGGGCGATGGGTCCCCACTGCCGCCTTGGGCCGGGTCAACACCAACAACATGGGCAGTTTCCTGGCGAATGAGGTCCATATCCTGCTGACAGGTTCCCACATCCTCAGCGGTAATGTATTTGCCTTTCAAAGTATCCACAAAACGCCCATAGGCCCGGAGCAGTTTTTCGCTTTTCTCCTTCCTGGAATCGCCGATTATTACCGCCTTGCCTCCGCCTAAATCCAGACCGGCAACAGCAGCCTTATAAGTCATTCCCCTGGCTAAACGCAGCACATCCCTAACAGCTTCTTCTTCTGATGTATAAGCCCACATGCGGGTCCCGCCCAGAGCTGGTCCCAGGGTGGTATCGTGAATGGCGATAATTGCTTTTAAGCCAGATTCCCGATCCTGTCCGAACACCAGGTTTTCGTAATTATATAATTCCATCGCATTCAGGATATTCACTGTTCAACCCTCCTGCCGGCATAGGTTTTAGGGTATTTCCTGCTAACCCTATTTAGAAGCAAAAAGGGTGCCACTTTTCCAAAGGGGTACCCTTTCCTATACCATAACAGAAAACCCTGCTGTGACTGGGCTTTTTCCCGCAGGCAAACTGCCCATTGATGTCAAGTAACCATGCAAAATAATGCAGTTGCAAATTCTTGCACTGCAGGCTATTGCATCTTAGGAAATCCCGTATTTGTTCAGCTTCTGGTAAAGGCTGCGGATGGAAATATCCAGGAGTTCAGCCGCTTTTGCCCGGTTTCCGCCCACCTGGGCCAGGGCCTCAGCAATAACCTCTTTTTCCCATTTATTCCGCATTTCCTCCAGTGTTTCCCCTGACCAGTGAAAGTGCTCAGTTCTTTTGCCAAGACGTCCGGAGGCCTGGTGGTCCAAGGAACTAACCAGGGACGGCAGGTGCTCCGCTTCAATCACAGCTTGCCCGTAGCCAAGGTTTATGATGGCACGCCCAAGGACGTTTTCCAGTTCCCTCACATTGCCCGGCCAAGAATAATTCAACAGCCGGTTTAAGGCCCCTGGAGAAATTCCGGCTACATTGCGGCCGTACTCCTGATTAAACTTGCGGATCAAGTAGCTGACCAAGAAGGGAATATCTGTTTTGCGGTGGCGGAGAGGGGGAATATAGACCGGGACCACATTCAGGCGGTAGTACAAATCTTCCCGGAACTGGCCCCTTTTTACCCTTTCCTCCAGGTTGGCATTGGTTGCAGCGATTATCCTTACATTGATTGGAATGGGTTTATTATCGCCCACCCGGACGATCTCCCTTTCCTGCAAGACCCGTAACAGCTTTGCCTGCACCGCCAGGTTTATTTCCCCGATTTCATCTAAAAAAAGGGTTCCGTTATCAGCTTCCTCAAAATATCCCCGGCGCCCACCAGGCTTTGCTCCCGTAAAGGCCCCTTCTACATATCCAAAAAGCTCGCTCTCCAAAAGGCTTTCCGGAATGGCGGCACAGCTTACCCTGATAAACTGGCCCCGCCGCCGCTGGCTGGTGTGGTGAATGGCGTGAGCAAACAACTCCTTACCGGTGCCGCTTTCTCCCCTTAAAAGGACTGTAGCGGGGATCTCAGCTGCTTTTTTGGCCTGGGCTACCGCATATTTGATTTCCTCACTTACCCCAACAATATCATCGAAGGTATACTTGGCCTCCAGACGGCGGATCAGCCGATGGGCTGTTTCCAGTTCTTCTGACAGGCGGTGGATTTCTGATACATCGTGGATGACTGCAACACTCCCCTTTAGGATACCATTCACCACGATGGGCGCTGCATCTACCAGCACAGCCTTTCGCGCCGGTCCGACTTTCATCGGCACCCCTTTAACCGGCTGGCCGGTTTTTAATACCTGCAGGTGCATGCTTTCCCCTTCAGCAATATCTACTGTCGCAGGCTGGTTGATCACATCCTTTTCCGTCAATCCGGTTAAGCGGGTATAAGCGGGGTTAATCAAAAGCCCCAGGCCCTTTTCATCCACAACGGAAATGGCGTCCTGAGTGGAATTAATTATGGCCTGCAGCATCATTTGGGTCTCTTTTAGGCTGGTAACCTCTTCAGCCAGGTGGATCACTTCGGTAATATCACGGAAAACAGCAACAGCGCCAATAATCTTTCCTGATAGATCCTTAATGGGTACCCGGTTTGTAACAATAGTGATGTGGCCGAGCTGTTGCCGCTGATTCAATTCGGTCATGCCGGTCTGGAGCACCAGGTGCAATCTGGTGTTCGGGATCACTTCGGCAACCGGAAGGCCAATGGCATTCTCCCTTTTAACCCCGGTCAGTTCTTCCGCCGCCCTGTTGAAAACAGTAATCCTGCCCTGGCTGTCAACAGCCATTACTCCTTCGTGGGTGGAATTCAGGATCACACTCATTTGGTTTTTAAGGTTATGCAATATTCCACCACCCACTCAATTTTTAGAATAATCATTTATATTTTCTACAGCATTATTGATTTTCCTTTTTTTCCTCCAGGGCGAATTGTTCTTCAAAAAGCAAAACAGGCCGGAAAGGCCTGCAGGAATAAATAACAAACATTATGGTTTCTAGCTGGCAGCAGCGGGCTGGCCAACGCCAGTTGGAGGGGAAGAGGCAGAATCATCTTTTTTTGCCGGTTTTTCCTCACCTGAGCCACTCTTACGGTTGTCGGTGACATAAAAACCGGAGCCCTTAAACATGATACCCACATTCTTGCTGATCAGCCGCTGGACCGGATTATGGCAATCAGGGCACTGTTCCAGAGGCTTTTCAGTAATGGCTTGAAACTGCTCAAAAACGCCACATTTGGGGCACTTGTAGTCATAGGTCGGCACAGTGCTCACTCCTTTCGCTTCATTCTTCCCCAAGATCATTTTATAAATCAACCCGAGGAAAAAGTCAAGGGTCTGGTCATGCCGGTCATGCCGTTTAAAAGGGGCAAGCGCCGGAACAGATCTGATTGAGCTGTTGGGCCAGTCCCTCCACCCCTTGAACAAAAATATCATACACCGGCACGCTGAGGGCCTG
The DNA here is from genome assembly GCA_040757295.1 of Bacillota bacterium. Lineage (GTDB taxonomy): Bacteria > Bacillota > PH28-bin88 > PH28-bin88 > PH28-bin88 > JAGXSE01. The sequence goes on along the minus strand of JBFLXH010000060.1, from coordinate 7,193 downwards.
AGCCATGACTTGACGCAAATGATCGGCATCTACATAGGCCGGCTGGTAATCCGCATGTTCATACCGGTAACGGGGGTAAAAGGGGTTGACGGTAACCGCAATTAGTTTCAAGGGACAGAGATAGCCGACTTGACCGCCTTTGGCCTCGACCTGGTCAATAAAATTAGCCACAAGGACCACATCGTCGGTAACCATCACTTTTACCGGGTCCCTAAAAATGATGGAGGACAACTTGATGTTTACATAGGGCAAGAGCTCCTCCATGCAGTTTAGGGATATAATCCCAGGCAGGACCAGCACAGCCCCCGCCCCATGCGGGCAGGAAGCGAGCAGGTCCCGCAGGGTTCCTTTATCCAGCAGGGATGGCGGTCCTTCTGCAAGGACAGCGGATAAATCTTCATTCAAAATGATGGTGTTCTCCAGGGAGTGCTTGAGGTTCATCCGCGGCAGGCTGAAGATCTTGTTGATGGAGTTGGTTTCCAAAACCAACTTCTCAATATTGGTTTCCTTGGCTGCGCCGGTAGCCAGGATAATAACCGTGGTTTCCACCATGGGGGCAATCCTGTTCAAAGCACCATCCACCAGGATTAAACTTGCTCCCAGGTCAGCAAGGCGCTGGAGCACCTGCCGCAGTTCGCGGCTTTTATTCGGCCCGGCAACCACAACCAGGCCTTCACTAATCACCTGACCGTAAATTACCCTGCCTAAAGGGGTGGAAATGTCGCTCCTGGCCAAACATTAGCATAACATATTATGCAAAAATTATGCAAAAATTTCAGGGAGGAAGTGGCTAGCCATGCCAGTGTTAAAAACTGAGCCTGTAAACTGCATCGTCTGCGGGTCAGAGACCTGCCCCTGCATCCTTGCCGCGCTGCAGGAATGCATGGTTTGCAGCCACCTGCAGGCCAACAAAGAACTGTGTGACTGTGATTGGCAAAAGGTATGCGTCTATCTCAACTACCGGCACAACGGAACCATAGTGCCCAAGGTATCAACCCTAACGGGAGCTGTCCCGCTGCGCTGCCTCAACATGGGCGAGGACAATTACATGCTCTATCTGGCGGTATCACCAGAGATGATCGAAAGGTTAAGCCCCTTGGAGAAGGTCTATTTCTACTCGTCCCTTTCCGCTGTGTATAACCCCTTTTCCACCATGCGGGCGAAATAGCCTGCACCGGAAAAGGTGTATTTTTTTGTCAAGCCTTCTGGGGTTTCCATCATTTCATTAACATGGGCAATAGCATCCCCGATGGCCAGGCTTTGCGGAATAATCAAGGGTTCCTGGCTTGCAGCAAAGCAAGCTGCATTATAACCGGCCAGGGTCCCGGTAATGATGGCTTCAGTATGGCCTACCAGCAAGCCGGCCTTCTCACCCCCGCAGAAAAGGTTGTCAACCCCTTTAACTTTAAGGGCATTGTCCCTGGGTGAAAGAGCGAGATAACGAATGGAATTGCCAATTCCGCCGCCGTAGGGGTCCTCAAACCTGGCGTTTTCCAGCCCGGGGATTTGCCTTAAGAGGTCTAATGGGTAGAAGGGTGACATCAGCTTGGCATGTCCCGTATCCAGCAAGATGATGTTATCGGCAAATTCTTTCAGGGCATACTGCTGGCAGGCTTTAGCCGAAAGCATTCCCTCTCCCTTGCGCAGTTTTTCGGGGATGGGAATTACTGTTACGCCCTTTACATTCAGCTCCTGTACAATGCTGGGGGGCTAGGGATTCTTTTAAGGGCTTGCAGGAGCCGCTCATGGCCCCGATGGACCCGTCCTGTCTATTACCCACAAATTCCTGCACACCAGCCTTGGCCGCTATGCTGACCCGGCCACCAAAGGTAGGGCAGCGGAGGATGCACATGGCGCACCCGTTGCCGTACTTGGCACAGTTGCCCATAGGACCGGCTGAACCCGTTGTTTCCACAAAAACTTCCCCGGCCACCCTCTGACCGTTTTGCAATAAGACTGCCGTGATTTTTCGGCCAACCATCTCTACATCAACAACTCGGCTGAAAAAAAGGGTTTCAACCCCGTACTCCAATAAAAGATGTCTAATAAGAGGCTCAATCAAAGCCACGTCATAGAGAGTTGCATGCTTGTGACCGGGAAACTCAATATTGCGGTGACGGGCGCACCTATCAGTAACAGCAAAGACTTCCCCTCCACCCATGGCCATGGCTTCCTCGGTGGCAGTGAATCTACCGTTATTCCGCATGATGCCTCCAACCAGCCCAGTACCCAGGAGCATATCGGTACGCTCCAGCAAAGTTACCCGGCTGCCTGCCTTGGCAGCAGCAACAGCCGCCCCTACACCGGCCCAACCTCCGCCGATAACCACCGTATGCACCAATTCCATCCCTCCCTTTCGCATCCCTTAACCGTTAATTTACTTCAGATTTTTGCCAAAGCTTCACCCAGGTAAAAGCCAGTTATCCCTGTTAATGACAAAAGACATCCATTTTCTCTTCAGTCTTTAACCGCCAGCATTAAAGGACCCCTGTATACTTGCAGACAATCTTAATAAGACTGACAAGACCTCTTACTGCCCAGCGGGCTTCAGTTTCTAAGAGCTGCCCGTTAGCGTCAGTGGTACCCAAACCAGGCGAAATATAAATATTGGCATCATAAGCCACCGTTGGAATGATGCCCATCTGGGCGCAGCCAGTCTGCAGGATATTGGTGCCCGAGTACATATCTTCGATAGTAAAGACAGGTATGCCCAGTTGGCCGTTTTTCCAGGTGCCCTCGTAGTTGACCTCTACCGCAGTAGAGTTGTAAGACTTGCTAATGACGATGCCCTGCAAGAGCTCTGCAGGCAGAGCAGCAAACTCCTCCCTGACGATCCGCTCCAGGTCGTCCACTGGTTTGGTAAGAGCAGCAGGATCGTCCCGCAAGACTTTCAAGGCCTGGATCTGGGTCAGCTGGGCTTCCTTGCCCGGGTCAAAGGTTACATAGGCTGCCTTGCCGTAGGAGGCGGTAGTCCCCCACCTGTCCCCATGCATCCCCAAGGCCCGCCGGATGGGAACCATATATTCCTCTTTGCCGATAATGAGGCCGCTGGTGGCTGCCCCGCTGGCTTTATCCATACTGTAAATCACAATGTCAGCTCCGGTTTTGATGGGGTCAAAGCCTACAAAGGGCAAGCCCCAAGCATTATCCACCACATAGGGCAGATCGTACCTTTTTGCCCACCTGTACTCATGGGTCGACCAGAAATTCTCGACCTTAATTGCGTAGGCATTGAAGGAACAGGTGGTTTATTGGAATATCTGACACAAATGACTGACCCGCGGAAGCGGCGGGGTATTCGACACACACAAATATCGATTCTAGCCGTGGCGGTCTGTGCCGTGCTGTCCGGGGCGAGAAATTTTGCGGCTATCGGCGAGTGGGCCGGTGACCTTTCTCAAAGCCTGCTGAAACGATTGGGGTGCCGGCTAAGTGAGCGTTCAGGTAAATACACCCGCCCAGCGAGCCTACTCTGCGCAGAACCTTGCAGTCCGTAGATCCCGATGAACTGGACCGGATAGTGGGTGCCTGGCTGTCCAACCAACGAGATGGGGAGGCCATTGCCATTGATGGTAAAACCCTAAGGGGTGCACATACACCGGATGGAAAGGCCGTTCACCTGATGGCGGCATTCTTACATAAAGAGGGTTCAGTTATCGCCCAAAACCAGATTGACAGTAAAAGTAATGAGATTACCGCGCTAAAGCCTTTGCTGGAACCGCTAGACATCCAGGGAAAAGTGGTTACGATGGATGTAATGCATACTCAAGTGGCAACCACCCAATACCTAAAAGAGGACAAGCACGCCGACTATGTGCTCATCGTCAAAGGTAACCAACCTGGTTTGTTACAAGACATTCAGGCCCTGGACGATGAAGATTTTTCCCCCTAAGTACAGCCGGACAGACAAGGGACATGGGCGCATTGAAACCTGCTCTATTCAGGTTAGCAACGCCCTGAACAGTTTTTCCACATTCCCCTACCTTGCTCAAGTTCTACGCATCGAACGAACCCGTATCAAAATCAAAACTGGAGAAATCGAGCGCGAGGTCGTCTTTGGTGTAACAAGCCTCTCACCTCAAACGGCCAACCCGGAACAGCTTTCGGAATTGGTGCGCGGCCACTGGAGCATTGAAAACTCATTACACTACGTGCGGGATTTTACATTCGATGAAGATCGCTCCCAGGTTCGTACCAACGCGGGACCTCGTGTAATGGCTACTCTACGCAACCTGACCATCAGCCTGCTTCGCTTCAATAGCTTCAATAACATTGCTAAAGGTCTCCGTTATATCAGCCGGGACCAGAACCGGGCTTTGGAGCTGATCGGAGTTTAAGGAAAATCACACTCCTTCTATTTTACGTCTTCCCCAACAAAACCGAACTGTTACTATCAGCACGGTCTGTTCGCTGTTCCCTTTATTTTTTCTTTCGGAGGATCAATTATCCTTCGGAACGCTATATCACTCTTTCTTGCCTCTACCTGCAAGGCTATAAAATTATTCCTGGTACTCACGAAGGTTTCAAAGATCCTTCATTTCTTTCGACTTTGACGTGGACCTGATATCCAATGCACCTCTGTTTTAAGTTACCGCCTTTCTTCTGTAAGTTCAACTGGGTCTAAGCTTCAGCGGGGGATTATTTCCCCCGCTTAAGCTTAGAGCCAGTTAATACAGAGGCGTAGCCGCTCTTAAAATGAGCCAGGCCACAAGTTATACATTAATTTAACGTGGCCTGAAAGCGAATTTCATGCTCGGCTTCATTGATTTTAATATTTTTCCTTTGCCGAGCATTTCCCGCCGCTTGGAGAAGCAAAGGGTTAGAGCGGGTAGCCATCTGTGATAAAATATTGAGGGCAAACGGAACAAATCTTGTGTCTTAAAACAAATCTTCTTTGGAAGACTTAATGTGGTTGATTTGTTTGAACCATATTGCGAAAATTATGACTTAACCATATTTTTCAAACGAGTATCATTTCCTATGGGTTATGAGAAAAGCCCCGGGTTTCCCAGGGGCTTTGCCTATGAGATTAGGCGGGGACTTGGTGGTTTAGGTATTAAGCTATCGGTCTCCAAATAGATTTTGCAGGACTTATTTGAAATCGAACAGGAACAGGATGAGCAAGAAAATTAACAAAATCCTGCTGATTCCTGGGTACCCAGGACCGGGAACAAAACCGCTCATTGAAAGAGCCTCCTTTTTAATGATTTTTCTGGCTACTGCCTAATTTATAATATGGTTTTCCGGCTTAATGGTTACTGTGTTTTTTTAACTAGGAGGGTTTTTGCTTATTAAAAAAGCCGGTCATCGTATTGCTCCGGTTCGGTTTTTTCTTAAAGGACTAAATTCAGCACCGGAAGCCACTAGCCCCTGGTCGCATAACAAATACTGATTGACGTGCCTGTTTTAAGAAAACATCACGGGTATCGGCCATTTGAAAACTTTTTCGCTATTTCCCCTCTGTTTAGTTTTTCAAATCGGCAATGAGCATTTCAGTTTGTGGTTTTGGCTGTCATTTTTTCCAAAGGAAGGTTTTGAGGCATTTTTGAAGAAAAAAAACAAATAACAGTCAAGACTGCGGTTAAAGTCAAGTAGTTTCACGAAAAAAATTGTGACAAGTTATAGCGTTGGGTCTTGCCCACCGGATGGCCGTCACCGTCCATGCAGAACAACTGGTTTTCCTTCAGGTCACATCAATGCCGGCAAACAAGCGTTTTGACAAGTCCATCACCACCTTAATAAAAATTTGTACTTACAGGTCATAAGGGACCCTGCAACCTGGCCAGATCAACACCCTCGCACCAATTAGAATTCAAAGAAACAAACTGCGCGTTAGAAGTACCGGCCAGGCGAGGGGGCGCAATCTTCAAAAGAAGTCATCGAAGTGCAACAAGGAGGAGTCGTGCTTCCCCTATGTCCAAGGACTATCATGCAGGAAACCCGTAACCTTGTAAAGACTGTAAAGCTGAAAGCCAGCCTGTGGTTATGCAGCGGCTGTGGACTTGTAGGCAACAGGGGTGGCAGAGTATCGTTAACTTGCCCGGTACTTAGGGACACCATGGATCACTCTCTCTCGCGAGGGGGTTGCTCACAGGGTCCACAACCGCTTGGACAACGCATACGCGTTGCCCACATACCCACAGGCTCGGCGGTGAGGGGGCGGATGAAGAAGATGCCTCCCCTACACCAATAAATCCAGGGTTGGGAACCAGAAATTTTACTGTATCCCTTGACGCCTAGAACCTAACTGTATCAAGGTTTCAAAGAGCTTTTGGGGCTACAATTTAATTCTATACGAGGCCGAACGAAGGAATGTAAGGGCGTACAGGAAGCGTATGACCCCGCGAGACATGATAGGGTAAGCCGCGGGCGAAAAGTGGTGAGGGTACTGCCCAAGACTTAAAAGATTTAAAGCAGGAGGTCCAGTTGTGGATAATGCCGGTCGTGTGGATTTGATGGATAACCCCTTCGGGGTTACCCACAACTCCACACTCCCTTGGACACCGCTACGTGCTGCCCACATTATCGACAACAACTGCGACTGCTATTGACGATGAAAATGACGAAGAAGCTTTAGCCTGCTCTCTTGGACATTTTCACAAAAAATGAAAATCCAAGAGAGCAGGAGATTTATAAAGCTAGAGGCAAATTATGCAAATTATTGAGATAGGAGGAGGCTAAATTACTGATGATTCGGCAAGCTAACATGGAAGATTTGGCGGCAATCAACACCATTTTTAATCAGTTAATTGAAACTAGTACAGCTGTATGGGAACAAGCGCCTATTTCATTTGATTTCATTTTTTCGCGTTCCCGGCTGGTATTCACTGCCTTGAGGCTGATGCGGACGACGCAGTCCTTGGTTTGCTTTTTACTGTAGCATTGTTCACCAAACTCACAGTTGGCAGAGGCTTCATGAGGAAAGTGAGCTACCGTTTGTCCACGCTCACTCCGGCATGGGTGGGAATGTGACCTCCCGGGCATTTATTAATCACATTGGTAGTTTCATCTATGTCAAATTCGGTTACGGGAATTTTCTTTGCAGGCTTCGTTCCGCTCATGTTGATCAGGTGAATTTTTATCATAGATAGCTACCCGCTCTAACCCTTTGCTTCTTAAAGCGGCGGGAAATGCTCGGCAAAGGAAAAATATTAAAATCAATGAAGCCGAGCATGAAATTCGCTTTCAGGCCA
>JBFLXH010000059.1:0-13866 GCA_040757295.1 Bacillota bacterium | reverse complement strand
CAAATTTTATTCCTTGCCGGGCATTTAATGAGCCAGGCCACAAATTATACATTAATTTAACGTGGCCTGAAAGCGAATTTCATGCTCGGCTTCATTGATTTTAATATTTTTCCTTTGCCGAGCATTTTCCGCTGCTTGGAGAAGCAAAGGGTTAGAGCGGATAGCCATCTGTGATAAATAAATATGCTGGGCTGAGAGTTAAGATGCCAATTTTCGGTTATACTTTTTATAACCCATTGGAAATTATGGTCGTTAAAAAATGCGAGTTGTCGTAGGGGAAAGGGGCAATCAAGATGCAAGGAGCGAAATTACAGGCTGAAGTTAGGCAAAGTTCCACCAAGGGGGAGAGAAACCGCTTACGGGCTATTGGCTTGGTGCCTGCAATTATTTACGGTCCGGAAATTGGCAGCCTGCAGGTGGCCATTCCTCAAAAAGAACTGGACCAGGTGGTAGCCGCGGGCGGGCTTATTCAAATAGCGGTAAATAATGGAGGGAACAAACAGGAGGTTCCCGTCCTGGTGCGAGAAGTGCAGAGGGATCCCCTGCGGCGGGTCCCGGTACATGTGGACTTCTATCAGGTTTCCATGGGTCGGAAGCTGGTGACCACGGTACCCCTCGTGCTGGCGGGCGATTCCCCAGGAGTAGGGGCAGGAGGAGTCCTGCAGCAGACCCTGCGGGAAGTGGAAGTGGAGTGTCTTCCTGCCGATCTGCCGGAAGCCCTGGAAGTAGACATCAGCGGTTTGGAGATTGGGGACAAGTTTACCGTTGCTGACTTGGCTTCCCCCGCCGGGGTGGAAGTGGTCAGCGACCCGGAAGCCATGATATTAGCAGTTGTGGCTCCCAGGGTAGCGGAGGAAGAGGAGGCAGAAGAACCGGTTAAAGAAGAAACGGCCCCTGCCGAGGGAGAGTAAGCTCGTACAAGTATAGGGGCGCCGTCCGTTAACGGAGGTAACACCAAGACAGCCCCATAAATTAACTTGTGTCTCTAACTGCCAGTGGGTGGTTTTTTTCTGCCTGCATGAAACGGCCTGTTCGGAGAAATAAATAACATCAGTGTTTAATAGAACCTGGTGGAGGTAACCATGTTCCGTACACCCAGAAAACCGCATCGAAAACCTCTCCCACCCGGGCAAAAGAAGAAACAGAATAAAAAAACAGTTTCAGGCATGACGGACCAGGTGGGTGGGCCCAAAGCCGAGCCCAAGGCTAAATCCAACGACAAATCCAATGACATTTTTCCTGGAGGCGGCACCGGCGAAGGCACCTCTTTGGAAAAATGGCAGCCTCTAGCGCCCTCCCTGGCTGACAACCTGGCGGCAATCCGGGATCGCACAGGAGAAAACAGCGACCTAATTATCAGGGAATTTGAGGTTGCCCTTTATAAAATCCGGGCAGCGGTGATCTATATCGACGGCCTGGTCAACAATGAGTTGATTCATACCCATGTTCTACGGAGCCTGATGACCGGTAGCGCCCCCATGCGGGTGATGGAGGAGGAAGAGGCGCCTGAATGCGGTGAGAAAAGAAGGCCACTGGGGCTTTGCCTGGAAGGAGAAGACGCTTTTAAGGCCATTAAAGACAAGCTCCTGCCCATTGCCGGGGCTAGGGAATTCAGCACTGTGGACCAGGCTGTCCTGGCCTTTTATTCAGCTGACGCCGTATTTCTATTAGACGGGTATACCCAGGGCCTTGTTCTTTCAGTCCGTGGCTATCCCCTCCGGGGGGTTACCGAGCCTGGTACCGAAAACCTGATCCGCGGACCTCGGGAGGGTTTTGTGGAGGGCCTCAGGGTTAATACTTCTTTGCTGCGCCGGCGCTTGCGGGATCCCAACTTTAAGATGATCAGTATGCGCCTTGGACGGCGCACTCATACCGACTGTGTCATTGCCTACGTGCAGGACCTGGTGGACCCGGACCTATTGTCAGAGGTGCAGCAGCGCCTGGCCGGCATTGACAATGATCTCATCCTGGACAGCGGCAACATTGAACAGCTGATCGAGGATAGTTGGTTATCCCCTTTTCCCCAGGTTCAAAACACCGAGCGACCCGACAAGGTTATCGCGGCTGTCCTGGAGGGGCGGGTGGCCATTTTGGTGGACGGCACCCCTTTTGCCCTATTGGTACCAGCTACTTTTCTCCAGTTTTTCCAGGCCGGGGAGGATTACTATGAGCGATGGCTGATCGCTTCCGTAATCAGGATATTGCGGATCTTTGCCTCTTATGTGGCAACCTTCACCCCGGCCCTGTACGTGGCTATAGTTTCCTTTCACCCGGGGTTATTGCCCACCAACCTTGCCATGGCCATTGCCGCAACAAGGGAGGGCATTCCCTTCCCGGCGGTGGTGGAGGCCCTTATCATGGAAGTGGCCTTTGAACTGTTCCGGGAAGCCGGCGCCCGCTTACCCGGCCCCATCGGCCAGACCGTAGGCATTGTCGGCGGCCTCATCGTGGGGGATGCAGCCGTCAGGGCTAACCTGGCCAGCCCGGGGATGGTCATCGTGGTGGCCTTGACGGCTCTGGCTGGGTTCAGCATTCCTGCCTACAACATGGCCATCGGCTTTAGGCTGGTGCGCTTTCCTTTAATGATCCTGACTGCTTCCTTGGGGCTGTATGGGTTGATGTTGGGTTTCATTATCATCAACATCCATATGGTTTCTCTAAAGAGCTTTGGGGTGACTTACCTCTCTCCCCTGGCCCCCTACCGGTTTAGGGACTGGAAGGATATCTTAATCCGGGCCCCCGTCCGGGCCATGGCCACCCGCCCCCTGTTGACCAAAACCCGCCAGCCTAAGCGGGAAGACAGCGACAAGCAGGAGGGTTGGTAAGATTATGTTGAAGGACAGGATTACAACGATCCAGGTGGCCCTCTTGTTATATACCTCACTTGTAGGGGTGGGCTACCTTGCCATGCCCCGCCGCCTGGCGGAAACAGCGGGGCGGGACGGTTGGGTCAACCTCCTCCTGGGGGGGATGCTGCTCTTGTCGGTAAACGCTCTTTTGGTGTGGCTGTGTCGCCGCTACCCCGGCCAGACCATCATCGAATACAGCCAGGCGATTCTGGGCCGACCTTTGGGCCAGGCGGCCAACATTCTGCTGGTGTTACACTTTATCTTGATGGCAGCGAGTGTTTCCCGGATTTTCGGGGATGTAATCAAGCTGTATCTTCTGGAAAATACACCACTGGAAGTCATCCTGATTACCTTTTTCCTGACCGGGGCCTACCTGGCCGGACACGGGCTAAATCCCCTGGCCCGCATGAGCGAGGTGATGTTTCCCCTGGTCCTGGCACCAATCCTCCTGATTCTGGCCCTGGCCCAGATGGAGATCGATTATGGAGAGGTATTGCCGGTGATGACCATAGGGTTATACCCGGTAATACAGGGGGCAGCCAATAGTTTTTTTGTCTATACGGGGTTTATACTGACCGCCTTCCTGGTGGCCTTCATGCAGCAGCCGGAAAAGGCCTTGAAGGCCAGCAGCCTGGGGCTTGCTGGTACTATCCTGACATACTTGGTCATCTTTATTGTTACTTTGAGTTCACTTGGAGAGGCTTCCCTGTACTGGTCCACCTATCCGGTGGCAGACCTGGCTCGGCGGATAGAGGTACCAGGTGCTTTCCTGGAAAAGCTGGAAGCCCCTTTGATGGCCCTGTGGGTCCTGACGGCCTTTACCACCATGACCCCCAGTTTATATTTCGGCACCCTCAGCCTTTCGCAGATGCTGGGGTTAAAGGAACACAGGGGGCTGGTTTACCTGTTTCTCCCCGTTGTTTACCAGGTGGCTATGCTCCCCCGCAACTATGGGGAAACCATCCTTTTGGGGAATATCATGGGCTATGCTGCATTGGCCTTTATCCCTGTGATTATTCTTTTAGCCTTAGTGGCAAAATTGCGGAAGGGAGGTGGTGGGAATGGATAACAAAAGGGGCAGCAGCCGCAAAAACGGTAGGCCATGGCTTTGGTTCTGCCTCTCTGTCCTGGCCCTGTTTGCCGCAGTCGGCTGTTGGGACCGCTGGGAGATCGAGGAAAGGGGCTTTGTCCTGGGGGTGGGGCTGGATCTGGCCGAGGAGCGGCCGGGGGCGGAGCCGGTCTATGCCATCACCTTGCAGAAGGTTCTACCTGGACAGGCCGGTTTTGGTGGTGGGGAAGACGATGGAGGGCAGGGGCAGCCGGTTTATAACATCACTACTCTTAACCCATCGATTTTTGCCGGAATCCGGGAAATTGCTACCAGGGTTTACCGGGAGCCTTACCTGGATGACCTTCTGGTAATTGTGGTGGGGGAAGATTTAGCCCGCCGGGACCTGCAGGAACCCCTGGACTTTTTCCTGCGGGACCCCCGCATCCGCTGGAAGGTGCGCCTGTTCGTAACACCTGGAGAAGCAAAAGATATTATTGCGCTTAACCCAGTCCAGGAACCCATTACCTCAATTTATTTAAGCCGACTGGCGGAGAACGAGCACCGCACTTCCCGCTTCCCTCCCAGTTCTAACCTGGGGGATGTTGGCCCAGCGCTGAAAACAGGGCATTCCGTTGTCCTGGCTCGGATTGAGGGATCAGACAAGGAAGCCAAACTGGCCGGCGCTGGGGTTATCAAGGAGAACAGGCTGGTGGGCTGGCTGGACGAGTTTGAGACCATCGGCCTCCACTTCCTGTCGGGGGAAGTGCGAGGGGGAATGGTGGCGATAACCCTGGGGCAGGAAGGCCAGGCCTTCCGGATTGCCGGAGTGCGCATCCACTGCCGGCCCCGGGTGGTGAACGAGGAACTGCGATTTGCCATCAAGGTTTGGGTGGAAGGAGATCTGGGGGAAGACCATCAGCGGCGGCGGGCGCTGGACATTGGCTACCTGCAGGAGATCGAAGGAGAGGTGGCTAACCAGGTGAAGACCTGGATGGAAGCTACCCTGGTCAAGCTGCAGAGAGAGTACCGGGCGGATGTAGTGGGTTTCGGCCGGCAAGTGGAAAAGCGTTTCCCGGGCTGGTGGAGGGAAGTAAAGGGCGATTGGGAGGAAGAACTCTTCCCCCATGTACCGGTGGACATCAATGTCAGCGCCTACATCCGCCGCAGCGGCGTAGCCCAGTAGAGGAGCGAGCAAGCAAGCGGGGACGGTTCTGGCTTGCCTTGGTTGTTGATAAAAAGCGCAAGGGGGCGCAGACTATTTTATACTCGGCAAGGGGTAAAATTGCATTATCATAATGAAGCCGAGTATGAAATTCGCTTTCAGGCCACGGTAAATCAATGAATAATTAGTGGCCTTGCTCATTATAAAACCTTGTGCCTTTAGAGCACCAGGGACAGAAAGAACCGCCCCCATGTCCTAGACCGATTTATGTTTTTAAGGAGTTGAGACTAATGAGATGGACTCTTTGGCCGGCTATGGCTGCTCTGGCCTGGCTGGCAGCATATTATTTCGTTTCCCGGAACAATATCAGGAAGTTTTTTTCTCTGGCCTTGGCCGGGGGGCTGGCCTTGAGTTTTGGGGTGCAGTTAGCCGGTTCTGCCTGGTTTGGCCTCTGGCGCTTCACCCCTGCTTTTCCCTCCGTGGGAGGAATTCCCCTGTTTTTACCGGTAGTATATACCGCCCTGGTTATCCTTTTTGCCCAGTACTTGCCAGAGGGAGCCGGGGAGCGGGTCTTGTATGTCACTGCCTTTGCCGGGCTGGCGCTCCTGGTTGACTGGGCTCTGCTCCTTTTTGGCCTGGTGACTTTTACCGGCTGGAATCTCCTGTATACCTTTTTCCTTGGGTTGGCTAACTTTGGCCTGGTAGTGGCCTTGTACCGGGTGATGCATGCCGGGAGGGCTGCTGCCGGCGGACCTTCGGCAGGGGATTAATTTAGATAAATGGGGAACCCAAGGGGGCTATGAGCAAGCAGGGACGGTTGTATGTCCAGCCAAGGCTGGTATGTTCAGCAGGAGATAGACCTGCCAGGGTAATAACCAAAAGCCCTGTAGCTTGATTAGCAAAAGGAAGGGAAACCGAACCTCTGGAGTCTAATGACAAAGCCGCCGCAAGGCGTACAGCGGCTTGTACTTCCTCATCAGGATCGATTACCGTGTGTCCTAATTCGTCATAACAGAAACCGACCGGGAGCGGGAACCGAAGTTCCCCCTTGCGCGCCTTGTTTTTCTTGCCACCAAGGAGGCGGCCACGCAAAAAGTGCAGCTCTGCTTCGCTCATCGTTCCCTTGAGACCCAGGACCAACCTGTTGTTGAAATCTCCGAGATCGTAGATGCCATCCTCGTCCACAATCACCGTCTCGAATAGAGCGCAGAGTTCCAGTAACCTTAGCCAATCCGCGGAAGACCGGGCCAGGCGGGATACCTCCAGGCCGAAGATCGCCCCTACCTGTCCCAAAGAAACCTGCGTCACCAGACGTTGAAAGCCATGCCTGTTCGTTTTCTGTGCTCCGGATAACCCCAGGTCCTCGTCGATTACCTCGATCTGTTCCGCTGACCACCCCAGGCGAAGCGCTTTCTCCCTCAATGCATACTGACGCTCCGTGCTCTCCGAGTGAAACCGGACCTGGGCCAGAGTCGACTGGCGGATGTACACCAGCGCCAACCGGCTCAAGTGCTGAGGCTGGATCTTCTCGTAGGTTAAACTCATCCTCTCCCTCCTTCTTGTAATAGTCTTTGAGAAACGAACCCAGGATAGCTGCAAAAACCGTCACCAGTTCTGGTACATTGTCAGGGCCAACCAAAGAAGCCAAAATGGAACTGGACATGATCTTCCCTCCCCGTAAAACATAAAAGTGGGATCAGTCCTTTTCACGGCGGCGCATCAGTTCCAGATTGATTTCCGTTAGTTCCGCAACAATCTCTTGCGTCAGGCGATGCGTATCCAGCCTTTCCCGTACCAGGGATACCCATGAAAAGGGCACATAATCAAGGCGCGTACGCCCCCTTTTATCCAGGCTGGACAGATAGTAACTCAAGTGACCCTCGCCAGTGGCACAGTGGCAGGTTTTCTTCCCACAGCGGACCTTACGCTCAATGAGAGAACCACGCGTCAAATGTGTAAAGGGTGGTAGTGAGGCTAACAACGCCTCCCGCTTGGCGTACAATTCTGGGGTGGACAACTCTTTGAGGTTTGGCTTAGTAGTACTCATGCTAATAAGTTGGTACCTCCTTCCAATATATCTGTCAAGAGGTATTCTGCAAAAAAATGAGTTATCCATGCCAAACCCGTAAAAAAGCCAAGGCTTAGTGAAGATGAAATTCACTAAGCCAGGCAGCTTTCAAGAACGCTGGATTGCTTTTAACAGATCAACCAATTCGACCAGGGTTGAGGGGAGCACAAACAAAGTAGTGTTGGATGCTTGGGGGCTAAAAGCCGGGTTGCGGTCGGTCCAGCTTTCTTGTACCGCTATTACGTCTTCTCCTAATTGTACCGAATACAAGCGAACGCCATTTACCTTTTTGCTTTTCAGCACTTGCAAACTGCGGTCAAAGAGGGGATGAAACGGGTGTGTGATGGTTACACATTCCAAGTCCAGTTTGGATAAATGTGTAGTTTGCACTGACGGTATCCAAGCCCAGAGACTGATCATTGCCGCTTTGTCCGGTGATGAGAAGGCGGTTAAAAAAGCCCTAAGGGACATCAGATATATCATGAAACATAACTTCAGCGCCTATCAATCCCACCGGAAGAGCAGGCTTCAGTTGCTAAGGTGAGGCCGCTATTTAGGTTGCCAAAGAGCTTTTGCGAAAACTACGCTGTAGTAGTAGTCTGGCTTTTTATATATCAGCGGTTATAGTAGGTCTTGCTGGAGCTATAACCTGGGTAATTGTTAATAAAAAAAGTTGACATACCCAATGTTTCTTCGAAGTTAATTCTAACATTTTGGCATCAAGACACCGGAGAGGAGGTGATTCGAGATGGCTGTGGTCGGTGGCCTGCTTGTCGGCATAGGTGTGGGCATGCTGTTTGGTAATACCGGAGCGGGGATCCTTATCGGTCTTGGTGTTGGCTTTATTATTGAGCATATCTTTGGCGATGTAAGCTCGTTGTGGGTGAATCGTAAGTAGGTCAAGTCCGAATTTGTGTGTAAATTCCCTCTGGCAGATATGATCACCCTGTTTTAAGCTGCATTTACCTGGGTATCGGCATTATTCACCTCCTTGCGCTGTTTTTCCGTGTTAAACTTCCACTCCCAGTAATCCGCCATGTCAAAGTAGCGATGTCCTGTGGTCCACGCCTCGTCGATCTCCACAAGCACAGCGCCAATCAAGCGCAAAGACGACTCCTCGTTGGGGAAGATACGAATTACCTGCTCCCGCCGGCGGATCTCCTGGTTGAGCCGCTCGACGCCATTGGTGGTGCGGAGCCGCTTCCGGTAGCGCCCTGGCAGCGCCATCACGGCCATTGCGTCCTCAAAACCGGCTTCAAGCCGCTCCACAGCCCTGGGCGCCCGGGCGCCAAAGGCGTCCATCGTTTCGTTCAGCAAACGCCTGGCCGTCTCCATATCCGGCGCGTCGAAGATCAACCGCAGTCGCCCGTGCAGCTTACCCTGTAATACCTTAGGGCAGGCATCTAAGATATTCCGGATGAAATGGGTCTGGCACCGCTGCCAGGTGGCCCCCTGGAAATGCGTCTCTATTCCTTCACGACGTCATCCAGCCCCTTGCACAGGGCAGAGACGATGGACTTGGAGAACTCCATGCCGCAGAGTTCCTCAACAACCGCCCGCACCATCAGGAGTGGATACGCCATTGACGATTATCTCGACCATGGCCAGCAACAGCGCCTGCTCGCTCCGCTGGTACCGCTCGAAAAGCTCTGTGGAGAAGTGCCCGCGCCGGAGCCGGGGAACCATAAGCGTAAGCTCTCCTATGCGGGACTTGAGCAACTTATCCCGGTGCCCGTTGCGGTATCCCTGCCGCTCCTCGGTACGTTCGTACGGCTTGGCCCTGAGTTGCTCGGTGGCCTGGGCATCAAGTATCTGGTTCACTATTTCCTCCACCAACCGGGCCAAGCCATCATCCCCGGACACCCGGTGTAAAGTAATTGTAGGAGAAAAATAGAAAAGAGACCTCCCTTTTTGGTAAAATGATAGTCGCCAAACCAAACACTTCGGCCAAGGAAGGGGAAGTCTCTTTGAATAGTATTATACTCCAAGTATGTCAACAATTCATTACAGAAGTATTGGATTTTTTTAAGGAAGGAAAGGCAGTGAGCCTGGCAGAAATTGAGAAAGACCTTAAAGGAAGCAGTGACAAATTTTTACGGGAAGTTATCAAGACCTACCTTGAAGAAACAGACCGGCAAATTGTAGAAGATAAGGCCGGCCGTAAGCAAAAAGGCCTTGTAGTGGAGCGTAGGAACGAGGAACGGACAGTATATACAAGGTTTGGCCCACTGACCTATGCCCGAACCTATTACTTCGACAAGAAAAAAAGAGAGCTATCTCCACCCTGTAGACTTGGTGGCAGGATTAGAAGCATACCAGCGAGTATCCCTGACAGTGGCAGCAGATTTAGTGGGACACGCAGCAGAAGCTTCCTATTGCGAAAGCAGCAGTTATGTTACCGGGGGAGATGTTAGCCGCCAGACAGTAATGAAAAAGATCCGAAAAACCCATGGACTGAAGATATCGTCACCCTTAAAGAGAGAAGTAAAAGTACTGCACGTGGATGCCGACGAAGACCATGTCCCATTACAGGACGGAAGCAATACCATAGTGCCTATAGTAACTATCCATGAAGGGACAAAAAGCCTATGCAAAGGTAGGAGCCGCTGCATAAACCCCCACCATATCAGCAGATACGGAAAAGCGCCCGAAGAACTATGGTTAGAAGTGGCAGAATGGATATATGAAGCTTATGATGTAGACAAAATTGAAACTATATATCTCCATGGAGACGGAGCCAGTTGGATCAAAAAAGGACTCGAGATGCTCCCTAAGGCAAAGCCAGTGCTTGATAAATATCACCTTAACAAAGCCATCATGAACAGCACAGGTTCACAGCCAAAGCGCCGGGAAGAATTGCGGCAGGTATTAAAAAATGCTGATAAGGAAGGCTTTAAAGCGATAACCAAGGAAATGCTTAAAGAGGCCAAAGGTGATAGCGAGCAAAAAAGGATAAGAGAATTTCAGCAGTATGTGATAAATAACTGGAACGGCATAGAAATCCAGAAAACAAACCAATGTGGAGGGAGCAGCGCCGAGGCCCATGTAAGTCATGTTCTTTCAGCTAGGCTTAGCAGCCGCCCGATGGGATGGAGCAAAGAAGGTTTAAAATACATGGCAGAACTGAGGGCTTTTAGAGCCAATGGAGGGGTTGTAGGAGTTGAACACCTGAAGGCAAAAGTAGAGGTTACAAGCCTAGTTAAAAAAGCGATGAAACGGGCACAGAAGGTATTTAACGGGATTAACCTAGAGGCACTGGGCAATATTTCCGTGCTAAGCACGGGTAAAGTAACCCCACTGTTTAAGAAATTGCAGTCCATCCAGCATAGTGGCCAGATTATTCGCTAAGGTGTCAAGGGTCGGCGAAGCCGAGGAACGAAGCGACCTTGCCCTTTACACCTAGTAGGTATAAACCCTATTGCTAACGGCCAGGCAAAGCCTGGCCGCTTGGCTCCCGCCGAGGGCGGGGGCTTGGGGGCAGAGCCCCCAATAACCATTCCCTAAGTGACATTTTCACGAGATAATTAACTGCTTTTTGGGGGATTTTAGGTGACATTTTCACAGATTATTGACACCGGATTTGTGAACTAGTTGACAAACTAAAAACTGGCTCATAAAATATAGTTAATAAAGCTGGTACGTACGTCATTATATGTTACATTTGGATCAGTTGAAAATAAAGTCTTTTTTATGAGAATAATTACTCATAGGCTTCATATTAGATTTTGAGTGCAAAAATCTTTTATTTTCTCGTAGCTTGTGATTGTTAATGCTAGTACATACGCTATGGAAATGTTAAATGTAGTGTTCGGCCAGAAAGGTCGACTCTATAACAAAGAGCTGAAAAGAAAGATTTAACAAAGCCTTAGATATAACAAAGCCTTTCTTTTTAGCTTAAGCTTTTGTTCCTAGCGCCGGCCAAACATAAAGGAGGTGTTGCCCCAAAAGTTATACTTCATAATAATCCACATTAGAAAGCAGTGTTAGAAAGAAAGGAGAGAGGATTAATGACTGCAGTGATTCGGAATATGGGTAATTTTTTCTCCCTGGTCGTTCAAAGATATCTGCCCGATGCTTTTATTTTTTGTATACTACTGACATTTGTAGCTATGCTTGGAGGTATCTTTTTAGGTGGCAAAACTCCTTTGGAGGTATTTAAGTTTTGGGGTGATGGTTTTTGGAGGATGCTAACTTTTTCAATGCAGTCATCAATGGCTTTGATGACTGGCTACGCCCTTTCTTCCGCACCTGTCTTTCGGAAGGGTTTGTCAAAAATCGCGTGTTTGCCGAAAAATTTCGGACAAGCTGTGTTGTTTGCTACGGCAGGTTCTTTCCTGCTATGGTACTTCCACTGGGGAGTAGGTGCTGTTGCTACCGGTCTCCTCTGCAGGGAAATTACACGGCAAATGGCCAAAAAAGGCGTAAAAATGCACTACCCTCTTTTAGTAGCATCTTCTTATATCGGTTCCGGTACCTGGCACTTGGGTATATCCGGGGCCAGCCAGTTGTTGTTGGCCACAAAAGGCCACTTCCTTGAAGGTCTGGTGGGTATAATACCCGTTTCCCAGACCATTTACGCGCCCTCGACCCTGATCATGTCATTGGCCCTTCTTATAGTTATTCCAATTATCACTTACTTTATGATTCCAGAGGAAAAGGATTTTAAAGAGCCTCCGGCTTCCCTTATCAAGATGATGGAAAAAGAGGCGGAGGCCGAAGGAAGCATTCAGCACAACGGCCTGAAAACCCTGGGGGAAGTCTTGAACAACTCCATCTTGATTTCTATGTTTGCTGGGGCTGTCGGCTTGATATTCCTCTATTATTGGTTTGCAAAGTGGAACGGTGCCTTTGACTTGAATATTTTTATAGTCATTATGTTGGTATTGAGCATAATCCTGCATTACAGGCCTTCAAGTTTTTATAATTGCATGAAAGAAGGCACCCGGGTGGCCGCGCCGATTTTCCTGCAGTTTCAGTTTTACGGCGGGATTATGGGGATTATGGTAAGTTCCGGCCTGGTTGCCATCATAGCTAACTGGTTTACAAGTTTTTCTACACCTTTTACATTTTCCTGGTTTACATATATGGCTGCCGGTTTGGTTAACATGTTTATTCCTTCCGGCGGAGGACAGTGGACCGTGCAGGGCGAGATTATTATGCGGTCGGCTTTAGACTTGGGAGTCTCCCCCGCTCAGGCTGTTACTGCTTTTGCTTGCGGTGACGGCTGGACAAACTTGATACAGCCGTTCTGGGCCTTGCCGCTTCTTGGCTTTGCCGGATTGGGCATACGAGATATTATGGGCTATGCGACAGTCGTTTTTATCTTCGTATTTATCATCATGTCGGCAGGCATCCTGTTTTTGCCCTGGTAAAGGGCAGTAAAAAATGGGTCGTTTAATTATAAACTGACGTTAGGGGGGAAGACACTAATGACTGGTAGTAACTTAAATTTAAAAGTTAACAGTAATATTGAGACAGGTAAAAATAATAGTGCCGCAGGATGGCAGGAAAAACTGGGGCTAGTTTTCCCCAACCCGGGAACTTTGATTTTTCTATTGACAGCGGTAGTGTTAATTTTAAGCGTTTTTATAACGGGTAAGCCTTTTGCGGAAAACATAAAAGCATGGGGTAAAGGGTTTATCGGCCTGTATCCTTTTTGCATGGAGATTATCCTGCTCTTCCTGACCGGGTACGCCTTGGCGGTTACGCCGCTTTTTAAGAGGATGATCAGGCCCCTGGCTGAAGCGCCGCAATCTTCCGCCCAGGCAGCAATATATCTATCAGTATTTTCCATTATATTCAGCTGGTTCAACTGGGGTTTGGGAACTGTTTGCGGTGTTCTACTTGCCCGTGAAACCGCCAAAAAGCTTAACCTTAAAGGAAAAATGGTAAGCTACCCCTTACTTATCACCAGCGGTTGCGCGGGGCTGGTAGTTTGGGAAACAGGGCTTTCCGGAGTCATACCACTCTATTTGGCTGAAAAAGGTCATTTCTTGGACCAAACTTTTGGGTTGCTTCCGATCGGTCACACAGTGCTGTCGCCGGCCAACATTATTACTTCACTTGTGCTGTTAATTGCCATACCTTTGACCTGTTACTTGCTGCACCCGAAGGAGGGACAAACCCTTACTGAAGAGCAGCTTGGTGCGGAGGGACTTGAAATTCCACATAATGAAAAGCTTCAGCCAAAAGTCCTGGCAGAACGGCTTGAGCGTTCAACCGTACTTAACTTGATTACTGGTCTAATCGCTTTGCTGTCTATGATCATGGTTTTTACCAGTGGTGGAAACTTAAACCTTAAAAATTATCTTTTTATTGGGCTCATTCTCAAACACGGTGATGTTTATCCGGTAAGTTCGCTTGTTTTTAGAACATTATAGGCGTTTATCAGCTCAATGCCAGCTCGTCCGCCTCCCCTACGATGCTTCATTTTAATTCTGCTATTTGCGCCTTCTAATGGCCCATTGCTAATGTTTTTATATATCAAGCTGTTTTTCACAGCTTCATAATCATCAAGTAGCCCATTTGCATATTGTACCAGCGGATCAATACCACAGCCTTTGTATTTAATAATAAAAGAGTCCAATTCAACTATGCTGCCGCTATCAAACACTTTATAGCAATCGCTCAAAAAACTCGCAAGATCCATAGTCACTGGATACAAAGCTACTGTTTTTTCAAAGAGTTGGTTTTTTTTTGCGCTCATTTTCTTTGCTGTTTGATTGAGCACTATCAC
>JBFLXH010000058.1:0-13944 GCA_040757295.1 Bacillota bacterium | reverse complement strand
GTCTACGCTTCGCGATGAATGTTACCATGCACCACGCAAGACTCGGTACTTGACTGCTGGCTAGGCTTTGTCAAGGCGGCTATTTCAAGCCGCATGTGCTTCTTGAACTTTGCAAGGCGCAACTCCCACACCACCGTACAAGCCGGTCTGGCATACGGCGGTTCGTCAGAATGAACGTGCTATTGAGTATCGCTTTGTTAGACTTACGATTCCCAGTCCGGATAAATATTCATTGGTTAGGGTACGAGACAAAATAGGGCTATTGGAGACTCTCCAGTAGCCCTTTCTTGTGTTGGCGAATTCCCGTGCTTTATGTTTATCAAGCCCCAGCTTAACTAGGTTGTCATGTCTGGCCCTGATTTTACGCCACTGTTTCCAAATGCACATGCGCAACCTTCGCCTAATTTCGTTTCCATGGTCTATCCACGGCGCTCTTTTCTTTGCTCCTGTTCTTTAGTTGGTTCAATATGAAAGCGGTGGACGATAATCACTTTTGCTCACCCCTGTCTGGGCGGATTATGTTAGAACATAAAGACATCTTTTGCGATAATTCTAACGGACATCAGTCGCAATGATGTAAACTACGCCTTTATCTGTCCCCACAAGTATCCACCCCTGGTCTCCATGTGTCCACCCTACCCGGCCGACAGGGTCAATGGCGGTTTTTATCCCCTCTCCCTCTATGAGGATGGTAAAAGGACGGTAGGTGTAATCATCAGGATCTAGCGCAATCCCCCCGTACTCCACCGGAAGGCCATAAGGGGCGGCACCAGCCGGGCCTTCATATTCCCTCAATTGCCAGGAAACACTGCCCGACTCCTTGTCAATCCTCACATCCATCGTCCATAAGCCCGCATTATTGTAACCATACCCTGAGTCGAATCTGACCGGTTTAGCCGGAGAATACATATATCGGTAAGAGATTTCACCAGACTCATGCCGGGCAAGAACGCCCTCCCGCAAATAAGGCCCTGCCCGTCCTTTTTCTCTGGGGGGCAGGACAAGCCCGGGGAGCCCGGCCTCATCAGGTTTTGGCAGGGGAATGCGAGCGAGAGTTCTCTTGCGGGCAGTAGCCAGGTCAACCTGAAATAGCCGACCGTCTCCATTGACAATATAGGCTACATCTCCTTCCACAAGGGGACGGCTAAGCCCGTAGCCGCCAAGCCTGACACTGCGGACGCTGACCGGATCGCCAAGATGCCGCACTCCGTAATGATAGCTGTAATAATAAACAGTTCCCGCCGCCACTGCAATCTGGATTAGCAAAGCAACCCGATAAATTTTGATTTTTTGACTCTCGTCTTTGTTCCAGAGCAGGACAATAAAGAAACCAGTCAGTATAGGGGCGGCAAAAAGAAAAATAAACTCGACAGGAAATCCGGGCGGTTTAAATTTGGTGATAGAGTAGAACATAAATCCGGCAAAACCATCACCAAGCAAAGCAAAATACGGCACGGCAATAAGCAAACCGATGACCTTTTTCAAGGCTAAGGCCAATGCTGCGGAAACAACAAACAGAAAATACAGGGGCCATAAACTCACCACAACAGCAAGGGAGACCCCAAAACCCCAATATTCAATGGCCAAGATGCGTGCTAACCAAAGTAAGACCAACAAAGAAAGCAGCATGGAGAGAAGGGCGATGTTCTCTTTTTTAGCGATGCTTCCCTTGGCTTTCTTTAGTATTTCCAGTTTCAACGCTCTTCCCTCCCTGTCTTTCTGGAATCAGAACACTCCTGATTAAAAAGACTACTGCCTGATGAAAATCGGGCTGGTGTAGATAGTGTCATTGGCGCTAAGAGAAGAATGCTCAACTATGACATGGTAAAACCTTTGCCCGCCTGGGAAAGTGAAGCTGACGGGAATCGTTATTGTATTGCCGGCACTCATAGACCGCGTTCAATCATGAACTGTGCGACGGAAATTGTCCTCAACTAACCTAACACGGTATGAACCAGCACGGGCGGCACGTAGTACTATATCACCGCTCACCGTACTACCTGCCGGCATAATAAACTGGGAGCCGATTTCCTGCAGATCTCCCTGCGCGTTTCTTAGCCGGAGCGAAGCAAGCCCGCCCAAGCGGCTGGCTACCGTACGCCCGGCGCGCAGTGCTTGGTCAACACTGGACTGAGAAAGTTGCCTCATGTCACTTGGGAGAGAGGGAAGACCAATAAAAGTGTGAATATGAAATATCAATTAGGTGGGAAATGCCTCTATCTCCGAAATCGCTACCAGTCTTTAATAGGAATTTGCTTTTACCTGGAGCAATTATAGTAATTGTCTGTTATGGATGTCAACCGCGCAGCTTTTATGCATAGCGCCGCCCGCCCGCTCTTGTGCCGCAAGGCATAGAGATTTATACCCCCCTACCCTATATATTCATCCGCAAGTTTACCCTCTGCTCGCCTTGAGTTTATCCTTGTTTCTTTGTTATAATTAAATCAAAGAATATTTGTATATTGTTTCATTGCTCAGCATATACTAAGAAAGGATGAATAACTATGTTACAAACAGCTCAACTTGGAGGTAATTCTATGTTGAAAAAACGTATTTCCGTATCGCAGAAACGCCAGATAACCATTCCGATAGAATTTTTTAACAGCCTAGGCATCGAAAAGGAAGTCGAGTGCTATTTGCAAAACAACGCCCTTGTTATCCGGCCTGTCCGCGAATACTCCGGCGAATTTGACGAGGAAATCCTTGCTGACTTAATATCTCAAGGCTTATCCGGGCAGGAGCTCCTGGAAAAGTTCAAGGAAACCCGGCGCAAAGTTCGTCCTGCCGTTCGGAAACTGCTTAACGAAGCCCGCCTCGCTGCCGCCGGTAAAACTCAATTTTCCACATACGAAGATGTTTTCGGTACGGAGAACGAATAAATGCATAAGCTGATTATTCTGCCTCCTGCCGCCCGTTATTTAAAAAAAAAGCTCAAAGAAAAACCGCTTAAAGCAGCTTTCCAAAAAGCCGTCGATGAAATCCTCAAGGACCCTTATATAGGCGAACCTAAAACGGGCGATCTTTCCGGTATTTTTTGTTATGATATTTATTACAAAAAAACGAACTATGAGCTGGCCTATACAATCATTGAGGAAGGCGATTTAACAGTTGTTGTTGTCTTAGCTGGCACCCGCGAAAATTTCTATGAGGAATTAAAACGCTACATGAAAAACCTTTAACCATCAGCCCCTTGCGGGCATCCCGACACTCCCGCCAATAGTCATCATCAATGTCGCAAACAGCACTAAATATATATATACAGGTCTGTTTCTTCAAGGTAGGCCTTGATGACTTCCCGTAAAAACTTATCGCTGCTTCCTTTAAGATCTTTCTCAATTTCGGCCAGGCTTACTGCTTTTCCTTCCTTAAAAAAATCCAATACTTCTGTGATGAATTTTTGACATACTTGGCTATTTCTCTATGGGACGGCTGGTTTCCTCATCCTTTCAGCATCGACGGAAGGAGCACAGGAGGGACAAAAAAGGTAAACTTCGTTGTCGATGCAGACATCAAGGGGTTCTTCGACAATGCAGACCATGAGTGGCTGATGAGATTTCTGGAGCACGATATAGCGGACAAGAACTTTCTGCGTTACATCAAGCGGTTTCTGAAAGCGGGCATCATGGAGGACATGAAGTACCACGAGAGCGACAAGGGTACACCCCAGGGCGGGCTGATTTCGCCGGTTTGTGCAAACGTATATCTACACTATGTGCTGGATATGTGGTTTGACAAAGTGGTAAAGAAGCAGTGCAAGGGTGAGGCGCACATCGTCAGGTATGCCGACGACTTTATCTGCATGTTCCAATATGAGAACGAGGCAAAAGCCTTCTATGAAGCGCTGGAAGCAAGGCTGAAGAAATTCAATCTGGGCACGTTGGGTTCTGTGAGGGGCGTGGACGGCCTTCTCGCATTCAACACATCATTGAAAAGTGAGGTGGAAGTCGAGCGTCTACTCGACTGCTTATGGCAGATCACTTTAGAATGGTAATCCAGGCGGTAGACAGGGTAGGTATCACCCTGGACGTTCTACGAATTATCTACCGGTTCCAGCTGAACATCGTTTCCATGGATGTTTCGCCGGAGCTGATCCACCTGAAACTGGCAAGTCTTGCACCCGATCTTTATAGCCAGTTGGTTGACCAGTTGATGCTGGTCCCGGGAGTGCGCAGGGTGGAGGAGGTGGAAACCCTGCCTTCCGAGCAGCGGCAACAGCAGTTGGCGGCCATTCTTAACGCGGTCAGTGAGGGAATTATCGCGGTGGATGCCCACGGGGTTATTACCCTGTTAAACCCTGCTGCCGAGCTGGTGCTGATGAGTTCGGCCAGTCAAACCCTATGCAGGCCTATCAGCGAGGTATTGTCCCCCGTGGAGCGGGGAATCAACCTGGCTGGCGGGGCGGTGATCCTGGAGCCGGTACACCTGGCCCTCACCATGGTGGAAATGTACTCGGGAGGGTGTCCGCCGGGCGGCCTGTCAGGCCAACCGGGGCCTGTTGTCCAAACCCCTCCGGCGGTTCCGGCCGAGGCGGGAGTTCGAACGGCACTTGACGATGCGCCCGGTTTCCAGGCGGTAGGGCCGTGGGCCTTTCCGCCTGCCCATCCGGCAGCCCCCATAGATATGCCTCCCGGCTCAGAACATGCAACCGGACCAAAAGGGACGTCAACGGGTGTTACCCTGGCCGATGCAGTGGCCCGGACGGAGGAAATGCTAGTCGCGGCCTTGCATAAATACCGTTCCGCCCGCCGGGCGGCAAAGGCTTTAGGCCTCTCCCACACCGCTGTCTTACAAAAAATGCGCAAGCATGGCCTGACCCGGAAGGACTGAAATGCATAAGTGAAAACGCTGTTCAGTATTTAGGGATTCATGAATACAGTGAATAACAGCCCTGGCAGGCATGGGGCTTAACAGTGGCACGCTAAACGGATTACGCTAATTGCGAATAATAAAAGTTTACAAGTTAATTATCTAAGAGGTATAATAAAGTTAATATGTTAACTAACTGAGAGGTAAAGAATGTCAAATATCAAGGATGTCTGGATATATGCAAACAACATAATCCGTTCGTCCAGGCAAATGGTAAACGAAGGGTTAAACCCCTTGAACCTGAGCAGCGCAGAGGGAAACATCTTGCTTCATCTTTTTGCGCAAAATCAGGAGGTTGGGCAAGAAGATATTGTGGAGCAGTTGGATTTAAGCAAGCCCGCCATATCCCGAGCCCTGGAATCACTGGAGAAAAAGGGTTATTTGACAAGATATAAAGCTTCTTTTGACAGGCGTGCCAGCCGTGTTGTGCTTACTGATAAGGCCCAGGAGATCAGGCCCATGGTAGAATTCGTGTATAACAGAGTGTACTTAACAGCAGCACAGGGAATATCTGAAGAAGAAGTCCAATTTTTTATTAATTTGTTTCGCCGGGTTTCAGAAAATTTCTCCAATGCTCTGTCTACACCGAAAAGCCGGAGGGGGTTGGAGTGATGATAGGTGATGTTACGGGAATGGCAACATTAATGGTCTACTATTTGGTGTTTTTAATATTGTTGCCAACCCTGCTAAAAATTTTTGGGAGGGTGCCCACGGAGCTGGTCCGTAAAATTCAGCATGTTGTTTATAGTTTTTCTGTATTTATATTGCTGGAGATGTTCAGTGCGTGGTATCTGGCTATTATGGCCGCCTTTTTATTGGCGATGTTGGCATACCCTGTTCTCATATTTGCGGAAAAGAATTCCTGGTATAAAAAAGCCTTTGTCGACAGAACAGCAAAAGGCGGCGAGCTGAGGCAGCAACTTGTTTATGTTCAGCTGTCCTTTACTGTCTTAATATTTATTTTTTGGGGGCTTCTTGGATCAAGCTGGCATTATGTGATGGCGGTAGCTGTCATGGCATGGGGTTTTGGAGATGCCGCGGCTGCTTTAGTAGGAAAGGCATTTGGCCGGCGCCGTATTCATCATCGTCTGATCGACGCGGGAAAGACCTATGAAGGAACAGGGGCCATGGTTTTATTCGCAGGACTGGCCATCTTTTTTACTCTCTGGTTTTATGCAGGGAAACCCTGGTATACAAGCCTTTTCATGTCCATCATGGTGGCGCCGGTATGTGGAATTGTAGAGTTATTCTCCAGGCGGGGTACCGATACTCTTACTGTACCCCTTTCTGCTGCTTTAATGATTACTCCCCTAGTTCATTTGTTCTCTTTATAGGGGTTATAGCATGAATAACTTTTCCACAGAACAAGTTGCCAGTCGAGAAAAAACTTTGCTTACCGCCCTTCTTCTGAGTATGTGGGCCCCTATAACCACCTGCATTGCAGTATTTTTGAGCCGTTCAACAACACAGCTGGCCGATTTTATCCGCCGTTCCGTGGAACTAATAGCTCTCTTTGTTTCCTGGCGGGTTTTTCGTTATCTTGCACAGAATAAAGGGCTTGATCATGATAGAAAAACCAGGATGGAAAAGACAGCAGGCATCAGCGTCGCCATAGCACTGTGCTGTTCCGGAATTGTCATGTTGTTTCTGGCCCTATCGCGCTTTTCCACGTTTGAGCCTGGAGGCAATGTATACCCTGGGCTTGCCGTTGCCCTGCTAGGCCTGATGGTAAATATGTGGTTCTGGAGACGCTATGCAAGGCTAACGTTGGAGGAATATAACGCCATTATTGATACCCAACGTCTGCTTTATCGCGCCAAAGTCCTTGTAGACTTCTGTGTTATTATTGCCCTTGCCGCCGTGGCCTTTAAGCCGGCACATCCTGTGACCCGGCTTATTGATGTTCTGGGTTCCGTTATTTTAGCTGTTTACCTACTATGGTGTGGGGCTCGAACCACTCAGACAGTGATGCTGAAAAATAAATATAAGTTCTCCGATTTTGGATGAAGAGTAAGAGAATGTGCAGGGATACCTTTTCCCTTGATTTTTATAAGAGGTTGTCCCTTACTGGAAACCAGACCTGACAGCCTGCTTCCATGTTGGCAACCTTCCATTCCATAATGGCATGTATTGTTTCCATTATCCTGCTCCATGGGCCCAATTCCCCTGGTCTGATGTGTTCTGAAACCTTTTTTGACAGGTGTAGCCCTTGGCTTCCAGGCAATCGAATCGATGTATCAAGGCAAGGTAACTGCCCGCCAGGATGCAGGGATTATGTATTTCAAATCCAATCAAGCCAAGCCGGTTGCCAGGGCGATGGCCAGGAAAAAGAGCATTACTCCGACGATCAACTGGATGGTTCTCATGGTCACCTTCTTGATCATTCTCGCACCGAAAAAAGACCCCAGGAACGCGGCGGTTATGGCCGTGATCACCAGGCTCACACCACCGGTCCCGCTCAAGGCGGCGAAGTCTCGGGCCAAGAACGAGACGCCGTAGACGGTGAGGCGGGATACGTCGACGACCACGGCCGCAATGACTCCCGTCCCCACGAAAGCCTCCTTGTCAAGCCCAAGCCGGAGAAGAAAGGCTGAGCGAAGAGCCCCCTGGTGCCCGGAAAGACCCCCGAAAAAGCCCGAGAGCGCCCCGCCCAGTGACAGGTACTTGCGGTCAAAGGAGAGTTTTTCCAGTCGCGGGACCAGCTCGAACAGTGCAAACCCGATCATCAGGCCGGCAATAACCAGCTTGATCACTGTGATCTGGTGCATCTGGCCGCCCAGGGAATACTGGGTGACGGGAGGCAGCTTGGAGAAGTAGTTGAGCAACATGGCGCCCACCATGGCCGTGATGGCGGCGGGAACGGCAAACTGGGCGACAACCTTCCAATCGGCCTTCTTGCCCATCAAAACGGCCTTGAAGATGTTATTGGCCAGATGGACGACAGCGGTAGCCCCCACCGCGACCTCCACCGGGAAAAACAGGGCGAAAACCGGCATCAGGATGGTTCCAAGTCCAAATCCCGAAAACAGGGTCAGCGCCGCCACTACCAGTGCGGCCAGAGATACAACAACGTATTCCACACTCGTTCATCCTTTCTTGGGGTCATGGTCCTCCCTCGAAAAGCTCCCCAAAGAGTTCCCGAACCTTCTCTTTGGCACTTTGTAATACCTGCCTGCCGGTGGAGGTCAACTCATAGACTCTGCGTATCCTACCACCGGCTTCCTCTCGCATCGAAACCAGGTAACCCTTCTCCTCTAACCCGTGCAGGATCGGGTACAGCGTCCCTGGGCTGATCTTGTAGCCGTGCCGGGCCAGTTCTTCGATGATGCCAAGACCAAAGATCCTTTCCGTAGCGGCATGATGCAGGATGTGCAACCGGATAAACCCTGCATAGAGGTCCTTATCTTCCAGCACACCTCTCCTCCTTAGTATCGTATTTCGTTATCGTACATCGATAATATCAAACAAAACCCGTCCCTGTCAAGAGGTTACAAGCAGCTTCCTCACCAGGATCGGCCGTTTTAATGTCTAAATTTCTTTATCCATTACAGGTGTATCGCGTTGCGGGCGAGAAAATATACTCGGCAAGGGTAAAATTGCATTATCATAATGAAGCCGAGTATGAAATTCGCTTTGAGGCCACGGTAAATCAATGAATAATTAGTGGCCTTGCTCATTATAGCAATATCCTTGAACGGAAGCTGGGGTGAGGGGATGGCCGGGCATTTGGTAGGAAGCCAGAAGGTGGGGGTGTTGCGGGCGTGGACAACCACAGCGCCTGGCCTGGTGGTGATTTATTTTCGCACAGTTTTCAATGGCTGGTATGGCATGACCCCCCTCGGCTTTCCGGCGCTGCCAGCGGCCTTTACCCCATCCCCCGCCGGGAGCCTCACAATAGTGCTCTTGGTAACCGCGATTGCGGTAGCGGTCTACTCCCTTTTGTAGACATCCGCCGTTAATTCCGCCGCCATCCCCAAAAGCTTGTCCGCCAGGGCTTCCAGGCTTTCCAGCTCCGGGGCCACCTGTCCGAGAACCCGGGCCTGGTGATTGGCGACCTGCACAACCTCTGACACCGCCCCGACAATCTGTTCCACCGCCCCTCTGGTGTTGGCCAGGATCTCTTGAATATCCTTGGATGATTTGGCACTTGAACCGGCCAGTTTCCGTACCTCTTCGGCCACTACCGTAAACCCGCGCCCGTGCACCCCTACCCTGGCGGCCTCGATGGCTGCATTTAGGCCGATCAGGTTGGTCTGATCCGCGATTTTTCGAATAACCGATACTATCTCGTCGGTCTCCCTTACCTTGGCGGTGGTTTGATGAGACAGGGCAGAAAGTTCCTCTCCGGTGGCGGCCAATTCCTGGGCCTCTGCGGCGATCTGCTGAATCGTGCCGCTAATGGTCTTGATGGCGCCAAGCAGCCTGTCGGCGATCTCCTGCAGCCTGTTTTTTCGTTCCGTAGACTGGGAAATGCCGATAGCACCGATTACTTGGCCGCCTGCATCCAGGATGGGCAGCCCCACGGCTATATAGGGGACGCCGTAAACCTCCTTGCCCACCTCCACCAATACCCGGTCTTTTTTCTTCATCGCCTGGGCTGCTGCCGTTGTTGGGCGGACGGGCTCACCCTCTTTGATTCCCAGGTCCAAGGTCTGCGCAGGTATGTAACGCAGGACTTTCTCCCGGTCTGTGATAAAGACCCCCACATCCTCGATGGTAAAAGCGTTAATCAACGGCGCCACCGCAACAAGGTGATCCAGCATGGTCAGTTTTCCATCCGCACTGGTCACGTCAATTTCCCTCCTATACTATCTCAACTTCCCTCCTAGTCCATTTTTCCACGGTAGCAACAAGCGTTGCAAATCTCCGAGTTCGTCAATTTCCTGCCACCCAAAAAGTTGTTTTTGGCATAATAATAAATAGAACAAGAGGATAAACCTAATATGTTATCCCCCTTCACTTGATAACGATTTGGTTCTTACCCTGCTTTTTAGCCAAGTACAGGGCATCATCGGCCCTTTTAATCAGCGAATCAATATCAGTGGAAGAATCTCCCTCCAGAAAACTAATCCCGAAACTGGCCGTAACCTTTATATAACATGCACCCTTCTCAACAGGGATAACCGATTCCTCAATTTCCCGCCGCAGCCTTTCTGCTATCTCCTTAGCTGTCAATAAAGATGCTCCCGGAGTGCAGATGACAAACTCCTCCCCGCCATAGCGGCCTATAAAATCATATTTTCTTACCAAATTTTTTGTCTTACCAGCCACCATACGAAGAACCTCGTCTCCTGTCTGGTGTCCGTAATTGTCATTGATGCTCTTAAA
This sequence comes from Bacillota bacterium, assembly GCA_040757295.1. Classification (GTDB taxonomy): domain Bacteria; phylum Bacillota; class PH28-bin88; order PH28-bin88; family PH28-bin88; genus JAGXSE01. The sequence goes on along the minus strand of JBFLXH010000058.1, from coordinate 3,750 downwards.
ATTATCTAAGTCACTCATAATTAAAGCCAGTGGTATTTTGATCCTCTGGCACCTTGCTATCTCACTGTCCAGCCTCTCCATAAAAGCACGCCGGTTAAGGACTCCTGTGAGATGGTCCAAATTTGCCAACCGCCTGATCTCGTTCTCAAGGTTTATTATCCTTTCCCCTATCTTCAGGCGGCATTTTAAAACCTCTTCGTCAAAAGGCTTGATGATATAATCATCGGCTCCTGCTTCCAGACCCTTAACAATATTCTCTTTGCCGGCATTGGCCGTAAGAAGAATTAAATAGACATAGCCCTCTTTCTCCCAAGCCCTGACTTTTCTGCATAACTCCAAACCGTCCAGCCCCGGCATAATCCAGTTGATAATGGCCAGCCTGGGCCCGTCTTCCTGCTTAATGATTTCCAATGCTTCAATACCGTCAGAAGCTATAACAACATCATATTTCCAGGCACACAGGGTATCAACCAGAATCTTTCGATAATATTTACTGTCCTCCGCGACAAGAATCTTCATCACTTATCCTCCCACAGGGGTATCCGAATCTGAAAATAATTTATAATGAGCAAGGCCACTAATTATTCATTGATTTACCGTGGCCTCAAAGCGAATTTCATACTCGGCTTCATTATGATAATGCAATTTTATCCCTTGCCGAGTATAAAATGACTATCAAGTTAACTCAGTAAGTGGGACACTTTGGGTCCAATACGGTCATCTGACCGGGTGATTTTGGGGATAAAGCCTTGAAAAACACAACCCTTTGCAGGGAAATATGGGGGAACAAAGATATTGTCCTGAGTTAGCTTGATAGTCTTATTTTGAAAATATGATTCCATGATGTCTCTGTCTACCGAAGGGTTCGAATGCTGTTTACGCTAACCTAAAAAGCCCGAAAGCTGACGGTATTGCCAGACCGGAAGTTACCAGGGTGCGTATTCTGTTTCAAGCAACGTCTTTAACCTGTCATCATGAAAAGCGCCGACAGCCACGCTTCCCAGTTTTATTGCTTCGGCTTGCAGTTGAATATTCTGGGTGACATGGCCGATTTCCATGCAGTTGCGCCAGTTTGGTCAGAGAAAGCGGACGCTCACTGAAGTTCCTGCCGGAGAACCGGCGCGCCAGCACGGCTTCCATCGAGTACTGCTCCTCGTATGAGGGAGACGGTAACTGCACCTCCCCGGAAAAACTGGTTGGTTTTCCCGGCTCATCCTTTCCAGGCCGCACCCGCCGACAAACAACAGGGCCGCCGCCAGCAAGACTAGCTTAACAAGCGGAAACATCAGCATCCCCCCTCGCATAACAGTTATGATAAGTTCATTTTAACACAAATAGTTCTGGGATGGCCGCGATCTCGTTACTTTTCTCATCCGTTTTAGTCTACCCAATCACCAGACCGTGTCACCGCCCACTTTCCGTGTTGGAAAGTGGACGGCGACATCACTTAATCAAAGTCGAACAATTCTCCCAAAAACGATTTGCGCTTAGGCTTTTTATGAGTGTCGGATTCTCTCGGATGCTGTGAGTGACGTTCTTCCGGCTGCCCTTGAGACGATGAGCGCTCAATAATTTTGTCGAGCTCCCCTCTGTCTAGCCAAACGCCGCGACACTGAGGGCAATAATCAATTTCTACACCTCTGCGCTCTGCCATGGTCAGGTTAACATTGCAAACGGGACATTTCACTTTTCATCTTACCCCTTTCTATCAGAACCTCATCAACCCCGGGGACACTGCTTCCCGCGCCCAGGTAGAAACCCTACCAGGAATAACAGAAAGAACAAGAAAAACAGGTGCAATACCCACAAGGGCTCGTAAGCAAACCGAAAGTACCCAAAGAATCCCAGGTACCCCAGCCAGCCAAGGTCATAAAGACTCATCCTTCGGCCGGGCATACATCCAGCCTCTTGGATCAAGCAACTCACCCCCTTTCCTCTTTTCAACGGCATCTCGGAAACTACAGCTACAACAAAACTTCTCCCTTATTTAGGCAAATCCTGCATCTACATTTTGTGCTTGTAAAATTTCAGGTGTTTTCTCTCCCCGCCCACGGGAACATATCCAATTTCTCTCGTAAACCCATAAAGCCTTGCCGCACAAGGCTTTATGGGCTGTGTTTTCTTTCGAGCTTAACTACCGTCTCCACATGCTCCGAGCGGTAAAAAGCAAGCAAAAGAAAACACATGGATATGTTCCATTAAGGCATTAGCCCCGGGGTACTCCCAGGGCCGCTAATCCCCATAACTATTTCCACAATAACAAAAGTAATAAGCGCACAATTCAACTGGGTCTTGGCTTCAGAGGGGGATTGTGACCCCCGCTGAAGCTTAGAGCCAGTTAATGCAGGGGCGTAGCCGCTCTTATCCCGCCGCTTTAAAGAAGCGGGGGTATTAGAGCGGGTAGCCATATGTGATAAACCCCGGCAAGGAAACACTCGTTAAAGCCAGAGCCAGGAAAAACCGACGGCTATGATATGGAAGTCAGCTCACTGATACGCTCGGGCGTAAAAAGCAAACCAGCCAAACTAACAGTTAGCAGCCGGGCAAGATAAAAGACAGATGACACCGCCAGATAAAAAAGGGATAATAGCAGCGGCAATCCTAAGTATCCCGGAAGAACCGCTGCTGCCCCTTCAATTATCAAGATGATGAAGACCAGCAGGGCCGAAACACCGGCAGCCGCCTGGCCGACCGGAAACTTAAGCCTCTTTGTGGTTGGCGCCAGGGTATCCTCTGGGGTGGGTATTACAACAGACGATGGCGCTTCAGGCGGTAATGGCTGCCGGCCAGGGGGGCGAAAAACATGCACAAGCGCAGCTATGATTGTCCCGGCTGTCAAAACAAACAGGACCAGGGTTGCCGGCAGAGCAAAGTAGCCCAGATCCGGCGCGAGCCAATGCAGCCGCTCAGCATAAAGAAGAATAGCCGTTGCCGGCATGGCAATCAGGGCTGACGCGGCAAGGGCTGCTGATGTTTTAAGTAGGCGGCCGCGGCGCAAAAACCCTATCCTTAGCAGGTAGACAATGCAGACCAGCGCTACAGGTAAAACAGAAGCCAAGTAACTAAGCCAGCTCTCTAATAATAAACTTCTTTGAGCTTCGGTCAGTAAATGATATTCGCCAGCAAGCCGCATGATGTAGCCGACACTACGGTATCCCAAAACAGCAATTCCCAGGAAGGCAAAAGCGGCGGCCAGGTACCCGGCGGCAGCCGGTGAGGCCCGTAAAAGAAAGAAGGATACTGCGAGGCAGAGCACAAAGAGCAGAGTCGGGAAAAGCAGGAGATCCAAGCCTTTTGGTAGCTGGAGGTAAGGCAATCTTACTGCTGCAAGGAAGTAAAGTAAGAGCAAAAGCAATGCTCCGGCCAGGCCGTAGACTGCGCCGGCGGAGGCGGCTACGATTTTCCCCTCCCGGTGGGAACCGGCTGAACCTTGGAAAAAAGTCCGGGCCAGAACGCGGGCCTGGTAAAAAACCAGAATGGTTAGCACTGCCAGCACAACTGTTACAAAGCCCCACATAAAGATCTCGGGGACGTGGCATCCCATGTAGTAAAGCCAGGGCAAGGGATAAACCAGCCCTTTAATCGCCTCGCCGTAAGGCAGCGTGAACCTGATTGCCAGTATGGAGAGGGCGACAAACAGCGCTGCGGTTAATGCCGGTCCGGGGCCCGACAGCAGCCTAGCACTCTTTAGTTTGAGCGCGGCCAGGAAGGTTGCCGCGTGGGCCAGCACAAAGGGTAAGCCAAAGGTGA
>JBFLXH010000057.1:0-14692 GCA_040757295.1 Bacillota bacterium | reverse complement strand
ATCATTTCCTTTCCTCCCATACGCTGTTTTGTGTCCACCTACAGTGTACAGGAAAGTTTGATCGGGTGGTCAATTCTTCGCTGATCAAATGGCTAAAAATGGTACATTTTTAGTTTAGCAAATACAATTGTAGCAAAAGCTATTATTATAGCCACTCAGCAAACCCGTGGTCTTACTCCAGCGGCTTAAACGGAACCAATTCTCTGGGAGTTCCATACCATCAAAGCGGAAGTGAGTACTGGTTGTTGGGTTCATGGAGGCCGTGTCAGACCCTGGAACTGTTTTCCGTTTGGGACGCTTTTCAGTCCGCTCGACAGGTTCAGGTGTAGGTATATCCTGACCCACCTCGGTCTGGCCCAATTCTAGGTTGTCAGCCATTTCTAGCTCATCGTCGGTAGCTAAAGTCTGTTGGGCTAGGGCCTGTTCAGCTTCGGTTTCCTGCTGGTTTAATACCGATACAACACTGGCCAAGGTGGCATCGGGATACTTGTAGAAATGGCGGGCAGGTACTCGGTAGACTACCCAACCAGCACGCTCAATTAGATCCTGTCGCTGATAATCTTCGGCACGTAAGTAGCCATCATCTTCGTGATGAAATTCTCCATCGCACTCCACCGCCAGGCGACGACCAGAGCTATCTTGAACCACTAGGTCAATACGAAATGGACCACAAGGTACCTGAGAATGCACAGTATAACCCATGTTTCGCAGGCGGTAACAAACCTCGCGCTCTAGGGCACTGACAAACCGATCCTCTGTCGTCAAGCGGTCTATCCCTTGCTGTTGGACAACCTGAACGTGTTCCAGGAAGCTCTTAATTAGGCCACTGGGGAATCGTTGCACTGGATTGGAGATAAAGCATATAGCTTTTCGGCGGGCGCGGGTGAAGGCAACGTTAAGCCTTTCTCGCTCTCGCTCGACTGCAGATACGCTAGCAGGGGAAGTGCTTGCTCCGTACCGAAACGAGTAGAGAATTATGTCCCGCTCGTCGCCCTGAAAGCCATCAGCAGTAGAAGCCACAAGTTGGTGCCGACGGATCCAGTCAGGGTGATCTCGTAGACGGTCATGTAATAAGTTATGGATGAGATTGGCCTGCTCCCGATAAGGTGAAATAATTCCTATCGACAGGCCTGCCGCCTCGCCAGAAAGGATAAGTCGATGTACTTCTTCTACTACCGCTTTCGCCTCAGATATATTGACCTTACGTTCCGGCTCATCGTCTGCTCCACGCACCAGCCTGAGTTCAAGAGGTGGATTAAAACGTGGAGAGCGAATCGGAGTCAACACGATTAGTTGATTATCGTAGAATTCACGGTTGGACCAGGAAATAATGGCCGGTTCACAGCGAAAGTGTTCACTCAATGTCTCGGTGGCTTGTGCACAATACTCTGCAAGTTCCAGAAGTGATTTACGGGCATCAAACTTTACGCTATCTGCCTCCAGTTTATGACGGCTTAATAATAGTTGGACTGTACGGTCTGGTAGGAACCTGGTATTAGGGTTCTGCAGTTGCTGGCGATCACCTACGACCACCATTCGTCGGCTTCGGTAAGCAAGGTGAAGGGCAGTAGCCTGCTGACACTGTGAAGCCTCATCAACAATGACATAGTCAAATAACCCAGAAATTAGAGGGAAAACCCTTGCTACATCTTCAATGCTCATTACCCAACAAGGGAAAATTTTCAGTAAGAGACGGTAATCAATTTGATCCCGCAAACGAAGAAGGCTTGGTGTCTTCCGTTGCCGTCGTAGTAAATTGCGTAATTTGATGATAGTGCGTCGGCTTTCTGGTTCGTTTTGGGATTGTTTAAGAGCTAATTTTCGAGATTCGTCTAGCACCCGGAGGACAACATTACGATATTCCTGTTGTGACTTTGTGATTGCCTCTGCTACCGTGTTGATGCAATCCGGGTCGGTAGCCAAATTATCATCCATAAGCCTACGAAGCCGGTAAGCCTCTATTGCTAGCATAGGATTCTGAAACCATTCTGGTATACTTTTTTTCCTGGCTATTTCCATTTCTACTTTTTTACGGGTTCCACTTAAGCTAGAGAGGTTTTCGTTAGCAAAGTTCAGATAAGCATAAAATTGAGGGCCAAGAAGGACCAATTCTTTTAGCCTTTGGGCGGACTGCTCCGTAAGGTCATCTGGGCTTTCCTCCAAGCCACGTGCGCACGGGGCTAGCCATCTCTGCCATACACGCTGAAGCTGAGCATCTTGTCGTAAAACTGCAACTCGATCTAACCTTTCTAAATGATGGGCTACCGCCGTCGGCAACTGTTGACCCGATTCAGCTAATAGTGCTTCAGCCAACTGGTGAATTTGCCGAGTAGTTTTGCTATCCAGGTTGGTTAGAAACCTATGTAACGGTGCAAGTTCTGTATATAGCAATTCATACAATGCCGGTGTGCTTGCCAGTCGGTTTTCTTCGTGACGGGCAATGGCTACCGCGTAGAGGGACTTTAACAGCTCAAAATGCCGGTAAAGCGCGTTAGATGTTGTAAGCGATGCCAGTCTGGCTGACAAGGTTTCACCTAGGGTGGCTGGCCCTTTCCAAGTGGGGCGACCACCCATAGCCTCCACGAGGACTCCCAGCCAATGGACCCGCTCAGCTACTTGTAGCAGATTGATTAACGATGAATCGAGGGAAGGTACGTCAACCGGCAAACCAAGATCGCGAAGGTAACGGCAACATGACTGTATTTCATAGCGCAGATGCCAATGCTTGTGCCAGGTTCGAAGTGCATGTAGTTGTATGGCTGCTGAAGCAAAAGATGTTGGTGCCACTCCCAGTTCTCGTAATGAGTTTAGGGCTCCACGCACGGAGGGGGAAAGGTGCCATCGAAGCCAACTATTCTCGACGTCCTCAAGCCGAGACAATGCTTGCCCCACACGCTGAATCATGACTGCATCAGCTGGTAGAAAAACCGTTGAGGGCATTATATCTAAAGCCTGTAATTCTTGAACTGCTTCCATTACCCTATTTAATATTTCTACCGGAGATGTTCTAACAGCTGATCCAATCATGCTGCAGGCATCCCCTAAACATATTGAGCCACCTAGTGCATTTAGTGCTGCTGCTAACCGCTCACAGTGATCCGATAGCCAGCCTACTTCAGCCTCCAAAGCTGTTATCGTGTGGTCCTGAAAACTGACCCTGTCGCTCAACAGAGACTTGAATTCACTTACCAGTACAACCTCAAGCACTTTTGTGACGGCAGTCGAAGCAGACATTGCAGCTTTAATTAATTTGGCAATAGCAAAGCCAGCCGCCACATGACCTGTAGACGTGGAACTTTTACCTGCTGCTTTCCTAGTTAACCGTACCCAGTTATTTATTCGTTTAACCTCTTCAGGATGCTCTTTGTACAGGATGGACGTATTTTCATAAAGGGTCAAGAGTTCATGCAATAGTTTTTGAACCTCTTCTATATCAGAGCCTACTTTCAGGCCCATCTCTTCTAAATAAAACTGGTGAAGTTCAGCAAAGACCGGTGCTAAGTTAGACAAATATTTACCCCATTTAAGAAGGCAACGTTCAAGTGGCGCAGTATCGTCTGTGGTAACTTCATCCTCTGGTTCAATACCGTCAAATTGACGAATTTTATGATATTGGTAAAATATACCTGATTTCTCTCGTTCAAGAATTTTCAGCTCACTAAACCGAGCCTGTAAATTATCGATTTTTCTTTTAAGCTTTTTCAACCGTTCTTCGGAGTTTTCGAGTTTGCGTTGGATTTCTGATGTTGAAAAGTTTGCCACCGCTACAAACGCATCATCAGTTTCGCTTAAAAATAAATCTACCACTGTCTCTCCATCTTGCATTTTTAAGCGGGATAGGGCAGCAAGATCGTCTTGCAGAAAGGCGTGGCTACGGGGCGTATTAATAATCACACACGCATTTAAACAAACAGGATTTAGCTGGTCACGACCAGCGATGGCTTCTTGGATGGTCGTTAGTTTCTTCGTATCCTTTCGCAATCCTCGTAACCCTTCAACTAGTTCCGCGGCCACACGTACAGCCTTATCCACCGCCTGGCTATCAAATGTTTCTGCCAACACTAGCGGAAGCAACTGCTGCCGAACAATGCCAAGCTCGGCTTCTTCGGTCACTAGCATAGAAAGAAGCGTTGTGTTAACCACTGGCTCTTCACGGGTACGTACAATTGTAATTCTGCTTTGTAAAGGATCATGCTCAAGACGTACTGTAAAGTAAAACAATGGCGCACAAAACTTGCGTGTACCGAATCGACCGGCTAGCATGGGAAAACCGAGAATGGTTTCCCGATTAAAAGGGTCTTGCTCTTGTTTTCGATAAATTGCCGTAAGCCGGGCGGACATAGCCCGGCGGTTAAACATTTTTTCGTCATCCTGTTCTATCCCGTCATCTGTTTCTTGCTCGACTCTTAAATCGTTATCCAACACCTCGACTACGGCTTCAGGTGAGGCACGTTCAATACGTACAGATAATTTGTTTACGGCTAGAACCTCTTCAAGACTACGAATAAAGAAACTATACTCGGCAAGGGATAAAATTGCATTATCATAATGAAGCCGAGTATGAAATTCGCTTTGAGGCCACGGCAAATCAATGAATAATTAGTGGCCTTGCTCATTATAAGATCCGCCACAAGACCACGACCAGCAACAGCACCAATGTCTGTATAGTATTTACCTGCATTCTGAAGTAAGGCAGCAAGAACATCCCGATAATAAGCAGCCAAATTCCGAATACGCTCTGTTGAATCCACAAAGGAACCCCCTCAGTCGAGAACCTACTATGGCTTTCACACAACTGCCAAAACCTGCATAACGCTTCAAATCTGGTTTTCTACATTCTTACCTTTTTTCCTTCATACTGGTAATTATGTTTTGTATTGAGATAGATAGTAGAACATGATAAAGATTGGACTCGTCAGTCAGAGTATTACTATCGGAGTTTACCATTAAAGACAACTTCCTCAAAAAGAGCCTTAGTTTAGCATAGTGTGTACAGAGCCTATATCTAGCCGTAGCAAAATGCAGCAGCAATATGGTATGTTGGCATTTTTCCGCTTCACCTAACCAGTTGTTGGATTATCTTCAGCATAAATTATTCGGTCGCCCTGTGGTATTCTTCAAAACAGATATCACCCGAGTTCCGCTACCCCAATTTCACGTATTCAGCGACATCAAACGAAGTAAATGCCAGACTCTACCACCGGTTGGCCGGTGATCTGGTTCCACCTAAGAGCGTATGCCTGCACTTGCGGTTCGTAGTATTGTATGATTCTACTGCAAAAAGCCTTTTTTAGATCACCTGCCATGACCGTAGTCCCCACTTTGGGCTATAAAAGGAGCACTTTTTACTGGCTTTTGCTTGATTTTTTGGCCCGGAGCAGAGGGTTTCCCCCACCAGAAGCTTTGCGAACAGGTTTCTGCAGTAGAATCAATATTGCTATACTTGCGCCAGGGAAAAGCAAATTCCTATACTTTATACTTGACAGAAAAGGGGCATAGGATATATTATGAAATTGCAAACTATACCGTTAGAGTATAGATTAATGGGGAGGCTGGCATGCAGCTAAATCAGGCAACCGATTACTCCTTCCGGATCGTTTTGTACCTGTCCAGCTTGGCCCCTGGTGAAATTGCCACCGCCAAGACCATTGCCCAGCGAGAAGAGATTCCCATGCGGTATTTGTTAAAAACCATCCGTTCCCTGGTCAAGGCGGGGATTGTCCGTTCCTACCGCGGTGTGGATGGGGGGTTTGCCCTGGCCAAAAGCCCCAAAGACATCACCCTGCTGGATGTGGTGGAAGCAGTGGAGGGACCGGTGCGCATCAACCGCTGCCTTAAGGATCATGAATACTGTACCAAACACTGGGTCAAACCATGCCCGGTCCACCGGGTGTTGGGAGGCATCCAGGCGACTCTCATCCGGGAACTGGGGGACCATAATTTCGCTGACCTGCTGGCCCGATAATTAATATTTACAATAATTAATTACAATACTTAATTATTGGAACAGGGGTAAAATGTCTGCATAATGTATACCGAAAGGGTGTATATTAGGTGTTTTCCTTCCTGGAACATATGTTTTGCAGAGGAGGGGGATTTATGGATTAAAAGTATACACGTGGGGTATACATTTGTTTGATCAAAGGGGGAGAATACTTAATGGGTGAACTACTATTAGCCAGGTGGCAGTTCGGCATCACCTCCGCCTACCACTTCCTGTTCGTACCGTTAACCCTGGGTTTGTCCATTTTGGTAGCAATTATGGAAACCCTCTATGTCCGTACCGGTAATGAAACCTACAAAAGGATGACCCAATTCTGGGGTAAGCTTTTCTTGATCAACTTTGCCATGGGCGTGGTCACCGGCATTGTTATGGAATTCCAGTTCGGCATGAACTGGTCGGGGTATTCCCGCTTCGTGGGAGACATCTTTGGTGTGCCGCTGGCCATTGAAGCCCTGGCAGCCTTCTTCATTGAGTCTACTTTCTTGGGCATTTGGATTTTCGGCTGGGATAAACTTTCCAAGACTCTGCACGCAGCCTGCATTTGGCTGGTGGCTGTCGCTACCAATCTTTCGGCCTTCTGGATCCTGGTCGCCAACTCCTTTATGCAGAATCCCACCGGCTACGTCCTGCGCAACAACCGGGCGGAAATGGTGGATTTCGGCGCCCTGATCACCAACCCCTACGTCTGGCACCAGTTTCCCCATACCGTGCTGGCAGGGTTTGCCACCGGCGCCTTCTTTGTCATGGGTATCAGCGCCTGGCACCTCCTGCGCAAAAATCACACCGACTTTTTCCAACGCTCCTTACGGCTGGGTTTGGCCATGGGCCTTATCAGCGTGCTCCTGGTAAGCGGAGTCGGCCACCTGCAGACCCAGTACCTGGCCAAAACCCAACCCATGAAAATAGCGGCAGCGGAAGCTCTCTGGGAGACAGCGGATCCCGCGCCCTTTACCGTGGTGGCGGCAATTGATCAGGAGAGGCAAACCAACCGCTTTGAGATCCAAATCCCCGGGCTGCTAAGCTTCCTGACCCACAATTCCTTTAAGGGTGAAGTGAAGGGCTTGAAAGATGTCCAGGCCGAGCAGGAAGCCAAATACGGGCCAGGCAACTATATCCCGCCTGTGACCCCGGTTTTCTGGAGCTTTAGGATCATGGTGGCGGCTGGTCTATGGCTGATCTTGATATCCCTTTTGACTCTGTACCTGGTCAGAGCCGGGCGTCTGGAACAGCGGCCCTGGGTGCTAAAGGCCCTGGTCTGGACCATTCCCATACCCTATGTGGCCAATTTAAGCGGCTGGATAGTGGCGGAAATCGGCCGCCAGCCATGGATCGTGTACGGTCTCCAGCGGGTGGAGGAGGGGGTTTCCCCTGGGGTGTCCGCCGGGGCGGTACTGACCACCCTGCTGGGATTTACCCTAATCTATGGAGCGCTGGCGGTGGTAGATGTCTACCTGTTGCGGAAATACGCCGCCCAGGGGCCGGTGGAAGCGCCGCCGGTTAAGCCACAGGAAACTGCCAAGGAGGTGTCGCTATGGACTTAAGCGTTCTCTGGTTCATCCTGGTAACCGTCCTGTTTGTTGGTTTCTTTTTCCTGGAAGGTTTTGACTACGGTGTAGGTATCTTAACCCCCATTCTGGGCAAAACCGACACCGAGCGGAGGGTGTTGATCAACTCCATCGGGCCTTTCTGGGATGGCAACGAGGTATGGATGCTTACCGCCGGCGGGGCCATCTTCGCCGCCTTTCCCCACTGGTACGCCACCCTCTTCAGCGGTTTTTACCTGGCCCTGTTCTTGATGTTAGCAGCGTTGATCCTGCGCGGGGTAGCCTTTGAATTTCGCAGCAAGGACAATAACCCTGCCTGGCGTAACATGTGGGATTGGTTGATTTTTGCCGGCAGCCTGGTGCCCGCCCTGTTGTGGGGAGTGGCTATGGCCAACCTGATCCGGGGAGTGCCCATAAATGGGGAGATGGAATACGTGGGTACCTTCTGGTCCCTCCTTTCACCCTATACCCTGGTGGGGGGAATAGCGGGTTTGCTGCTCTTCATCCTGCATGGCGCCCTGTTTCTCACCCTTAAGGTTGAGGGAGAACTGGTAAACCGCGCCCGCCAGGTGGCTTTACGGGTAGGTGCTTTGGCGGTCCTGGCCCTTGTCCTCCTGGTGGCGTTGAGTTACAGCCAGACAGACCTGTTTACCAGGGCGGGCGCCGGTGTCGCCTACTGGGGTGCGGTGGTGGTACTGCTGCTGGCAAACTGGAAGCTGCGTGGGGGTAAATACGGTTGGGCATTTGGCCTGAACGGCCTGGCCATCGTACTTTCTACCGTCGCCGTTTTCTGGGGGCTTTTCCCCAGGGTCATGGTTTCCAGCCTCAATCCCCAGTGGAGCATCACCTTATACCAAGCATCATCCAGCCCCTACACCCTTAAAGTGATGACCATAGTGGCCGCTGTCCTGGTACCTGTTGTTTTGCTTTACCAGGGGTGGACATACTGGATTTTCCGCCAGCGGGTGAACCCCAAGCATCTGGAATATTAACGGCGGCCGGAAACGGCTGGAACAGAGCAGTTAATAATAGGGGGCGGCAGGATGTTTAATCGGCGGTTATTGGCCGAGGCCGGGACGGTAAACTGGTATTTAGCCCTTGCCGTCGGCATGGGCCTGGTAACCGGCATGCTGGTGGTGCTGCAGGCCAGCTACCTGGCCCGGACGGTGAGCCTGGTATTTCTGGAGGGTGAAGGACTGGCGGGGGTATGGCCCTGGCTGCTGGCCTTATTGGCGGTGATCCTCTTTCGGGGCGGAGTCGCGTGGTTGGGCGAGTCGGCAGCCCACAGCGCCGCCGCCCGGATTAAACACGCCCTGCGCCAGCAGCTCTTGTCCCACCTGTACGCCCTTGGCCCGGTGCACCTGCGCCGGGAACGGACCGGCGAAATGGTAAACCTGCTGGTGGAGGGTGTAGAGGCCATGGAAGCCTATTTTTCCCGTTACCTGCCCCAGTTGGCGCTGGCTGCCATGGTCCCCCTGATGATCCTGGGGTTTGTCTTTCCCCTGGATCTGATGACCGGCATTATCCTATTGTTCACCGCACCCCTCATACCCCTATTCATGCTTTTAATCGGCAGGCGGGCGGAAACCCTGAGCCAACAGCAGTGGGAAAGCTTAAGCCGCATGAGCGCCCATTTTTTGGATGTGCTGCAGGGGCTCACCACCCTGAAGATTTTTGGCCGGAGTAAGGCCCAGGCCCAGGCTATCGCCCGGGTGAGCGACCGGTTTCGCGACACCACCCTGGGGGTGCTGCGGGTGGCCTTCCTTTCGGCTTTGGCGCTGGAACTGCTGGTAACCGTCAGCACCGCGGTGGTGGCTGTGGCTTTGGGCTTGCGCCTGGTCTATGGCCGCATACCCTTTGAGCAGGCCTTTTTCTTGCTTTTGCTGGCCCCCGAATTCTATGGTCCGCTGCGCCTTTTGGGCAGCCAGTTCCATGCGGGTCTGGCAGGGGTAACCGCTGCAACCAGCCTTTTCGCCGCCCTGGATACCCCGGCACCTTCCGGTCCTGTTCTTCCCCCCTCGGCGGCTCTCCGCTCTACGTCTTCTTGCTCCCAGGATGAGCCGGGGCAGCAGCTAACTGTCAGGGGGTTGCGGGTTGTTTTCCGGGATGTGCACTGTGCCTATGATGGCGGTACCCGGCCGGCACTGCAGGGAGTATCCTTCAGCCTTAACCCGGGGGAGACGGTGGCGCTGGTGGGGGCCAGCGGGGCTGGTAAAAGCACCGTCATCAATCTCCTCTTGGGTTTCATCCAGCCCGACCAGGGCAGTATTATGGTAAACGGTGTTCCCCTGGCCCAACTGTCCCCGCAAGAATGGTACAGGCAATTAACCCTGGTACCCCAGCACCCCTATCTCTTCAGTGGCACCATCATGGACAATATCTGCCTGGGGCGGCCCCAGGCGACCCTGGACCAGGTAGTAGCAGCGGCCCGGCTGGCGGGTGCCCACGACTTTATTGCGTCTCTCCCCGGGGGATATGATACCCAGGTGGGGCAAGGCGGGTTGGTGTTAAGCGGCGGTCAGGCCCAGCGGCTAGCCATCGCCCGGGCCTTCCTCATGGATACCCCCCTGGTGATCCTGGACGAAGCCACGGCAGGTCTGGACTGGGAGAGTGAACAGGTGGTGCAGGAAGCATTGGCGCGCCTGAGGCGGGGGCGCACCGTGCTGGTTATCGCCCACCGGCTGGGCACTGTCAAGACCGCTGACCGGATCCTGGTGCTGGACGCCGGCCGGGTAGTGGAAACGGGCAGCCATGAGGAGTTGCTGGATCGGCGGGGCTCCTATTACCGCCTGGTTGCCGCCTCGGGAGGTGGATTATGAATATCTTTGGCCCCTTGCTGGGGTTGATTGCCCCACGGTGGAAATCCATGGCCCTGGGAGTCCTGCTGGGCTTTTTGACTACAGGCAGCAGCATCGGTTTATTGGCCACCTCTGCCTACCTGATCGCCTGGGCGGCCCTGCACCCGCCGGTACTGGACCTGATGCCGAACGTGGCTGCCGTACGGTTTTTTGGGCTGGCCCGGGCTGTGTTCCGGTACCTGGAGCGATATGTCACCCACCAAGCCACCCTGGGGATTTTGAGCCAGATTCGGGTCTGGCTTTACAACGCCATAGAGCCATTGGCTCCTGGAAGGTTGACCGGTTACCACAGTGGTCAGCTTTGGAGCCGCCTGGTAGCCGATGTGGAATCGCTGCAGCACTTTTACCTGCGGGTGCTGGCGCCGCCGCTGGTAGCCCTGATGGTGCTGGCCGTTGTTTCTGGGTTTTTAGCCTGGATCAATCATAACCTGGCCCTGGTCTATTTCCTTATTTTCCTGTTGGCTGGTATCGGGGGGCCGGTACTGGCCAGGTTACTGGGCCGTGGTTTGGGCCGCCGCTTGGTGGAGGTGAAAGGAAGGTTAAACACCTACCTGGTGGATAGCCTTAGAGGGATGACGGAAATCGTGGCCTTTGGCCAAAAACAGCGGTTCCAGGAACAAGTAGCAGGGTTAAGCCATGAACTGGCGGCCATCCAGGGGAGGGCAGCCCGTATTAACGCTCTGGCCGGCGCCCTGACCGGCGTAGCCATGCATTTGGCCATGTGGAAGGTTTTGGTTCTGGCTATCCCCCTGGTATCTTCCGGACAATTGGAAGGAATCTGGCTGGCGGTTTTGGCCCTGGGGGTTTGGAGCAGTTTTGAGGCGGTCACACCCTTGACCGCGGTTTATCAACATCTTGAGGAAGGCCTGCAAGCCGGCCGGAGAATTTTTCACATCACCGTCGCCCAACCGGTAGTCCCGGAGACCCCTAGCCCCTCCCCGACACCCGCAGGCTTCCAACTCCGCGTTAAGGATCTGGGTTTCTGGTATACGACAGGCGGCCAAAGGGTGCTGGACGGTATAGACTTTACCCTGCCTGCGGGAGGACGCCTGGCTATTGTAGGCCCCAGCGGGGCGGGGAAAAGCACCCTGGCCCACCTGCTGCTGCGTTTTTGGGATTATACCGAAGGTTCCATCACCCTGGGGGGGCGGGAACTAAAGGAGTATGACCCGGACCAGATCAGGGCATGGCTGGGGGTGGTGTCCCAGCATACCCACCTCTTTAACGCCACCATCAGGGAAAACCTGGCACTGGCCAGGCCAGACGCCACCGAAGCCGAAATGTGGCGAGTGCTGGCGGAGGTGGGTTTGCTGCCCTTCGTCCAGGGGCTGCCCCATGGACTGGACACCTATGTGGGGGAGGGGGGCTTCAAGCTTTCCGGCGGTCAGCGGCAGCTTTTGGCCATTGCCCGGGCGTTGCTGCGAAACACGCCCATCCTGGTGCTGGATGAGGCCACCCGGGGCCTGGATTCCGTCACCGAGCGGGAGGTATTGGCGGCCCTTTTCCGCCTGCGGGAAGGGCGCAGCACCCTGATCATCACCCACCGCTTGGCGGGTATGGAGCACATGGATGAAATCCTGGTGCTAAACTCAGGGCGGGTGGTGGAAAGGGGGAACCACCGGGATCTCCTGCATCGCCAGGGACTTTACTACAAAATGTGGAAGGCCAAGCGGCAGGTGCTGGTTGCCTCTGCACCAAATGCAATACTTTTGTAATGACCGATTAATAAAAACATCACATTTTTATTGTAAATTGTACTTGGATGTTGTGTGGCTGCAATTGTTTGTGCTTAAGAATACAAGCACGGCTGGCGGTTCTTTTTTATGGCTTGATTAAGAAAAAAATCACAATCTTTTTGGTTTCAGGTGATCAAGGATGGCAAGGAAGCAGGCCAGGGGGTGGCTTACCTGGACTGCCGTTCAGAGGCATTGTCGTGGAACTGGAGCAACAGGACCTTCGTCAACATCCCCGGAGAAGTGGCCGGTCAGCCAATGGAGGAGTAGGCTGAGGCGAAAAGTTCGTCGCGGAAGATGTCATCGGCCCCGGCCAGGCCGTGGTAAATACTTTCTTTAGGGACCAGGGGCTTTTGGCACCATCCTTGCAGCACCTCGATGTCCGTGATGCCCAATTGGCGGGCTTTACGCTTCAGCATCTCAGGTTATCATTCCCTAGCTTATGCTAGGTAAATGATTCGCCGAATCCCTGCTATTTTCCTTCTTTTAGCTGCGGATATTTGTGCTTTGTTACCCCTGGGGGTAGAGTTTTTCAGCAGTCTCCTAGAGCCTAATGCGTAGCACCGCTACAATGCATCCCTAAAAGTTCGAGTCCCCCTCTCACTTATAATGCTTAATGCTCCACGAACCTCCTCCGGTTTTAAGTGTTTAAGGAATTGAGCAACTATTGCGTCTACCTTTGCTGGAACTGCAGGCTTCATTCGAACAACAACAATTCCCGGGGTTTGAGAAGGGGGGAAGAGGAATATGTTGGTAAAGTGCCTGTCTAGGGTCAGCAATACTCTATCTTCTTTTTGGGCCAGTTGTATAACTTCCGCGTCAGTTATCCCGCTAAAGTTGGTTTCTTTGATGTCCAAAACATCATATCCCTTTGAACGGATGATCTGTAAAGTGGAAGGAAAGAAATTCTCATCCGCTAAGAACCTAAGCATCAGCCGCCACTCCAAAGGATTCCACGATTTCAGTAGTCTGACATACTCTGGCCGCGTACTGGATACAGGCCTTGATGTCTTCAAGAGTAAGATGCGGATACAGGGCAAGGATGTCATCGAACGAATGACCTTCTGAAAGCAGGTCTAAAATGAGGTAAACCGCTATTCTTGTACCTTTGATCACCGGTTTCCCCCCCAAGATAGCGGGGTCAGAAACGATACGTTTAGCATCATTACCTCCCATTATCAACACCTCCTTAAAGCTCATTCTGCACGCTGGCTTGGTTCTTATTATCTTCGAGACGACGCGGGAACCCTTTGTAAGATTATACCATAAGAAGCCCCCGACCTCAACCGTTACCCTTTTAAAGCTTTTTGCGCTGCAAGCATTTTTTTCTTTAACTGACCAACTTCCCTGGCAGCACCGTTGTTTTTAAAGGTAAAATACAGCGGTGCAAATCAAATAATTACCAGTTCGTCCCTGCAAAAGAGCATAGTTCTCCCTTGGAATATTCAACAGCTTTTAGAGTTTTTATTTGCTCGGACCAGGCTGTATCAGGCCGCCTTTACCAAGCTTCTCATATTTACTTCTTGTTTTTCCCGTATCCGGCCCACGGCCATCGCCATCATCACCATCAGCGCCAGCGTACACCTTAATTTCATCTTTTGCAGACCCCGGTTCAACTGGGTCTTGCGTACGTATACTCGGGTCCGGTTCCGCACCGGTTCTGGTTCCCCTCACCGCTCCTCGATGCGGATCGTACCCCTGCCCCCGACCCAGACGAGGAAACTGCCCTCGTGGACGACTGTGAAGTACCGCCCGTTGACCTGGAAGCGCACCTCGAAGGCCCCAGGCGGCCACGCCGACAGGCTGCCGCCGACATCCTGGACGTCGCCGACGGGGAGACCCCTCGCGGTCAGCTCAGCCTGGAGATATTCCACCGCCATCTGTCTCGCCCGGTCCTGCCAGCGGTCGCTGTCGCCCCGGAGGTTACCGATGACGTGAACCGTGAAGGAGTAGCCGAAGGCCAACCAAGCAAACACCAGGGCGATCGCCAGAACAATGAGGACCAGTTTGCCCCCTGGGGTCCAGCGCGACCGGCGCCGGGGATCACTGTGCCCACCCACGCCCATCCCTCCCGCTGTCCTGATGCCAAGTAGTTTTTTCAAGATGACTATGAAGCAGGTCATCTCGAAAGCCTCCGTCCCGAAGCATGTTGCGTATGGCTATACCCCATGAAAAATGAAGAGGCACCCACCATTCCGGGCCTTCCTTCTTGCAGAGCTCCCGGATTTCGTTCTGAACATTCTCTGGCAAGCGGTTACGCAGGAACTCCACGCAGTTTTGACGCAGCTCCGTGGGTATTGTTTCTGGACAATAATCATGGTAACTGGTCACCATGCCCTCACCCCAAGATTTATTTATTCGAGCGGACTAGATCGACTTCATACCGATTAAACCAAGTGCCGTTTTGGAGTAATCAAACTTTTTTTGTAACTACTCAGGCTACCAACTAAATCAGGTATTACCAGGAGCAAAAGGCATGCCAAGGAGGGCATCACGAATTGCCCCCAATACCGGGACAGAATTTTTCTTAACAGTAGAGATATAGCCCCTGAC
>JBFLXH010000056.1:0-15103 GCA_040757295.1 Bacillota bacterium | reverse complement strand
TAAGTTGGAATATATTTACTAATGAAATGTTTCGGGGTATTATGCGGAATATGAGGTACATCATCGAGCCGGAGGTGTTTGACTTCCTGGAGATGAGCCATTTATCGGGATTCCTTGAGGGTGGGGAGTGGTAAAAGAAGGATAAGTGATTTTGGGTGATTCGCAAGTGAAGCTCCAATTAATTTGCCATATCTCCCCAAAATGGGTTATAATAGGAATAACCCTGCTACGCTGGTAGGGTCCCTAAACAGGGAAGTGAAGAAGCGGGTGGTAACATGGAAGAATTAAGGGAAGAAAGGCCAAATGCCTTTATCCGGTTGCGGGGGAAAACTGCCATGGAACGCCGAGCCGAGTGGCGCCGGTGGAAAAAGCTAGGGTACCGTGTGGCCGAACCCGACGGCATTACCGTGCTGCATGAGAAAGAAGCCATCCGCCGGCGGGTGCTAGAGGCTTTTAAAGACATCGACTTCACCCATCCTTCAACAAATCTTATTCTCACCTTAAGCGCCGGCGGGCTTCGCGGTTCAAATAGGCGGTCTTTTCTTTAAACAGGGCGTCCCAACTGCTCTGAAACCGCCGGTAGAGCAGGGGATATTTTTTCCGCAGCAGGACAATGCCGGCGGCGAACTCTTCATCCACCTCCTCAAGTTGCTCCAATAACTCCCGCGGCAGACCATCGCGCAGGTAGTTGAGCATCTCGGCATCCCAGAAATCCTGGTAAAACCACTCAAAAGCGGTGATGTAAACCAACGGGAATAGGTTTTCGTCCCGCGCGGCCCGCTTCAGCTCTTTTTCCACCCGCATCAGCTCCTGGGTCTTGGGGCGCTGTCTTTGGACATAAGGATTTTTCGGGTCAGCATAGTAGGCCAGGTCAATAAACATTTCGGCCTCCCGGAAACGGCCCGCACGATAGTACCAGTCATGCTCATCGATCAGGGCGGTTTGCACCATCAGCCTGTCCTCTTCGTCCCGGATGGATTTCAAAAACCTGCGCAAGCGCTGCTGAACGCCCGACCATTTGCTCCACTGCTCCAACTCGATCATCACATAGATATAGTGGATGAACGCAAAAATGTCCTCGGGGTTTTCGGTTTGGGGGGCGGGCAGCGTGGATTCAGCCAGGGCCCACGCTTCCTGCGTCATTCCCAGTTCAAGGTATACCTCGGTATAGATGGCCGTCAGCCGGCTGACCTGATCGGGCATTAATGCCCGGGCGTGGTCCAAAACCTGAAGGGCTGCCTCCGCCAGGTCATTGTCCAATAGAAACCGGGCTTTTACCCCGACAAGATGTATTTTATCTTTTTCCGGGACCAGGTTGCCGGCGACTGCAAATTCCTGCTCAAATCCCCCCATGTCGCCCTGGGCGAGCAAAATATTGGCTAAGACCAGGCGGATACCGACATTGTCGGGGAGCATGGTTGCCGCCTGCCGGCACAACTCTTCGGCCTTGTTCCATTTCCCGGCTTCCACCAGTTTCATGGTTTCATCCATGATTTTCTCAACCCTGCCGCCGTACTTGCGCTGCAGGTCGTATTCCCTTCGTTTGGCCGGGTCGCGCAGGGTTTCGTACGCCCGGCGGATCTGCTGAAACTCTGCCGGGTGAGTCTCGGGTGGGAAGGCCTTGACCAATTCAGTGTACTTTTGTTTGATCACCGCCTGTTCGGCGTCCGCCCGCACCCCCAGGATTTGGTAGTAGTTTTCCGGTTTGGCCCGGCGGGGCTTGCGCCGGGACGGCTTTTTCTCTTCCATGGCCACTCTCCTAAAATTCGAGGTTGATCAGGGTGTCGGTCGCCTCGTCAATGGCTGTTTTCAGCCGGTCGAGGTCATCTCCCGCCATCGCCTCATCCAGCAGGGCAATTATTTTTGTCGCCTGGGTGAGGCCCTCTCCGTCCAACGTCTCCACAAGCTTTTCCGCCCGGCGGCGCAAGGCTGAAGCTTCTTCGTGCAGCACGGTAGGAGCCTCTTCAGCATCTTCTTCCATATCCCCGTCAAGCTCCAGGGCCTCGTTAAGCAGGTCCCATTCCTCGTCCTCAAGTTGGTCGTCTTCATCACTGTTTCCGGCGTTTTGATACAGTTTTTCCAGCCTGGCCAGGCTTGCTTCGAAGGCCTCTTGCGAGCCGCGGTCCAAAGCGTCCTGGACGGTGACACGCATCTCTTTGCCGGTAGACACACAGCGGGCGGTCACTTCCAGTATCCCGTTCAGGTTGTAGCTATAAGTCACGGCTACAGCTTCCCGGCCGGCCTGGCGCGGGGGGATGCCGGAGAGGATAAATTCTCCCAGACGGTGGTTGTGCTTCACCCATTCGTGCTCACCCTGATAGACCTCAATCGAGGCTTCAGTCTGGTTGTCGGCGGTGGTATAGAACTCTTCCGTGCGGGTGACCGGAATGGTGGTGTTGCGCGGAATAATGGCATGAAAACCGCCCGGGCGCATGGCCATCCCCTTCCACTCTTTCAAAACCGCGATCCCCAAGGAAAACGGGGCCACATCGGTGGCCACCAACCCGCTGCCGGAGAGTGACCCTGACTTCAGTCCGGCCTGGACCGCCGCGCCTAAGGCCACGGCTTCATCAGGGTTGACATCAGTGCGGGGCTCCTTGCCGAAGAAGTCGCGGACCAGCTTCCGGACCTGGGGGATCCGGGTCGACCCTCCCACCAACAGGATGTCATCGATATCCTGCGGGGTGAGGGAGGCATCCTTTAAGACCCGGATGACGCAGTCCATGGTCTCCAGGAGCAGGTCTTCGATCAGTTCCACAAACCGATCCCGGGTCAGCTTCACCAAAAGACCGACCGGGCGGTTTTCTTTCACAGTCACCACCGGAAGCGAAATGGTGACACTTTCTTCAGCCGATAACCTGAGCTTGGCCTTTTCCGCTTCTTCCTTTAAGAGCGCCTTGGCCTGGATGTCCCGCAGCGGGTCGATGCCGTGTTCCGCCCGCAGCTGCTCGGCCAGCCAGTCCACAATCCGCCAGTCAAAATCCTCGCCGCCCAGCCGGCTGTTGCCGGTAGAGGCTTTTACTTCCAACAGCCCGCTCATCATTTCTACGACAGACACGTCAAAAGTGCCGCCGCCCAAGTCATAGACCAGGATGTGCTTGTCCTCCTCCAGATGGGCCAGGCCGAAGGCCAATGCCGCCGCTGTAGGCTCATTAACGATCCGCTCCACAACAAACCCGGCCAATTCCCCGGCCTGCTTGGTGGCCCGGCGCTGTTCATCGGTAAAGTAGGCGGGAACGGTAATTACCGCTTCTTTCTCGCCCTCGCCGAAATGAGCATCCACATAGCTCTTAAGCTCCTTGAGGATCAGTGCGGAAATTTCCTGCGGCAGCAGCTTCTGTCCGGCAATGACTATAGGCTCAGATGAGCCCATTTGCCGTTTTACAGCGGCAACCGTACGCTCCGGCATGGCGATTAAAGCGGCTCGTGCGTCCTCGCCGACAATCACTTTGCCGTTGGTGTCGATCAAGACAACCGAAGGGGTAATCCGCCTCCCCTGAAACGAAGGAATGATTTCCGGCCGGCCATGGTTGATATAGGCGACGGCGGAATTGGTGGTCCCCAGGTCGATGCCGACAATGGGGCGCGGTTTTCTGTCTGGATGGCGGTCATTGTATGTGGTCATGGGCTTCTTCCTCCTTCAGGGTGATCACTTGGGCCTTGCGCAAGAGCCGTCCGTCCTCAGTCGCAAATCCCCGTTTAATAACTTGGAGAACCTCATAGGGCACATATTCCCGGGTCCTGCCGTCCTCCGCGGCAGGAAGGCCGGAACGGTTAACGGCGCCGATTGCTTCCGCCCATTGGGGCTGAAAACTGCGCCCCAGCAGGTCAAGTTCACGAATGCCGGTTGCGGCCAGGGCTCGGACCAGTTGGGTAGCCCATTGCTCAAGCAGGGCGCCCCACGTCTGCCTTTCCCCCTGCAACCTGCTTAAGACCAGGTCGATGTCATCCAGCCAGGCGATGAGAGTTTCCACCAGGTAGGCAACCTGCCGCTCAAGACTTTCCAGCCTGTCTTTGTCTATTTCGTGGGCGGCCTGCCATTGCCGCATAGCCTCTGTGGTGGCGGTCAGCCGGTCCAGCTTGCCCTGGATGTCCTGACCTGTCTTGTACTGGACGCGGGCCAGTTTGTTGAGCACGGCCTCGATTTCAGCCACTTGTTCGCGGTTGCCGCTGATCTCTTCCAGTAGAACGGCTATCCCTTCGTTCACCTGGACTGACTGTTCAGCTAATTGTTCTAAGATGGCCTGATCCTTTTTTTTCTTTTGCCCAAATAACCAGCTCAGTTTGCATAACCCCCTTTGATAGGTGAAAGTTCGACAGATTAGTTGGATAACCTGTCAGTCCAACCGTGAGTCAGTGAGATTTTTTAAGCAACCGCCATCTGGGCGATCTGTGGTGTGCTTAAAAACTGCCTGGCAACGGGCTTTGCGTGACTGCCGGTAAGCGATAAGGGTTATTAAAGAAACGGCCTCCAGTACCGACTTGTCGCCGGCATCAAAGCAATCTGCCCCACCTTCGAAAACCCCGATGGCCATTAATACGGGATTCCGTTCCGGAGGAGTACTGTATAAACATCAAACGATATACACCCACCCGGAAATGACCCGCTACTTCATGATCGTCCCTGAAGCGGTGCAACTGGTGATCCAGGCAGGAATCCTGGCCCCCGGCGGGGTTGGGGACGCGGTTCTTGCCGGGCACCAAGGCCCAGCCCAAAGAGATGCTGCCTATCGTGGATAAGCCTACTATTCAATACATAGGAACCGGTTAGGGTTCCTGCAGGCCATGGTGGAGTTCGCCCTGAATCTGAGGGTAACGGGGTATGTGCATGCCATTGGAACGGTGAAATTTTTGTTCCACAAGTCCAACAAACCCCATCGCTGTGAGCTTGAATTTTACAAATAGCAATGCTATAATATTGACAGAATAATGGCTAAAGAGGTGAACAGCATGCGCCAGCAAGATAATATTATCACGAACATCAAGCCTTCAACGGCAATCCGCCATGACTATAATTCCTTCTCCAAACTGTGCCACGAAATACAGGCTCCTGTGGTTGTGACCAAGAACGGTGAAGCCGATCTGGTGGTAATGAGCCATGAAGCCTATCAGAAAATGATAGCCCGCCAACGGTTGGGGCAGATGTTGTCGGAGGTTGACCGCGAAATTGCCGCAGGCACGCCTATGCGGGATTTTGAGGACGCTTTTGCGGCGATACAAAAGAGGATAGATAATGAGTAAGAGAATCGTATTATCTGAAGCTGCCTATTACGACATAGACAGCATGTTTGCCTGCATCTCTCAGGACAGTAAGCAGGCAGCCGTAAAATTGCGGTTGCGCATCTATGAGGGTATCAAGAAGCTGGCAGACTTCCCAGAGATGGGGCCGGTTATCCCTGAAGAAGACGCGCCCGGTGCGCAACGTGGATACAGGCGCAT
This sequence comes from Bacillota bacterium, assembly GCA_040757295.1. Taxonomy (GTDB): domain Bacteria; phylum Bacillota; class PH28-bin88; order PH28-bin88; family PH28-bin88; genus JAGXSE01. Next base: position 9,664 of record JBFLXH010000056.1, on the reverse strand, counting down.
TGTAGTAAACCCGTACACTGTCTTTTACCGGGTATTGGAGGATCGCATTGTAATTGCCAGAGTCTTGCACGGGCGGGAAAACTGGTTGCAATCCATATTTGCTATCCTCGACGAAGAATAAAACCGCGGGATCAAGTCGCTGAAACCCTGCGGTTTTTCAATTTCAATTACAATCTTCTCCTCCCATAACCGGGGCGGCGGTGGTACGGGAACTAAAGAACAGGAATGGTCAGAGTTTAAATCCCATTGGTTTCGAATTTGGTGCCAAATGGGCTGCTCGGAAGCTATTATGGTCCGTTCTGTAGTGACCTGATGGATGATAGGGAGCGGCCCATGTACGCCTATGTCTTCGATGGGCGGCGGTATGACGTGGGGGACCGGCTGGGGTTCCTGCGGGCCACGGTGGAATTTGCTCTAAAGCGGGAGGATTTGCGGGAGCCGTTCCGGGAGTACCTGGAGGGACTGGTGCGCCGCTTGCCGGTCGTAATGGAGAACGGAGCGTAATGTATACTCGGCAAGGGATAAAATTGCATTATCATAATGAAGCCGAGTATATTTCTCAGCCGGCTTTAAGCTTTGGTAAATGCAATAACGCTCGGTTGGTTGCAGCTCAAACCTGCCGCCTTTGGACTGGACCTTGCGGAACAATTTCCCGGCCAGCGCCAGGTGGTAAAACAGGTGGAGCAACGGGTAGGCTGGTCATAATTAGGGTTACCGGCCGTGACGTAAGTCGTCATCAGCTGATTGATTTGGTAAAGGGGCTGCTTGGCCAGATACTGGTTTTTGGGGGTTAGCGCCGTCCGGTTGTTGGAAAGAAATTCAGCATACAATCCAAAGTCCCGCACGATGGGAGATGGTTCCGCTTCGCTAACCCTAAGTTGCGGTGTAATTATCATTTCACCCATCCTTCAACAAATCTTATTCTCACCTTAAGCGCCGGCGGGCTTCGCGGTTTAAATTGGCGGTCTTTTCATTAATTTTTGAGGCAAAACGACACCTACACGGCCATCCGGGATATCCTGTGCAGGCAGCCAGTTACTTTGGCCGAAAGGTGTTTCGTTATCCGGTGATTTTTCTGATCTTTTAAAACTTGAATTTCGCCAAAAGGGAATACATTATCGGATAGCCTATCGTATTGTCAAAGAAAAAAGTGGCATGTCACATAACGTTCCGCGAGTACCCGAAGTTGGCGACCAACGGGAGCCAATTTGGGCGAAGCGAAGCTGGGTACTCGCTGTTAGCTGAAGTGGCTCCACTATTTAAAAAATCTGACTCCTATAATTGCGTCCTTAAATAAAACGGGAGGGGTTAAAGCCTAATTCCCGAGAAATCTCGCTGGCCGTACTTATACATAGCCTGATTATCTCAGGAACCCTTTGTTCGGTAAAGCGGCCTTCGGGTCCCGAAACCGTTAACCCTGCGACTGTTTTTCCAGTGTGGTCTTTAATGGGAGCAGAGATGGAACAAACCCCAAAGACCCTTTCATTTCGACTAATAGCATAACCCTGTTGGCGAATTTGGGCCAGGTCCTGGCGTAATTCTTCTGGAGAGATGGAGTTTCCAGTAGACCAGGAACGCAGGTCCTGGGAGGTAATTATATATTCCTGGTCTGCAGGCGGCAAATGAGCCATCAGTAATTTGCCACTGGCCGCGCAGTACAGAGGCCCCACCTGCCCTACCTCAACAAAGTTCCGGACCTCGGCTTGACTCTCTACTTTTTCTACGCAGATCCGCTGAAAGTTGTTGATAATATTTAAGCCAACGGTCTCGTTCAGCTGATCCCGCAGTTTCTTCATGTAGGGCAAGGCAACCCGCCGGATATCCAGCCCGGAAACTACCAAACTGCCTAATTCAAAGAGTTTTAAACCTAAGCGGTACTTTTGGTTTTCAGGGTTCTGCTGTACAAAACCGTAGTTTTGCAGTGTCTGCAAAATACGGTGAACCGTACTTTTATACAAGCCAAGTTCCTGACTTATCTCTGTCACACCTAACTCCCGGCAGCCGGGGCGAAAGCAGCTTAGGACTTGCAGCGCTCTCTCAACGGCACGGATGCTATTGTTATGCTCAATTTCCATCAAGAATCTCCCCTAATCATAGTGCCTGTATTACAGAGGCGGCAGGTTCCGCTGTTGGCGTTTTAAAGCTACTAACCCGCCTGCTTGAATAATATCCAGCATGAAATCGTTTAAGCGCAACCCCTGTAAGACAAGGTTGTCTTTTGCGGTGATTAACCCAAGAGCTAAGTCTACTTTAACATATTCTCCGTCAGAAATCATTGAGGCTTGGGGACACTCAATAACGGGAAGTCCGATATTGATGGCGTTGCGGAAGAAAATACGGGCAAAAGAGACAGCAATTACAGCGCCAATTCCTAATTCCTTTAATACAGCCGGAGCCAGTTCACGGCTGGAACCGCAGCCAAAGTTGCTCCCTGCAACAATAAGATCTCCAGTACTTACCTTGGTGGCGAAGGAGGGATCTATTCCTTCCATGGCATGCTTGGCTACCTCTTTCAATTCGGTTAGAAACAAGTACTTCCCAGGAACAATCAGGTCGGTATTGATATCGTCCCCAAACTTCCATACCCTTCCCTGCACTAGCATAGGTATCCCTCCGGATTGGTTATTTTTCCGTTTAAGGCTGTAGCTGCTGCTATCGCCGGACTTCCTAGGTAAACCTCTGCTTCGGGACTACCCATCCTCCCCCGGAAATTCCGGTTAGAAGTTGCCAGGCACTTTTCTCCCGGCGCCAATAAACCGCCGAAACCGCCAAAACAAGCGCCACAGCAGGGATTAGTCACCAAGGCTCCTGCCTCAACCAGAGTTTGGATATAACCCTGCTGGATAGCAGCCAGGTAGGTTGACCGAGATGCGGGAGTAATGATTAAACGGGTATTTGCGGCCACCTTTTTTCCTTTTAAAATCTTGGCGGCTACCTGCAAATCTTCCAGGCGGCCATTGGTACAGCTGCCCAAAAATACTTGCTGAATAGAAATGCCTTCTGCTTTTGTAATGTCCACGGCGTTTCCCGGATTATGGGGCAAGGCTACCTGGGGTCGTAAGTTGGTTACATCAATCTGGTGTTTCTCGGCATATTGGGCATCTGGATCCGGAAAGATCCCATTCAAAGGATCCCTTGTACGATTTTTCAGAAACTCCGCTAATATTTGATCTGGCTCGATCATTGCAGCTTTGCATCCCATTTCTACCCCCATATTGCATAGGGTCATGCGGCTGTCTATGGAAAGCCCTTGGATATACTCACCGCCAAATTCGATGGCTTTATACCGGGCATACTCGGTTCCAAACCTCCCTAGCAAAAAAAGGGCAATATCCTTGCTCATGATCCAGGGTTGAGGCTGTCCTACCAGGTCAATGCGGATGGTTTCCGGTACCCTGAGCCAAATCCTACCCTCTAGGTAAACTGCGGCCATGTCTGTAGTGCCGACCCCGGCGGCAAAGGCGCCAAAAGCCCCGGAGGTACAGGTGTGGGAATCGGTGCCGATGATGAGCATCCCTGGCCGGGCATGGCCATAATCCGCCAGCACCTGGTGGCCAACACCCGCGGTAATGTCATAATAGTGCTTAATCTCTTGCTTAACAGCAAATTCCCGGATGATCTGATGGTTTTTGGCGATGGCTTCCGACATGGCAGGGACCCAATGGTCAATTAGCATGACTATCCGTTCCCGGTCCCAAACTTTTTCCCCACCCATGTCCCTGAAGGGTTTCAGCACCCGTACAGTGGCATCATGGCTGAGGGCCAAATCTACTTGACATTCCAGCATATCCCCTGGCTGGCAGGAAGCCACCCCGGCCTTGGCGGCTAATATTTTTTCACTCATGGTAGATCCCATACGTTTCCCCTCACCCTACAAAAATAATTATTAAATTTTGGTTGCGCGACAACAAGTTAGGGTTGAAACCCGATGGAGTTTTTATATTTCTCCAATTCTGCAGAGGGGAGGTACTGCTGTTCCAATTTTTTTATTTCCGGAAAACCGGCAAACTTGTGAAAGTTCCCCAAGGGATGATGCTGGTCAAAATCCTTTTGCCACTCGGCCTCGAATAATAAACCTTGTTCTTTTAACTGCACTGCAAAATCATAGACGGCTTTAGCCGTTACTCTCAGTGTGGCTCCGGGCATGATGACCATGGCGATCCCGATTTCACCCAGGCGTTCAAGGGTAAGGCGCGGGGAAACCCCGGTATAGTTATAAAGAATGGGCGCTTTAATTTCCTTGCAAATGTATATGACTTCATCTTCTGATACCGGACCCTCCACAAAGATTACATCAGCCCCGGCTTCCTTATAGAGGTTCCCGCGCAGGACAGCTTCCTCTAAACCGCCATCATGGGTGCCCCGGGCATCAGTCCGGGCAATCAGTAAAAAATCGGGATCCAGCTCTTGGCGGATATCATCGGCTGCCCTAATCTTGCCAACGGCTTCTTCTCTGGGAACCAACTGCTTGCCAGCTACATGCCCGCATCGTTTGGGCATCACCTGGTCCTCCATATGCACACCAGCCACACCGGCTTGGATAAAGGTCTGGATGGTGCGGCGGACATTAATGGCGTTGCCAAATCCGGTATCCACGTCGGCAATAACTGGTAAAGAAATGGCATTATTGATATAACCAGCATTCATGGCCATTTCTGACATGGTCACAAGGCCAACATCGGGCATGCCTAAAAGACTCAAGGAAGTTCCATAACCGGTCATGTAGACAGCATCAAATCCGACCTTTTCCAGGATTTTGGCCGCCATGGCGTTGTAAGCACCCGGCAGAAACAAAGGTTTTTTTGCTTCCATGAGTTTTCTCAGCTTTTGTGATTTCTTCATGATGATCACCACTTTCAACAGTCTACTGGGATGCTTTTAAGGAGTTATTTTTCTTGTCCTGTAATCGCCTGATGAAAGGAATAAAAAACATCGCAATGGTGACAACTAGTAACCCCAAAAAAATAGGACGGGTGACCAGCTGTTCGTAACGGCCGGAAAACATAATATGCACCCTGGCAAATTCGCCGTCAACCATCTTACCGAGGATTAATCCGAGGAGTAAGGCTATGGTAGGGTAGTCCAGCTTGCGCATGATAAATCCGATGATCCCGAACAAAAGGGTCAGAGTGGCATCAATCATTAATCCGCGCATGGCCAGGGAACCCAACATGGCCAAGAGTGCTACCACAGGGACCAAGAGCCGGGTCGGGACAAAAATAATCTTGCTGAAATACCAGATAAACGCCAGCCCCATGCCTAGCAGCAGCAAGCCTTGCAGCCAGTTCCCGATGATTACGGCATATGTCAAATCCATATGGTCCCGCACCAGGTACGGACCTGGGCTTAAGCCATGGAGCATAAATGCTGCCATCAGCACGGCGGTTGCGCTGCCGCCGGGGATGCCAAAGGTCATCATGGTTGCCATGCCACCGCTTTCGGAGGCGTTATTGGCCGTCTCTGCTGCCACTATCCCTGCCGGGTTTCCCTTGCCAAAGGTTTCGGGGTCCTTGCTGGCGGCATGGGCCTGGCCATAACTGACTAAGGAGGCGATAGTGGCGCCAGCGGCCGGCAAAAGACCGATCACCATCCCAATTACTGCGGAACGAAGAAGATTGAATTTATGTTTTAAGGGCACAGCCATTCCCCGCAAGATGGCTCTCAAATCCTTTTGCACCGTTGTCATATCATGGGCAATATAGCTTCGTTCAATAATGAAGAATAACTCTGAAACTGCCAAGAGGCCGATTAAAACCGGTACCAGGGGAATTCCTTCATACAGCTCCATCAGCCCAAACGTACCCCTTGGCCGGGCAAAAGCAGTGGCTCCAATAGTGCCCAGAAGCAGCCCAAAAAACCCTACCAGCAGGGAACGCATGAGATCACCCTGAATGGTGCCAATAACTGTGAGGGAAAAAAGTGTCAGCATCAGCATCTCAGGCGGCCCGAAAGATAGTACGATTTGTCCCAGCGGCAATAACAGGAAAAATATTACTATATATCCCATTAAGCACCCAAGGACGGAAGACCCTAATCCGATACCTAAGGCCTCGTTCTGTTTACCTTGTTTAGTCATGGCATATCCATCAAGGGTAGTGGCAACGGCCGCAGGGGTTCCGGGAATATTCAACATAATGGCGGTTACCCCGCCTCCATAAAGGGACCCGGTAAAAATAGCCGACAAAAACATAATGGCATGGATAGTTTCCAGGTGATAGGTAAGGGGCAGCATTAAACCAATTCCCAAGGTTCCTGAGATCCCCGGAGTAGCGCCAAGCATGATGCCAAAGGCTAACCCCAGGATAATGTAAAGCAGGACGTGCCAGTCCAATAGCATGGTTAACGCAGCGGAAAGAGCAGTTGTATCAATTAGGGACAAGCTTTTTCAGCTCCTTTCTAAAACAGGATTCCCTTGGGAAGCTTTACCTGCAAAAACAAGACAAAAAAACCGTAAATAAAGCACAAAAATCCAACGGGAAACACAACATATTCTAAAACTTTCCTGCTTCCCAAATACCAGTTCAGTAGTACTAGAAAAAGGAAGGACACCAGGAAGAAACCAAGGAGGGGCACAAGGAATAAGAACAAAGAACTGGTTAGCATCAGCATGAATTGTTTGCCCAGAAACCAATGGTACCACTGGGGCTCTGGGGTTACAGGCGGGTCTGAAGTTTTTTCTTTGGGGTAATGCTTGGAGATTAGCTGGAAAAGGGTTCTGATAGCCTCAAGGGCTACCAGAACCATAATAATCACAAACAAGAACTCCACAACGATTCTTTCTTGCGGGCGGGGGAGCCTTTGCACATCATGGCGGTAGATTGCTGCAAACACGGATAGGGCCGATAAGAAAAGGAGGTTGCCTACGAGACGTGCCATCTTTTTTTCCTCCAAACTTAAAGCATTGGGATATTGTTAGGTGCTGATTATTGGCATCTGATCTTACTTGAACAGGTCTTGGTATTTCAAAATTATGCTGTGGGAGGCTTTCATCACGCTTTCGGCCCTGTCTGGCCCAATCCACTCCATATACAAGCCTTGGGAACGAGCCCATTCCTGAAACTTCGGGTTAGCCATGGCGCCCTCGAAGGCCTTAGCCAGTTTATCCCAACGATCCGGATACTTATCCTTAAAGCCTTTTTTCACCTGGACAAAGCGCATGTTGAACATGCCGGGGAAACTTACATTGGGCACTACTTTTTTCACTGCATCATTCAACAAGGGCACTTGCGGCGCAAAGGGATAGGGTTTGATGTCTCCAATTGCAATTACCTTAGCTTTATCGCCTAAACCGGCCAGGGTACCTTCGATGTCAGATATCAAGAAATCAACCTGACCTCCGAGCAGAGCAGTGCGCATGGGTCCGCCGCCATCAAAGGGAACACCCCGGATCAAAACCCCAAGGGCATCGCTGATGGTAATTCCGACGACTTCGCTCCAGGTGCCTGGCATCATGGCATAAGTTAGCTGTCCGGGTTTAGACCTAATCCAGTTGGCCAGGTCTTCAAAGGTTTGAACTTTAGAATCTGCTTTCACAAAAATTGCCTGAGGAGAAGAGTGGGTAACACCTAAGTAATCGAAATCGGTAAACTTATAGCCGCCGCCCCGAATAATTCCTGAGTCAAAATGGGGATGGGACTGATAAATAAGGAAGTAGCCGTCATCCGGATCCCGCTGCAGGTGGGACATGGTGCCAACTGCCCCGGCGCCGCCGGTACGGTTTTCAACCAGGATGGGAACTCCCAGGGCTTCCTGCAGGTAGGGGGCTAAGGCTCGGGCCTGCCGGTCTGCTGTTCCGCCGGTACTGTAAGGGACAACCAAGGTGATTGGTTTAGTGGGCCATTTTTCATCGGTGGTTGTCACTTTAGGTGTAACTGCAGGTGCAGGTATTGGTACAGGAATTGGAGTAGGTGCAGGTACGGGCGCCGGGGCGGGTGTTGTGACACTTGGTGTAGGTGCTGCAGGTGTTGGTGCCGGTGTCGGAGCTGCAGGAGCTGGTGTTGTGACGGTGGGCGCAGGTGCTGGTGTTGCTGCCGGAGCCGGTTCTTGAGCAGGTGCCGGTGCTGGAGTGGGTGTTGGAGTTGGTGTCGGAGCTGGAGCAGGTGCTGGTGCTGCCGGAGCAGGGGCTGGCGCTTCCGAAGTTTTCTTGGCCCCACAACCAGCGATCATAGCTGTTGTAAGAATAAGAACCAAACACAGAATTACAACAAGGACCTTTTTGTTTGACACAGGTAATCTCCCCCTAATTCCTATAAATTTTGATCAGAATAATCTTGGTGTTCCATTCTGGGGAACACCGTTCTATTTTATGGGCACACCTCCTCCCCCCTGCCAACCCAGAAAAACGAGTTTGTTGTTAAGAAATTTCAAACCCATCAGAATTTTATGCCATTTTTTTCTTTGCTTTAATAATAGTGGCTATAAGTCATAGTTGTCAATTATTAAATTTATTGAATAATTTGTCTGCCGGACCCTGGGCCAGGCAGCTAAGGTATCTTTGGTGAGCCGTGGATGCGCCAGCATTAGGACCTCGTGCGGATAATAAAGAAAGGCCCCATGCTCAACGACGCTTGGTAAAAAAACAGCAGAAACGAACATATGTGCGGAGAATAAATTCTGGGTGGGAAAACCACTTTTAAAATTCCTCCTTGGAAAAATGGCCGCATGAACGGTCATTGTGGGGGTATGGCTTGTGGCTTTTAAAGATTACAGAGACCCCATTTATGGGTTTGTCGGCTTGTCGGAGGCAGAACAAAAATAGTGGATTCAGAGCCATTCCAGCGGCTGAGAAACATTAAACAACTTGGTACTACTTACCTGATTTATCTGACAGCGAACCATACTCTCTCATATCCAATCCCAGTTTCATCAGCAGAGACTGCTAAATAGCCGTATTTGTCCAGATTATTCAGGTTACCCCATAGTTTGGCACAGTAGGGACCATAGTGGTACATTCGAAATTTGCAACCTAGAGGTACATTCATACCGCTCTGTAACAGGAAGATATTCGGGAGGGGTTCCATAAGATCCAGAACTTGCTATGTTTATATGCGTGGCGACAGTATTCCTTGATTTTTCCTACCCGGTTTGGTAAGCTTTACATAGTAAGAATAGTAAAGAAGGGGGTGCGCATTATGGAAACTAGGATTTCATCTAAAGGACAGATCACAATACCTACAGAAGTTCGCCGCAAATTGAAAGTAAAAACTGGCGATACATTGATTGTTAAATCAATTGGAGAAAACAATGTTGTCTTTGAGGTAAAAAGAAGGGATCTGTCGGAAAATAAATCTGTTCATGAGGATATTCTTTTAGCTAGTGCAGGTTTATGGAAAGACAGAGAAGATATAGGCAGTGATTTTGTTAGAGTTCTCCGGCAATCAGATCGTATCCTCAAAGAGGACTTTATCAATGAATAATATCGTTATTGATACAGATATAATTATTGACCACCTTCGAGGGCATCAGCCCTCCACTCGAAAAAGCATATGATGTTTGAGTGGGACTATGAGAAGCCGTGAAGGGGCAAGCGCATTTAGCGAGAGCAGCGGTATGATGTCAAGTGGCTAATTGGAAATTTTTCATGAGAAACCCTGGTAATAAGGGGGTGTTTGCCGGAAAAAGGCAACACTTAACTAACCCCACCTTGTATGCAACACAATAAATA
>JBFLXH010000055.1:0-15572 GCA_040757295.1 Bacillota bacterium | reverse complement strand
AAATATACTCGGCAAGGGATAAAATTGCATTATCATAATGAAGCCGAGTATGAAATTCGCTTTGAGGCCACGGCAAACCAATGAATAATTAGTGGCCTTGCTCATTATAACAGGAGTCAGAAGTCAGAAGACAGAACGAAAGAACGGTTTATCGTCTCGAAGTATTCTGACTACTGCCCTGAAAATAAAATTTTCTTCGTAATAAATATATATTATTGTCTCCGCCTAGCCTTTTTTCCTTTTTCAAGCGAAAAATTTTAAGTTTAATTAACTGCAGGAGACAGGGAAAGGGCAGAGAATAGACCAAAAAAAGGAGGTGCATCTTCATGAGTGTTGTAGACAGGGAAGAAGCTGCTCTTCAGGTGAAAAAAATGGCTAATATGTTGGCATCCCTTTATTATCACTTTAGCCGGGAAGTAATTGAGCGGCTTGGGGAAGAAGAAGGCCGCAAGTTGATTGCGAAAGTGATAGAAAATTATGGCAGGGAAAGAGGGGGGCAGCACCGGGAAAACTGCCTCAAGGCAGGCCTGGAGGTTAGGCCGGAAAACTATGGCCAATTACCTGATGTGCCATCCTTAGGATGGGAGTTTGAACGGGTAGAAAAGGGAGAAAACCCCTCTCATATTAGAATTACCAAGTGCCCGTTGGCTAAGTACTGGATAGAAAAAGGGTTCTCCTCTGTCGGTCGCCTGTATTGCCAGGTAGATCAGGCCAAACATCAAGCATACCACCCGGACAGCTGCCTTGTGCATCTGGCTAATGTGCTGGATGGAGATGAGTATTGTGAAATGGTGGTTCGCCGCTAATCCTCTAAGGATTGGTCCCCTACCATCACTGCCCCAAGGTTTTCACGGCCCGCTTTTTCTCCGGCTAAAACCGTGCCGATGTTTTCGTCCAAAGCGGCAGGGTTCAGCAGAGGCTTTAAACTGGCGGGGAGGACTGGTTCGGGCTGCAGATCGGGCAAACCTACGCTGTAATTAAGCTTGAATATGCCAAAAACCAAGGACCCTAAGAGGAGGAGTCCAGCATAGCCTACGGCAGGGAATAGGGTGCCTACCAAAGTTGTGAAGCCAACCTGGGAACCCAGAAAAGCCGTTGCGCTGGCAGCAACTACCAGTCTGCGGAAATGGGGCCCTCCGGGGTCTGTCAGGGGGGAAGCGAAGCCGTACAAGCTGCTGACGGCGGTGGTAAATATACCTGCCAAGAGGACGATGCCGTATCCATATCCTAAAGCTGGGGATAACGACCGAGCGACAAAAAGCATCGGAAATTATCCGCTATCATTAAAAAAAGCGCCGGGTGTTGCCGGCCTTTAAAGCACTTCTATTTCCTGCCACTTTGTTTTTTCCGGCTCAATAGAGACTCTAAAAGAGACGGTAGTCCCTTTGTTTTCCTGGCTGATGATTGTTAAGCCGGGATTATTTGGGTAAAGTCTCTTAAGTCTTTCATGGACATTGCTCATTCCAACCCCATTGCCTGATCCATAACCGGGCTGCAGGACTAGAGGGATTTTTTCCGGGGGAATTCCAACTCCATCATCCATGATAGAAATCTCCAGGAATTTGCCGTCCAGCCTAGCGCTGATCCTGACAGCGCCTTCTTCCATTTTGGGGGAAATCCCGTGCTGAACCGCATTTTCTACCAAAGGCTGCAGGCACAGGACGGGTACCTGGTATTCTGAAAAGGATTCGGGAATGTCTTGTATAATATGGAGCTTGCGACCAAACCTGGCCTTTTCCAAGGCCAAGTAGGTGTGCACACTTTCCAATTCCTCCCTCAGTAATGCAAAATGTCCCTTCCGTTTCAATGTCTGACGGAAATACTCAGCCAGGTAAACCAAGAGTCTCCTGGCTCGCTGAGGATTTGTCCTGCTGTACATGATAATCGTATTTAGCGTATTAAAAAAGAAATGAGGATTGATCTGGGCATGCAGAGCGTCCAGTTTGGCCTTGGTTAATAGCTGGGTTTGCCGGTCAAGTTCAGCCAGCTCGATTTGGATGCTTAACAGTTGAGCAATTCCCAGAGCAAATCTGATAATATGAGGCGGCAGATGCCCGTCGGTAGTTTGGTAGAGTTTTAAGGAGCCCACTACTTCATCTCTGCACTTTAAAGGGACAATTACCGCTGCTGCCAGGGGACAATCACAATTGGTGACAGAGCAGTTGAGCTCTTTTGTAGTTTTCACTACCTTGTGGAGGCCTGTTGCCAAAACCTGTCGGGTAGCTTCGGTCAGGATCTTATCCCCTGGGTGATGCATTTCGCAGCCAGCCCCAAGGTAGGCTAAGACCTTTTCTTTGTCTGTTATTGCAACTGCTGCCACATCTGCAATTTTTTGAATTATCTCAGCCGTCTTTTGGGCTGATTCTTCGTTAAGGCCGCGGCGTAAGATAGGCAGCGTTTCATGGGCGATCATTACAGTTGGATCAAAAGGGGGAACCGAGGGTTCTTCATTACGTTTTGCCCGGAGTCTAAACCATAGCGCCAGGGCAGTTAAAGTTGCCATGTTTAGCAGCAGAATGATCAATACTGCCAGCCACCAGGGGTCTATTGAAAAAACTTTAAATAAGGTTAAGCCCTGAACCAGGCTAAGAAAGACGGAAATACTAATAACCCTGTAGAAAACCATCAGCCCCCTTTTGGTTTTATCTGTAGGGAACAATCTCCCCAAGCATTAACCAAGCATCAGTTAAAGTATTCTAGGGCAATTAAGTTAATCCTGCGCTAGAGCTGGGGGGACGAGAAATAATTCAGAGTTTTATGAATTGGCAGGCTGGTAAGACTTTAGAAGAGTAAGTAAAATTAGGCTTTTTTGAAGGATTTATTGCTGCTTAAATCAAATAATAATCTGTCTTTATAATGAGCGAGGCCACTAATTATTCATTGATTTACCGTGGCCTCAAAGCGAATTTCATACTCGGCTTCATTATGATCATGCAATTTTATCCCTTGCCGAGTATACCATGGTTTAGCTGGGAAAGGGTCCTGATATTACCCTGTGAAAAGGATGTTTTCGGAAAAGAGGGGAACAGGTGGCGCAAAATATCGGCACCGATATTATCGAAATCGAAAGACTGGAAAGGATTTTGACAAAACATGGGCAAAACTTTTGTCGAAAAGTATTCACGCCTCAAGAAATAGCCTTCTGTTATGGGCGAAAAAACCCGGTTCCCTCTTTGGCAGCCAGGTTTGCGGCCAAAGAGGCTGTGGCAAAAGCTTTAGGCACCGGTTTCCGGGGAATCAGCTGGCAAGATATTGAGATAACTTCCCTTCCCGGAGGGCAGCCTGCAATTGAACTCTATGGCAAGGCACAAGAGCTGGCCGGGAAAAAAGGGATTAGCAAGTGGCTGATTTCCCTTTCTCACAGCAAAACTCATGCCCTGGCGGTAGTAATTGGGGAGTAACTCATGGGTTGAAGGGGGGGGGGGAGAAAATGAAGTTGGTGACTGCTGAGGAAATGCAGGGATTGGACCAGAAGGCTATTACCATGTTCGGCATTCCGGGGATAGTCTTAATGGAGAATGCGGGCTTGCAAGTGATGGCAGCGATTCAAGAACTCTTAGTGAGCCTCGAAGGTAAGCGAATTCTGATTTTCGCCGGAAAAGGCAATAATGGGGGGGATGGATTTGTAATTGCCAGGCACCTGGCCAACAGGGGGGCAGAGCCGAAGGTATTTCTCCTGGGGAGGCCCGAAGAGATTAAGGGCGATGCAGCTGCTAATTTGCACATCCTAAATAAAATGGAGATAAAAATCCATCCTTTGTTAGCAGAAAAAGACCTGCAGCGGGTTGATATTGCTTTGCTCCACGCAGACCTTTTGGTTGATGCCATTTACGGCACAGGTTTTAAGGGATCAATCTTAGGCATTGCAGGAGAAGCAATTCGCTTGATAAACTCTGCCAAAAAACCCATTGTGGCTGTTGATGTGCCATCCGGTTTGGAAACGGATACGGGAAGGGTCTTGGGTCCTTGCGTGAAAGCAACCTGTACTGTTTCTTTCGGTTTGCCCAAACTGGGCCTGTTCCTTGACCCAGGGGCAAGATATACGGGGACAGTTAAGGTGGCAGATATTTCCTTGCCCCATAAGCTCATTGCCCAAAGCCAGTTCAAACACAACCTAATTACCAGAGATTGGTGTCAGGGTTTGCTGCCCAGCCGGGATACTGGTGGGCATAAGGGCACATTTGGTAAAGTCCTGGTTGTTGGCGGTTCAACAGGGATGACTGGAGCTGTGTATCTGGCAGCGGAAGCTGCCCTTCGAAGCGGGGCCGGTTTGGTTACTGCCGCTGTACCTGCCAGCCTCTATCCGATATTGGAGACTAAGACAACGGAAGTAATAACCTGCCCGCTACCGGATGTCGATGGCGGTTATTTGTCTGAGGGTGCAGTGGAGCCGGTTCTCCATCTGGCAGAAAAGGCCTCTGTAGTAGTCCTTGGCATGGGGCTTGGGCAGCATTCTCAATCTGTCCGTTGGCTGCATCGGGTTTTGCCGGCTTTAAATCGCCCGGTGGTTCTGGACGCTGATGGACTAAATGGGCTGATCGGGAATACTAAACTATTACCCCAGATGGCTGGCCCTGTTGTGGTGACACCCCATCCAGGAGAGATGAGCAGACTTGTTGGGGTTCCTGTCAGCCTGGTACAGGATAACCGGCTTAAAATTGCCAGGCAGGCAGCAGCTGAATGGAAGGCCACCGTTGTCCTAAAAGGGGCAGGGACCGTCGTGGCTAACCCCGAGGGAGAGGTATACCTGAATACTAATGGCAACCCAGGAATGGCTACTGGGGGCACAGGGGATGTGCTAGCAGGAATAATTGCCGGATTGATTGCCCAGGGGCTGGAACCTGGGTATGCGGCTGGGGTAGGGGTATATGCTCATGGAGCTGCTGGGGATGAGGCAGCTCGGGTCAAAGGCCAAATGGGGTTGATAGCAGGGGATGTCTTAAATGCCCTGCCGGAAGTGTGGCGCGGTTTGGAAACCAAGCTTTAGTTGGGAGCAGGCTCTTGGGGAGATAGTAATATTTTCTCTCTCCACCGTCCGCTGGAATAGTAAAACCAGCTTAAGAGAAGCCCTGTTACTGGTCCTGAAAGAAGGGCTAACCACACCCCTGTAATCCCGAAAGCAGGCAGCCTTGATAGGAATACCGCCAGGGGCACCCGGACAGCCCACATTGATATTAAGGTAATCAGCATAACAGGGACGGTATCCCCTGCACCTCGCAGGAGTCCATGAATGCAGAACATGAGACTGAAGGGGATATAGGAAAAAGCGACAATGTACAGGTAATTGATGCCTGCCCTGATCACTTCCTGGTCTATGGTAAAAATACCCAGGAGCATTCTTGGAAAAGCCAGGATCAGCGCTACGATAACGAGAGTTACCCCGGATGATAAGAGGCAACTCCACTTAAGAACCTCCCGTGCCCGCTGGTACTGGCCGGCTCCTAGGTTTTGTCCCGCCAAAGAGGAGACAGCGAAAGAGATAGTCATAGCAGGCAAGAAGGCGAACCCGTCAAGCCTGCTGGCTGCTCCATAGGCAGCTACCGTTATCTTGCCAAAGGTGTTGATAATAGCAGTGATGGCAAGAAAGCCGAGAGATACCAGGGCTTGCTGGATCCCGGCCGGCAGACCTATTTTGATGGTTTTTAAGGTGAGGGCTTGGTTTAGGATACTGCGAGAATTAAATTCAGCCAATAATTCCAGTTTGTGCAGGTGCCAAAGCCCAAGTACGGCAGAAAAGGCCTGGGCAATTACCGTGGCCAGACCGGCTCCGGCTACGCCCATAGCGGGAATGGGGCCCCAGCCGAATATCAGCAAGGGGTCGAGGGCAATGTTGAGAAAAGTGCTATATGCTAAAAGCTTTAAGGGGGTTTTGGCATCTCCCAGTCCCCGGAGAATAGCGCTAACTGCGTTGAACAGGAACATAAAAATTAATCCGGCCAAGAACACGGCCAGGTAGTCCGAGGCCAGGGGCATCACTCCCCTGGGAGTCCGGATAAGTTCCAATAAAGGCAGCCGGAAGACAACCCCGAAGATTGAAGTGATTAATCCCATTAAAAGCAATAAGAGCAATGCGTTAGTAGCAACCTGCCGCACCATGTCCATCGCCTTAGCCCCAGCATACTGGGAAACCATGGTGGTTGTTGCAATAGTAAAGCCGGTGATTAGGGAAATAAGAGTGAAAACGATGGGAAAACTGATGGATACCGCTGCCAAGGCCTCCGGTCCCAAAAAACGCCCTACCCAGAAGCTGTCCACTGTATGGTAAAGGGCCTGCAGGAGATTGCCTGCCAGCATTGGCAGGGAGAAGAAAACCAAATGCCGGATGATGTTTCCCTGAGTGAAATCTGTCAAGTTTTTGCTGTCCAATGCAAGACCTCTCTTCAATACCTTAGAACTGGTTACAGGCTAATTGATTCCCAGTT
This sequence comes from Bacillota bacterium, assembly GCA_040757295.1. Classification (GTDB taxonomy): domain Bacteria; phylum Bacillota; class PH28-bin88; order PH28-bin88; family PH28-bin88; genus JAGXSE01. Next base: position 9,150 of record JBFLXH010000055.1, on the reverse strand, counting down.
ACAATTATAACTCTAATGCAGCTAAGATTATAACCCCTGGTTGGAAAAAAAGTTTAAGGTAGGTGAATAAATTGGTTCGGGGACCCGTTTGGGCCGAGATTAGCCTAGAGGCCATTTGCTGCAATACCAGAGAAGTCAGGAGGATTACCCGCCCTGAAGCCAAAGTAATGGCCATTGTCAAGGCTAATGGCTATGGCCATGGGGCTCTAGAGGTAAGCAAAGCTGTTTTGCGGAATGGGGCTGACTGCCTTGGAGTGGCCCGTTTAGGGGAAGCCCTGGACCTTAGGAGGCAAGGCATCGATGCCTCCATTCTGGTGTTGGGTTTTACCCCTCCCCAGGAAGTAGCCGAGGCAATCCGCGACGATGTAACTCTCGCTGCCTATACTGAGGAGCAAGTTGTTCACATATCCCGGACTGCTGTTCAGCATGGAAAGACAGCAGTGGTTCATATCAAGGTTGACACGGGGATGGGACGCATTGGTTTCCTGCCGGGTAAACAAGCAGCAGAAACTATTGCGAAACTAGCCCGTTTGTCCCGTATTCAATTGGAAGGGATATTTACTCACTTTGCTACCGCCGATGAGGCCGATAAGTTTTATGCTAATCTGCAGGCAGAACGGTTTTTAGATTTCCTATCAACCTTGTCAAAAATGGGCGTAACCTTTCCGGTGCGCCATGCGGCTAATAGTGCGGCCCTGATTGACCTGCCGGAAACCCACCTGGATATGGTGCGGCCGGGGATAATTCTCTATGGCTTATACCCGTCTCCGGAAGTAGCCAGGAAGATTAAACTGCAACCGGCTATGAGGGTGAAGGCTATGGTTGCCCATGTGAAGGAAGTGGAAAGAGGCGCCTCCATCAGCTATGGGCGCACCTTTATTGCCAAAGAGCGGACGGTTATTGCCACTTTGCCTTTAGGCTATGCCGACGGATATTCGCGGCTTTTGTCCAACAAGGGAGAGGTCTTGCTGCATGGCCGCCGGGCGCCGGTTGTGGGCAGGGTTTGTATGGACCAGACTATGGTTGATATTACTAAGATTCCGGGAGTAGCTCCGGGAGATACGGCTGTCGTGCTGGGGGAACAAGGGGATGAGGCCATTACTGCGGAGGAATTGGCGGGAAAAATCGGTTCAATCAATTATGAGGTTGTCTGCAAGTTCAGCGCCCGCGTCCCCAGAGTATATTGCAAAGGTTAAAATTTGGCTGAGTACCACTGGCTTGCAATTCTTCCAGCAAACAGATATAATGAAAAGTAGCTTGGACATCTATATCTTTTGCTTAAAATTTATATCATTCAAACTGCTTACCGGTCGGGAAAGGTAAGATCCACTGGTTATTGTATGTGTTGACTCAGCATATGCTTTACTGCCGGTTTTTTAAAAGGCGCTTTAGTTCCGTTAGCCATGGATTAACCTAGGGGGTGGCCTTTTTGTCAGGTATCAAGCGCATCATGATCAGCTTGCCTGAGAGTTTGCTGGAGGAAGTTGACGATTTGGCTACAGTGGAAAGAAGAAATCGGAGCGAGTTTATCCGCGAAGCTATGAAACTCTATATTGCTGAACGAAAACGGTATACCATCAGGGAGCAAATGAAGCGAGGTTACCAGGAAATGGCCCATATCAATCTTGCTCTTGCATTGGAGCATATAGATGCTGAATTCGATTTTCAGGATTTGTTTGAGGATAAGCTGGCGGAGTGCAAGTGAGTATGATAGTTAAAAGGGGCGACATTTTTTTTGCTGAGTTAAACCCTGTGATAGGCTCCGAGCAGGGTGGAACCAGACCGGTGCTGGTTATTCAAAACGATATTGGCAACCAGTACAGCCCGACAACAATTGTAGCGGCAATCACTTCCCAGATTAATAAAGCTAAGCTCCCCACCCATGTAGAAGTTGATGCCGAAAGCAGCGGCTTGGAACGGGATTCTGTGATTTTGACCGAGCAGATTAGGACCATTGACAAGAGAAGGCTTAAGCAAAAAATCTCATTTTTGGACGAAGAGATAATGAAACGGGTCGACCGGGGACTGGAAATCAGCCTTGGATTGGTTGAACTATAGTTTCAATTAGTTAATTTCCCTGGGCTGTCTGAACGCTTGTTCAGGCTTTTTTATTTGCCAAATTATTGCATCCTAACTGCACGTGAATTTGCATATAATCCATGAGGTAGATAGGAATTGTTGGAGAGGAGGTTTGTCCATGCCGCCTGTAATTGGAATCACCTGCGGCCATGACTTAGAAAGCAACAGGTATTTTGTTGCCATTGCCTATGTTAATGCTTTAGTGGCAGCCGGCGCTTGCCCTGTATTGCTGCCGGCCATGGATACCCGTTTGATCAGCCGCATTAATTTTCTGCAGGGTGTAGTGTTTTCTGGTGGAAATGATGTTGACCCGATTCATTTTGGCGAGGAACCGATTCCAGGCAACGGTGAAATCAGCCCGGACCGGGATGTATTTGAGCTTGCCCTTGCCAGGTTGTGCCTGAGGGAAAACATACCTCTACTGGCCATTTGTCGCGGCATGCAAGTATTAAACATTGCTGCCGGTGGGGATATTTATCAGGACATCCACACCCAAGTAGCTAAAGTGTTAAAGCATATGCAGCAATCCCCCCGCTGGCATGCCAGCCATGGGGTGGAAGTTAAGGAAGCCAGCCATGTCCATAAGGCATATGCCGGCAAATTGACTAGGACCAACAGCTTTCACCACCAGGCTGTAAGGCAGGTTGCTCCCGGTTTTCAAGTTACTGCCACTTCCCCAGACGGTTTAGTTGAAGCCATAGAATTTTCGGAACACCCCTTTGTTGTTGGCGTGCAGTGGCATCCAGAAGCTATGTGGCGCAGGCATCCAGAGCATATAGGCCTTTTCAAGGCTTTGGTGCGGGCAGCAGAAAGAAGCAGGAATTAAGGGTTCCGGAGTAGTATTATTCCCCTGTACCCATATGTCTTGAATTAAGGAAAGGGGAAAAAACATGCGGGCGGCAGAAATCGTGGATATTGCTATCCGGGCAGCCGGACTTACCCAGGTTCCGGTTGATTCAGGAGTCCTGGTAGACGGAGATAATATTAAAAGGGTCATGTTCGGCATTGATATGGAAGGGCCGGAACTAATAATCGCCAAACAGTTGGGATATGATTGTGTGATAACTCACCATCCCAAGGGGGGGGATCCCCTGGTCAGCTTTGCGGTAGTGATGAATAACCAGATTGAACGGATGGTTCAGGCCGGCATACCTATCAACAAGGCGCAAAAAGTCTTAGCAGAAAGAAAGGAAGAAGTTGACCGGCTGCGACAGATGGAAAATTATGACCGCGCCGTCAGTGCTGCCAAGCTCTTGAAAATGCCTTACATTGTCTTGCACACTCCCTGTGATATCCTGGCCGAAGCAGCAGTTCAGGGGCACCTGGACATTAGGTTTGCTGCATCTTCGAAAGTAACCTTGGCTGATGTGGTAGACGCCCTTTTGGAAATTCCTGAATACCGGAATGCCCTAGGTCAGCCCAAGATTAGGGTTGGCAGCCGGGAGAGTTTTGCTGGCAGGATATTTGTGACTATGGCCGGCGGGACTAGTGGTGGTAAAGAAGTATTTAAAGCTTACTTTGAAGCTGGGGTGGGAACCCTGGTGGTAATGCATGCCCCAGACGAGGTGCTAAAGGCTGTTAAAGAACAAAACCTCGGCAATGTTATTGTTGCGGGCCACATGGCCAGTGATTCCATTGGTGTGAATTCTGTCATCAAAGCTTTGGAAGCTAACGGTATTGAGGTGACGCGGGCCAGCGGCGTTATCGATCCATTTTAGCAGGGGAGGTAGCGGCTTGATTGCCATAACTGGAGGAACTCTGATTACAATGACAGGGAAAAATTATTGCCCTGGCGCCATGCTGGTAGATAAAGGCAAGATTATTGCCATTGGACCAACAGTCCCGTTTGAACCAGGAACAGAAGTAATTAACGCTACTGGAAAAATTATTATGCCGGGGTTAATCGACGCTCACTGCCACCTGGGTATAGCTGAAGAGATTTATCGGGTAGAAGGGGATGATACCAACGAGCACACTGATCCGGTTACTCCCCACCTAAGGGCCCTTGATGCCATTAACCCTCAGGACCAGGGATTCCAGGATGCCATCCTCGGCGGGGTAACCACAGTCGGGGTAGGCCCAGGGAGCGCAAATGTCATTGGCGGGGAGCATGTGGTCATCAAAACCTGGGGACGGGTTATAGACCGGATGGTCTTGCGCCAGCCTGCTGGAATGAAAGTTGCCTTCGGGGAAAACCCGAAAAGGATCTATGGAGAACAAAAGAAGATGCCTGCCACCAGGATGGGTACGGCAGCCCTGCTGCGAGAAAACCTGGTCAAGGCCCAAAACTACCGGGCAAAACTGTCTCTTTCTCAGAACTTGGTGGAAAGGGACTTGAAAATGGAGGCCCTAGTCAAGGTTCTAAACCGGGAAATGCCATTGCGGGCCCATGCCCACCGGGCAGATGATATTCTGACTGCTATTCGAATTGCTGAAGAATTTGCAGTGGATCTTATTATTGAGCATTGCACAGAAGGACACCTGATTGTGGAAGAACTGGGCCACCGCAGATTGTCTTGTATCATCGGTCCTACCTTGACTACCCGGGCCAAGGTAGAGTTAAAAGAAAGGACCTTTAAAACCCCGGGGGTTTTGGCATCCGCCGGTATCCCTGTTGCCCTGATGACAGATCACCCGGTAATTCCTGTTCAGTACCTCTCCCTCTGCGCAGCTTTGGCGGTTAAGGAAGGAATGGATGAGGATAGTGCCATGAGGGCAATTACAATTGATGCCGCCAGAATCCTGGGGGTGGCTGACCGTATCGGCAGCTTGGAGCCAGGGAAAGATGCCGATTTTATCATCCTGTCAGGTCCCCTGTTTGATGTCCGGTCCAGGGTAGAAGCTGTTTTTATAAACGGCGAGAACGTGCTGCCGTCGACTTCGGCTTAATCAATAATCTAGCCCAGCTGGAGCCCTCCGGAAAATTGGTGATGCAGATGGCTCAATGGTTTTGCCTTTTACATGGCGGGAATGCCTGTTCCCGCCTTGTTACGTTTCTTGTTTGTGGGAATCTTGTAAACCCCCGAAGCTCCGCGAGCAGTATACTGTATCGAGGTGAGTTGGGAACTACCGCTTAGTAGTTCCTGGACATAATGAAATTGCCAGGGGAAGCTAAAGCCAGTAATTGTATGGAATCGCAACATATTTCCTGCAGACTTGGAGGATTCACTTTGGCTTCAGCGAAACATTTCTCCTGGGTGATTTTTTATGGAGCGTTTGGATCTGTTGGCCGAACTGGAAATAGAAGCTAAGGCCTGTCGCCAGTGTTATCTGGCTGAAGAACGGACCAATGTGGCTTTTGGCGATGGAGACCCCCTGTCTCCTTTGATGCTGGTAGGTGAAGGGCCAGGTGAGCAGGAAGATATTCAGGGCAAGCCTTTTGTGGGACCTGCAGGCCAATTGCTGGACAAAATCCTTGAGGCTGCAGGAATTGGCCGTTCCCGGGTCTATATCTGTAATATTGTAAAGTGTAGACCCCGCAATCTTCCCGGTCGGCCGGGATTCCGGCCCGGAGGGGGGCTTAACCGCCCTCCTACTGAAGAGGAAACAAAGAGCTGTCTCCCATGGCTGGAAGCTCAGATCGCCATAATTCAGCCGAAGATAATCCTTTGCCTGGGCAGTGTTGCTGCTCAGACCGTCATTGAACCAAGCTTTTCCGTCACTCGTGACCGGGGCAAATGGTTTAATCGTTATGGCATCAAAATAATGGCTACCTATCACCCCTCTGCGCTGTTGCGGGATCCGGCTAAGAAAAAGCCTGCATGGGAAGATTTCCAGCGCATCCGGGACGCCTTTTACCAGATCCTAGGCCGCCAATAACCCTATCCCCCTAGATGCAAGTTTTGACTTGCCAGCGTTAGGGAATAATGCTGTTAGAACTAGCAGCAATTCTCTTTAGGCCCCTTACTTGTTGAGGTGAGAAAATGTATTCCCTTGAGGTTCTTTCTCCAGAGGATATGCAGAGACTTGGACAAGGTCTAGGCACCCTGCTCCGGCCCGGTGATGTTGTTTGTCTGGCTGGCCCCCTTGGAGCAGGTAAAACCACTTTAGCTCAGGGCATAGCCGCCGGCCTGCAGATAAATGAACAGGTAACGAGCCCTACTTTTACCATTGTTCATACCTTCCAGGGGCGACTGCCTTTCAATCATGTGGATGCCTACCGGCTGGAACACCCTGGTGCGGCAGAAGATATCGGTTTGGAAGAGTTCCTGGGCGGCCCTGGGGTGACAGTAATCGAGTGGGCTGAGAACATTCAGTCCTATTTGCCCCCAGAATACTTGCAGGTTGACATAGAAGTGATCCATGGAGGCCATGGGAGAGCGGTTACCTTTCGGCCTGTTGGCCAAAGCATTACCCCCTTAATCAAGGAGTTGAAAGCATTGTGCGAGTGTTAGCCATTGACAGCGCTACCAATGTTGCGGGGGTAGCTGTGGCCGAAGACAATCGATTAATAGCAGAGTTCTTTTTTAATACAAATAAAACCCATTCCCAGCGTTTATTGCCTATGGTTGCAAAGATCCTGCAGGAGACCGCCCTTGAGCTGGGAGATATGGATGGGTTGGCTGTAACTATTGGGCCGGGTTCTTTCACCGGGCTCCGCATAGGTTTGGCGACCGTAAAAGGGTTGGCCCTAACAAGCGGTCTGCCTCTGGTAGGGGTGCCAACCTTGGATGCTCTGGCTTGGAATGGGATAGGGGGGTCTGGCTTAATCTGTCCTGTCTTAAATGCCCGCCGCCAGGAGGTTTACACCTGCCTTTACCGGGCTGCAGGCGGGGGGATAGAGCGGCTGTCCAGCTACATGGCCGTTAGTCCGCAGGTGTTGGGGGATATTTTGGCGGCGCAGGAAGAACCGGTTCTCTTGATGGGTGATGGGGTGGATGTGTGCAGGAAAATCCTATTGGATCGATTAGGCTCCAGACTCTATGTTGCTCATGCCGCAGCGCTGCTTCCCCGGGCTGCTCATGCAGCCTTTCTAGGGTTGGAACGGCTTGCCAAAGGAGACACGGATAGCCTGCATAGTTTAAGCCCTTTGTATATCAGACAGTCAGAAGCTGAACTGAAATGGGCGGCAAAAAACCAGGCATGTAAAGGGTGAGATTATGGAAATATCCATTCGGTCGATAGAGGAACATGATTTAGATTGGATATTGGAAATCGAATCCTGCTCGTTTCCATCTCCTTGGTCAAGGGCTTCCTTTTTAAATGAAATCTACTTTAACGAGTTTGCCACTTATTTGGTTTGCTGCTATGGTGAGAAAGTGGTCGGATATGCCGGCATGTGGGTGATCCTGGATGAAGCCCACATCACCAATGTGGCAGTACACCCGGATTTCAGGGGGAAAGGGATCGGTTTAAAGCTGATGACATCATTAATTGAGTTAGGAATAACTAATGGAGCTGTTCGTTTTACCTTGGAGGTGAGGCGGTCAAATGCAATTGCCCAGTCTCTTTATAATAAACTGGGCTTTAAGACGACAGGTGTGCGAAAAGGATACTATTCAGACAATAAGGAAGATGCCCTCATCATGTGGAAAATAATTGACTAAGACTTACGGTTTTTATCTCTTGCGGGGTGAATCTTTTGGAGAATGAGCCGGTTTATATCCTGGGGATTGAGACAAGTTGCGATGAAACTTCCGCTGCCGTGGTGGCCAACGGGAAGGTAATTAAATCTAATGTAATTTCTTCTCAGATTGATGCCCATCAGCGTTTCGGTGGTGTTGTGCCGGAAATAGCTTCCCGCAAGCATGTGGAGAAAGTGACGCTGGTGGTGGAACAGGCGATGGTCGAGGCGGGGATTGATTTTAAAGATTTAAAGGCCATTGCTGTTACCCATGGGCCTGGATTGGTAGGGGCTCTTTTAGTTGGTGTATCTACAGCCAAAGCCATGGCCTATGCCTTGAAAATTCCACTGATCGGTGTGCATCACCTAGTTGGCCATATATATGCAAACTTTCTTGCCCACCCGGACATCAAGCCCCCTTTGGTATGCTTAGTGGTTTCAGGTGGGCATACCAGTTTGCTTTACCTTGCGAACCATCGTAACAGGCGGATGCTTGGCTGTACCAGAGATGATGCTGCCGGAGAGGCTTTTGATAAGATAGCCAGGACTTTACAGCTAGGCTATCCCGGTGGACCGCAAATTGAGAAGATTGCCCTGGAGGGAGATGCATCAGCTATCCCGTTTCCACGGGCCTGGTTAGAGGATGGCAGTCTGGATTTTAGCTTCAGCGGCCTTAAGTCCGCTGTAATCAATTATTTTCACAACGCTGCCCAACGGGGGGAACCCGTCCGGAAAGCCGACATTGCAGCAAGCTTTCAAGCCGCAGTAGTAGAAGTGCTGGTGGAAAAGACCCTCTTGGCTGCCCGGAAGGCAAAGGTTGACACAGTGATTCTTGCTGGGGGCGTAGCTGCCAATACCAAGCTGCGTACCACCATAACCGAAAGGGCCGCAAAGTCAGGGATCCGGGTCCTATATCCACCGGTGGTTCTCTGCACTGATAATGCTGCCATGATTGCCTGTGCTGGTTATTTCCAGTATTTGCGGGGGGAATTTGCCGGGCTGGACCTGAACGCTGTTCCGGATTTGCCCCTCTAATACTGGGGACATTCCTGTCCCAAAAGATCAGCCTAGGCTTCAGCAGGTGTGTCCCCATTCCTCTTAAGGCAAATCTTTTTCGGCATCTAGGTCTACTAGGTCTCTGGTCTTAGGGCGAATCTTTTACGGCATCTAGGTCTACTAGGTCTCTAGTCCTGCAAACGGGTGTTTCCTTGTGGAAGAGCTGCCTGTGGATAATGTGGATAACACTGTTAATAACTTAGGAAAATTGGCATTTTGGTATGTGGAAAAATTTTTAGCTAGGGATTCCCTGGTCCTTGTGGATATTGGTAATAACGACGGAAAACCTCTGCTGTTCAAAGACTTTTCCTGTGGATAATTAGGGAACTCAACTTTCGCACCAAAAAAACGCCCTCAAACCCTTGCTATATCTGAGATTCAACAACAAAAACACCCTTCAATCTGGTAAAATAGAAGTGAGCAAAACCCCATAATACCAAGGAAAGAAGGGT
>JBFLXH010000054.1:0-16866 GCA_040757295.1 Bacillota bacterium | reverse complement strand
CTAGATTGGCTAAAAAATTTCCGTTAGTTGTATATAATTATGATAATGTAAAGTAAATCCATAAAAATTCTTCTATTCTCGGGCTTTCAACAGACTTACTTTACATTATCATTTACTATACATAACCTTTCTAATGTAAAGCTTTACATTACAACGGTAAAATTGAAAGGGCGTTTCGGACTATTAGGCTGCAGTTTCTAAGTTCCCTTGACCTAGCGGAAATCCATTCCCTAACAGAGCTAAATCAAAAGTTTTTAGCATATGCAGAGTCTACTTACAACCTGCGCCCCCATGCCTCCCTGGAAGGACAATCACCGATGGATCGGTACTTAAAGGATAAACATCTCTTTAGATTTGTTTCCTCAACGGAAAGTTTGGAACAGGTGTTTTTGCATGAAGCTATCCGCAAAGTGAAAAAGGATGCCACCATCGCGTTGTTAAAACAGGTGTATGAGGTTCCCCAATCTTTAATCGGTCAATCCATTACCGTCCGTTATGATCCGGAAGATTCCTCAAAAGCCTATGTAAAGGTGGGTGAGACATCATCGCTTGTTACCGTTTACCCCGTAAAACCAGTGGATAACTCAAGGATTATCCGCCGTCAAAATGAAAGACAACAGATTGATTATGCTCTCCTTTACGGGGGAGGTGAGCCAAATTGACCTACAAGGCCTTCTATGGCATGACCCTAAATCCCTTTGATAAAAGCATTCAGGCAGAACATGTGTTTGAATCCAATGACTATAAACAGTTCTCTTCACGTATGGAATATTTTAAGTCAGCCAAGGGGTTTGCGCTTTTGTATGGAGAACCTGGCTCGGGTAAAACCACCAGTATCCGGACCTTTACCGCCAAGTTAAACCCCCAGCTCTTTAAGATTGTCTACCTGCCCCTTTCTTCGGTGACTGTAACTGATTTCTATCGCCACCTGGCAGTAGGACTTGGTTTGGAGCCCAGGTTTAGAAAAGTGGATATGTTTCACCAGATCCAGGACTATATCGCTAACGCCCACCATCAGAAGAACATAACCACCTTTGTAATTATCGATGAAGCACAGTTTATCCAAAACGCTATTCTAAATGACTTACGGCTTTTGTTTAACTTCCTGATGGACTCGAAGAATTATGCTATGGTCCTTTTGGCCGGGCAGTCTGCTTTTTTAAGCCAACTAGCTCTTCAGATCAATGAACCATTACGGCAAAGGATTACTATTAGTTACGGTTTTAAAGGTATGACCAAAGAGGAGACAAGGGCTTATCTGACCGCCCTTTTAAAAGTGGCTGGGGTCGAAGAGCCGCTTTTCACAGCAGATGCTGTGGAAGCTATTGCGGCTTTTGCCAATGGCTTACCAAGGAAGGTGAATAACCTTGCTGAAAAATCATTATTGGTGGGTTATCAAAAAAAACTAAGGGCTATTGATGCCGACATCATTCAAACGGTTCAGGAGGATTCCCATATCGGTTAATAATCATATGGCTCTTACCTGGCATGGAGGATAGGGCTCTGCTGGGAAGCAACCTGAGCGCCTGCCAGGGTTCTATAAAAGGGCGGGAATGGGGTGATGTTATGCTTATCACCCTATTCTCTATTAAAACCCTTTGGAGAACTAAGGCGATAAATCCCGGGGGTTTGGGGGCAGAGCACCCAATTAAGTCAAATCTATTTGAAATGATCATTTATTCTAATCGAAATCTAGATCAAATAATTTGACTTTCGTATGATCGTTTAATTTAACGTATAACAACCCACTGCGAGCTTACTTCAAGGCCTATCGCTCCGGCAGCAAGTATACGCTACAGGATTGGTTATTTACCGGCTTAAATCCTGATGACCATGTTCATGTCAAGACCATCAAGAACACCATCATCAAACTGCGTGACAGACTAAAGCTTGATTCTAGAATTTCTGCTCATACCCTACGACACTGTTTTGCTACACATTCACTAGAAAATGGCGTAGAACCGGTTCATGTTCAGCATATGCTTGGCCATAGAGGATTTGGAACCACCGCAGGCTATCTTCACCTGACCTCAAAAAGCATAATGGGGATTAAGAGTCCTCTAGATTCCAAATGACCGTACAGGAAGTTTTCCAGAACTTCTACCCCAGCTATTTGGCTCATCACAAGCCGACATCACAGCAAGCAAAGGCTGCCAATAGCATCCTGGAATGCAAGACATCCGCGTTAGGTGGGCATATCTCTACCTGTGAGTGTGGACATACGGATGTTTACTACAACTCCTGCCGCGATAGGCATTGCCCTATGTGCCAAGGCGTAGCCAGAACTATTTGGGTAGACCAGAGACGTAAGGATGCAATTGACGCTCCGTACTTCCATGTCGTATTTACCATGCCCGAAGAGCTCCAAAGCTTGATCTACCAGAACCAGTCCCTGCTCTACCCCTTGATGTACAAAGCCGTCTCACAAACAATTTCCGAGCTAAGCCTAGATCCCAAGTATCTCGGAGCCCAGCCAGGTTTTTTCTGCATACTCCACACCTGGGGTCAGGACTTGCACTACCACCCACACATCCATGCTGTGGTTATGGCAGGTGGGCTTACGAAGCTTAACAAGTGGAAAAGCAGCAGTAAAGAGTTCTTCATTCCCGTGAAGGTGCTCTCCAAGATGTTTAGGGGCAAGTATCTGTATTATCTTAAGCAGCACTATAAGGAACAGCGGCTTGGCTTCCACGGAGACCTAGAGGCATTTCAGGAACCACAGGCATTCAAGAAGTTGTTGGACGATTGCTACAAGAAGAATTGGTACTCCTACAGCAAAGGGGCGCTTGCTGGACCCGCGGCAGTCATCGACTACCTTGGGCGTTACACTCATCGTATTGCCATCTCCAACTCCAGAATCGCCAGTATAGACGAGGAAACAGTCACCATTAAGGTGCGGGACAATAAGGATGACCAGAAACAAAAGTCTCTTACTCTTCAGGGACCAGAGTTTGTCCGAAGATTCCTGATGCATGTCCTCCCCCGCCGTTTTGTTAAGGTCAGGTACTACGGCATACTGGCGTCGCGAAACAAGAAGACGAAGCTCGTTCTCTGCAGAAAATTGACCAGTAGTCCCGTGTACAAACCTAAGTACGAGGGCCTCAGTATCCTTGAAGTCCTTTCTCTCCTGCTAGGGAGAGATGTCTCTAAATGCCCCAAGTGCCAAAAACCATTGAGCAAATCTAGCACCCCCAGGGCCTCGCCAAGCTCCGCTAACTGAACATGACACCTTCCAGGCCCGTGGGGGAGGGGGGAACTATGCCTAAAAGCGGCTTCTACCCGTTTATTGCCCCCTCGAATTGGTCCATATGTGATAACTAGCCATAAAGACGACAAAAAAACGGGGGGCCAGGAAGATTCAAATCCCATAGCACCCCGCAACTTCGTTCTTCTGGGCAATCGAAAATTTTGCGGGTCTTTACTTAAGCTTAGCTTCTGCTGTTAGGCGAGAGTTGAGCCTTTTTCGCGCAAAACTTCCGATTGAACCCTTTTAGAACCGTCCCCTTGTGCATACTTGTGCATACCACTTGTGCATACCCTTGTGCATATGCTATTGTTTTTTGCTATTGTTTTTCATCCGTGATTATTCCCCCGATCTTACCAACAAACGCTTTAACTTCCACTACCCAAGGCCGTACATCCATTATCTCAAATTTCACCAGATCAGCATAATCCGATTTTTGACGGCTATCAAATAACCTATCATACAGATGTCCCATGGCTACTTCAACCAGTCCAGGTTTCACTATTTTTTGATGGAAAAGGGATCTGACGCCACTATGTTTGGGTGAGGAATGCCCCTTCGCCAACAAAAGGGCTGATACAGCATAAAAACATGCATAGTAGAGACGATTAACACAGGTATTGGCATGACCGGCATCCAGAAGAAGTTCGGCCTCGCGAATAGACTCATGGGCCCGATCCAGTCGATAATAAACCAACTTGCTTATTTCCTCGTTCATAAAGCGATACCCTCTCGCTCCACGTTCCGTACGAAAGGCATAGCTTGATAAATCGGCGAGTACCACTCTTCCTTGCCATAGCAGGTGACGGTTAAAACGGCTCCTGTTTCTAACTCAAGGGGGTACAGGCTCTGGCGTATCCGGTCTTCTAACATCCAATTTGCCTTTTCCTCCAGCAAGATTAACAGGTCATAATCAGAATCCGGCTTCGCGTCTCCTCTGGCCCGGGATCCATAAAGAATAACTGTCGCCTCGGGAGCAATTTCTTTTATTGCCTCCCGGCAACGTGTAAGCAAAATGCTATCTTGCGACCCATAATCATCATCAACCGTTTGTCGGCTCATTACCCTGCCTCCTTTCCTCCTTTTCGCGGATTGATAACCATCTGCAATTCCTCGATGATCTGGCTGCTCAACACGCTATTGAAATCGTCCGCGATCTTTGATGAAATCAGAATGTTCGTGTCAAGCATTACCCTCATATCGTTCCTCCCAGATCTTCTGCCTCACCTCTTTGACCAAATTAACAACGTCCTGCTCGCTGTTGATTCCGGCTTTTTCGGCTTCTCCGGCCATCTCCTTTTGCAACTCCTCAAAGGCAAGCCTATTCGAGTTGATCAGGATGACATTGTTGTCCTTCTCCAGAAAGACAACCTTATCGCCCTCTTTTAAGCCGAGCTTCTTCCGGATTTCAATGGGGATTGTTACCTGCCCCTTCGATGAAATTCTCGCGATGTCCACATCGGCACCCACTTTCTTTAATTTCTTTACTTTTCTTACTCTATTATACGCGGGATTCGCGAGACAATCAATGTAATTTGACCACGATTATTTCTGTCACGAATCCATCGTCCAGCAGCTCTCCGAGACATGCCCGACCCAGAACAATTCCTGGATGAGGCATCGACATATATTTCCTCATTGACGACCCCCCACCAGCGATTAGCGGTTCATTAGGCCCCTTCCGCCATTACAGCCGGCAACCTGCGCACCAGTCCCTCCAGGTACTGCCGGAACGGCTCCCGCAAGTCCTCCCGCTTTAGGGCGAACTCCACCGTAGCCTGCAAAAAGCCCAACCGATCCCCCACATCATAACGGCGCCCCTCGAACACATAAGCATACATGGGCCGCTCCCTGGCCAGGGACCGCAGGGCGTCAGTGAGCTGGATCTCCCCGCCCGCGCCCGGCTCCTGTTTCTCCAGGAAGTCGAATACCTCCGGCTGGATGATATACCGCCCGAGTACCGCCAATGTGGAGGGGGCTTCTGCCGGGTGGGGCTTTTCCACCAGGTCCTTTACCCGGTACAGGCCGGGTGCCACGTGCTCCGGCCTGACGATCCCGTATTTCCCGGTATCCTCCACCCTTACCTCCTGCACGCCCAGCACCGTGCCGCCCCACCGCTGGTATACCTCCAGCATCTGCTTCAGGCAGGGCACCCTGGAGTCGATCACGTCGTCTCCCAGCAGCACCGCAAAGGGCTCGTCCCCGATGAACTTCCGCGCGCACCACACCGCGTGCCCCAACCCCCGGGGCTCCTTCTGCCTTACGTAATGGATGTCCACCAGCTCGCTGATCTCCCGCACCAGGCCCAGCAGTTCATGATTACCCTTCTGTTCCAGGGCAACCTCCATCTCGATGGAACGGTCGAAGTGGTCCTCAATGGCCCGCTTCCCCCGGCCGGTGACGATAATGATGTCCTCAATCCCCGAGGCCACCGCTTCTTCCACTATGTACTGGATGGTTGGCTTATCCACTATGGGCAGCATCTCCTTGGGCTGGGCCTTGGTGGCCGGCAAAAACCGGGTCCCCAACCCCGCCGCCGGGATGATGGCTTTGCGTACAGGTTTCAAATGAATCACTCCTATCCCGACTGGGCCAACCCGGGTCTTTCCTCACGGGCAAGCAAACCCCGGGCATCCCGCGCTGGTTTGGCTTGCAGATCACTGACAACAGCCCCACTATCCTCCGCCAGCCCCTGCGTGTCCGAACGGAAGGCGGGAAGGACAGACCGCAGGAGGGCAATTACCTCTTCCTCGCCACCGATCCAGCCAGGTTGTCCTACCGTATGCAACAGCCGTTCCAGGGCAGCAGCATTAACTCCTTCCGGCCTGGCCACAAAGATCCGCTGGTGGCGGGTAGCGCCGATCCCTTCCTCAGAGGTAAGGATCTCTTCGTACAACTTCTCTCCGGGCCGGATGCCGGTGTATACTATCTCGATGTCCTCATCCGGCTCAAAGCCGGAGAGCCGGATCATGCTCCTGGCCAAATCAACAATCTTTACCGGTTCGCCCATGTCCAGGATAAACACTTCCCCGCTCCGGGCCAGGGCTCCCGCCTGGATGACCAGCTGCACCGCCTCGGGGATGGTCATGAAGTAGCGGGTCATTTCCGGGTGGGTAACCGTTACCGGCCCGCCCCGGGCAATCTGCTTCTTGAAAAGGGGCACCACGCTGCCGCGGCTGCCCAGCACGTTGCCGAACCGCACCGCCGCGAACCGGGTCTGGCTGGTACGGGATATTTCCTGCACCACCATCTCCGCCACCCGCTTGGTGGCGCCCATGATACTGGTGGGGTTCACCGCTTTATCGGTGGAAACAAAAATAAAGGCTTCCGCCCGGTGCCGGTGGGCGGCACGGGCGACGCACCAGGTCCCCAGGATATTGTTCTTTAACGCCTCAGCAGGGTTTTCCTCCATCAGCGGGACGTGCTTGTGGGCTGCGGCGTGGAATACCACCTGCGGCTGGTACCTGCTGAAGACATCGTTAACGGCCCCAGCATCCTTAACGTCCACTATCACTGCCACCAGGTCCAGTTCGGTGTTGTTATCCCGCAGTTCCTGGTGGATCTCGTAGATGCTGTTCTCCCCATGTCCAAGGAGAACCAGCTTCCGCGGGCCAAACTGCGCCACTTGGCGGCAAAGCTCAGAACCAATAGAACCACCCGCACCGGTAACCAGCACTACCCGGCCGGCAAGGTATCCGGCCATTGACTCCAGGTCCACCTGCACCGGCTCCCGGCCCAGGATGTCCTCCACCTGCACCTCCCGGATCTGGCTGACGGACACCCGCCCGTCAATCAACTCGTAAATCCCCGGTAGGATCTTCAGCTTGGCGGGAGTGGCCTGGCAGATGTCCACAATCTCCCGGATCACCCGCCCCGGTGCGGAAGGAATGGCGATGATAATCTCTTCAACCCCATAGTCCTCCACCAGCCGGGGGATGTCCTGCCGCCGCCCCAGCACCGGCAACCCGAACATTTCCAGCCTTTGCTTGGCCGGGTCGTCATCCACAAACCCGATGGGTACACTCTTATGGCCATTGTAATTTTTTAACTCCCGGGCCACCGCCGCCCCGGCATCACCCGCACCTACAATCAGCACAGGCTTGCCGGCACGCACCCGTACCGGTTTAAGCCCGTAGTCCCGGAACAACCGCCAGGAAAGGCGCGACCCGCCAATAAAAAGAATATTCAGCATCCAGGACAGGGCAAAGACGCTCCGCGGCAGGGGAAAGGTACTGCCCTGCATCTGGAAGTACGCATAGCTAATATTTACCAGGGTGCCCACAGTAACTGCACTTAAAATAGAAAGCAATTCACCCACACTGGCATACTGCCACAGGCGGTTGTAAAGCCCAAAGGCATAGAAACAGGCCAGCCGTACTACAGTAAAGACCAGCGCCAATTGTTGGTAAGAAAATATGTATTGGCGAGGAACAGTACCGTCAAAGCGAAGCCACAGGGCGAGCAAAAGCGCCGCATTTACCAGGACGGCATCCACCGCCATTAGAATAAGCATCCGTTTCGGACGACTCACAGGGTTCTCCCCCTATCGCAAACTCATGGTAATAATTACATTCCCCATCAAATTTCCGGTTCCTGCTGCAATCACCGCATTAGTTCAACCCGTCAATCCCGGTAAATGGCAATAGCCTCTTTCAGGGTCCGCACCACGTAGTCCACCTGTTCTTCCTGCAGGTTATTGAAGAAAGGCAGGGCCACCACAGACCTGCCTGCCTTTTCGGTAACAGGGAAGTCCCCTTCCTTGTACCCGAACATCTGCCGGTAGAAGGGCTGCAGGTGGATGGGCGTAAAATAGGGACGGCACTGGACGCCGCAAAATCGCAAATGGGCCATCACCGCGTCCCGGTTTATTTCTTCTGACAGGCGGATCACGTAAACAAACCAGCTCATTTCCACCTGGGGGGAAACGTAAGGTACCCGTACTTCTTCCAATTCCGCCAGCCGCCGGTTATACATCTCCGCCACTTGCGCCCGCCTGGTCAGCATCTCCGGCAGGCGTTCCAACTGGGCGAGCCCCAGCGCTGACGACAGCTCGTCCATCCGGTAGTTGAACCCCAGCCGCTCGTGGTCCAGCCAGCCGCCGCCTTCCCCCCGGCCCTGGTTGCGCATACTCCGGCACAACCGGGCTACCTCCTCATTATCGGTGACAATCATGCCGCCCTCGCCGGTGGTCATCTGCTTGTTGGGGTAAAAGGCGAAAACTGCCCCGTCCCCGAAGGTGCCGGCCATCTCGCCCTGGTATTTGGCGCCGATAGCCTCGCAGGCGTCCTCGATCACCTTCAATCCGTGACGCTCCGCAATCTCCATGATCGTGTCCATCTCCGCCGGCTGGCCAAAGGCGTGTACCGGCAGAATAGCCTTAGTTTTGGGTGTAATGGCGTCCTCAATCAACCCGGGGTTGATATTCAACGTATCGGGATCAATGTCCACAAACACGGGCCGCGCCCGCTCAAACAAAATGCAGTTGGCCGAGGCAATGAAGCTGAAAGGGGTGGTAATCACCTCGTCCCCTTCCCCGATGCCCAGGGCACGCACCAGCAGGTGCAGGCCGCTGGTGCCGCTGTTCACCGCCACTCCGAATCTTCGCCCCACATAGCCTGCCATCTTTTCTTCAAACTCCACCAGCTTCGGCCCCAGGGCCAAAAACCGGGTCTGGAGCACTTCGTTTACGGCTGTTATTTCCTTTTCCGTAATGTCCGGAGACGACAACGGTACAAACACTATCCTTCCTCCCAGCGATGAAACTTGATGGGTTTAGCCGGTATCCCAACAGCGGTACAATGTGATGGCAGGTCTCTGGTAACTACAGCACCCGCCCCAACAATACTCCAATTCCCGACTCGTATACTTTGCAAAACCGTGGCCTTGGTGCCCAGGGTACATCCTTCGCCCACTTCTATTGCTCCTGAAATATTTACATGCCACATTAAGGTACAATAATCCTTTAACACTGCGTCATGACCTATCCCGCACCCTGGGTTAATGCCAACATGGTCGCCAATAGAAATGTTTGTCGTAAGTATGCAGCCTTTGTTTATAATAACCCCTTGACCTATAGTTACTGAGGAAGATAAGCTAATTTCAGGGTGGACAAGCGTAGCAAATTGTTTGCCCTGGGCTTTAGCCTTTTCAACCAATCGCTTTTTATCACTAGGGTTACCGACCGCACAAACAGCAAAAGTACTTAAAGGCAGTTTTTCCAAAGCAGAAAAGCTACCCAATACAGGGTAACCATTAAGCTTTTGTCCCCACTTTTCCTGATCCTCATCAATGTAACCGACTAAATTCCATTGAGGTGCTTTTTGATTAATCTCTTCTACCAACCACGCCACCTCACGGGCAAAACCACCCGCACCGATAATAACTAAATCCTTCATCGCAGCACCTCGCCATATCACATCGGTACTCCGCCCTTATCTCTCTTAAACGGCACTCCGGAAATCTGGTCGCCCTTGAGCCCCGAGTACAGGTCTTCTTTCTTAAACATCGTAAAGAATGTCTTCCAGAGTATTTTCAAATCCAACCATAAAGACCAGTTCTCGATATACCATAAATCTAATTCAATCTTCTCCGGCCAGGTAAGGCTGTTCCGCCCGTTCACCTGCGCCCACCCAGTAATTCCTGGACGCATCAAAAGCCGCCGCCTTTGTCGCTCATCATACCTTTCCACCTGGTACGGCAGCGTTGGCCGCGGCCCCACCAAACTCATTTCACCCCGTAGTACGTTTATCAACTGGGGCAGTTCGTCCAGACTGGTGTTGCGTAAAAACTTCCCAACTTTAGTAATACGGGGATCTTCTTTTTCCACAAATACCCCTGCCCCTATGTTTTCAGCGTTGACTACCATGGTGCGAAACTTAAAAATCTTAAACACCCTGCCGTCCTTTCCCACCCGCTCCTGGCGGAAGAATACCGGTCCAGGAGAATCTAACTTGATGGCAATGGCGGTAACCAGAAATGAAGGAAAAAGAAGAATAAGGCCAAACAGGCTAGCCCAAAAATCAATTAAACGTTTAATCACTAACACACTACGTCAACCTTTCAACCTCATAAATAGGTAATCTCTGGGCAATATTACACCACCAATTTCCACCGCACTGTAATAAGCCTCCAGACTTTACTCCTTCACCCATGGTATTTTCCACACCGTTACCCTATCTCCTGCTTTTTCGCAACAAAACAGTACTTCACGTGGAAGCACCCGCCCATCATGCTGCTGTCTTTACTCTATCGCCGCGGCCTCTTCTGCTCCCACCGCCACGCGGAATACACAATCCGTTCCAGGTGGTCGGATGCAGGGACCCATCCCAACCTGGCGCGGATTTTTTGGGAGTCGGCCACCAAAACCGGCGGGTCGCCAGGCCTTCTTCCTTCGTATTTCACCCGGAAATCCACGCCGGTAACCTTCTTAGCCTCCTTAATTACTTCCAGGACGGAATAACCTTTCCCGTAACCGCAGTTAAAGACATCACTCTCCCCGCCTGCCAGCAGGTACTCCAGGCCCAGTACATGGGCCTCGGCAAGGTCTTCCACGTGGATGTAGTCCCGGATGCAGGTGCCGTCAGGGGTGGGGTAGTCGGTGCCAAAAACGCTCAAATAGGGCCGCTTGCCTGCCGCCGCCCGGGTAGCGAGGGTGATGAGATGGGTAGCGTCTTCCTTCCCCTCTCCGATCCTCCCGTCCCGGTCCGCCCCGGCCACGTTAAAATACCGGAGAGACACATAGTTGATCTCTCCGGCAGCGGATAAATCTTTTAAGACCTGTTCCACCACCGCCTTGGTATGGCCGTAGGGGTTAATGGGCTGTAAGGGTGCCGCTTCAGATACGGGAATGCGATCAGGTATACCATAAACCGCGGCGCTGGAGGAAAAGATCAGTTTAGTAACACCACATTTGATCATAGCGGACAAAAGATTAAGCGTACCCTGCACATTATTGACGTAATACTTAAGCGGCTGCGTTACCGACTCGGGGACGACAATATGGGCCGCAAAGTGCATTACCGCATCGGGCCGGAAATCGTCTATAATCTCCTCCAATTTCTTGGCGTCTAGCAAATCGCCCACTACCAGGTCTCCATATAAGACAGCCCAGGGGTTCCCAGTTATAAGGCTGTCATAGGTCAACACTTGATAACCTCGTTCGCCAAGAGCCTTCACCACGTGGCTGCCTATGTACCCCGCACCACCTGTGACAAGTACTTTGGCCATCACAGTCTTCCCCCTCTCTGGTTGCTGGGCGGTGCAACCAGGAGCCTTGGTATCATTTTCAGCCGTTTTTCAAAGTACAGGTTCAGCAAGTTCAACTGCATTACCTCTACTCCCCTCCGTCCTCACAACTTCATTTTCCCAGGTAGCGCCCGTAGATAGCATTCATTTCCTTCAACACTTTCTCCAACGAGTAATCCTTTATCTTTTCCAACCCCACCCGGCCCATGTCGGCCCGCAGGTCCGGGCTAGTGATCAAGTTTTCCAGCGCCGCTGCCAGGCCGTTGACATCGCCAAGTTCTACCAGCAGGCCGGTCTTGCCGTGGTCCACCAGGTCCCTGCTGCCGCGAACATTGGTGGCCACCACCGGCTTGCCAGAGGCCATGGCTTCCATGATACATTTAGGGAGCCCCTCCCGCTTGGAGACCAGTGTTAGGATGTCCGTTTCCTGCAGGATTTGTGGGACATCCTTCCGGTAGCCCAGAAAATGGACCCTGGGGATCTGCTCCTGCTCAACCTTCCGCCGCAGCTCTACCACCTTTTCACCGGTTCCGACCAACAACAGATGGGCGCTGCCACAGCGAGGAGATAGGGACTGCCATGCGTCCAGGAGAAAGACGTGGTTCTTGTTAGCGTTGAGTTCAGCCACACATGTAACTATTGGGTCATTCCGCCTAAGCCCCAGCTCGGCCTTGATGGAGCCCGCACCGGGAGAAGGCGAGTAGCGGGTCAGGTCCACTCCCACCCCGTGCACATAAAACAGATTCTTTTCGGGCTGAAACCCCAGGCGGCGGGCGTTCTCGAAGTCCTCATCATTCATTACGATAAGACCGTCTGTCCAGCGGGCAGCGATTCGTTCCGCCGTATAGTAGATAAGCCAATTCTTGAGCGGTGCACCCCGGTAGAAATGAAATCCGTGGGCCGTATACAAAACAGGCCCCTGCCCGGTGGCCTTGGCCAAATACCTGCCCATAAAGGCGGCCACCGGGGTGTGGACATGGATGAGGTCAAAGTGATGTGCTTTGAGTAATGCCCTCAGCCGCCGGAAGGCCTGGATATTGGCCGGGCTGTAAGGCGACCGGGCAAAGGGGATCTCCCAACAGGTCACCCCTGCCGCCTCCACATCCTCTTTGCGACCTTCGGCGGAAGAGGCCGCTGCGTACAAGTCATAGCCCTTTTCCTGCAACAGCTTCATGAAAGGAATATGAAAGGCGGCGAGGTGAGTGTAGACAGATGCAATAAAGAGTACTTTACGGGTATTTTGACGATGGGCGTTGTCCCTTTCTCCTTTTTGTGTCCTACGAACCACTAATCACCTAAGCCCCTTTCTCTTCAGAAGCTCTTCGTAAAGCCTCTCCCACTGATCCACCACACGGTCCAGGCTGTAGTTGGCCTCAATATGCGCCCGCCCGGCCTGGCCCATGCGCTTACGTTCGGATACAGGATATAGGAAAAACCATCATTTTACCGTACCCTCTTTGCGTCCCTCTACTGAAGAGGTGGATCTGATCGAAATCACCTTTGACAAGAATGCAATGTTGCACATATTCCCTTATAGGTCATAAGCGATTACGAGATGCGATAAATACCGTATGCTCATACGGTATCTTAGTAACTCCTCGGCAAAAAAATAAAGCCTTTTGTCCCTTTACAAGCAGAAATATAAATAGACTTATTATAATCCCGCCAAATATAAAAACAGCCCCAGACATGGCAGAAAAGGAAACAAGCACTGTCAGAATAACTGATATAGATAGTCTAAGCAAACCTGTATTTGGTTTTACGACCATACTTTGAAAAGACGCAAGACCCATCCCCCAAAAAAAGGGCACAACTATTACACCTAACCAACCAAAATTAATATAAGCTTCCGTATAAAAGTCTGGGGGTGCTGTGAAACCTTTCGGGTCACCCGTAACTAACTGATAGAATGTTACAGGGTAACTCGGATCAGGACCAGGAAGGTACGAAATTAAGTTTTGAATCCAGCTCCAACCATACAACCAATTATGATCCATGCTGAACATCTGATAACTGAAAAATGGAATTCTAACGTTGCCAAATAGGATACGGTTTGCCAAATCTTCAATTCCAAAAACCAACATTTGGTACAGATTCAAGCCATACATAGTTGCTCTGCCTAACAAAGCCGATAGAAATATCCCTGCAATAGCTGCCATGGCTACTGTTATAACCAAAAACCTGCGGAAACGTTGGGGATTGGGTTCGGTCCAGGACCGATAAATAATTAACGATAAAATCATATACATTAACGGCCAGCGCTGGCCTGTAGAAATTATTAAAACAACAGCTGTTATTACCATTAGCATGGACAGTTTCTTTTTAATGCCCATCCTGAAATAGTGAAGAAACCAAATAGCAACTATTGGTAAGCCGAAATAGCGCATAGCCTCCATAAAGCCCTGCATTGGTATATAGGTGGCATCAGGGTTGACATAAACATCCCTTCCTACGCGAAAGGTATTTGTTAATCCAGGTCTAAACCCCTCAGTGACAAGCGTACGGATTCCCTCAATCAAAGGAATATAACCAAGAAAGTAAAAGTATAGAAGAACTAAGCTAAAAATAACCAATGCAGTTGACATTGCTATTGGGTAGGGAATGTCCGACTCGAGCTGAACGCGTGTTATATTGGGCCATGTAATAGGGGTCTTGAAAATTAGCCCCCCAACAAAGCCACCCACAGCCACCATAAAAAGTCCTAAAGAGATCGAAAAGAGAGCATCGGCTGCCCACGATTGCATACGATAAGTCAAAAAATATTTAATAAATCCTATATTAATAAATAATATAGAACCTGCCACATATAACAGTAAAGGCCCTAACGCTGCTGTCCGACCTGAACAGATCTTCGCAGTAACTAATGCCATAATTATTGAGACGATCGCCAAAACCAAAAGTAGTGCTTCTGTCAACGTTTACCAACGCCCTTCATTAGTTCAATGAGCATATTTTCAGTTACACCAGCACGTTGATCCCAAGAGTGCTCCTTCTCCACTACCTCTCGCCCCCGTTGGCCCATAGCATGCCTCGCAGACGGATTACTGTAAAAAAAGGAAACCGCCTCTGCCAATGCGGCAGGATCATCGGGAGAAACTACTATACCGCAGTTATGTTCCTTTACCAGATCTGCCTGTCCCGGAAAATCTGTCACTATAACTGGAACGCCGCAGGCTAATGTTTCAAATACTTTTAGGGGAAACAACCCTGTTTGCGAACGCCCACCCCTGTTATTATTGGGACTCAAACCAACCAGGCTGTTGGCAACCACTCCAGCCACATCTTGATAAGGAATTTTTCCTAGATAAACCACCTTAGTAGAATTCCTTGCCGCCTTTTCCACGATTGCTCGTTCTGCTCCATCCCCGATGATTACAAGTTTCACATCCTGCGGCCATTCCGGAGAATTGATAGCCATCAAAATTGTTTCTATACCCTGCCATGCTGCAAGAGCACCAAAGAACACCGCATAAGAACCTTCAATGCTAAATCTGGAAGAAGCATTAGGGTGAAATATTTGCGTATTTGCCCCGTTCGGAATTACGTAAATCGATTGCTGCCCCGTTTCTTGAATAACCCATTCTTTTAGTTGGGGTGTAACGGTAACAACCGCAGCTGCCCACCGTAATTGAAAACGTATCATCCACTTAAACACCCGACCAAACAGGCGGGTCCGCGGCCAAGCTATGAATAGGTCTTCGTATGGCCCATTCACCTCCTGCACTACAGGAATCCGCATTAACTTACAAAGAATTGAGGTGGGAAGAGCTGCAAAATGGCTTCGGATATACACAATTCGATAACGATTCAACTTGGTGGAAAGCAACAGCTGCACCCACACGAAACTTACTAGCCGTACCAGAGCACCCGGAGAGGTCGACGTTCTGGCAAAAAAAGGTTCAAATAATTCAACTGTCCACCCTCTTCGCTTCAACCCATTTACGATTTCATGTACATGAGCATAGCTGGCCTGTCCCTCTGAGGTAGCTTGCAAGCATAAATATAAAACTGATTTACCCATTCTACTCTCCCTTTGCCCAATGCAAACAATCCACATGTTATTATACTTTGTTCCTAACTAATTATCGCAACAAGCAATTCACGATTTCATTCGCAGCACGGCCATCACCGTAAGGTGCTCTTTCAGTACCCTGAAGCAAGTTAAGTCCCATCGAAATTCCGGCCGCCACATCTGCCGTGGAAATTGGAGGGACAAGCCGGTTCCACTCCAGTTCAACCAGTTCCACCCACTCGGTTTCCTCGCGTAGGGTTACGCACGGTACCCGGTAGAAAAAGGCTTCCTTCTGCACGCCCCCCGAGTCGGTGGCGATGAGCCGGGCGTTTTGCTCCAGCATCACCATGTCGAGGTACCCTACCGGTTCGATCAGGCGCAGGCGGGCCTCTGCCTTACCGAGGAGCCCGTGGCGTTGCAAGGCCAGGCGGGTGCGGGGGTGGAGCGGCAATGCCACCGGTATCTCCTTGGCCGCTTCGCTCAGGCCCTCCACGATGGCCCGGAGCCTCAAGGGGTCGTCGGTGTTCTCGGCCCGGTGGACGGTGACTAGGATGTACTCTTTGGGTTTTAACTTCAACTTTTTTAACACCCGGCTTTCCCTGCGCACCTTTTCGCCGTAGAAAAGGGCGGCGTCATACATCACATCGCCTACCAAGTGGATTCGGTCCTTAGGTATTCCTTCTCGGCGCAGGTTGTTCACCGCCGCCTGGGTGGGGGCAAACAGGAGATCCGAGGCATGATCAGTGAGTATGCGATTTATCTCCTCTGGCATTCGTCTGTTGAAAGAGCGCAGGCCCGCTTCAACGTGGACCACTGGGATGTGATGCTTCACTGCCGCCAGTGCCCCGGCCAAAGTCGAGTTGGTGTCGCCGTAAACCAGCGCCCAGTCCGGCCTTTCCTGCAGCAGGACCTGCTCCACGGCCTCCAGCATCCGCCCGGTTTGGGCCCCGTGGGTACCGGAGCCGATGCCCAGGTGGTAGTCGGGCTCGGGAATCTCCAGCTCTTCAAAGAAGACCCGGCTCATGTTGTCGTCGTAGTGCTGGCCGGTATGGATCAATACCTCCATCACCCCTGGTGCGGCCCGCAGCGCCCGCGAAACGGCCGCCGCTTTGATGAACTGGGGACGAGCGCCTAAGATGCTGGCTACTTTCATAGTTCCGGCCTCACAGCTTCATTCAAAATCTTTTCGTATAATCTATGGTCCTGTGTGGTTAAAAAATGGCTGTTATGCCACAATAATAGGCTCATTCTCAAACACGGTGATGTTTATCCGGTAAGTTCGCTTGTTTTTAGAACATTATAGGCGTTTATCAGCTCAATGCCAGCTCGTCCGCCTCCCCTACGATGCTTCATTTTAATTCTGCTA
>JBFLXH010000053.1:0-17201 GCA_040757295.1 Bacillota bacterium | reverse complement strand
GATCAGTACTTGCTGGAGCACCTGCAACTGGCAGAGGCGGAGATCCGCAAGCTGATCGACTACTTGATCAGCGGTTTACCCTCATTTTTCAAGGAGCGGCTGGCTGTTTGTTACTGCGAAAGTTGAGATAGTAACAAAACAGGTTTGGAGCTAACCCACCTGCGGGTTTTTGCCTTGCTGCCAGGCGCCGGTGTCAGGGGTTGTTACCGGCAGTTTTAGGGTTACGGTGGTACCGGTCCCCTCCTGGCTCTCAAAATCCATTATCCCGCCGTGCTCCCGGACAATATTATAGGAAATGCTTAGGCCCAAGCCAGTGCCATGGTCTTTAGTGGAGAAAAATGGGGTGCAAACCTTGCGCAGGTTTTCTGCCGACATGCCAATCCCGGTATCCTTGATTTTTATCCATATCCATCCGGGAGCGGTACCGCAAGAAAACCAGATGGTGGGGTTGGAGCACCCCTCGGTTGCGTCAACCGCATTGCTTAACAGGTTGATCAAGACCTGGGTGATCTGGTCCTGGTCTACCCACACCGGCGGTAGATTTGGCTGAAAGTCTCTTTTCAGGACAATTCCACGCATTAAGCAGGTGCTTTCCGTCAAGTCGGCGACAGATAGCAGCACTTGCTTTAACTGGCACAGCCTTCTTTCTGGCCTCCTCGGTTTAGCAAACAGCAGAAAATCAGAGATAATTTTGTCGGTGCGGGTTATTTCTTCTGCAATAATGGCCAGGTATTCTTGGCTCTTTTCGCTGAGATCCCGGGCAGTGTTCCGGTTCAAGAGCTGGACAAATCCCTTGATGGAAGTCAGGGGATTTCTTATTTCATGGGCCATGCCGGCGGCTAACTGGCCGATGCTGGCCAGCTTTTCCTGCCGCCTGGCGATTTCCTGGTTCCGCTTCAATTCAGAAATATCCTGAAAGAGAACCACATAATTAATCGTCCCGGTTTCTTCATCAACAAACTGCTGCCCGTTAAGCAATAAGTGTTTCTCGTGGCCATGGACTGTAATTGTAGCCTCTTTTGCAACCAGAGGCTGCTGCATTATTAGAGCTTGAGCCAGAGCTTCATTAAAACAGACAACATGCTGCAGCACCCGAGAGACAGGTTGGCCGATTGCCTCCTGGGCTTCAATATTTAAAATTATCGCACCGCTTTTGTTCAGCATGGTAATGATGCCCGACTGGCCCCACCCCAACACTCCGGTATTGATGTTGGCCAGGATGTATTCCGACTGGCGCTTTAAGAGGTGCAAAGCCATCTGATGGTCGGTGCCCCTGGGCAAGACCAGTTCCTGCCGCTGGCTGACCTCGGTAATATCCTGAAAAATGATAAAAGCTCCCCGTAGCTTCCCATTCCAGTGGTACAAGCGGCGGGAGGTGTAAAAATAGTGCCTGATTTTATTGTTCAGCATCAGCCAGGATACGGCATCGGTATATTCCTTGCCGGTGGCCAGAGTCTCCAAAAGGGGATGGAAATAATGCCCTTGCCCTTCGGTTTCGACCCCTTCAAAGAAAAAATCAGCGAAACGGCGTCCTTTCAGCTGGTGGATAGAGACGCCAAGGGCTTTTTCCGCTGCCCGGTTAAGGTGGAGCACAACCCCTTTAGCATTGACTACTACCAGGGCTGAAGGCATTCTTTCCACTACTTCCTTTAGGTAAGAGGAAACCAGCATGATCCTTATACCTCCAGCGGCTTTGAAAATGAAGGCAATAAAGAGGCCCGATCTTGATATTGATGAGATAGCCCAGCCCTGGGGCTCCATGGAAATAATAACTATATTTTACCATTAATTTAGAAAATGACAAGCAAGATTCTAAATGTTAGAAGGTTCGGGGATCCCATACTCCGGCATACTGGGCGGATAGACTGTAAAATGCCTGGTTATCCAGGTTTTCAACTGCCGAGCATTTCCCGCCGCTTGGAGAAGCAAAGGGTTAGAGCGGGTAGCCATCTGTGATAAAAAGGCAGGTCTTGGTAAAAGCGCTCCAGCTTAAATTCAATAACCCGCTGATCAGCCAGGACTCTAACCCCGGGCAGGTTTTCCGATACCTGAGCGTACATGTCTTCAAAAAAACTCAGCTTAGGCAGCTGGGGCCAAAAAGGAATATCTACAGAAAGGGCCAGCCGCAGGGCTTGTTCTGCATCAGTATGAGGCATAATACCCATGGCGGTGGTGTAAAGATTGCCTGGTAAATGCATCATTTTTCCTCCTTTTTGTGTCCTGGATCACATTCCTTTGGTTGGTATTAATGCTAATATTATCATAACATAAGGAAAAGGAGTTGGTCCCTATGGAAAAATTAACCCTGTATATTAAAGATTTAGCCTGTCCCGATTGTGCCGGCAAAATCGGGGAGGCTTTAAGCCGCCATCCCGGCGTGATTTCAGCCCAGGTGGCTTATGCTACTGGTCGGGTAAAAGTGGAATATGACCCCTCGGCCCTTACCCCTGCCGACATAAAACTGGTGATCAACAGTTTTGGTTACAACCCCCAGGAGAAGAGGTAAAACCTCGCGGGAGGATTTGACTGTGAAGCATTCTGGTTGGCTTAAAGTCCTTTGGGAAATGGAAAAAATCCTGGTGGTGCTGGTTTCCGGTTCCTTTATTGCCCTGGGGTGGCTGTTCCATTATTCTGGCAGGTTCCAACTGTTTCAGTTTTTTATGGTTACAGCGGCCTTGGTGGCCGGCTACCGGATTGCCCAGGCCGCCTGGCGTCTTTTGCGCTACAGGGTCTTGGGCATTCAGGCCCTAGTAACAATTGCAGCTGTTGGGGCCATTTTCATCGGGGAATTTTGGGAGGCTGCGGCTGTTACCTTCCTGTTTGCCCTTGGCGGCTACCTGGAGGCCAGAGCCCTGGAGCGGACCCGGCAGGCTCTCCAATCCCTGGTTGAATTAGCTCCCCGGAGAGCCAGGGTCCGGCGGGATGGGGAGGAAGTGGAAGTAGCAGCCGATGCAGTCAAGGCAGGGGAAGTGGTGTTAGTCCGCCCCGGAGAAAAAATTCCGGTGGACGGGAAGGTGTTGGTTGGGCAGGCCAGTGTTAATCAAGCTCCTATTACCGGGGAATCAGTGCCGGTAGGAAAAGAGCCTGGGGGGCAAGTTTTTGGCGGCACTGTGGTGGAACTGGGGTACCTGGAGGTCGTAGCTCTTCGGGTAGGGGACGACACCACCTTCGCCCGCATCCTGGAATTAGTGGAGGAGGCCCAGGAAGCCAAGGCTCCCACCCAGCTTTTTATTGAACAGTTTGCCCGCTACTATACCCCTGCCGTAATTACCCTGGCAGCCCTTGTGTTTATCACCACCCGCCAGGCGGAAACGGCCCTGACCCTTTTGGTTATTGGGTGCCCCGGAGCCCTGGTGGTAGCAGCGCCGGTTTCTATGGTAGCCGCTATTGGCAATGCGGCCAGGCGGGGTATCTTGGTCAAGGGCGGGGCCTCCCTGGAGAGGACCGGCAAGATCACGGCAATTGCTCTGGACAAAACGGGTACTATTACCAGGGGACTGCCAGAAGTAATCAAGGTTAAGGCCTTTATCGGGAATGAACAGGAATTGCTGCAGCTGGCAGCCAGGGCAGAGCTGCCTTCGGAGCATCACCTTGGCAGGGCTATTGTACGGGCGGCTGGGGAGGGCGTGGCGCCGGTAAATAATTTTACTGTTGTTCCTGGCCAGGGGGTTAAGGGACTGGCCGGGGAGCAAGAGGTATTGGTGGGAAACCTCAAGTGGATGAGAGCCCACCATATCCGCCTGCCAGCCGAATTGGAAAACTACCGGGTAGCAGAAGAAGAGGCGGGATATACGGCGGTACTGGTTGCCATCAACGGGCAGGCCGCAGGCATTATTTCCCTGGCTGATCAGGTCCGGGAAGGAGCCGCTGCCCTGATCCGCCGCCTGCGGGCCATGGGTGTCAAGCGAATAGTCATGCTGACCGGAGATAACCGGCCTGCTGCCCAGGCAGTCGCCTGGCGGGTTGGTCTCCTGCCGGAGGAGGTGCGGGCGGAGCTCTTGCCGGAAGAAAAAGTGCAGGCGGTGCGGGAGCTCCAATCTACGGGGCATGTGGTAGCCATGGTCGGAGACGGTATTAACGATGCTCCGGCCCTGGCAGCGGCGGATGTGGGGATTGCCGTGGGCCGCGGGGGTACCGATGTAGCTTTGGAAACCGCAGATTTGGTCTTGATGGGCCAGAGCTTAAACCAGGTGGCCTACGGGATAGCCCTGGGCAGGCATACTGTCAGCAACATCCGTTGGAACGTGGCTTTTGCTGTCGCAGTAGTGCTGGCGCTCCTGGCGGGGGTCCTGTGGGGCAAGATTTTCCTGGCTTCCGGCATGCTGGTGCATGAGGCCAGTGTCCTCTTGGTCCTCTTAAATGCTATGCGGCTCTTGCTTTTCCGGGAAAAAGGAAAAGATAATTAAACCCTTGATGCAATTGAAGGTGGTGGGAAAATGTTTAACTCCGGTAATCACCAAGGCATCCCTTATGGTTTGCCGTCGAGTTCAAGATTAAACCCTGCAGAAAAAGCTGCAGGGTTTAATCTGGTCCGGTATTATATTCCGCCGCCGCGGGGAGCAAATGTTGCGCAGTCAGTGGCTTCGGTATCCCGAGCATTGGGCGGCTGGATCTCGATGCTTTCAGCCTTACACCGGTCACCGGTTTCGTAATACATGCAGGTGTTGACTACACACTTTACCCGCCCGATAGGCGAATCACTTCTGTTTACTCTGCCGGCCATTGTTAAAACCTCCTTTCCCATCCGGTATAACCACCGGATTAAATAACAACAACCTTAGCTTGCCCTGAGGGAATAAAAATATTCTATTGCCTGGGATTATTGGCCTAAACCGCTGCTGCCGGGAATAAAGCCATGATAATTCCCAAGGCCGGAATAGCCAAGACGCGAAAAAAACTGCCGCGGGGCAAACCGATATGTTTGGGGTGAACAGGCTGTGGCATTGGTGCGCCTCACTTGATTACTTCAATTCCTTCGCTCTTTTCCGTCGATTTCCTTTTTTCGGCCGGTTAGAGCCGGAGTCTTGGTCAAAGCAGGAATCGAAGCCAAAACGCAGAATTTCCTCCATGTCCCAAAAATCCGAAGATAATGATGTATTTTCTATCAAGGGAACAGGCATGGAAAGAGGTAATTTCGTTGGAAACTACGTTTTTAGTTAATCCGGTGGCGGGTCGGGGCAAAGGCCTAAAAGTCTGGCGGCAATTGGAAAAGGAGCTCCGGCGCAAACAGGTTCTTTACCGTGTGGTCTATACTGAATATTGCGGGGCAGCTACCGACCTGGCCAGGCAGCTGGTAAACCAGGGATGTTCCCGTCTGGTGGTGGTGGGCGGTGACGGCACCTTGCAGGAAGTGATCAATGGGATAGACTTGGATCAAATACTGGTGGGGGTTATTCCTGGTGGTACCGGAAATGACTTTGCCCGGAGTGTCGGCATCCCTGGGGAACCTTCAGCCGCACTGGGAGTGGCTTTGAGCGGGCGGGAAAAAAGGCTGGACTTAGGCCGGATTGATGGCCGCTATTTTTTGAACATAGCCGGAATAGGTTTCGATGCCCAAGTGGCTAAGGAAGTAAATGATAGTTTTAAATTCCTTGGAGGCACAAAAGCGTACTTGGCGGCGGTTTTTAAAGTCCTGATTACCTACCGCAACCTGCCTTTAAGGGTTGAAATGGACGCTCAAACCTGGGAAGGGAAGGCCCTATTTGTCGCTGTGGGCAACGGCCAGTATGTCGGGGGTGGGATGCGGGTAGTCCCTCAGGCGGTGCTTGATGACGGTTTGCTGCACCTATGTATTGCTGGGGATGTGGGGAAGCTGGATGCCTTGGCTACTCTCCCGAAGATTTTTAACGGCGCCCACACCAGGCATCCCCATGTCTATCAGGCGGCAGCCAAAGAAGTGACGGTTACTTCACCTGTTCCTGTATCGGTCCATGTTGATGGGGAATTGATGGGGACTACTCCGGTCACTTTCCGCATAGTTTCCCAGGTTTTGCGGTTTATCACAGATGGCTACCCGCTCTAAAGCCTACGCTTCTTTAAAGCGGCGGTTAAAGAGCGGCTACGCCACTGTATTAACTGGCCCCCTATGGGATTAACCAGTTCTAAGCTCCGGTAAACCGGAGCCAAGAACTGGTCGAATCTAAGCTTCAGCGGGAAGCAATCCCCCGCAAAAAACCAAGGCCCAGTTGAATATCCCCAATAGAGGCTGAGTTTCGCTGTTAATACGAACAATTTTGCTCTGTTATGCAGTATTATTCGCATTGCCAATTGTAATTAGCCTTACGGTAGCTTATAATATTAGATGGGTTAAATACTGTTTTCTTTTATACTCAAATGGTCTAGACTGTTTGGGTAATTTTTGTGCCTGTGGAAATTATCGCGGGAAAAACCATTATAATGAGCGAGGCCACTAATTATTCATTGATTTAACGTGGCCTCAAAGCGAATTTCATACTCGGCTTCATTATGATAATGCAATTTTATCCCTTGCCGAGTATAAATTGAGGCATAATAATTATAGTATGGTGGGCAAAAGGAGGTGGAGCAGTGAGGCAGCAATATGATGTGGTCATTATTGGAGCCGGGCCGGCGGGAATATTTACTGCTTTGGAACTGTTCCGGAAAAATTCAGGCCTCTCTGTTTTGATGGTGGATTTGGGACGGGATATCAAACAAAGGGTATGCCCTGCCAGGGATAAAGGCAGGTGCGGCAAATGTGAGCCCTGCAATATCACCAGCGGCTGGTCGGGTGCCGGGGCCTTCAGTGATGGAAAACTATCTTTGTCCCCTGCTGTGGGCGGCAGGTTGGGTGAATATATGGAGGAGGACCGGGTAAAAGACCTGATTGCTTATGCTGATAAGATTTACCTCGAATTTGGCGCCCGCCCGGAAGCTTATGGCTTGAACAACAAACGCATTGATGACCTGGTTTATGAAGCGTCCAAATATAATATCCAGCTGATACCCTGCCCTGTTCGCCATTTGGGGACAGAAAAGGCTTTGGAAGTTTTGCGGGGAATGTATTATTACCTGGAAAAGCAGCCTGGTTTTGAATTTGCGTCAATGGTTAAGGCCGAGGAAATCCTGGCGGCTGACGGCAGAGTTACGGGAGTAATTGTGCGGGAGAAAAACAGGGAAGCTAAGGAAATCCTAGCCAATTGGGTGGTGGTAGCGCCAGGGAGGGGAGGCGCCCACTGGCTGGCGGATCAGACCGGCAAGCTGGGCATAGAGACTGAGAGCAACGAGGTAGACATCGGGGTGCGGGTTGAGGTCCCAAATTCAATTATGGATCACCTGACCGAGGACCTTTATGAAGCCAAGCTTATCTATTATTCCGATACCTTTGACAATAAAGTCAGGTCCTTTTGCATGAATCCCGGCGGGATTGTGTCGGAAGAGCACTATGACGGGCAAATCGCGGTGGTGAACGGCCACAGCTACGGCAGCCGGGAACTCAAAACCTCCAACACCAACTTTGCTTTGCTGGTATCTACCCGCTTTACCCATCCTTTTAATGAGCCAATCCAGTACGGCAAGTATGTTGCCCAACTGGCCAACATGCTTACCGGCGGCCCGGTGATGGTGCAGCGGCTGGGCGACCTCCTGCGGGGCCGGCGGACCGACTATGACCGGTTAAAAAAATCTACAACCATTCCAACCCTGAAAAGTGCGGTACCTGGGGATTTAAGCTATGTCCTGCCCCAGCGCTACCTGACTTCCATTGTGGAAACTTTAAGGGCCTTTGACCGGATAGCGCCTGGCCTGTATGCCAAAAATACACTGCTTTACGGAGTTGAGGTCAAGTTTTATTCTTCCAAAGTGGCGGTGCAGGATAATTTCATGACTTCAATAGATAATTTATATGCTATTGGAGACGGGGCAGGAATTACCCGCGGGTTAATGCAGGCCTCTGTTACGGGGGTTGTGGTGGCCCGGGATATCAATTCCAAAAAAGGCTAGCCGAGTGGAAAAATCACGGCCCCGACAGGGGGCATGCCGGAGGTGTGGTATTTGACAGCAGTAGTTTTGATTGGCGCCCAGTGGGGCGATGAGGGAAAAGGCAAGATAACCGATTACCTGGCGCAGCAGGCAGATGTGGTGGTGCGGTACCAGGGTGGCAACAATGCAGGCCATACAGTGGTGGTGGAAAAACGCACCTTTAAGCTGCACCTGATCCCATCCGGCATTTTGTATCCGGGTACCCAGTGCATTATCGGCAATGGGGTGGTCATTGATCCTGGCGTTTTGGTCAAAGAACTGGAATACTTGCGCCAGCAGGGTATTTCCAGCAATAACCTCAGCATCAGCGATTGTGCTCATTTGGTGATGCCTTATCACCAGAAACTGGACGAGATGCAGGAGAACCAGCGGGGAGCTAACAAAATCGGCACAACTAAAAGGGGTGTGGGGCCAGCCTATGCGGATAAAGCGGCCCGGACCGGCATTAGAATGGCTGACCTCTTGGACAGGGAAATTTTTTCTCAGCTTTTAGCCAGAAACCTGGAGGAAAAAAACCACCTCTTAGCCCAGGTCTATGGGGTGGAAGGTTTTGTATTTGAAGAAGTCCTGGAGCGCTACCTTTCTTATGCGGAGAAGCTGCGCTCCTTGGTTACCGATACATCCCTGGCGATCAACCAGGCCATTAATGAGGGCAAAAGAGTCTTGTTTGAAGGCGCCCAAGGGACCCTTTTAGACCTGGACCATGGCACTTACCCTTATGTCACTTCTTCTTATCCTACGGCAGGAGGGGCCTGCATTGGGGCCGGAGTTGGGCCCACTAAGATCAGTAGTGTCTTGGGCGTTGCTAAAGCGTATGTAACCAGAGTGGGGGAAGGCCCTTTTCCCACGGAATTAACCGGGTGGGAAGGGGAGCATATCCGCCAGCGGGGATTTGAGTTTGGGACTACAACCGGCCGCCCCCGCCGCTGCGGCTGGCAGGATGCGGTTATCTTGCGCTATGCCGTGCGGGTAAGCGGGCTGGATGGCCTGATCCTGACCAAGCTTGATGTGCTGGACCAGATGGAAACCCTGCGGATCTGCACAGGCTACCGCTATCGTGGCAGCATGCTTAACGAATTTCCCCACAGCCTGCAGGTCTTGGCCCAGTGTGAGCCGGTCTATGAGGAGATGCCCGGCTGGCAGCAGGACATTAGCGAGGCCCGTGAATACGGTGAACTGCCTGTTAAGGCAAAGGATTATATCATCCGGATGGAGGAATTGGCCGGAGTTCCCGTAAAACTGGTTGCAGTTGGTCCCGGGCGCCATCAAACCATTATCAAAGAACCCATTTTCTCATAGACAAGAGACAAGGGGACGGTTCTCCTGTCTTGGGTGCTGAATTCCGACTACCTAATAAGTAACAGGAGTTAGACCCCCACGCCGCCTATGTCGGCACCATCAGAGGAACGAAAAAGGGGGCTATTTTCAGGGCAGTAGTCGGTACCAAGGAGTCAGAATTAAAGAACGGTTTATCTCCGCCCATATATGCTGAATTCTGCCTCCTGAATTCTGAGTACCTAAATAGCAGCACGGCTCCTGCGGGCAAGTGCCCGGGGAGCTTTTTGCTATATGTACCTGCTAATGGTGATCATTAATTTTGCTCATAAAAATCTCTGAAAATTTTACTATTATCTCAATATTTAGAGCAGGAATTTTTTTAAAAAGATTGAATATTATCACCCCATCAGGTGGTCAGACCATTGGGCCATAAACATAGCAGACCATGATGCAATTGGACTATCAACGTCCAGGCCCAAAGGCATTGGCAGGGCAGCTACAGAGGAGGTGAAGAAAAAGCTTCGGCAATAAAAGGTTTTCGGGTCGCTAAAAATGTTTAAGGAGGTCTTGAAAAGGGTATGAATTTAGGACTTGCTGCTTTACTGGCGACAGCTCCCATTGCGGTAGTATTCATCTTTCTGGTAATTATGCGCTGGCCGGCTAAAAAGGCGATGCCCGTTGCTTATGTTGTTACAGCGGTCTTGGCCGTGAGTGTCTGGAAGGTATCGGGAACGGTAATTGCTGCGGCCACAATTCAAGGAATACTGATTACTATTACCCTCTTGTACATTATCTTTGGCGCCCTCTTGCTGCTTAGCACCCTGAAAGCCAGCGGAGCGGTTAATACTATCCGCCGTGGTTTTATGGACATTTCTCCCGACCGCCGGGTCCAGGCAATTATTATCGGCTGGCTGTTCGGAGCATTTATTGAAGGCGCATCGGGTTTCGGAACTCCTGCCGCCGTCGCCGCCCCTCTCCTGGTGGCCATCGGCTTTCCGGCCATGGCAGCGGTTATGGTAGGTTTAATCATCCAGAGCACCCCGGTATCCTTTGGCGCCGTGGGAACCCCTATTCTGGTAGGAGTTAACTCCGGTTTAAGAGGCGCACCTGAGGTAATGGCCCTGGTGGAATCCATGGGGATGACCTTCCCTGAGTACCTGGTACATATTGGCGCAAGGGTAGGGATAATCCACGCCATTATCGGGACCTTAATTCCCCTGTTCCTGGCTTGCCTGTTAACTGCTTTCTTCGGCAAAAACAAGTCCTTCAAGGAAGGATTGGGGGCCTGGAAGTTTGCCCTCTTTGCCGGTGTGGCCATGACTATTCCTTATGTGTTCACGGCTGTATTCCTCGGCCCCGAATTCCCCTCCCTGGTCGGTCCTCTGGTAGGCTTGGCTCTGGTGGTCACAGCAGCCAGGAAAGGCTGGTTTGTGCCGAAAGATACCTGGGATTTCCCCGACAAGAGTGAATGGGATGCCGAATGGATTGGAGCTGCTTCTGTAGAAATTAAGAACAATAATGGCAGGAATAATATTTCCCTGGCCTCCGCCTGGTTCCCCTATGTCTTGGTTGCGCTTATGCTGGTTTTGAGCCGCTTGCCCATGCTGCCATTTAAAGCCTGGCTGCAAGGCTACAAGTTGAACTTCGTCAATATCCTGGGCGTCAAGGGTATTAGCCAGGCAATTGAGCCCTTCTACCTCCCCGGCTTTATTCTGATTGTGGCCTCTCTGGCTGCCGCCCTTATTCACAATATGAAAAAAGAGCAGGTGGCTCAGGCCTGGAGCGAGGCCGGCAAGATGGTGTTTGGCGCTAGCTTGGCCCTGATTTTTGCAGTTCCCATGGTGCGGGTTTTTATCCTAAGCGGTATCAATGCCAGCGGCATGAAGAGCATGCCCATTACCCTGGCAGAAGGGGTAGCCCAAATGGCTGGCGGCACCTGGCCGGCTTTTGCCGCAGTCATCGGCGCCCTGGGGGCTTTTGTGGCTGGCAGCAACACCGTCAGCAACATGATGTTTTCCCTGTTCCAGTTCGGGGTCGCGGAGCGGATTGCCGTCACTCCCGCCATCATTGTAGCCCTGCAGGCTGTTGGTGGAGCGGCTGGTAACATGATCTGCGTGCATAACGTAGTTGCCGCCTCCGCTACTACCGGATTAGTGGGTAAGGAAGGTTCCCTGATCCGGAAGACTCTGATCCCAACCGCCTATTACCTGGTTTTTGCTGGTTTCATTGGTTTGGTTGCTATCTATGTATTAAACCTCTAGCCCTGGTATATCCCTGGCAAGTATTCCCTAGCCGGTCTTAGCCGGATCTTGGTACGCCGGGGCTATGCCGCCCGGCAGGCCCCGGTTCCCCTTTTCAAAGATACCATCTCAACCATGTTTATCACAGATGGCTACCCGCTCTAACCCTTTGCTTCTCCAAGCGGCGGGAAATGCCAGATCAAGAACGGAGGGTGCAAAGATGATTAGTCCAGCAGTAATTGAAATGCTTGTTAAGGCTTTAGGCAGGGAAAATGTTATTACATCAAAGGAAGACCTTTTGTGTTATGCTTACGACGCTACAGCGGATATGCCCCGTCATTTGCCGGAAGTGGTGGTTTCTCCCGGTTCCACCGAGGAAGTTGTGAAAGTGGTCAAGGTTGCTGATGAGCATGGAATAGCTTTATATACCAGGGGCGCCGGGACTAACCTGAGCGGCGGCACTGTTCCCCTGCAGGGGGGCATCGTTATGTCCATGCTGAAGATGAACAAAATCTTGGAGATAGACAAGGACAATCTTACGGCCACGGTGCAACCGGGAGTGATCATCCAGGAACTGAACGATGCGGTGGCTCCCTTTGGCTTGATTTACCCCCCAGATCCAGGTACGGTAACCACTGCCACCATGGGGGGCAGTGTGGCTGAATGTTCCGGAGGGTTGCGGGGCCTGAAATACGGGGTTACGAAACACTATGTCATGGGCCTGCAGGTAGTAATGGCTGACGGAGAGGTGATCCGGGCCGGCGGCAAGACAGTTAAAAACGTTACGGCCTATGATTTAGTTAAACTCTTTACTGGCTCAGAAGGAACCCTAGGGGTAATTACCGAGATCACTGTCAAACTGGTGCCAGCTCCGGAGACCCGCCGCAGCATGCTGGCATCCTTTGCCGATATGGATGGCGCTGCCAGGACTATTACCGGCATCGTTTCTCAAAAGGTAATCCCTGCTACTTTGGAGGTAATGGACAATGTTACCGTAAGGACAGTAGAAAACTACGCCAAAATCGGCTTGCCGGTGGAAGCAGCAGCTATTCTTTTGATTGAAGTAGACGGCATTCCTGAAGTGGTAGAAAGGGAAGCTGAAATAGTGGCCAGGGTGTGCCGGAAAAACGGCGGAGAGGTGCAGATAGCTCAGACCGACGCCGAAAGGGACCGGTTGTGGTCGGCCCGCCGGGCTGCTCTCCCTGCCTTGGCTCAGGTGAGCCCCACAACGGTGCTGGAAGATGCCACGGTACCCAGGACTAAAGTGCCGGAAATGTTGAAGGCCCTGCAGGAAATAGCCAAAAAGTATAATCTGCGGATCGGTACCTTCGGCCATGCCGGGGACGGCAATCTCCACCCCACCATCCTGGCAGATGAGCGGGATCAGGAGCAGATGGAGCGGGTCCATAAAGCCGTAGATGAAATTTTCCAGGTAGCCATTGGGCTGGGAGGTACTTTAAGCGGTGAACACGGCATCGGAGCGGCCAAGAAAAAGTACCTGGAGTGGGAGCTTGGCCCTTCCGGGGTTGAGGTCTTGCGCAAGATAAAAAAGGCCTTAGACCCTAAGGGCATCCTCAATCATGGAAAAATGGTCGATGTGGGCTGATGGAGGTGGGGGCATTGAGTGTTTATGATAGCCTGGAGCGAGTAAGGGAAGACATCATTACCTGCATGAAATGCGGCAACTGCCAGGCAGTATGCCCCATCTACAAGGAAGATTTCAGGGAGGCTTCCGTGGCCCGGGGCAAGATTATGCTGGCTGATGCATTGCTGAAAGGGGAACTGGATTATACGCCGGAGGTGGCCCAAAGGTTTGAGTTGTGCCTTACCTGCAAGGCCTGTGTAGGGAACTGCCCTTGCGGGGTACAGGTGGACCGCATTATTCTGGCGGCCAGAGCCGAAAGGGTGCGCCGCCGGGGTCTGCCTTGGCCAAAAGGGATTGTATTCCGGGGCTTAAAGCAACCCGGTTTATTTAATAAGGTAGTGGGTCTGGGGCGCCGGCTGCAGGGGTTAGTCCTGGCGCCGGTGGGAGAAGGTATCTGCCGTCCCCGTTTTCCCATGGGGCTGGATAGCCGGCGGATTGTGCCTCCCTTGGCAACCGTCAGCCTAAAAGACCGGGTTTCCCCGGTTACGAAAGTGGAAAAACCCCTTTTACGGGTAGGGTTTTATGCCGGCTGCCTGACCAATTTCGTATATCCTGACATCGGCCTGTCAGTAATCAGGGTGTTAACGGCAAACAACATTGAGGTGCACCTCTTGTCTGGCCAGCACTGCTGCGGCGTTCCGGTTTTAATGCACGGGGATGTTGGTACCGCCAAAGAGATGGCCCTTTCCCATGTGGGAATGTTCTTTGCCGCCAAACTGGATGCCCTGGTAACCGCTTGCCCCACCTGCGGGTGTGCCTGGAAGCATTACTACCCCGACCTGTTGGCCAATTTCTCTTCGGCTTCCAAGGCTAAGGATTTGGCAGCTATAACCCTTGATATTAATGAGTTTCTGGTTAAGCGGACGGGCATGCCCGCTCCGGGTTCCGGTCATGTTCTGAGGAAGCTCACTTACCATGATCCTTGCCATTTGGCCAGGGGGCAAGGGGTGCGGAAAGAGCCCAGGGAAGTGTTGCAGCGGCTTGCCGGGGCTCAGCTGGTAGAAATGGCTCTATCTGACCGGTGCTGCGGAGGAGCCGGTTCTTTCAGCCTAACCCATTACGATATTGCCAGCAAGATTGTGAACCGGAAAACAGAGCGGATTGCGGCCAGCGGCGCTGATTTGGTTGTTACAGCCTGCCCGGGCTGCCGCATGCACTTAACCGATGGTCTTCGCCAAAAAGGAATTTCCCAGCGGGTCCTGCACACAGTAGAAGTCCTGGATGAAGCTTACCAGGCCAGCAAGCAACAGGCAAATGCCGGTTAGGGAAAAGAGGGATAGCTTGGATAAAGAGCAGCTTTATGGACGGTTTAAGGAAAAGGCTGAGTTGGTGTCGGCTGAAGTGTACCGGGTGACCTCAGTTGCCCAGGCCTTTGGTTTGGTGGAAGAACTGTATCACCAGTTTGGCCTTCGTTATGGGGGCCCAGTGAAAACAGCTGTTGTTTGCCCTCCGTGGCTGGAGTCGGATCAACTGACTGAAGCGGTTATTGCCGGAAGAGGAGAAATCCTGGCCAGTATCTCCGAGGAAGGCGAAAAGGCCCTAGTCGGGATTGCCGCAGCAGATTGGGCCATTGCTGAAACCGGCACCTTGGTTCAGGACGCTACTGATGTCTATCTCCGGATGGCAACCACTTTGCCTTTAATAAGCATTATTTTTGCCAATACAACTTCCCTTGTGCCGGACCTGAGTTCGGCCCTAAGCCGGTATGCGGGTGACATGCCTGGACACCTGGCCTTTATCACTGGCCCCAGCCGTACTGCGGATATTGAGCGGGTGCTGACCATCGGTGTGCATGGTCCTGAACGGTTGATTGTGATATTCATTGACGGGGAAGGAGGCGGCAGAGGATGAGCACAGGTATTTTCAAAGAAGAGATGCAAAAGGCTCTAGGCAACCCCAACCTGGCCAATGCCCTGGGCAATTTTGCCGATGCCTACTCCCTATCCCGGGCCAAGGCGTATGAAAACATAGATTTTGAAGCTTTGCGGGAGGAGATAGCCTCCGCCAAGGCGGAGGCAGCTCAGCGCATGGAGGAATTGGCCCAAGAGTTTGCCAGGGAAGCTGGTAAGCGGGGCGCCATAGTACATATAGCCAGATCCGGCGAAGAGGCAAAAAAGTACATTGCCGACCTTGCTGCTGCCCGGGGAGTTCAGCTGATTGTAAAGTCCAAGTCCATGGCCTCAGAGGAGATTCAACTGAACAGCTATTTGGCGGCGCAAGGGTTTAGGGTGCGGGAAACTGATTTGGGTGAATGGATTATTCAGCTGGCTGGCCAGCGTCCCTCTCATATGGTAATGCCTGCCATCCATCTAACTAAAGAGGAAGTAGCCGAGATTTTCAGTAAAGAGGTAAACGAGAGGCTGGAAAGCGACATCCCCCGGTTGGTCAAACTTGCCCGGCGGGAACTGCGCTCCTCATTTTTGGAAGCAGATATGGGCATATCCGGGGCCAACATAGCAGTAGCCGAAACCGGCACCCTGGTGATGCTGACCAATGAGGGCAACGGACGCCTTGTCACTACCATGCCCCCCATTCACGTTGCCTTAGTAGGTATGGAAAAGCTGGTGGCCAAGCTGTCTGATGTAGCGCCTATTATTAAAGCCCTGCCCAAAAGCGCCACAGCTCAGCAGATTACCAGTTATGTGTCCATGATTACAGGGGCGGTGCCTACGGTAACTGAATCAGGGGTACGGCCGAAAGAGCTGCATATTATCCTCATGGATAACAATCGTACCCAGATGCGGGATGACCCCGTTTTTAAACAGGCCCTGCAGTGCATTCGCTGCGCCTCCTGTTTGAATGTGTGCCCGGTTTACCGGATTGTAGGCGGCCATGTCTTTGGCCATGTCTATGCCGGAGGCATCGGAACAATTCTGACTGCCTTTTTCAACGAGATGAAGCACTCAGAAGATATCCAGGGGCTTTGTGTCCAGTGCGGCCGCTGCAAGGAGATCTGCCCCGGCAAAATAGATATTCCCGGGCTGATCCTGGAGCTGCGGGCTCGATTAGCCAAAGAAAAAGGTCTCCCTTTTACCCAACGGATTATCTTTGAGAGCGTCTTGGCAGACCGCCGCCGTTTCCACGGCCTCCTGCGGGCTGCGGCCAAGGCCCAGCGCCCTTTCAGCAAGGGAGGGAGCATGATCCGGCATCTTCCCCTCTTTTTTTCCGGCCTGGCCGATTTTCGGAGCTTGCCGGCGATTGCCGAGATACCCCTGCGGGACCGCTTGCCTGGTGATCAGGAAATAGCCCCTAACCGGGTAAAGGCTGTTTTATTTGGCGGGTGTTTAATTGATTTTGCCTACCCCGAGATAGGCGAGGCAGTTGCCAAAGTGTTGCATGCCAAAGGGGTAGATGTGGTGTTTCCGCCTGGGCAAACTTGCTGTGGAGCCCCAGCCCGTTACAGCGGCGCAACCGAAGTAGCCGCCAGATTGGCCAGGGAAAACATTAAGGCTTTGTTGGACAGCCAGGCAGAGGTAGTCATTTCAGCTTGTCCAACCTGT
Source organism: Bacillota bacterium (assembly GCA_040757295.1). GTDB lineage: Bacteria > Bacillota > PH28-bin88 > PH28-bin88 > PH28-bin88 > JAGXSE01. Next base: position 540 of record JBFLXH010000053.1, on the reverse strand, counting down.
ACTGTAGCTCTTAAGGAGCATTTTCTCCAGGTGCTGGCAAGCGATACATTCTGGTTGGCTAAAGCCAAAGAATTAGCCGCCAAAGTAAAAGATTTTTCCCAGTATGTCTGTGAATTAGGGCCGGGCATGGAAAAAGGTAGGCCAGGGATGAGAGCGGCTTTAAAAGTGACTTATCACGACTCCTGCCACTTGAAACGCAGTCTGGGAATATTCCATGAGCCGAGAGTACTGTTAGCTTCAGCTGGAATGGAACTGGCGGAAATGGCTAATGCGGACCACTGTTGTGGGATGGGAGGGTCTTATACCATCAAGTTTCCGGAACTTTCTAAGCCCATTCTGCAGCGAAAGCTAAAAAGCATTGAAGAAAGTGGGGCTGAAGTGGTGGCGATGGGTTGTCCTGGCTGCTTGATGCAAATCCGGGGCGGTCTTGATAAGCGAAAGAGCTTGATTAGGTCTAAGCACACGGCTGAACTTTTAGCAGACCATCTAAAATGATAGAAGGAAACACTTTTGCGACCAAGCCCCGGAAGTTTTTCCGGG
>JBFLXH010000052.1:0-17244 GCA_040757295.1 Bacillota bacterium | reverse complement strand
TATGAAATTCGCTTTGAGGCCACGGTAAATCAATGAATAATTAGTGGCCTCGCTCATTATATACTCGGCAAGGGATAAAATTGCATTATCATAATGAAGCCGAGTATGAAATTCGCTTTGAGGCCACAGTAAATCAATGAATAATTAGTGGCCTTGCTCATTATAGCACAGCCGACCCAAGGTCGTAAACCCGATCCAGTAAGAAGTTGGCGGTTAGGCAATAGGCTCCCCGGCCAGCTCTCTTACTTGAAGATAAATAGCGCACTCTAAACGCTTTTTTTGCAGGCGGCATCCAAGGACATAAATTTCTTCCAGGGCCCCTCCATGGCTGAAATTGTTGGCATGACACCCGCCGCTGCAGTAGAAACGGGCCCAGCAGGACCGGCAGTGCGGACGGGTATATACATTAAGCTTTTGAAACATGTTGCGCAAGGGTTTATTTGTAATGCCCCGCTTAACATCTCCCATATAAAACTGTTCCTGGCCGACAAACTGGTGGCAGGGGTAAAGACTACCCTCGGGAGTGACTGCCAGGTATTCGTTGCCTGCGCCGCATCCGGCCAGGCGGCGGGGCAGGCATGGACCTTTCATGAGGTCCAGGTTAAAGTGAAAAAAATTAATCGGCTGCCCCTGCCGTTTTTTAGCCAGGCAGGCCTCAGCCAAAACCTCATATTCCTTTTCCAGGGCTGCCGGATCAACCCGATCAAGGGCATAATCCTCCTCCGGCCCAGCAACCACCGGCTCAACTGAAATATGTTCAAATCCCAAGTCAGCCAAATGGAGGACATCCCGGCTAAAATCCGGGTTATGGGCAGTGAAGGTTCCCCGGATATAATAATCCCGCCCTGACCTTGAAGCTACGAAATCCCGGATATTTTGCAGGGTGGGCTGGTAGCTGCCTTGACCGCCGGGGAATGGTCGATGCCTGTCATGAACTTCCGGCCGCCCGTCCAGGCTTAGGACAACCTGAAGGCCTTCCTGATTGAGAAACTGTCTTACCTCGTTGTTTAACAAAAGGCCATTGGTTGTCAGGGTGAACCGGATGGTCTTTCCCAGCTTGGCGGCCTCTTCCTTACCGTAAGCCACTAACTGGCGGACCACGCCAAAATTAAGCAGGGGCTCTCCCCCAAAGAAGTCCACTTCACAGGAGCGGCGCTGCCCGGATGCCTCCAGCAAAAGATCGATGGCCGCCCGGCCAACCTCAACTGACATTAGCGACCGGTCGCGGCCAAATGGCCCTGTACCCGCAAAACAGTAGCTGCATCTAAGGTTGCAGTCATGGGCTACATGAAGACATAAGGCCTTGATCCCTTGACCCTCACTTGCTGCAAGAAGGCCTTGTTGGGCTAGGACATCCTGACTAAAAAGAGCGCCATCTCTTTCCAGCTGCAAAAGCTCAAGCACGGCCTCGCTAATTTCAGACGGGGAATAGTCCTTGCTGACGGCTCGGCTAGCCAGTTCTATGTTCCCCACCTCCTTTTCCAGAGCTTCCAGCAGATCCCAGGCTATCTGGTCCATCAGGTGCACTGCCCCGCTATTTACATCCAACACAATATTCAATCCTCCTTGGCGAAACCGGTGCAGGTCTCCCGGCTGCCAGGCAAGGTGGGTTTTCTCCAATCCCGCTTCAAACCTCCTTACATACTTGATACTTGATAACTAAAACAGCCTGCCCCATGTGCAGGCCGTCCCGGCAATATCCTTTATTTTTTTTCGCAAACCTGGTTGCCAACAGTACAGGAGGTTTTGCATGCTGATTGGCAAGAGGTCTGGCAAGAGCCGCAGCCCCCTGTAGCAAGTGTTGTTTTTAAATCAGGCCTGACGATGGTCTTGATATGTACAATCTTCCCGGACATATCCTTCCCCCTTTTCCCAATTAGCTTCATTGGATTCATTATATCATACCTTTGTCACCGGGGTAAAGTTGGCGTTAAATCTGAAATTTTCCAGAAACCTTAACTGTTTCTTCAGCCATATCGGAGAGCTTAGCCGCCGAGGCCGCTATTTCTTTTACCGACAATCGCTGCTGTTCTACCGCGGCTGAAACTTCCTCGGCGCCTGCCGTAGCTTCTTCCGTCACGGCGGCTATGTTTTGCACCTGGGCGCCAACCTCCTGACCGGTTAACTCCATTTCCCTAGCCAGGCTGACCATTTTCTGAGCGCCTTCTCCAAGTAGCCCAATACTTTCTCGGATCTGGGCAAAAGCGCCGCTGGTTTTCCTTAAGAGGTCGCTCCCCTGCTCTACCTCTTTAGTTCCCTCCCCCATAGCCCGCATAGCCTTATCGGTCTCGCTCCGCATTTCCTTAATGGTGTCAATAATTCGGCCTGCTGCTTGGGCTGATTGCTCAGCCAGCTTCCGCACTTCCTCGGCCACCACAGCAAAGCCCCGGCCATGCTCACCAGCCCTGGCAGCCTCGATGGCTGCATTTAAGGCTAAGAGATTAGTCTGATCTGCAATTCCAGTAATGAGTTCCACAATTTGTTCTACATCCCTGGAACGGCGTCCCAGGTTGTCTACTAAGATAGAAATGGAGCCCACCTGGGTACTGATAGCTGCCATCTGGGCCTCAGCGGCATGAATTGCCTCATCGCCAGCCGTGGTCACTTTAAATACCGTTTCTACTCCGGCCTTCATTTCCTCAGAGCTGGCATGGACAGCTTTAACCCTTTGCAGCAGTTTTTCCATCGATTGAGCCACCGATTGGGCATTGACAGCCTGTTCTTGCGCACCCCGGGCAATTTCCTGAACACTTTCAGCCACTTGGCCAGCTGCTTCTTCCATCTGCCCGGCGGAAGCAGCCAATTCTTGGCTGGCTGCTGCCACTTGCTGGGAGGTTTCTATGCCAGACTGAATTAAGCCCCGCAGGGATTTGCGCATTTCATTAAAGGCCTCTACCAGCTGGCCGATCTCATCTCTGTCTTTATGATAGAGCGGGTCTCCAATCAAGTTGCCAGCAGCCATTTGGCGGCTGTAACCCACCAGTCTCGCCAGGGGTGTTCGCATGAAATGACCGCTCACCAAAGCGATTCCGCCAGCCAGCGCCAGCGCGCCAACAATGCCCATAATCATCTGCTGCACGATATGATGCAGGGCCTTCTGCAAATCCTTGATCGCCTGGGCTTGGCGGGACTGGATGTCTTCCACCAGCTGGCTGGTTAAACTGATAATATTGGTTCTAACCGTTGTCATTTCAATATCCCAACGGCGAAGGGCCTCCCGGTCCTGTTGCCGCCAGGAAGCAACCACTCCGTTGAAGCCAGTTTCCATCCGGCTCTGCTGCAGGGAAACTGCATTTAATAACTGCACTGCCAGGGGACTGGCAAGCTCTTCTTTCAGGTCCATTATCAATTCGCTCAACCGGCGGTTCGTTTGATGAAATTTTTCAATGTCAGTTTCTGAGCCGCTGATAATAATATCTGCCACATGAATGTAAAGATCACGCCCCAGGTCAGCAACCTTGTGCACCTTTACTAGGCTCGCATTTGCTGACTCAATGCTTTCCACATTGCTGGAAATAGCAGATATTTGCAGGTAGGAAGCGAAGACCGCTGCCACAAATACCAAAATAACTAATAGAAATGACGCCAGAAGCTTGTAGCGAATGCTCCAATGCCTGAAAGTCAGCAGTTGGTACAATTTCTTCATGGTTCAACCTCCTTGCCTTAACCCGCTTTTTTCACCCTTTGGCTAAATTTGGTTTAAGCAACTATTCGACATAATAGAAGCTATTCCTCCCTGTTTTGCTATGGGAACCCTCCGCTGACATGTATATTTTTTAATGTTTAATGGCAATATGAAGAATGAAGTTTTTGTTTTAAGACAAAATTTTAAATTTCTGCCTGGCCTTACTTATTTTTAACTTTAAGAGCGAGGGATTAATGTTGGATGAAATAACCAGTTTATTTGAGCAGGACCGGCGGGAAAAGGCGAAGGCAGCTCAGGGGGCGAAACACCGGGCCAGCCGGACCGGTAAGGTTGGCAAATTAAGAATGCCGGCTGACTTTTTGGGCAAAGACTATTCTAAAAGCTCCAGGCCGGTGTCTTTTACAGTGGAAGAGCTTTTGCGCATGTTGCAGGATACCCCTACCATCAAGCAACTTCTACTTGAGCGTCTGGAAGCAGAGTACCAAAACTACAAGCTGGCCATCCAACAGACGGTGGACACGGTATATAAAATAACCGAACTGGCCCTTTATTCCGTACAGGAAGAACTGCAGGAGCTCCGCCAGGAAGTGCAGGACATGAAATCCCGTCTCCACAGCCTGCAAAGCTATGGAGAAGCCCGGCCAGGACGCTTTCAGCAGGGGCCAGCTTTAATTCATGGCTCAGGCCGTGGCCGCTCACCCGAACAAATGAAAGAGCACGTTTTTAAAAAGATTGACCAGATGCAATCCCTTGGACTAAACATCTGTCTGGAAAACGTATTGAACTACTTTCCGGGCGCTACCTATTACCTGTACACCTTAAAGTTATGGCAAGGCTGCCAGGAAATGTTCGATGAATATTTCCACGCCCGTTCCCGCATAGAGAATGAGCTTGGCTTAAACCGGGAGACACCGGGCCAACAGCCCTTGGCCGAAGAACTGGCCAACTAGCCGCAAGTTTTTTTCCCGCAAAGCTCTCTATAATGATAGGATATAAGCAAATTTTTTCAGCCTGCCTTGGGGTAGTTATAATGAGCGAGGCCGCTAATTATTCATTGATTTACCGTGGCCTCAAAGCGAATTTCATACTCGGCTTCATTATGATAATGCAATTTTATCCCTTGCCGAGTATATTAAAGCTGCTGCGAAAATCGCCTAGGGACTTTTCCATTCAAGTAAGTTGAGTCACCGGGGAAGGAAAAAAAGGTTTCAAGTTGAATTAACAAGATAAGACCTCAAACCTTTCCCGCAAGGTGGTGGCATCATGCTTTACTCACTTATATTATTCGGCATCATTGGATATATGTGGATGCAGGTTAAACGGTTAAGGGCAATGAATGCTGAACTGGAGCGCAGGCTGGATCCCCTTGGAATATTAAAGGAACGCTATGCCAGGGGTGAAATAAGCCGGGAAGAATACTTCCGAATGCAAAACGATCTGGTGCAGGAACGGGCAGCTTTACCTGTTGGCCGCGGCTCCTGAGGGTTTAGACAGGCAATCTGTCTGGAAGATAAAAAACGGCTAAGCCAGGATTAGCGGCTTAGCTGTTTTGACTTTATTTCCCGGCTCTCCTTTAACTCTTCCAGGCAAGAGACGAACTCCTTAACCAGTTCCGGATCGTAAAAGCTCCCCGATGCATTTGACAGCTCCTGAACAGCCTCAGGAAGGCTGATGCCCCGGCGGTAAGGACGTTTGGTAGTCATAGCGTCGAAGGAATCAGCTATCCTTAAAATCCTTGCTCCGAAAGGAATGTCCCTGCCGGACAGACCTTCCGGATAACCCGTGCCGTCATAATTCTCGTGGTGGTACTTAATAATGGGCATAGCTTCCCGCAGAGATGCAGCGGGCCTGATTATATCAATTCCCCAAAGGGGATGCATTTTCAACATATCCCATTCTTCCGGCAAAAGAGGCGCTGTTTTATTGAGCACTTCCCGGGGGACCTCGATCTTGCCGATGTCGTGCAAAAAGGCTGCATAGGCTAACATTCGCTGTTCTTTTTCGTCCATTCCCACCCGCTTGGCTAGTACGCGGCAAAGCTGGACAACCCGTTCGGAATGGCCGTAAGTATATCTATCCTTGGCATTGATTACCCCGATCAGGGTTCGGACCGAGCTAAGGAGGTCCCGCTCGGATTCATTCATGCTGTTTTTCAAGTCGTCAAAAACGGAAAAGTATACTTCCACCCGGTTCTTATTTGTAACTTTGGCTTTTTCCAAAGCTTCGTAGGCTGCGCGGACAAGATCTTGCTTGGTTGATCCATGGTCGGGATAAGCCGCCACTCCTACTGATACGGTAATCTTTCCGTTAGGCTGCACCTGCCCGCCAAAAAACTCCTGGCGGCTGATTTGGGCCCGCACCTTTTCGCCTAGGGCCGCGGCTTCCTGCAGGGAGACACCGGGAAGCACCACCGCAAATTCATCATGGCCCAAACGGGCCGCAAATCCGGGAACGGGAACTGCCTGTTTCAACAGGCCGCTGATTTCAATCAGCACCTTGTCGCCCTGCTGGTGGCCGAAAGTGTTGTTATAATGCTTGAAATAGTCGATATCAAAAACAATTAAGGCGAATTCAAAACCCGAAGGACGGGCTCCGGCAAGCAGGGCATCGAGGCGCTCATGGAAAAAGCGGTGATTAAGGAGCCCTGTAACATCATCGGTACTTGCCAGGTCAACCAGGTGCTCCCTGGCCTGCATCTCCACATCCCGCAAGCCGCCAATCAGCCAGGCCAACAGGATAAAAACGCCTGCAAACACCAGGTCTGCCTCCAGATTAACAGGCTCGCCAGTCAAAGTTACGGTAATCATCGCCAGGCTGGCAGCCACAGCGGCAGTTAGGCCGGGTATCTTGCCGTGATTAACCGCCGCCAGGATAATGGGGATAGTGTAGAGCACCTTGACCTGGCTTAGTCCCTGGCCGGTAAACCAGATAATCAGGGTAATTACGGCAACCAGTAGGCCAATTACTCCTAAGTGGAGGCTGATGGGAATACCGGAATCAACCCAGCTAGCCCGCTCGTTTCTAGACAGGTAGGCTAATGCGCCTTTAGCTGCCAGGTATAATAAAAGCACCACCAGGAGCCCTGCCGGAAATACCGGGCGCAGGCTTTCATCCAGATTCATGTTCAATGTGCTGATGATGGCCATGGCCCCGATGAGAAACCCGCTGATATGGGCCACAGCCACATATTCGGCTATTTGTTCTCTTCGCTGCTTCTCTTTCGGATTCATTAGCGACTCCCCACTGGGGGAGCAAAGAGGAAGAAAGCCCTCCTCTTTGCTCCAGCAAATTGTTACTTGCGCAGTACTTCGGGCACCTGGGGCTGGTACCATATTACTGTAGATGCTGATGCAGCATTAGCGCTGGCCAGCCAGGACAGGAGAGTTACCAAACTCCCCAGCAGTACCATTTTCCACTTTTTCATTCACTTGTCACCTCCTCACCCCTACCGTGGCCAGGAGCCGGTCAGCCCCGGCTACAGCCTTATTTCCCCAGGGCGTTATGCCCAACGAGTGCCATAATAGACTTACCCAACCGACTCCGGCATAAAGGCCGTTCCCCAAGAACGAAATAAGCCAAAGAAAACTTGCAATGACAGCAATCGCTGCCAGGGACAAACTCTTTAATCTTTGGCGTCTCACCGGGTTAATGATAGGGTGGGCCGGGCAATCGGCCGGCGCCCACCTATAATGAATTGCTAAAGCTATCACAACAGTTACGATTATCCCAAGAGAGTGGAGCGAAAAACCTATTTCCTCCAACCAGCGGGCCTGTCCTGTAACTAAGGCCAAGATTACTGCTGTGAACAACGCACACCTGCCAGGTGCAGTGCAATGGGCTCCACCCGAAAAGCGGCGCAAAAGAGCAAAAATAAGCAAGGCCGTCAGGGTTTCTGAAAACTGGCCTAGTATACCACCAAACCCCAGTGCTACGCCCGTACTAACTAACGCCGATGCTGTACATTCTAAACCGAAACGAACAATTTCTTGTTGTTGGGTCTTTAAATTCGCTTCCTTAGCTAAATAAGCAACAAAACGATCCAAAAAGCCTTGCATTCTATTAAACTCCCAGCGTTTTATGCTTTTTGGTTTAGCTTCGTAGCATGTATCTCTTTGGTCTTCTGCTTCAAAACAAGCGCAATTACCAGGATAAAAAGGGTGTTAGGGGTACCCAGTAAAACCCGCATCCATTGGCTATTCTGCAGTTCATCCCAACTTTTTTTAAAAATCGCCAATAGGCTACCACCGATTACCACTTCACCCAAGGCAAGGATAAAAACTGCAAGGACAACACGAAAAAGAGTTGTGGAAAAGTACGTTTTTGACCAAACACATATTAATAACGTTAATCCAAAAATTAATAGTGTGGTATGAATTCCGAACGATATAGGTAAAAGCCTGACCAAATAGCTGATTGTTCCATGAAGGATTCCGACAACAACGATACTTTTCCACTGAAAAGGGAGCTTTAAAAATGCCCAAACTAAAGCCGCTAGAGCAATTCCTTCCGGGATGGCATGGAAAACTAGCGAAATCAAAGAAAGTTTCTCAACCACTATTTTTGCTCCTTTCTGGCTGTAAGTTGGCTTCGATTATGCTTTAATACTCTAAAATATTAACTGCTTAGGTGTCTCTGCTTGATAAACCGGTCAATCCCGATAGCAATTCCCCCTAAAATTACTACATGCGGCAAACCGGAAAAGGGCCAAAGCCAAGTTTCCCTGATCGCCTCTAAAAGCTTGCCTGTAACATATACCAAAGCATTCAGGCAGACCATTTCGATTGTGGCAAGAAGCAGTATCCCCACCAAGAGGCCATAGAGGGCCTTGAAGTGGGAAATGCCGGTAACGGCCCTAAGCCATACCATCCCCGCCAACAGGGCAGCCATCGTATGGACTCCGAAAGCTATCGGCAAAGCCCGCAGCACGTAGACTGTCACCGCAAATAAGAGGCCTGCAGCCAGGACGTGTTTCTTAACCAACCGTTGCCCGCAAACAGCCAAGGCAAAAGCCACCAAGGCCAGGCTTTCGGGAATTGTCTGAATGACAAATTGAGCAACGGTAAGCTTCACCCTTTCACCCCAAACCAGCAAATTTAGGAAACCCGTATAACTAGTTCGGCAAATACCAGGGATATCCTTTTTTTCCGACAAAGAATAGCAAAGAATAGCAAAATTTCCTTCTTTGGACCTGTTTGCAATGGGCTTAAATTACCACAAAAAACCTCCCCGGGAGGGAGGAAGCTGTTTTAGTCTATTTTTACCGGGAGGTCTTTTACCGGCGTTGGGCCGCGGGACACTGCAATCAAACCGGTTCTGGCGATTTCAATGATCCCGTGCTCAGCCATCACCTCACACAGGGCATCAATCTTTTCCACCTCGCCGGTTGCTTCAATTACCATGGTGTCTCTGTTCACGTCTACAATTCTGGCCCTAAAAATGTTGACAATATCCACAATCTGAGTCCGCTTTTCCGGCAAGGCCTTTACCTTGATCAGAGCCATATCCCGGTTGATGGAGGGAACAGCGGTCAAATCTGCCACCTTGACTACATCCACCAGTTTGGCCAGCTGCTTCATGATCTGGTCAATCATGTCTTCCCCGCACTCCACTACTAGGGTAATCCTGGTTACGTTGGGTTCTTCCGTTGCTCCGGCAGCGATGCTTTTAATGTTAAATCTGCGCCGGCTGATTAGGCCTGCCACATGGGACAACACTGTCGGCCTGTCTACCACTAACAAAGCAAGTGTATACCGCACGGCGAAACCTCCCCAAAAATCTTTTGTTGCCAGTATATCACGGCAACAGGAGTTGTTCCATACAATTATTCCCCGGTTCTGCAGTTTGTCACAGATGGCTACCCGCTCTTAAGCCTACGCTTCTTTAAAGCGGCGGGATCAGAGCGGCTACGCCACTGCATTAACTGGCCCCCTATGGGATTAACCAGTTCTTGGCTCCGGTAAACCGGAGCCAAGAACTGGTGGAATCTAAGCTTCAGCGGGGAAAGCTTTCCTCCCGCAAAAAGCCAAGATCCAGTTGAACTGTTTTTTCACCTTCTGTATGATGTTAACCCTTTACCGGATATAATTTAGGTAGTTGCTTTTTCCAGCAATTCCAGCAATTCTTTTGTCTTTAGGACCGTGACATTATGGTATAATGCATTGAATACTTCTAAGAGAGGAGCGAAGCCGGGTGAAAAAGCTTGTATCAGCCTTTATTATCGCAATACTATTGCTCAGCGTGCCAGTACCAGGCAACGCCCAACCTGCTCCACCAGTGATTAACTCCCACATCGCCGTTCTGATGGATTTTGCTTCCGGAGAGGTGATCTATGCCAAGAACCAGGAACAGCGCTGGGACCCTGCCAGCTTGACTAAAATAATGACCATGTACCTGGTATTTCAAGGCCTAGAAGCCGGACAGCTGAACCCGTCTGACCCTGTGCGGGTGAGTGAAGCTGCTTGGCGTACCATTGGGTCGAGAATGTTTATTGAAGTGGGCAAGGACGTCCCCCTGGAGGAACTGATCAAGGGAATAACCATTGTTTCAGGTAATGATGCCAGCGTCGCGGTAGCCGAGCATATCGGGGGTTCCGTTCAGGAGTTCGCCCGCTTAATGAATAATACCGCTGCCTCATTGGGCTTAAGCGGAACCAATTTCGTCAATCCCCACGGCTTAGCGGATAATAATCAATATACCACCGGCCTGGACATGGCCCGGCTGGCCAGGGCCTATATAAAAAGATTTCCCCAGTCCTTAGAATACCATTCCACCCGCAGCTATACCTACAATAAGAACCAGGCCCCTCAACAAAACCGGAACGGGCTCCTGCGCTTTCCGGAAATTGACGGGTTAAAGACAGGCAGAGTTTTGGAAACCTGGAACCTGATTGCTACCGGCAAAAAGGACGATTACCGCCTGATTGCGGTGATTATGGGTGCTGCCAGCGAAGCCCAGCGGGAAAGAGAAGCTATGGCTCTCCTAAACTATGGTTTTAATAATTTCCGGGCTTACCCAGTTGGGGAAAAAGGAAAGGATTTCGGCCGGGTTAGGGTATATAAAGGAAAACAGAACTGGATCAACGCTGTCTTACCTGACGACCTGGCTGTGACTGTCCCCAAAGAAGCCTCTGTGAACGTGAAAGTCGAACTGCCTAAATACCTGGTCGCTCCCCTTGCAGAAGGCGCTGAAGTTGGCAAGGTAATCGTGGAAGCAGGAGGCCAAGCCAAGACCTTTCCCTTGATCATCCAAGAGGCCGTACCCAAAGGCAACTTCCTCAAGGTATTTTTCAACGAACTTTCCTTGATGTTCCGCACCCTGTTGAAAAGATAACCCCCGGAGCCGGGGGTCGTCTTTTTATTACCGCATTTGGCGCAGGCGGTTTACTCGTTCCTGAATAGGCGGGTGGGTGCTGAACATCCTAGATAAAGCATCCGCCTTTAAAGGGTTAACAATAAACATATGGGCAGCTCCCTGGTTAACTTCCATTGGGCGATGGCGCGCTGTGCCCTCCAGCTTTTCCAAGGCGTTGGCCAGCCCCCTGGGATTACCGGAAATATCCGCTCCCGTAGCATCCGCATGAAACTCCCTCCCGCGAGAAATGGCCATGCGTATTAGCATAGCAGCAATGGGAGCAAATACCACCGCCAACAGCATAATCAGCTGGGCAGCGGGGTGCTCCCTCCGCCTGCCACCCCACATCATCCTGTACATGCCCATCCGGGCAATCAGCGCAAGAGCCCCGGCCATGACCGCGGCAATGGTACTCACCAGGACGTCCCGGTTTTTAATATGGGCCAGCTCATGGGCCAGCACACCTTCTAATTCCTCCCAGTTAAGAAGCCGCAAAAGCCCTTGGGTTACCGCTATAGCAGAATGGGAAATGCCCGGCAAATGAATTGGGATTTTTCTTCAAACTTAAGGAGACTCAAGCAGAAGGTTTTACAAAAAGAACGAAGAAGATAAGTAATAAGCCCACCGGAAGGAGAGGTGTCAACAATGTATGTCACTGACCTAAAAACCACCGAGGAACAAGAGGTCATGATCCCAGACAGCCCAGGCAGGGTTACGGTAAAATGGATGCTGACAGAAGCCAAAGGCGCCCCCAATTTTGAACTGCGGTATTTCAGTCTGACGGGGGGAGCCCAGACTGAATGGCACGCCCACCCCTGGGAGCATGAAGTATTTGTGGTAAAAGGTTCCGGCGCCGTCTCTTATGAGGGAGGGGAGCACCTCCTGGAGGCTGGAAGCAGTGTATTAGTTCTCCCGGAAGAGATGCACCGGTTTAAGCAAAGGGGAGACCAACCCTTTGACTTTATTTGTATTGTCCCCAAAGGAACACTGGCCTGCGGAATGCCAGCCAAAAAGTAGCCCTGTAACTTGCGGCCCGCCGGAGGTATTCCTGGCGGGCCTAACAATAATGGTTTACCAGGTAATGTGATTTCTTTTTTCTTTGGCCTTATACAGGTTATTATCCGCCCTGTTTAAAAGATCCTCAATTAAGAGGTCCAGGGGCAGTCCCTCCGAACCTGTTTCAAGGCTGGCAATTCCCTGGCTGATAGTAACATGGCAATTATCTTCCAAAAAGGAATAGTTTTGAATTCTTTCCCGCAGCCTCTCCGCTAACTGAGCCGCTTCTTTCAGTCCGGTCATGGCCAGAATAACGAGAAATTCCTCCCCGCCAAATCGGCAGACCACATCAGAATAGCGCACCCCATTGGACAAAAGGGAGCCAATTTCTGCCAACACCCGGTCCCCACTTTGGTGACCCATCCGGTCATTGATTTGTTTGAAAAGATCCACATCGATCATAATCACGGAGACAGGATAACCGTAGCGAAGGGCCCTGGTAGCTTCTGAATGCAGCCTGGCCATGGCATAGCGGCGGTTATATAGCCCGGTAAGGGAGTCGGTGGTGGCTAGTTCCTCCAACTGTCGGTTTAATTCCAATAAGCGGGTTTGAGCCCGCAAGAGTTCTTCATTTTGATAACTGAGTTCTGCTTTTTGGGTTTCAATCAGGTCAACCTGCCCCAAGAGCCTGGAATGGTATTCTTTTAGGCGTGTCGACATGGCGTTAAAAGATTGCAGAAGGCTGTTAATTTCCGAGGCGGGTGCGCTATTCTCAACTGTAAGTCCCAATTCCCCTTCTGCAATCCTCCGGGCAGCGCCAGCTAATGAAGCCAAAGGCTCTTCTATCAGGCCTTTGGCCATCCCCATAAAAAAAGGTAGAAATAACAATGCAGCTCCCAGGCCGATTAGGAGTCCAAGCCCTAAGGCATGGCTGCCTGCCCCGGCCAATATTTCAGCCACATCCTTTTTAGCGATAAGAGCCCATTTCATTTCAGGCATCACATAGTAAGCCGCTAAAACGGGCTGGCCCCGGTAGTCCTTATACTGGACCGTCCCTCTTTGGGACTGCCAGATACCTTCAATGTCCAAAGCAGTCTTCAGGCTGAGGACAGAGGACCCTTGGATTAGCCCCTTTTGATTTAATTCCTGAGTATACTTTGCTTCCGTCAGAAAAAACCCCTGATTATTAACCAGAAAAGCCTCCCCCGTTTGGCCCAAATCCAGCATGGACAAGAGCCGGCTAATCCGGCCCATGCTTACCACACCAAAAATAACCCCTATTGCTTGCCCCCCGCTTACCACAGGGGAAGCTACTATTAGTGCAGGGCGACCGGAAATCCGGCTGAGCAATACTTCCGATATAAAAGACTGGCCAGGACGTCCCTGGACAGCCGACAGGAAATAGTCCCGATCACCAACAAAAATCCCTTCCGGTCCACTGGAAGCTGCTACTGTTTTACCTTCCGTATTGGCCATCACCAAAGCGGAAAAATCAAGGGACTGAGGAAACTTTCGCTCCAAAAAAGTCTGAAGGGCCATTTCGTCTAGGGAGTGCAGGACTTCCTCAGCCGCCAGGTTACGGATATATTGCTCCCTCTCCTCTATCCAATAGTTAATAAACTCTCCTTGTTTTAATACAACACTTTGCAGACTGTTTCGGTTAGAATCCAACAAGGCCTTGCTGGTAAATGCATAATAACAAAGCATTGCCGCGCTGACCGGCAGCAAGCTTGCCAGCAAAAACAACAGGGAGAGTATTGTTTTCAGCTTGCGGTGGAACAACCAAGCCATCTACGCCCCTCCCCGGACAACCTTTTAGGTCAGAATTCTACACCGTCAGCCCTATTTCCTTTTTTCTTTACATTAAATGACATTGTTTTTATTTAATCCCAAACCCCTCAGCCCTTCCCAGTTTTCCCCTTAGGAGCCCAACTAGTTTTTCTGGTAATAAGCTAAGAGAAAAAACCGATCAAACTTGATTTTGGTCCGGTTTTTTTGTTCAACTCGTTAAAGAAAGATGGCAAAAGGGGACGAACAGAATTTTATGTAGCATCCGAAAGGCCACCCAGGATATTACGGTGGCAGCTTCCCGGGTTACTATGGCGCATATCCCGGGTACTACAAAAACAAAATCTTTCTTTTGAAAGAATCCTTAATATGGTTGATTTTGTTGAAACGCATTACAGAAATTATGGCTTATCGGCTGATAAGGGATTTGCCTGGCGCCCCCATCATTATAGGTAAGCTTTAACAGCTTTATCTCTCCCCAATAAGCTCACCTGTGCCGGGAACACGAAATAAGAGATTGAGAACTTGCCTTCTCAACCTCTTTTCCCTGCATATTCCTGGGGCTAAGCCAGATATCCATTTTAGGTTACTTTTAGAAATCTAGTACCTGAAATCAAACAGGAACAGGATCAGCAAGAAAATCAACAACATACGGCTGCCCCCAAAGTAACCGCCGATTCCTGGGCTTTGAACTTCCGTCATCCTAGCAACCCCCTTTCAACGCATTGTTCCAAAAACTGGCCCTCCTAGTTCTTATCTTATTCTCACTCCAACCACTTTGTCACAAACAAAAAAGAGTTCCAAAAGTTCCATGGAAAAATGAACCCACTTTCTCGTTCCTTCTTGAAAGATGCTCTTTTTACTGACAGAATTTTACCCAACGTGGTTGCATGGTTAGTGGAAGTTCATATAATATAATGAATAATTTGCCAAATTCCAATTGAGAGGGGAGCTAACTTTGATTAGAATGCTGACTGATCCCGAGGTAATAAAAGCAGTGCAAGGCATGCGCCCATTCTTAGGGCCAACCGTCCAAGGCGTAATTGATATGCTTGAAGCCCTTGGTGACTTAACAGCTTCCGACAGTTTAAAGAAAGCTTCTCAGGCTTTCCGGAATTTATTTCAGAGCCAAAACGAAATTGCCGTGCAAAATGTTAGGTCCAGCAGCATGGCGACCACCCTACCGTACTTGTTCTTTATAGGTCTTCCGTTACTTGAAGCTATGACCTTTGTTGGCTCTGATAAACAAAAAAATTTCTGGTAAAACCGGTTAGTCCAAGACAAAAGCTTGTCCCAGCTGCATCTTTAATCGAAAACAGTGGGCCCGGCTCAAAACGAAATGGTAAAATGCAAATTGGTGGAAGGATTAATAAATATTGATAATTTGGCCGCAGCAGCATTTCGCCTGTTACCGGGATCAAAGGATAAATCAAAAGGGATGCTCGCCTTGATCAAAATGGCGATAATAACATTCAACTGACCAATTTTGAGGACAGCTGATTTTGACAAGGATTGGAAAGCATCAATTGCTAGCAGGCATTCCAATTCCTGCAATAGGCTATTGTTACCCATGGCCCACCTTCCTTACCCTTAGTCTCATATTAATTTATGTATCTCGCCTAACATTGGTCCCAACAAATCCCAATCTGGTCATGTAAGATTGGGGCTGCGATTTGTAGAAGCATGAACAAAGTCTTCCTTGGGAAGAAATCTTCCTTCGGAAGACTTAATGCGGTTGACTTTGTTGAAACGCATGACGGAAATTATGATTTATCCACATTTTTTAAACGACCATAATTTCCTATGCGTTATAAAAAAGGCACCTAGTCTACAGCGCCTTGGTTAAATTATACGGAGCGGAAAACGGGATTCTTGAGGCTTTTGCCGAAATCCCCGCAGGGACAGCACGAGCTGGCCCAAGGGGGGAACCCGCCTCGGCCGAAGGCCGAGGGTTATGCTACGAATCAGGAAAAGCGCCTACCAGGCGCCTTAAATTCATTTGGAGCGGAAAACGGGATTCGAACCCGCGACCCTCGGCTTGGGAAGCCGATGCTCTACCACTGAGCTACTTCCGCTAGTATTATCAAGTCTTTTCGTTTTTGCGTCGCCAGCAGGTCCACCGGACCACTTTCTCTGGCGTAAAATCATTATATAATACAGCAAATAGGAAGTCAAATGGGATTACAAGAAGAATTAAAAAACCGCAACTCCTTGCGGCTGTTATCGAAATAACTGGTGAGCCATCCGCGACTCGAACGCGGGACACCCTGATTAAAAGTCAGGTGCTCTACCGACTGAGCTAATGGCTCACTGCTCTTCACAGGTACTTATAATACACTAATCAAACCATCCTGTCAACCTATTTACACCGGAAATTGTTAACATAATAGGCTAACTACTTTTTCCCTTCTGCAAGGATTCCATGCACACCCGGACTAACTCAATTTCTACCTTCCAAAGGTGCTGGCACATCAATTCCCGGGCTTTTCCTTATCTGTGTCCTTGATCGCCTGGAAAATACTTAAAAGATTTTATGGATTTCCTTATTGAGTATATCGGATTTTTTGGTTCGCAACCGGCCCGGAATTTCTTTAGCCAGTTCACCCTCAGCAAAAACAAGGTGATGATACATTAATCTTTCCGCATCATCATTTCTACCCTCTTTGATAGCCTGGTAAATTGCCCTGTGCTGCTCCAAGAGCTTTTGCGCATTACCGGGAGTCTCATATAATTTTTTCCTTGCCGACTGAACTACCTGGTGAATAGCATCTGCAATAGCATGCCTTAAGGATAGCAAAAAGGGATTATGGCTAGCTGCCGCCACAGCTAAATGGAACTGGTTGTCAGCTGCATCGCCAAGACGGTTATTATCCAGGTCCTGCTCCATCTGCACCAGGGCTTCCCGCATTTGCTCTATCTCATCCAAAGAAGCCCTTTCAGCAGCCAGATAAGCCGCAGCAGACTCCATGATCCGCCGAACTTCATAGATCTGGTGAAAGGTTCCCCGCTCAAGGGCTAACATGGCAGCCAGGGGCTGGATCACCGCATCGGGAGATACTTCCCGTACGAAGGCGCCTTCACCCGTCCGGATCTCAACCAATCCCATTAGTTCCAAGGCCCGCAAGGCTTCCCGGACCGAGGACCTTCCTACTCCCAGCTTATCAGCCAATTCTCTCTCGGGAGGCAGCCGGTCACCAGGGTTAAGGCCGCCCTGGTTAATGAGGCTTTTAATTTGGGCGACAATTTCTTCATAAATTTTTTTGGTTTTAATCGGTCTTAAATCCACCCTTAACCGTCCTCTCTAAAGCTATATACTCAGCTAAGCTCACCTTGTTGGCCAAAAAATAATTTATACTCTATTTATTATATATAATACCTGAAGTTTTTTCACGGACAATTTTCGCCCACAGGGGGTTTTTTGCGACCAAGCCCCGGAAAAAATTGCGGGGCGTGGTCGCAAAAGT
>JBFLXH010000051.1:0-17387 GCA_040757295.1 Bacillota bacterium | reverse complement strand
TGTTGAAAAAACATTATACCAATCTTTTGTACACATATCGCACCTCACAGGCTTAATTTTATAGTATATCATAACATTAAAACCTGTGGTTGTCCAGTTTTTGTCATTTTATTTGAGAATGAGCCCGCGAATCTCCCAAAATATCACTAAAGTTGTAATGAGCACGCAAGCTAGTCCGAGAGTTGAAGTTATGAATTTGTAATGCCTCTTCATTCCACATTATGTGACTCCCCTCTCGTACTTTTTTAAATTACATAGTAAAGGGGTATACAATTAGCCTTTAAGGCGTTCATGGAGAAGCAAGTCGTTGCTTGATACCTCGGAGGTGTTCCAATGCTAAGGCGTAAGCCCTTTCCGGTTGTCGATCACGAATCGCCTCAAAAATATTCATATGTTCAGCAAAGGATACCATCCTGTTCTCATGATCCCATAAGATGCCCCGCCTAATTCTCTTGAGTAAAGAAAAGTGGATGGTCGTAACATCTTTGAATATGTGGTTTTGAGTTGCCTCCGCAATAGCCAAATGAAAAAGTGCGTCTTCCGTAATTCCCCCCTCATCTGTCAAGTTACATACTCGGACTTCTTCTAAGATTTCGGTCATACTTTCCAGGTCCTTATCAGTACGCCGCATGGCTGCTAATTTAGTGGTTTCTGGTTCAACGATAAACCGGAACTCAAGAAAATCATTGATTACCTGACTTTCTAGAACTAACAAAGGGTTGATTAGCAAGGGTTGTTGGCGTTCATTATCTTGAATTGCCTTTACTCTTCTTCCCGAACCCTGTCTACTTTCTATCAAGCCGTAAAACTCAAGAATTCTTAGACCTTCCCTAATGGTTGCTCGGCTAGCATTTAATTTTTGAGCGAGAGTTCGTTCCGGGGGTAGGGAATCTCCGGGTTTCAACTCCCCGGTTTTAATTAGCTCCATGAAACTTCGAAGTATAGGCTCATACTTGGGGCTTTCGTTTACTGAGACCATTTTGAACTAACCAAAACGGATACCTGGGATGGGAGCCGGCACCAGGGCTTTCGTTTACTGAGACCATTTTGAACTCTCCCTTTTTAAAAATTGGTTCATCCAATTTTATTTGGATATTACCATATATAATCAGAACTGTCAACGACTAAAATGGGGACAATTTCAAAAATTGCGGTAATTTCAAAAATTGCGGTTATATCTTCTTGACGTTTAAAAATGAAATATGGTTAACCAAGTAATTCTGGGGCTCTCTCGTTTTTCGTAATTTTTAAACACAGCATATTTGCAACAGATTTAAAAATAAGATACGGAGAATCAACGATTAGAGCTTGGCACCAATCTTGCAAATATCTTGCAAATAAGAAATGCCGAAAGAAATGACGAAAAAGGAGGTTGGTAATACTGTATAATTTAAGGGTCGCTAATTTCTTAAAATTCTTAAATTAAATTTTATTTTCTAATCTTAAATTCTTACAGGGGGGGCATTTATGTTCAAGACAAAAAAATTTAGCATGCTATTGGTTTTTGCTGGTGTCTTACTGCTAATTATAGGTTGTGGTGGTAATCAGGTTGACAAAGCGTCTTCTGGCGTTGGTCAGGGGGGGGTAGAAAAAAAGTCGTATTCCACTCAAAGCATAGTCTTTGGTACAGGTACTATGGGTGGATTCTATAACGTAATGGGCTCCGGAATTGCTGGGCTAATCGAAAAAGAACTCCCCGGAGTACGGGCTACGGCTCAAGTTACATCTGCTAGTCAAGAAAATAATAAACGGGTCAGCTCCGGCGAGATGCAATTTGGGTTCAGTACTGCCGACGCAGCTTACTATGCCTATAATGGTGGCCGGGAGTTCCAAGAGAAGTATCCAGGGGTACGTCATGTTATCTCAAGCAATTTTCAGCAGATCCATGTGATTGTCCCAGCTAATTCTCGCATAAAAAGCGTTTCAGATTTGAAGGGTAAAAAAGTCACCGTGAGTAAAGGGCAGACGTTCACCGTTATTTTCCCTGCTGTGTTAGAGGCGTATGGATTAAGTATGAACGACGTTCAGGCCGCCCAAGTGGCTGCGGCAGATACCGTGGGGCCTGTTCGTGACGGGGTAGCCGATGCAGCTTTCGTAGTTACTGCTGCCCCGACCAGTTACATCCAAGATTTAGCTTTAACGAAAGCTGTCCGCTTTATTTCTTTAGATAAGGATAAGATTGACAGCATACTGGCGAAGCACCCCTACTGGGTACCTGCTACTATCCCGCCGAATACTTATAAAGGCTTGGATTACCCAGTGCCTAACTTTGGCCTGGTCAACACAATTATTGCAAATAAAGACCTGGATCCCAATCTTGTTTACGATATAACAAAACTTCTCGTAGAAAAAAACTCGGAGCTACAGTCTGTGCATCCCGATGCCAAGTTCTTTACTTTGGAGAACGCCTTCAGTGGCGCGCGGATCCCTCTGCATCCCGGAGCAGAAAAATACTATAAAGAAAAAGGGGTTACTATTCCGCCGGAAATAGCCTCTAAATAAATCACTATGGCAGGACTTAAATCGCTAGGAGGCGGGATGGGGTGTTAGAAAACAAACCAAAGCAGACCGTGCGTGAAGAATCCCGAACTAACAGGAATTTGAACAGGAGAGTAGCTTTCATTGCTACTCTCCTGGCTGTGGCCCTTAGCGCATATGCAATTTGGGTAAATGGCATCGGCAACCTGTTGGGATTTATCCTGGATAACCATGAGTTGAGGAGCATTTTCCTTGGGCTCGCGCTATCTCTTGTGTTTATTTCATATCCGATTAATAAGAAGTTTCAGGCTGTGACAGTACTTGATTGGGCCCTGGTACTGGTGAGTATTTTAACTGCAATTTACATGTATGCCAATGCAGAACAATTTCAGTGGCGTCTCGGTGCCGAAACGACCTTAGACTTAGTTATGGGATTTCTCGCGATACTACTGGTGATTGAGGGGTGCAGAAGGGTTATAGGACCAGTATTACCCGCAATTGCCATAATATTTGTTATCTACGCTATGATCGGGCAGTATTTACCAAAAGTAATAGGACACGGAGGTTTTAGTTTTTCGCGCGCTGTCGGTCACTTGTCATTAACCACAGAAGGCATTTACGGTCAGCCGTTGGGGGTAGCCGCTACTTATGTGGTGCTGTTCATTATCTTTGGGGCGTTCCTGCAGGTAAGTGGTGCTGGGCAGGCATTCATAGACCTTGCGTTTGCAGCCTTTGGCAGAGTGCGCGGAGGCCCCGCCAAGGTCGCTGTGGTCGCGAGTGGCCTCTTTGGGTCTATTAACGGGAGTGCTGTAGCCAACGTGGTAGGTACAGGTGCTTTTACTATCCCCCTAATGAAGCGACTTGGATATAAGCCGGAAGTAGCGGGTGCTATTGAGGCTGTATCTTCAACCGGCGGGCAAATAATGCCCCCAGTGATGGGGGCTACAGCATTTATTATGGCGGAGATGATGGGTGTTCCATACCTATTGGTCATGGTAAGTGCCATTATTCCTGCAGTACTATACTTCTTTTCTGAGTTCGTACAGGTTGACCTTGAGGCGGCACGCTTAGGGCTGTCAGGGGTTCCGCGAGAGGAACTTCCTCGAGCAGTAAATGTTTTAGCTTCAAGCTGGCATGTAATGCTAGCCCCAATCCTTCTCGTGTATTTGATGATAGGACCCCGTTACTCGGCGCTCACGGCAGCATTCTGGTCCATGGTGGTATTGATCGTTACAGCTATGTTACTTCCCAATACCCGGTTGTCCGTACACTCTTTCCTGCAGGCTTTAGAGAACGGTGGCCGTGGTGTGCTGGAAGTGGCTATGGGTACCGCTTGTGCCGGTATCGTAGTGGGAGTATTTAGTTTGACGGGATTGGGGAGCAAACTGTCTTCCGCTTTAATCATGCTTTCGCACGGGCAGTTGTGGCTATTACTTATACTTACCATGATAAGTTCTATCATTTTAGGCATGGGGATGCCAACTACTGGGGCCTATATTATCTTGGCAGTACTGGTCGTTCCACCCCTAATTAAAATGCAGATTGCCCCTATGGCAGCCCACATGTTTATTTTCTACTTCGGTGCAATTTCAGCCATTACACCCCCTGTAGCGCTAGCCAGTTTTGCAGGGGCTGCAATTGCCGGCGCGGATCCCTGGAAGACCGGGTGGAAGGCAACGGAATTTGGCCTCGCTGCTTTCCTGGTACCTTACTTATTTATGTATAGAAAAGGACTCCTGCTAATGGGCAGTCCGGAAATGATATTGTGGGACGTAGCTTTGGCTATCCTTGGGTTATGGGCTTTTGGCATTGGGTTACGGAAACACTTCTGTGGCAAGCTATTTGTTTGGCAAAGGGCTATAATGGTAGGAATAGGAATTGCGTTAGTTGTACCCAATATGATATTGGACATAGTTGGGGTAGTCACCTTTGCTTTAATGCTGCTAATTCTTGTGCAACAAGGGCATCGTTCAAAGACTCCGATTTCTCAAAAGGTGGGGTAGGCATTGACAAACATTTCGTTTAAGGTGACGGGCGGAATAGGTACAGTTACCTTCTAGCGACCGGAAGTTCGAAATGCGTTTAATCGCCACGTATGGGAAAAACTGCGTATGGCGGTAACTGAAGCAGGAAGAAGAGAAGATGTACGAGTATTGGTACTTACCGGGGGCGATAGGGATTTTTGCTGTGGAGTTGATTTAAATGAAATGGCTTCACGCACTCCTCTGGAAGCGCAAACAGTCTATGCCCAGGAGGTAATCACCCGAGTGTCTACCTGTTCCAAGCCTGTAATTGGTGCAATCCACGGATATGCACTAGGTGGTGGTTGTGAACTAACCCTGGCATGCGATGTGCGAATAGGTGATACCTCCTGTCGAATGGGTTTCCCGGAGGTGGGACTAGGGATTATACCTAGTGGAGGAGGTACCCAGAGATTAGCCTCTATTGTAGGTGCAAGAAAGGCCAGGGAATTAATTCTTACAGGCCGTGTTATAGACGCCCGTGAGGCCGTCGCCATAGGTTTGTTGAATACTCTCACGGAACCAAATCAGCTTTGGCAAGTAGTGGAGAATCTTTGTCAAACTTTGATGAGTAAGGCCCCTTTGGCTTTGCAGCTAGCAAAGGTGGCCATGATCCATGCAGCAGGCTGGGCAGATCCAACAGGGCTTACCATAGAACGGTTGTATCAGGCTGTGCTTATGGGTACGGAGGACAAAAAGGAAGGCTCTACCTCCTTCATACGTAAAACCAAGCCGTCGTTCATTGGCAGGTGAAAAGCTGTGACGAACCGCAAGCGTTACAGGATAGCCTTGGTAGGAAATATGATCCATCCATGCGGTATGGAAATTTTAGCCCAACGAGCGGAGGTGCAGCAGGTATTTAGCATTTCAGATGTTAATCCGGATACCGATGCCATTATTATTCGAGCGGGGATATCTACAACGGTAGAAAACCTGGCAGCTTGCAGGCGGCTAAAAGTTATAGCTATGACAGGTACTGGTACCGATCATATTGACCCCGAACTGTTACAACGCGGTATTCAAGTTATTTCTGCCCCGGGTATTAATGCTGCTTCTGTGGCAGAGCATACAGTGGCTCTGATGCTAGCCGTGGCCCGGAAGATCCCTACCTTCGACAGTATGGTAAGGATGGGTCAGTTTGGGGTGAGGGAGGAGTTGCGCGGGGTTGAGCTGAGAGGGAAGGCGTTAGGGATAGTGGGACTTGGCGCAGTGGGACGGTATGTGGCGCGTATTTGTCAGCACGGATTCGGCATGCAGGTACACGCCTATGTAGGCAACCATTCCTCAAACATGGTGAATGAAATGACTGAGATGGGGGTTCGCGTTTATCGTAATTTAACGGATGTGTTAAAGATTGTCGATGTCTTAACCTTACATGTTCCTCTTAATACAGAAACCAGGAGGCTAATTGGCATTGAGGAGCTTCAGTTGCTGCCAAAACGGGCTATCCTTATCAATACCTCCCGGGGGGGGGTGTGGTAGACGAGGCCGCCCTAATTCGTGCGCTGAAAGAGGGATTATAGCTGGGGCAGGCTTGGATGTATTTGCCTCAGAGCCCATTGAGGCGGGACATCCCTTCTGCAGGATGAACAATGTTGTACTTACACCGCATGTGGGTGCCCTTACAGAGGAGGCAACAGAAAGTGTTATCAGATATGTAACCACAGCGGTGCTTAAGGCTTTGGACAATTAAATGGGTGGGAGGGGGATATTTTTGAATACCAAAAATGTGGAATTGCTTTTTTCACCACGCTCAGTGGCTATCATAGGCGCTTCAGCCAATCCTACCAAAATAGGGGGCAGGCCCATTCGCTATCTGCAGGACTTTGGATATGCCGGCAGGATTTTACCTGTCAATCCCAATCATGAGAAGATAGGCGATCTCAAGTGTTATCCCAACCTAGCAAGCATTCCTGGGGAAATTGACCATGCCATTGTGGCGGTGCCAGCAACTGGTGTGCTAAATGCCTTGGAAGAATGTGCTGCTCGGGGGGTAAAAGTAGTCACGGTTTTTTCGGCAGGTTTTGCTGAAACGGGTAGGCCGGAAGGTATTGCCATTCAGGCACGCATGAGGGAACTTGCACGCGCAAACGGTATGCGCATCCTGGGCCCCAACTGTTTAGGAGTGATCAATTGTTTTAACGGATATACCGGAACCTTTAGCACCAGCCTAACGAGGTTAAAAAACCTCCGCGAGGCTAATCGGAGTGCATTTATCACCCAAAGTGGTGCTTTCGGTGTGATGATTAATGCCCTCTCTCATGCTGAGGGGCAGGGGTTTGGCTACTTTGCCAATACCGCTAATGAAGTGGATATTCAACTAGCTGATTGCGTGGGGTATCTAGTCCAAAATAGCTTGGTGGATGTAGTGGCGTTATACTGTGAAGGTATTCGAGATGGGAGCTGTTTTGTGGAGGCATTAAAAGCAGCTCATAAAAAGCGTATCCCGATTGTCGTGTCCAAAGTAGGAGTGTCTGAGGTAGGGGGTCGGGCCGCATCCTCCCATACCGGGTCGATGGCAGGGGCGGACGAGGTTTATTCCGCCCTCTTCAAGCAATACGGCGTTGTCCGGGCCGCAGATACCGAAGCAATGCTGGACTTTACCTCCTTGGCAGGTATAGGCCGTTTACCCAAAGGCCGCAGGGTAGCGATTATTACCAATTCTGGCGGGGCAGGTGTGTTCTTAGCCGATAAATGCGTGGAGTTTGGCCTCAAAGTGCCGAAACTTTCACAGCAAGTACGACGGGAATTAGATAAGATCCTTCCTTCTTACGCATCCTCGATGAACCCGGTGGATTGCACAGCGCAACTTATCAACCAACCAGAATTGCTAGAGCGTGCTCTCTCGCTTTTGGTCCAGGCTGATAATGTGGATGTGGTAATCGTATTTATTGGTTTAATGGATGGATACGAGGATCGTTTCATTAAGACGGTGCAGAATGTATTCCAAGCCACAGATAAATATTTAGTGCTGAGCTGGATGGCTCCTCCGCCGGGGGTTGTAGAAAAAGCTCGGAATGAGGGGCTCCCAATTTTAACGGATCCAGCTCGCACCGCTCGTACCGTAAGTATGCTTGCGGAATGTAGTGAAGCATGGGGACGCCCGACTGTTGCTTCACCTACGTTGCAAGTTGATAGAGCAGAAAAGATCAATTATGCCCGTCAAAAGTTAATCGAAATGCGCGACTGCGGCAAGCTTAAACTTTCAGAGTACGAAAGCAAGACTATCCTGCAAGAATATGGGATACCTATCCCTACTACGGGTTTGGCTTCAAGTGCAGAGGAAGCTAAACGGATTGCGACCGAGATTGGCTATCCGGTCGTGATGAAGGTAGAATCTCCTGACATCTTACACAAAACCGATGCCAAATGCGTAAAGGTAGGCATCCAAGACGCAGCGGGAGTCGGGGCTGCCTACCAGGAAATCTTAAAAAATGCCTATTCATACAACCCCGATGCGAAAGTGCTTGGTATTAATATTCAGCAGATGGTTTCCAATAGCGTTGAAGTGCTGTTGGGAATAAAGCAAGATCCAATTTTCGGCCCATGCTTGATGCTTGGCGTGGGTGGGGCTTTGGTGGAACTAGTCAGGGACTTCAGTTTGCGAGTACTTCCCGTCGAGCGAAACCAATTGGAGGAAATGGTCGGCGAACTCAAAGCTGTTAAACTCCTGCAAGGTTTTCGGGGCGGACCAGCAGGAGACATTGCCTCTTTGGTGGATACGATGAGGCTAATTGCAGATTTTGCTTGGCAATTAAAGGATATAGTTGCAGAGATGGAGATAAATCCCCTTTTTGTTACCCCTACGGGGGTAGTGGCTGGGGATGCGTTGATAGTTCTGCGTGAGCGGGGGTGATAAATGGGGGGTTTGCGACACCTTAAACCGGTACAGTTAAGGGGGTGGTGTTGCGCCTGAAAAGGACGGTGGAAAAAACAGTCAATCCCTAGCCTTATTGCTGTGCTACTTACTCGACACACACTTATTATGAGGAGGTACTTTAAATGTCACAGACAGAAAAGAAGTATGAATGGCGGACTGGTGTTGCGGAGGCTACCTCCCACGGCGTAATGGTAAGAGGTTATGATATTTTGGAAGACTTGGTCGGAAAGATTGATTTCGCGGCAATGGTCTACTTGCTGTTTAAGGGGGACCTCCCAACTCCGGGTCAGGCAAAAATGATCAATGCACTATTTGTTTGTTTTGCCGACCATGGAATTTCACCATCGACAACTGTAGGCCGATTTTTACAGGCTGCTGGAGTTCCCATCCAAGCCGCAGTGGCAGGTGGAGTTATGATGTTTGGGGATATTCATGGTGGAGCGGGGCAAGAGTTTTGCCGTAATTTGCAGGAGTTGGTTAAAAAAGCCAAGACAGAAAATCGCAGCTTTGATGATGTCGCGACAGAGTATGTCCAAACTCATAAGCGTATTGATGGCTTCGGGCATCCCCAGCATCCCGAAGGAGACCCTCGCCCGCCAGTTCTCTTCCGCCTTGCAAGGGAGTATGGGGTTGCAGGGGACCATATTGAGATGACACTAGCCCTGGAAAGGGCACTAGAAAAACGGGTTGGCCGGCGAATCGCCACTAATATTGATGGTGGTATTGGTGCTTGTGTATGTGACTTGGGTATGGATTGGCGTCTGGCTAGGGCATTTGTGTGTATACCAAGGACAGCCGGCTTGTTTGCGCACTGTTACGAGGAGATGGTTCGTGAGGCCGGCTGGCGCCAGATTAAACTTGATCAAGTTCTCTATGACGGCCCTCCGCGACGTCACTTGGATCCTGAGCAAGCCAAAGGACTGTTGTCAGAGTAAGCTACTGTGTTAAGGGTGAGGGCCTTGCCAGAGGGCCCTTGCCCGCACCAATATGCGGGAGGGAATAATATGGATTTTCAACTAACTGATGAACAAAAACTTTTAGTATCGACCATTCGGGATTTTGCCAAGAACGAACTTGCGGACATCGCCTTCCCGGAGGTAGACACTCCCGATTTGATGAAGCTTCGCATCAGCAAACTGGCGCAACAGGGGTTTTTAGGGCTAAGTATTCCGGAAGAGTATGGTGGAGGAGGACTAAGTCTTTTAGATTGTTGTCTGGCTATAGAAGAAATGGGCCGTCATTGCCCGCGAAGTGCAGAATTGATGTTGAATACCAGTATTGCTCAGGCTGATTTTATTCAGGCACTAGGAAGCGAAGAGCATAAGGCAAAGTATCTACCTAAAATTTGCCGGGGAGAACTTTTCGTTAGCATTGCAATCAGTGAGCCGGAGGCTGGTTCTGCAGCCACTGATTTACGTACAACTGCCGAACTGGATGGGAATGAGTACGTTCTCAATGGAAGCAAACAATTCATCAGCATGGCTGATTTAGCGGATGTTTTTGTAGTTTATGCTCTGTTTGACAAAGCCGCTCGAGCTCGAGGTATAGGAGCGATACTCGTAGAAAAAGGGACACCTGGATTTAGCCTTGGTAAGCCCGAGATAAACATGGCGGGCGACGCTCAATTTCAGCTTTTTTTTGAGGATTGTCGCGTGCCCGCCTTAAACGTCCTCATTACAGGTAATGCTTTCGGTGCCTTAATGGAAGTTTATAATGCTGAACGCTTGGGCGCTATTGCACGCACACTAGGTATCGCTCAGGGTGCCCTTGATCGGGCTATTAAGTATTCGCAAGAACGCAAACAATTCAATCGTGAACTATGCGATTTTCAGGGTATTCAATGGAAACTTGCAGATATGGCTGCTAAATTGGAAGCTTCGCGCTATGTCTTATACCGGGCGGCATGTAATGCCCGTAATGGCCTTCCTTCGGAATACGAAACATCCGTTGCTAAGTTAGTAACGATGCAGGCTGCTAAGGAGGTTTGTGATGAAGCCATTCAGATTTTTGGCGGTTACGGGTATTTAAGCGAGTTCCCTGTTGAATACCTTTATCGTAGAGTCCGTGGGTACTTAATAGCGGGAGGTACGATGGAGATTCACAGGAATATTGTAGCTTCTAAAGTGTTAGGGCGAAAAATCTCTCAATGGAAAAAATAGACGGACTCTTGTCAGGGCTAATTTTTTGGAGGGAAGGTAAAGATGAGCGACCACAATACGTTTCTTGAAATGAGACAAATTTATCTTAATAGGCATGCCTGGACCTCTCAACAGAAATCTCTAAACAAGATTCCTCGAGTAGGCTTTATTTGCCGGCTAACCCCTGTGGAACTCATTCTTGCAAGCCGTGCTATACCGGTGGAACTATTTGGAGAAAGAAAACAACCATTATCAGCTGGTGCCTACATGGAATCCAACGTATGTCCTTTTGCACGCAATATACTGGATGACGCCCTTATCGGTCGGTATGGTTATCTTGATGCTGTGATAGTCCCACATTCATGCGATGTTGTCACCAAAATAATCGACTTCTGGAAAGCATATGTGCAAACGCCACCTGTATACCAGATATGGATTCCTCATGTGGTGAGTGACCACGCGGTAGCGGGGCTGAAACAAGAGCTATATCGGATGGCAGAATGGTTTACTAGAACACTTGGTTTAGATATTTCTTCCCAGTCCCTGCGCACAGCGATTCAGGTAATAAATACGTCACGCCGGCTTTTACGTCAGCTACACCGAGGCTGTCAGGAGGGTAAGGTACAGGGTTCGGAATTCCTTGCAGCAGCATTATCCAGGGGCATCATTGCACCAGAGCAATGGAATCAGATGGTTGCAGGGATAGTCGAGACGCTTAACGATGGCAAGATGGGAACATCCGCGGTAAGGTTGTTACTTTCGGCAGCGGCTATGGAAGATTTTCAGGTAATCGACACAGTAGAAAAATTGGGTGGAAGTGTAGTACTCCACGAATACTGCGACGGTTACCGGTCATGTCGAGCAGATATTCTGGAAGAAGGCGACCCTTGGTTGCAGGTAGCTTCTCATTATGTACGGGAAACTTTATGCCCTCGCTTCTATCAACCTGGTCTCCGGTTAGAATTAGTACGCGAGATGGTTAGTACTACATCTGTAGATGGGGCTATTGCCTATGCGCTAGCTAACTGTGACTGTTATCAATTCGAAGAGATGGCACTCACAGAGACCCTGGAGGGGCTGGGTATTCCTACGATATCCCTTCATACTAACTACGAGGCTCAGCAAAATGAACAGATGTTTACAAGACTCGAAGCATTTTTTGAAATAGTTCAGGGGGGGAGTAAAACATGGCAACGCCAATGCCAGTAACTACTCAGCTGACCAGGGTAAAGGCTCTCGAAGCGACCAGGGCATGTGGTAAATTAATAAAAAAATTTTACCAGGACGCTCATGAGGGTAAAGCTCAAGGGAAAAAGGTAGCTTGGTGTGGTGTCAGAGTACCTATAGAACTCCTATACGCCATGGATGTGATCCCCGTTTTCCCGGAACACTTTGCCACCTACTGTGCGGCGAAAAAAGTTGCTGTTTCCTTATGCGAGCGGGCGGAGTCTGCAGGATATTCTTCGGATTTATGCTCGTATGCCAGGTGCGTTATTGGGCACG
Source organism: Bacillota bacterium (assembly GCA_040757295.1). Lineage (GTDB taxonomy): Bacteria > Bacillota > PH28-bin88 > PH28-bin88 > PH28-bin88 > JAGXSE01. Next base: position 5,367 of record JBFLXH010000051.1, on the reverse strand, counting down.
TCCTTGCCGGGGAGAGTATTGAGGCGCCGGCAGGAGGATTACCGACTGCTGATTTCTTTTTAGTAACAACCACAACTTGTGATACCCGGGTTAAGTGGTTTGAGGAAATGGCCAGGATAACCGGGAAGCCTATTCATGTTTTGGAACTACCCTATGGGCGCGACACTTTCGCGGGGGAAGATCCTCTGGATTCGTATTATGTTGAGTACCATGCCCGGGAAATTGAGAATTTAATACCTTTTTTAGAACAACAAACAGGGAACCGGTTTAATGAAAAACGATTCAAGGAGGCTCTCCGCTTATCTCAGGAAGCTCATCAATTGCTTCTTGAAGTGTACGAACTACGTAAGACGGTTCCGTGCCCCATGGGGTCTGGCGATATGTTTACTGACATGTTTCCCAACATGTACTTGTGTGGCACGCAAGCTGCTGTCGACTTTAACCGGCAGCTTCTGGTTGAGGTAAAGAGTAGGGTAGATAGTGGTACGGGGGTAGTGAACCCGGAGAAGTTCCGCCTGATGTGGGGGAACCTTCCGTTTTGGTATAACCTGGGCCTCTTCAACTACTTTGATGTATTTAATGGGGCCATAGTAATAGAAACAAGCTACTATATCCCAATTCCTGTAGATCCAAACGACCCGTTTCGGGGTATGGCCAGAAAGGTTCTTTCAAATCCGGGTAACTGTTCTCTATCAAGTTTCAGTCGCCTATCTAAAAAGTTCGCGATGGAATACAAGGTGGATGGCGCGGTCTTAGCATACAATCGCAGTTGTCGCCCACTCTATGCCATCCAAATGGGGATCCAGCGTTTTTTGGAGGAAGAGGTTGGTATTCCTGTAGTGCTTTTAGAAAGTGATATGGCCGATGAACGTAACTATTCGGATGCTCAAGTTAAGACCAGATTGGATGCTCTTGTGGAGGTTATCAGGGCGAAAAAGGGGTAGTGGCTTGGTATGGCTTACTATGTCGGGATTGATATCGGGTCACAGTCTACTAAGTGCGTTGTCATAAACCAGAATGGGGATATAGTTGGTTTCAGCCTGGTGCCCATGGGGGGTAGTGTGGAACGTGCCAGTGAGCGTGCCTTTAGGGGAGCGTTGGAGCAGGGGAAAGTCCAAGAAGTGAATGTCGCCCGGGTCATTGCAACCGGTTATGGCCGTAAGATGGCTAGAATGGCGGACGGTCAATTTACGGAGATAATATGTCATGCGCGTGGCTGTTACCATTTAATGCCTGGCATTCGTACGTTAATTGATATCGGGGGGCAGGATAGTAAGGTAATCCACCTTTCAAAGAATGGGTCGGTGGGCCGTTTTGTAATGAATGATAAATGCGCGGCTGGTACAGGGCGGTTTTTAGAGGTCATGGCTCGTGCATTGGAATGCGATTTATCCGAAATGGGTGCGCGTGCCCTGCGGGCCAAGAATCGAGTTGCCGTAAGTAGCATCTGCACCGTATTTGCGGAATCGGAGGTCATTTCGTTACTAGCTACAGGTGTGGATGTAAACGATGTCATCCGTGCCATAGCTGAAGCCGTAGCTAACAGAACTGTTATGCTGGTGCACAGAATTGGTCTAGAGCCGCCTGTGGCTATGAGCGGTGGGGTTGCCAAGAACGAGGGAGTCGTTTATGCCTTGGAAGAAATACTTGGTGTTTCAATTAAGGTCTTATCAACAGCGCAATTAGTGGGTGCACTAGGTGCAGCCTTAATGGGCAGGGATGAAGTAGAAGGGTTGGACCGTTTTAAAACCATCAAGTAAATAATACTACAGCCCACTAAAACAATCACCCCAAACCCAAGAGGTATGGTAAAAATACCATTCATTTCGATTTTGGGGGTGATTGACAAAAGTCAAGGGTGATCCAAACCATAATTGGAATAATAAGGCAATACAACTGGAAAAGTTTGGGTGTTTTGGGCTAATTTTTGGAGGAAACGAAAAACCCCCGAGCCCTGGAATCCAGTGATTCCAAGCATCGGGAGTTTTCGAAAGAACTCATTATTGAGATAGGAGGAAAAGCGAATGAGCGTGAAGAGAAATACCATAATCTTATTAGCGTTAGTAGTGGTTATTAGTTTCCTTCTTCCTGGGTGTGGGGGCAGTGCCGATAACAACACCAAAAACAGTTTGCAGGGAGGTGAAGCTTCAAAAACCCCCGACGCAAGATCCGCTAAATATGTGTCTTTGGGGGGAGGCATGACAGGTGGTACATATAATGTTCTATCTTCGGGAATGAGTCAAATCATCGCAAAGTATGTTCCTGAACTAAGTGTAACTGCGGAAGTCACTAGCGGAAGTACAGAGAATATGAAATCGTTAACGCGGGGTGACCTTGATCTTGGGTTTGCAACAATGGATTCCGCTTACTTCGCACGGCGTGGTGAGAGAGAATTCCAGGATAAAGGTAATATCGAGATGATCATGGCCGGTTTCAATAACTGGACCCACATATTTGTTCGTAAGGACTCGGGAATTACCTCTTTGGAACAACTGAAGGGAAAAACCATAGGGAGTAACCCTGGGGTCATGGCTCAATTCTATATTCCTATGATTATGGAAGTGTACGGTCTAAAACAGGGAGACTATAAGCAGATGTTTTTGAATACCTCGGAATTAGCGGATGCGATGCGAGACAAAACCATTGACGCGATAATCCAAATGGGAGGGGTTCCAACAGCAGCTTATACGGACCTTGCAACCACCACTGGTATCATGCAATTACCCATAGATCAGGCTCACTTAGAGGCATTACAAAAAAAGGCCCCCTATTTTCTGCCAGATGTGTTGAAAGCGGGATCGTACCGGGGGATTGACCAGGATGTTCCCGGAACCTCTGTCAAGGTCGGTGTTTTTGCTCGTCACGATGTGGATAAAGATACTGTATATAAAGTGGTGAAAGCTGTGCTTGAACACACAGATGAGCTAAAGCAAGTACACCCCATGGGTCAATATTTCACCGCTCAAAACTTAGCTGAGACCGCTAAGTCGGGGCTTTTACCTTTACATGAAGGGGCCCTGCAATACCTGAAAGAGATTGGTTTGCAGTAAGAGGGGGTAGTGGTATCCCCTAACTGGTAGGGAGGGGCTAGTCAAGTTTACGTACCAACAGAAAGAGATTAGCCCATCGCTTCCAGCTTTGGATGGTAGAGCAACAGCGCTCAGCGCCCCTGTAAGGATAGCTTTTAACGGTGGGATGTTGGTAAGAAATTTTTTTGGTGCTATGCCATTGTATGGAACAAGAAGGATACGGGTCCATTTTACGGAAGGGGGGTAGTCAGTTAGCGCCAGTTCATTAAGAAATGTATAATTATACATTTGATAACCTCTAGAGATTGTTTAACAGTATATGGAATTTCCCGCCTGCATTTAATGGCAACTCCAGTCGTAGCCACATGTTATATCTGCCTCTGTAATCGGACTAGTAATAACCGCCTGTTCAAGGAGCCTTCGAAAAACAAGGCCGCGGCTTCGAGATGTACGCCGATTAAACCGAAACGTAAACTCTTCCAAGTAGGATTGAAGGTGATCAGGAACTACTGAGCCCTGGTGGGTTCCGAGTATCCATCGATCGAGTAGGCTTGCAACTCGATGAACGCCAGGCATGGAGACATGGGCAGGATCGCCAGAAGATGACAGTACGGTTGGTTTCCATATGTATCCGTAATCAGACAATCCGTTATAGCCTCTCCATCCATCTGTGGATACCACCGATCCTGGAGCAACCACATCACATACGAATGGTATTAGACTCGCGCCAGGGGCATCTGGAATATGACGCATCCGTACCCGTCCAAAGCCCTTGGGTTGTTTGATCTCCACAGCAATCACCACAATGCTTTTAGAACTACCACGGCCGCGTTTGCCGCCCTGTTGGACGCCACCAACCAAAGTTTCGTCTACCTCCACGTCGCCTGATAACTGTTTGCGTTCCTTATTCACTATCGCTACTCGAAAACGCTGCAGCATCATCCATGCCGTTCGATAGCTAATACCAAGAGTGCGTTCTAAAGTTTTAGCCGACATACCGTTTTTGGCCGTGGTTAGGTGCCAGGCGGCTTCAAACCAAGTAGTTAGGGGTGTTCGTGTCTTTCGAAAATCGTTCCCGCAGTTAAGTACGTTTGGTGATGACAGATTGGACACTCCAAACGGTTACGACTTTCATTCCATGCTGCCGAGGCTGTCTTACAGGCCGGATAAATAAATCCTTCAGGCCAACGTAACCGTACCAAAAAGGCCGCGCATGCAGCATCATCGGGAAACATTTGCACAAATTCCCTGTATGTGTTTGGGTAGTCACGTCCTGATACTAAGGCCAGCTCCACGGTTACCTCCACCATGCAAGAAATTTATCCTTAATGTATAATTATAATATAACTGGCACTAACCGACTACCCCCCTTTACGGAAATAAGTGTCCAATCCTTTCTCGAAAAGAGAAGATGTGGTCATTCAGCGAACTTCGATTATCATAACCCGTCTTTCGCACCCACAAGTTGTAATATTGAAGTGCGAAAGACGGGTCATAAGAATCATCATAAAGAATCGTTTAACCAGATTCGTTTAACCCGTGTTTTCCCGGGTTTACAACTACTAACCTAGAAATCGAGCGCAGAATGTAAAGAACGTTGTCGGATGTACATAGGAGGGTTATCATGGACCATAAATTCGCACGGTTCCGCAGCCAAACGACTACTGTAATTGCAGTTCTTCTTGTTCTATTTCATTTGTACACTGCAGCCTTTGGTCTTTTGGAAGCGATGAGCCAAAGAAACATCCATCTTACCGCGGCTTTGCTCATGGTGTTATTAACCAGGCCGGCTAAGAATAGGTATGGTGTGTTGGTCGATTCTCTACTAGTTGCGGCTACCATAGCCGCAGGAATTTACACGGCTATTCAAGCGCCAACCATGGCTTTAAGAGCAGGGACAGTCTACCGGACAGATATTATTTTCGGTTTGATGACGATGGTACTAATCCTAGAAGGAACCAGGCGCCTCATGGGACCTGCTATGCCTCTAGTGGCCTTGGCCATGGTTTCCTACATGTTCTTTGGTCACCACCTTCCTCAACCATATGGCCATCCCCCCTATAGCTTAGAACGGATCACTTCAATACAATACATGACTGGAGAGGGTATATACGGAACGCCCTTGGGTGCATCAGCGAGTTTCATCGTCCTTTTTATTGCCTTTGGAGCTTTTCTTGAAGCGTCCGGTGGCGGGAGGTTTTTCATGGACCTTTCCTCCTTGTATACTAAGAGTAGCTAAGAATTTGGTTTACATAATACCAAATTTGCAGTTGCTCTTTAGTTTTGATCTTTGATAATTAAATACTTAATTCCTCACAATAAGTGTTTACGGTCTTGG
>JBFLXH010000050.1:0-17423 GCA_040757295.1 Bacillota bacterium | reverse complement strand
CTGTTGAAAAAACATTATACCAATCTTTTGTACACATATCGCACCTCACAGGCTTAATTTTATAGTATATCATAACATTAAAACCTGTGGTTGTCCAGTTTTTGTCATTTTATTTGAGAATGAGCCCACTATTATCTCATAATCTTTTCTGCGCGTCCAGCCCTTTTTGCGATAAAATTTTTCTGCTTTGGCGTTTAACCCCTTAACAGACAAGCATTTCTTAATTCATGCGTCAGTTATGAGCTGCCAGTGGGTGGAAATATGGCCATTGAAAATGGCCGCATGCTCGTGCCGATGCGACCCATCTTTGAGGCATTGGGGGTAAAAGTAAACTGGGATAATGCGGCCCGGGCCGTAGAAGCGGTGGGGGAAAAAAGCCGGATCAGGCTTGTTGTAGATAGCCTTGCGGCAACAAAAGACGGGCAGCAGGTTAAACTTGATGTGCCGGCAAGGATCATTAACGGACAGACGATGGTGCCCCTGCGTTTTGTGGGGGAGGCGTTAGGTGCGGTAGTGGAATGGGACCCGACAACGCGCACTGTAAATGTCACGTCAATGGCTTCTGTTCAGGAGCTGACCATTGGTCTGGGGCGCACTTTTTACGCCCCGGGGAGCTGGCGTTCTTCCGTATTGCACAGGTACGCAGGGGTGTGGGAAAACCTCATTGCTTTTGACGACAAAGGGCAGGCGGTACCGGAGCTGGCCGAGCGCTGGGAGGCAACTGAAAACGGCCGGGTGTGGACTTTTTACCTGCAAAAAGGTGTCAAGTTCCATGATGGGACACCCTTAAACGCGGATGCCGTGGTGAAAAACATTCAGCGCCTGAAGCAGCACCCAGAGCTAGACGTTTACAACGCCTTCGGCGACCTGGAAAAAGTGGAGGCTTTAGCCAGCCATACCGTTAGGGTTACCCTGTCCAGGCCTAATGTTGCTTTCCTCGACAGCATCATTATCCATGGGCTGCCTATCTTAAGCCCGCAGAGCTGGGACGCGACAGGGAAAAATATCGTCAGGTTCGATTTTGGGACAGGGCCTTTTAAGTTCCATGAACATGTGCAGGACCAGAGCCTGACAGTGGTGCGGAATGACGATTACTGGGGAGCCAGACCCAAGCTTTCCAAGGTCACCTTTAAGCGTATCCCTGACCCGGCTACCCGCCTTGCTGCCCTGCTGACAGGGGAGGTGGATGCCGTTGCCGATACAGGCGGAATTATGCCGGAGCAGGTCCCGGCCATCAGAAACAAGGCTGACCTGGTGCTGAAAGCGCAGCCTACCTCCTTGACCGTTTACCTGGCTTTTAATACCCAGCGCTCACCTTTTAACGACCGGCGCCTGCGCGAGGCGGCAAACCTCATGCTTGACCGGCAGGCAATTGTGCAGCACGTGCTGGAGGGATGGGGGACTCCTGCCGGTGGGATTTTAAACCCTGACCTGCAGCAATTTTGGGCCGCGCGGGGGATGTGGCCGATAAGCCAGAACAAGGCGCGGGCGCTGGAACTGGCCAGGGAGGCCGGCACCCTCAACAAGCAGCAGGAGATCACCGTTCTCATTGACTCCGCTCGAGCTCGCCGGTGGCCCATCCAGCCGATTGCCGAGTTAATCCAGTCCGAATTTAAGGCTATCGGCCTGGACGCAAAGATCAGGGTGCTGGAGACAGGCGCTTATAACGAGGCTTTAAAACGGGGTGAACACCATTTGACTATTTTGCCCTATTCTGCGCTAGGCGGAGATCCCGACTTTATGTTCAGCAGGTTTTTCCACAGCGAAGGAAGTGTAAATAAGGACTGGGGTGTCGGTTACCGCAATGCTGATGCTGACAAGGCCATTGAGCAAGCCCGCCAGACGCTGGATAAAGGGGTGCGGCAACAGCTTTATAACAGGCTGCAGGGGATAATTCAGGAGGATGTGCCTGTTACTGCCATTTATTACGAGGTCAGCCCCTATGCGTTTAAAAAACAGCTGCGCGGCTTTAGCCTCAATTCTGGATTTAAGCCCAGCATTGAAAGAGCCTGGCTCAGCAAACAGTAAAACATGGCGCCAAGGTGTGGGCTTATCCCCCCCTGGTAGTAAACCCACACCTTTCTTTATTGGCACAGGGTTCCTGGAAGGATTAGTTTCAACTGGGTCTTGGCTTCAGAGGGGGATTGTGACCCCCGCTGAAGCTTAGAACTGGTTAATCCCATAGGGGGCCAGTTAATGCAATGGCGTAGCCGCTCTTATCCCACCGCTTTAAAGAAGCGGGGGTATTAGAGCGGGTAGCCATATGTGGTAAATTACTGGAGGACTCCGGTAGGAGAAGGAGCCAGGTCCATCCCACGTTCGGCATTTTGAACGAGGAGGCCTGGTTCAACCTGTGTTATCAAGGAGGAACATCATGACGGAAATAAGCAGCGCCTTTTGGGCTGCGGCCTGGGAAAAAGCGCGGCAAAAGGCTTCCCTTTACTGCGGGAGGTATGATGAAAGAGCCTGGACGGCCTTCTGGGACCAGTACGCTTCTACTTATCGCAAGATCAACGGCGTGCTGCAGGATGATTTAAGCAAGATGGTGGCCTTCTGGGTAGAGGAAGGCCTTGTAAACAGCCGTTCTCGGGTTCTGGATATTGGCTGCGGCCCGGGGACTTATGCCCTGCCGCTGGCCGAAGTGGCAAAAGAGGTGACGGCCCTGGATACCTCCGGGAAAATGCTGTGGCTTCTCAGTGAGGAGGCCAGGAAACGCGGCCTGCAGAACATTATTTTCATGCAGGATAACTGGGAGAAAGCGAACTATGACAAGGAGTTCGACCTTGTCCTGGCTGCCAGCTCTCCGGCGGTTTACAATTATGACACTTTAATGAAGATGAACAGCGCTTCCCGAGGCTTTTGCCTTTTGCTCTGTTATGCCCGGGGGTACCGTGCTCCCCTGCGGCACCTCCTCTGGCGAGAGGTGATGGGGGAAGAACTGCAGGGTTCAGCCTTTGACATTTCCTTTCCTTTTAACATCCTTTATGCGGAAGGTTTTAATCCCAACCTGAGGTTTTTTTCACAAGGTTACAGTTATAGTGAAAGAGCAGATGTAGTGATGGAAAATTTTCTTGCCTACTTTAACATCTTTGGCAAAAAAGGTCCCGGAGTAGAGAGGATCCTGGAAAAAGTAGTCCGAAGCCAGGCCAAAGACGGTTTAATTACTGAAAAAGTTTCTTACAACCTGGCCGTAATGTGGTGGAATGCATCTTGAACTTAAAGCAGATTATTCGACGGCCAATCGGCCGGCAACCGCCGCGGGGGCTGCATGATAAAGCCATACCGCCTCATTAGATGGCCCTTGTCATTGTGACAGGTCAAGAGCCCTGATCTGGCTTACTCGAAACGGTATTTCCAGGCTCCGGAAGAGCCATAGTTAAAAACAAGGAGCGGATATTTTTTTGCCGCAGAAAGAAAGGCAGCAACCGGCGCAGGAAAGCCGTTGACATGCTTGCCAAACAACATGAAAACTATTTTCCAAAATTATACTCCAATTAATTGACGGCGATAAAAGGAATTATCAAGTAAATTGTCGAAAAGATTTGCAGATGAATGGGTTGTTTGGCTTGCCCTATATGGCATAATAATTGTATGGGTTTAGGGTTGGAGGTGCTAGGATGACCCTTTGGGCATATATCAGGTCTTTTGGTTTGCTGGATGTGATTCGCATGGTGTTTGATGTCTCCTTGGTGGCCTTTTTCATTTATAAGTTTATCATGCTCATCAAAGGCACCCGGGCGGTCCAGCTGATCAAGGGTCTGGTTGTGCTGGTGTTTGCGGCTTTTTTGGCCAAAACCCTAAACCTGGTTACCATAGGCTGGGTTCTGTCTCAAATCCAGTTGATTATCCTGGTGGCCCTGCCGATAGTTTTCCAACCGGAACTCCGTCGTGCTTTGGAGCGCCTGGGCCGGGGTAAATTCTTTGCCAGCCCGATTACTTTTTTAGGCGTGGAAGACATGTCCCGCTTAATTAATGAAATTATCCGGGCTGTCCAGGTAATGGCTAAAACCAAAACCGGCGCTTTGATAGTTGTAGAAAGAGAAACCGGCCTAAATGATTACATCGAAACGGGTATCAAGGTTGACGGTGTTGTATCCAGTGAATTACTGGTAAATATTTTTACCCCGATGACTCCATTTCATGATGGAGCTGCAATTATCCGCGGTGACCGGTTGGTAGCTGCCGCGTGCTTTCTGCCATTAACAGACATCCCTTACCTGAGCAAACAGTTAGGTACCCGTCACCGGGCAGCCCTTGGAATTACAGAAATTTCTGATGCTGTTGCTATTGTGGTATCTGAAGAGACAGGTACTGTATCCGTGGCAGAAGAGGGCCGCCTTACCCGTTACCTTGATGAAAAAAACCTGAAGGAACTACTGGAGAATTTGTTGCTGCCGAAAACAAACACTAACCATTCTTTTTGGCATTGGAGGTCATAGTCTATGGGTGCCTGGTTCCGTACCAATTTACCCTACCGCATTTTATCCATCCTTCTGGCCCTGGGGCTTTGGCTTTACGTGGTTGAAGAAAAAAATCCTGCTGTTGAGTACGTAATCTCCGTTCCCCTGGAGGTACGTAACCTGCCGCCCGGACTGGTAGTTTCAGAGAGGCCAAATACGGTGAAAATCCGGATTGAAGGCAGGGAAGGACTCATCAGAGACGTGTCCTCCCGGGATCTCCACGCCTTTGTGGAAATGAGCGATGCCAAAGAGGGCGAAAATACCCTGCCAGTCCAGTCTTCGTTGCCTGCGGGTATCAGCCTGGTTAATATTACCCCTAGCCAGGCCAAGATTAATGTTGATACACTAATGGAAAAACAGGTTCCGGTAACTGTAACTTTTGAAGGGAAAGTAGCCGCCGGTTATAAAGTGAGGGACCCGGTGGTGCAACCGGCAGAGGTGATTGTTACCGGCCCCGGCGGGTATCTGGACCAGATCAACACTGCCTATGTTGCTGTCAACCTGGACGGAGTTAGGAATAACCTCCGCCGGTACCTGCCGGTACGGGTAGCCTCAGACAGGGATGGCAGCAGGGCCTGGGAGTGGGTTAATCTCAATCCGGAGGCTATTGAAGTAACCATCCCTGTTGTTAAGGATTTGCCGGAAAAACTGGTACCCATCCGGGTGGATATTAAGGGTGAGCCGGCTCGCGGCTACCAGGTAAAAAGAGTGATTACCGAACCGGCTGTAGTTGCCCTGGTGGGTAGCCAACAGCTGTTAGACGATCAAGAGTTTGTATATACCATGCCCTTTGAATTAAAAGGAACCAGTAAAGATGTGGTTCAGGATCTTTCTTTGGCACTGCCGGAAAACATTGAAGCGGCGCTAGCCCGCCCTGTGAAGGTGATTATCGAGGTAGTTCCTGTTAGCGCCAGTCGCTGAGCGCCTATGTAATACTTGCTGCAATGCACCTTTTGTGCCCGGGTGACATAGGATGCCACTATGCAAAATCCACCCGGGCATATTATTGCCCAGCCTAGAGATGCTATTTTACAGATAAATGTTCTTGCTATCATCTAGCGAAGCATAATTCAGGGGTTTGTGGAGTGTTGGAATCAGCATGAAGTTAAGGCTATCAGAGTTGCGCCTGGATCTTAATCACGACCAGTCTGACCTCGAAAGGGAAGCTGCTAAACGGTTAGGGATTCCTCCAGAGGCTATTCAGCAGTTATGGGTCCTTCGCCGGGCGGTGGATGCCCGGCGCAAAAACCAGATTGGTTTTGTTTATGCTGTAGACTTGGTGGTGGATGAATCCGTAGGACGGCGGGTACTGGGGAAGAATATCCCCAGTGTAGGGTTGATAAATGATGCGCCCCCGTCGCCACTGTTCCGGGGCAGCCAGCCCATGACCCGGCCTCCGGTTGTGGTAGGGGCGGGCCCGGCAGGCATTTTTGCAGCCCTTAAATTGGCGGAATGGGGTTATCGCCCTTTACTCCTGGAACGGGGACCTGAAGTGGAAGAGCGGACCAGGGATGTGGCTCATTTTTGGCAGACGGGAGAACTAAACCCGGAATCAAACGTGCAGTTCGGCGAAGGAGGGGCTGGCACCTTTTCCGACGGCAAGCTGACCACCCGTATTAAAGACTACCGGGTGGGGGAAGTACTGGCCCGCATGGTGCAAGCCGGGGCGCCGGAAGAGATAGCCTGGCTGCATAAGCCCCATGTGGGAACAGACGTCCTGCACCGGGTGGTAGTGGGTTTGCGCCGGCAGTTGTTGGCACTGGGGGGCCGGGTACGGTTCGGTGCCCGGGTAACCGGGCTGCTCTATGATAGAGGCCGGGCGGGAGGAGTGATTGTCAACGGCGGGGAGGAAGTCCCTGCCGGGACGGTGCTGATGGCCATTGGCCACAGTGCCCGGGATACTTATCGCTGGCTGGCTGAACAGGGCGTTGCCATGGAGCAGAAACCTTTTGCCGTGGGTTTACGCATAGAGCATCCCCAGTCGCTGATTGATCAAGCCCAGTATGGCGAGTTTGCCGGTCACCCCAGGCTGGGGGCGGCCGATTATCACCTTACTTATCACAGTGATAAGTTTAGCCGTAATGCTTATACCTTTTGTATGTGTCCGGGTGGGCAAGTGGTAGCAGCCGCTTCGGAACCCGGGGGCGTGGTGACCAACGGCATGAGCAAACATGCCCGGGCCTCCGGCATCGCCAACAGTGCTGTTGTGGTAAATGTAGGCGAGGAAGACATGGGCGATGCCCATCCCCTGGCGGGGATAGAATTCCAGCGCAGATTGGAAAAAGCCGCTTTCCTGGCTGGCGGCGGGGGCTTCAAAGCTCCGGCACAACCGGTAACAGACTTTTTGGCAGACCGCCAGCCGGGGAGATTGCCGGAAGCTGGCTACCCCACCTACCTCCCAGGAACAAGTCCGGCAAATCTAAGGGAAATCCTGCCCGAACCCGTAGGAGAGGTCCTGGTGGAGGCCTTGCAGGTTTTTGACCGCAAGGTGCGCGGGTTCGGTGGTACCAAAGCTATATTGACCGGGGTAGAAACCCGGACTTCGGCGCCGGTACGCATCCTGCGGGACGAAGATTGTTGCTCTGTTAATACCCCAGGCCTATATCCGGCTGGGGAAGGAGCGGGTTATGCCGGGGGGATTGTCAGTGCCGCTGTAGACGGTTTCAGGGTGGCAGAAGCCCTAATCCGGCGGTATGCCCTGCCGGAACAGGAATAGAATGAAGAGGGAGGTAGCAAAGAACGTGGCATTGTTTGGAACCGATGGGGTTAGAGGAGTAGCTAACCGGGAGCTGACGCCGGAATTGGCTTACCATCTAGGGAGGGCCGGGGCTTACGTCTTGGCCCGGACGGCTGCCCGGCCCCAAATAGCAGTAGCCAAAGACACCCGCATTTCCGGAGATATGCTGCAGGCGGCGCTTACCGCTGGCATGTGCTCTGTTGGTGCGGATGTTATAGATTTAGGAGTTATGCCCACACCGGCCCTGGCGTATTTGACCAGAACCCAGGGAGCTACGGCGGGGGCGATGATTTCCGCCTCCCATAACCCCTTTGGTGATAACGGCATCAAGTTTTTTGCCGGAAACGGTTATAAACTGCCCGATGCCGTAGAACTGGAAATCGAGACCCTTATTGCGGAGGGTGCCGGTGACCTGCCGCGACCTATCGGTGACGGAGTTGGGCGGGTAATAGGAAACGCCGAAGCCATTAATTGTTACTTGGAGTTCCTGCGTTCGACCGTCAGCAATTCGGTAGCCGGCCTGAGAGTTGTTATAGACTGTGCCAACGGGGCAGCTAGCGTAGTGGCTCCGCGGCTGTTGGAGACCTTAGGCATGCAGGTGATCCCTCTTTTTAACCGGCCTGACGGCGCCAACATTAATGCCGGCTGCGGTTCCACCCATCCTGAAGCCCTTTGCCGGGCTGTGATGGAACATGGCGCTGACCTGGGACTGGCCTTTGACGGGGATGCCGACCGGGTTTTGGCGGTGGACTCCCATGGCAATCTGGTGGATGGGGACAGGATCCTGGTGACCTGTGCCCTTAGCCTTAAAAAACAGCAGAAGCTGGCCCATAATACCGTGGTAGCCACCGTCATGAGCAACCTTGGCCTTTATCAGGCTTTAGAACAAGCCGGTATTCTGGTGAAAAAGACCAAGGTGGGGGACCGCTATGTCCTGGAAGAAATGCTCAATACCGGCGCCATTTTAGGTGGGGAGCAGTCCGGGCATATCATTTTCCTGGAGTACAACACTACCGGTGATGGCCTGTTGACGGGGCTTCAGATGATCAATGTCATGGCCGGCTCTGGCCAAAGCTTATATGAGCTGGCTGCCCAGATGACGAAGTTTCCCCAGGTACTGGTAAATGTCCAGGTTAAGGATAAAGCCAGAGTCCTTGCCGATCCAGCCGTAACGGAAGCTGTTGCCCGGGCTGAAGCCGCCCTTGGTGACAAGGGCCGTCTCCTGGTGCGTCCCTCGGGAACTGAACCCCTGGTGCGCATCATGGCCGAAGGTCCGGACCAGGCGCAACTGGAACAACTGGCTGCTGATATTGCCAGGGTGGCGGAAAAACAGTAACCTCCGGAAACTGCGGAACTTTTCCGTGAACATTGCGTCTACTCTTTGGTAAGGAGGTGATGCCTGTTTTGTGTTCAAGCAACCTAAGGAGAGGGGGAGATGATAGGAGCAGAAACTGAAATAAAGCGCCTGAACCAGTCCGGTTAATCTAGGGTCGGCTAATCGACATCCCTGTAAGATTATTGCCTTGCTTATCCGGGTTGGTTGACGAGGAAGGGGTTTATCGAATATCGGCGGGTGCCCCTCGGCCTGGCCAGGCCGAAAAAAAAAACACCACAAATTCCGGGAGTGATTCCGGGGACAAAGAGTGTTGGTGGCCAAGGGCATTTCTATGCTGGACAGATTTTTTTGGACACAATAATCCCAAAGGGAGTGAAGAGTCCATGTGCGGTATCGTTGGTTATGTCGGTCCGCGGCAGGCATCGCCTATCTTGCTGGAGGGCCTAAAAAAATTAGAATACAGGGGATATGACTCAGCAGGCATTGTGGTAATGGAAGATCAGCAGCTCAAGGTGGTAAAGAAGGAAGGAAAACTTGGTTCCCTTACGGAGGCTTTGAATGGGGAAACCCCCCAGGGGCAAACCGGTATCGGTCATACCCGCTGGGCCACCCATGGACGTCCTTCGGACAGTAATGCCCATCCCCACCTTGATTGCAAAAACCAGATCGCCGTAGTGCATAACGGGATTATCGAGAACTTTCAGCCTTTAAAAGAATGGTTGATAGAAGAAGGGCATGCATTCCGTTCGGAAACCGATACCGAGGTACTGCCCCACCTGGTGGAACAGTTTTACCAGGGAGATCTCTTGTTCGCGGTGCAGCAGGCTGTAGCCCGGCTGGAGGGCTCTTATGCCATGGCAGTATTATGTGACCAGGAACCGGATAAGATTGTGGTGGTCAGAAAAGACAGCCCCCTGATTATTGGTTTGGGTCAAGGTGAGAACTTCCTGGCATCCGATATCCCTGCTCTCTTGAGCCACACCCGGGACACTCTCATCCTGGAAGATAATGAAATGGTAGTGCTTACAGCTGATCAAGCCTTGATCTACGATAAGAACGGGCAGTCTGTTGACAAAAAGCCATTTCATGTCCACTGGGACCTGCAGGCAGCGGAAAAAGCCGGTTACCCGCATTTCATGTTGAAGGAGATCCATGAGCAGCCCCGTGCCCTGCGGGACACCATTGCTGGGCGAGTCAAGGAGGACGGCACTATCCAGCTGCCGGAAGTTAGGCTTACCCCCGAAGAAGTCCGTTCTTTGCATAAAGTGGCGATTGTGGCTTGTGGTACCGCCGCTCATGCCGGCATGGTGGGCAAATACGTGATTGAAAAACTGGTGCGCATGCCGGTAGAAGTGGATATCGCTTCCGAGTTTCGCTACCGGGATCCCTTGGTTGACCAAAATACCTTGACGGTAATAATCAGCCAATCCGGGGAAACCGCTGACACCCTGGCAGGGCTCAGAGCTGCTAAAACCAGAGGCGCCCGGATTGTGGCGGTCACCAATGTTGTGGGTAGTTCCATCGCCCGGGAAGCCCATGATGTCATTTACACCATGGCGGGGCCGGAAATAGCTGTGGCCTCTACCAAGGCCTACGTCACTCAGCTGGAAGCCATGTACCTCTTAGCCGGTTTTCTGGGCCAGGCCAGGGGCACCCTTACCCTCCAGGATGCAGCGGAACTGACCTATGCCCTGCAAAGCCTCCCCCAGCAGGTACATGAATTACTGGCCCAAGAATCTTCAATAAAAAAATGGGCGGAAAGAATGGCTAAGTGGGAGGATACCTTCTTTATCGGCCGCGGCCTCGACTATGCGGTGGCCCTCGAAGGTTCCCTGAAGCTGAAAGAGATTTCTTATATTCATGCTGAGGCGTATGCTGCCGGTGAATTGAAACACGGAACCCTGGCCCTCATCACTGAAGGTGTTCCGGTCATTGCCCTGGCCACCCAGCCGGACCTGTACGATAAAATGCTCAGTAACATTACAGAGGTAAAAGCCCGGGGAGCCCACGTCACAGCCCTAACCCTGCCGGACAATAAGGATCTTGCCAAAGCAGTGGATGAGGTTTTTTACTTGCCACCTGCTAATCCCCTGGTTACCCCGGTCCTGACCGTCATCCCCCTGCAGCTTCTGGCCTATTATGCCGCCGTCTGCCGGGACTGCGATGTCGATAAACCGCGGAACCTGGCCAAATCGGTTACTGTTGAGTAGAGGAGCGGGTATATTGACTTCAAAATGGGATTTAAATGTTAATAACCAAATTTAAGGGCATAGCCCTTCAGATATCAAATCCATCTGAAGGGCTATTTGCTACCTGTAAGATTATTTTCTGGAAACAGGGCTTGGAGTTTTTTGGAACAAGAGTGTACAGTACAACCTTCGGGGTGCTTTTTTTACAAGGAAGGTATGTACATAAGAATAATGCTGAAAAGTTAAATTCTTATTATGTCTAACACTTGCAGGTTAAAAAATTGGGGAAAAAATTTTTGGTAATAAGGAGGAATATTTAAAATTAGGTAGAATACAGATAGTACACAAGTTGTATACAAATACGGTGATAAACTTGCACAAAAGTAGTTTTCAATCGATTAATGGAGGTGTGATTTAAAATTTGAGTGGGATGAAATGGTTCCATCTGGATGGCAAAATGGCCTTGGGTGGGTGTTTCAATGTTAACTTCGTCTACAATAAATGCAGGAAAAATTCTTTTAACCCCTTAGCTTAAGATAAACCCCCACTGAGAGATTTTGAAGGAAAAACTCCGTAAATTGCAAAGATCTTGATAACAATAGTTGCTAGGAGAGAGGATATGTCGAACTTGGTCAGCCGTCTAGAAGGTATTCGAAAAGAAAAAAAATCCAATCTGGCACAAACAGCTTATGTACAGATTAAAGAGGCCATTATTTATGCTAAGTTTAAACCTGGTGATTACTTGAGCGAAAATATGTTGGCGGATGTATTAGAAATGAGCAGGACACCTGTGCGGGAAGCACTTAAAGAATTAGCCAACGAAAACTTGGTAGAGATTGTACCCGGACGAGGTGCCTGTGTTAAGGAGATCTCATTAAAAGACATTAAGGAGATTTACGAGTTGCGTAAGGTCCTGGAGTGTTTAGCTGCGGAAAGTGCCGTTTCGAACATAACGGACACAGAAATTGAAGAACTGGAAAATGCTTGGCTATCTATTCAGTCAAAAGTGCAACAAAAAGAGCAGGTAGAATGGGAAATTGTCAGCCGTTGCGATAACAAACTTCACAATCTGCTTATTGACAAATGTAACAACTCACACTTGAAAAACTTCATGAGTGTATTGAATCAGCAGATTTTCCGCTATCAGTTACTTACGGCACAAACCTTGGGCGATGTAGAAAATACCATCCAGCAACACTTGGAGATTATCAGTTTGTTAAAGGAAAGGAATACGGAACAGTTATTGCCTCTACTTAGACAACATATTGAGAGTGCTCAAGAGATCGTTGTGAAAAGACACTCCTAGTATTGTTTTTTGATCGCCGTTGTATACAAATTGTATACTTCATCTTAGTCCAGATTTTTACCTTTGCAATAGCCAATATAACATAAAGGAGGTCTACCATTTGTACTTAACTCGTGAAGAAAAAGAGATGCTTGATGGCAAGTATGGCGAAGGCGTAGCCACTGCCATGAAGGTGCTAGTAGGAGTGGGAGAAGCATTCGGTGCCGAGCAAATGGTGGAAATTAGCAGGGCCCATGTAGCTCTCAGCAACCAGGAAGCCGATCTTTGGTTTGTGGAAAAACTGGTTAGGGGCGGGGCTACATGCAAGGTGTCACCTACAGTCAATCCTGGCTTTAATCTGGAGTATTTCCAAGAAGTCACAGAAATTGATAGAGCCGACGAAGAAATTATTAAACGCACCAGGGCTGCTTATAAAGCCATTGGCGCTACGCTTACATATAACTGCACACCTTACTTGGAAAAAAACGTACCACGCTTTGGCGAAGTTACAGCCTATTCGGAATCAAGTGCGACCCCTTACATCAACTCCGTGTACGGAGCTCGGACCAACAGGGAGGCGGCTCAAAGTGCGCTGTGCGCTGCAGTAACAGGTAGGACACCTCTTTATGGCTTTTTGCTAGACAAAAATCGTAAGGGACAAGTTTTAGTTGAAGTACAAGCTGAGATTAAGGACGATTTCGACTACCAAATGCTAGGCTATTGTGTACCTAAGAAAACTGGCCATGGTGTACCTGTGTTCACAGGGTTGCCCCAAAATCCCAGTCCAGAGGCATTGATGAACTTAGGAGCTCAATTAAATACAGCCGGGGCAGTTCCTCTTTATCATATAGTCGGTGTGACTCCTGAGGCGCCTACCCTAGAGGCGGCATTCCACGGTGAAGAGCCCCAAAAACGTGTTGTGGTAACTGATCAAGATTTTCAGGAAATTAAAAATGCTATTTCTTCCGAGGGTGGGAAAATTGATTTTGCCCTTTTTGGGTGCCCGCACCTTACTATTTCCCAAGTTGGAAGAGTTGCCCGGCTGTTAGAGGGTAAAGAATTAGCTGTCGAACTGTGGCTTTGCACTTCTTCCTTGACTAAGGAATTAGCAAAACGAATGGGTTTCTGGGAGACCATCCGTAGAGCCGGTGGCCATATTGTGGAAGATACATGCATCGACCAACCGTGTTGGCACCACCTGTACGGGAAAAAAGGAGTCACGGAATCCCCAAAATGTGCCTACTACACCAAGAGAAGAAATATGGAGTTTGTCATTAGAAGTATAGAAGACTGCGTGGAAGCTGCCATAAAGGGGGAAGTTGAATGACAGGACAACCAGCCATCTTTGGATGTCACAAAATTTCTGGTGGCAGAGCGCAAGGAGAAGCTTTGGTTTCAACCGATGATATTTGCTTCTACCTTGTTGATCCGAACAGCGGGAAGGTTATAGAAAAAGGCCATTCTTTAGAGGGTCAAAGCATTGCCGGTAAAGTTTTAATATTTCCGAGCGGGAAGGGCAGTTCGGTTGTTCAAGCTGATGGCCTTTATCAACTATCCTTGAAGGGCACTGCACCTAAAGCAATGATTATTCAATACCCGGAGACGGTGCTGGTATCCAGTGCTATTATCATGGAAGTTCCCCTTGTAGACCAGCTTGAACCAGAGTTTTACCAAAGAGTATTCAGTGGGGACCAAGTAGAAGTCGATGCTGATAATCGAACGGTAAAAGTAATAAGGCAAAGATAAGGGAACCAGTTGTATACCTCTTATAAACGAGGAGAAAGTGCCTAGTTGTTGGTAGAGAAGATCTAGCCATACTCACTAATTCTTATTCAAGGAGGGTATTTTATGATCGTTTTAAAAAGCGCGCTTGGGGCTGGCAGGAAAAAAGACAACATCAACGAAACTGGAAGGTGCGGCCAAACTTGCTGGTCCTTGTTCTCATTTGGCAGGGGTAGAAGGGTTACTGGCGCATCAGCGTGCTGCTGACTTAAGAAAAAGCTAGTCAGGCATATGCGCATAAACATAAGGCTGACGGAAGGGGATGCTATGAGTAATTTAGATTCTCCTAGAAGCGTAGAAACGTCCGAAAGCGATACGGCACTAAGGCTACACAACGTTTCTAAAATATATCCTGGTACAGTTGCCTTGCAAAAAGTCAAGCTGGTTTAAGGGGAAGTGGCCGGACGGAGATTTTTAAAGCCATTGTAGGGGTAGAGCCGGTGGATGAAGGCTGGATAACAGAACTTTATGGCTACCGGCGGGAATCCCAGAGCTAGTTTTATCTCTGGAATCAATACTCATCGCATGGTGATTTCTGCCTTTGTTTTAAGCGGCCTTCTGGCCGGGGTTGCGGGGCTTCTAGCAGCCGGAAGGCAAGGATCGGTTTCTAATTCAGTGGGTGAAGGAATGGTGGCCATGCTGGCCTTTGCAGGAGCCATACTAGGTGGGGCTAGTTTAGATGGAGGGAAAGGGACACCGTTAGGGATGTTGGGGGGGTACTCTCCTTTTAGGCATGATTTCCAATTCTTTGAATTTACTTGGAGTTGGTGTTACCCTTGTGTACGCTACTCAGGGAGCATTGATTTTCGTCATCATTAATAATTGACAGGGCCAGAGTTAAGATACGGAATTACTTGTTACATCAAGAGCAGGTTAGAAGATTAATGCTCCAAGGACAGCAGGATCAGCATCAAAGCCTTCCGGGTGAAAGTTAGGAGATTTAAGAGGCGCTATAATTACTTTATTTCTCAAAAATGGGGGTGTTAATGACCAAAGAGAAATTGTAGATTGTTAATGACTGTCTAAAGAAGATATTAA
This sequence comes from Bacillota bacterium, assembly GCA_040757295.1. Taxonomy (GTDB): domain Bacteria; phylum Bacillota; class PH28-bin88; order PH28-bin88; family PH28-bin88; genus JAGXSE01. The sequence continues at coordinate 2,596 of JBFLXH010000050.1, read as the reverse complement.
AAGCAGGGAGGTTTTTTTATGCAAGTTCAGATTACGGTAGTAGTTTTGTACCTGGTAGTGGTGTTTGCCATTGGGGTCCTGGCCTCGCGGATGATTAAAGACGCTACTGATTTCCTGCTTGCCGGCAGGCGATTGGGGTTGCTGTTAGCAACGGCTACCTTGGCTGCCACCCACTTTGGGGGCGGGTTTGTCATGGGGGTGGGTCAGGACGGCTTTAGATTCGGGATCTCGGGGTTTGCCTTTGCTATTGGCACAGGCTTGGGCTTAATCGCTCTGGGGCTGGTAGCAGCCATGCCCTTGCGCAAACTGAGGCTGTTTACCGTACCGGATTACCTGGAACTACGGTATAACAGTAAGCTGGTCCGCCTGCTGGGTACGGCCCTGTCCCTGGTAGCAATTGTGGGGATTATTGCTGCCCAGGTGGGAGCCTCCAAGGGTGCATTAAGCATCTTCGGCATCTCCCCTCTGGTCGGTGCCGTAATCGCTACGCTGCTGTTTATTGCCTACACTACCTTTTCCGGCATGTGGGGCGTTACCCTTACTGACGGGGTTCAGTTGTTGATTATCCTCATCGGCCTGCCTGTTGCCGCCATAGCCGGCGTGAGTCATGCCGGGGGATGGGCAGCCATGCAGGCCAGCATTGCGGCCCTGAATGTGCCGGGCGGAGTGGAAAGCTATTTCAGCCCTGTGGGGCGGGGTGTTTCGTTAATGCTGGGTATTATTATACCGGTAATCATGTATGACCTGGTTGGGCAGGACTTTTACCAGCGGCTGTTTTCCGCTAAGGACGAAAAAACTGCGCGGAATGCGGCGATTTTAGCCGGCTGCATGTTAATAGCTTTTGGTGTTTTTCCGGCAATTTGCGGAATGGCAGCCAGGGCTATTTTTGGCGCCAGCATTGAAGCGACCCAGGCTATTCCCAAATTAATTACGGCTGTGCTGCCTGTTTGGATCGGGTCCATTCTGGTCGCAGCCATCCTGGCAGCGGTGATGTCAACGGCGGATTCCCTGTTGACTGCCGGTACTTCCCACATTGTCAATGATATTTACCTGAAAACCATTAACCCCTCCGCGGCAGCAGATACCAAGAAACTCCTGCTGATCGCCCGGGTATGGACAGTAATCCTTGGCGTGGCTGCTTTGGCGATTGCCCTTTCCATACCGGGTATTATTAAGATCCTCATTTACTCGTACACCATGTATGCCTCGGGGGTGTTTGTGCCGGTAGTAGTGGGCCTGTTTTGGAAACGGGGCAATGCCCAGGGGGCAGTGGCTGGTATCATATTTGGGGCTTCAGCCGGTTTGTTGGGGGTTTTGAAAGTCTTCAGCTACGGGGCGGTGCCGAACATTATAGTAGGGGGTCTGGTATCCCTGGCGGCTTACGTGGTGGTTTCCTTGTTAACCCCGCCTGGTGAATCATAGGTGCCTGGCATGCACGAAAGGTTTCCATTCGGTTGTCGACCAGTACCCGCAGCTTACGGTGGTCCAAGGTGATGGCAAGTGGAACAATGTGGATTCCCATGAAAGAACTAGCGATTTGTTAACACGCCATGGAAAAGAAGTGTTGGGTATATACGTTCATACACCTGACATAATGGGCCCGGGGGTTGTAACAGCTATTGAGGCGGCAGGGCTTGATCCTAAAAATTATGGCATCACGGGAATATGTATGGGCCCTGAGGGGTTGGACCTCATTGAGCAAGGGAAAATATTAGCGATAGTTGGGCAGCCTGCACTGGAATCTGCCGAGCTAGCTGTACAGTACTTGTATAATATGAACAAAGGCTTACCTGTACCCAAAATTGGTGATACAGTAACCCAGGAAGGTGCTTTGTGGTCTCCGGCCAAAGTGGTGAAGAATCCTTGGGCTGAGGAAGGTGCGTTCATGATTCTTCAAGGTCCACTTGTACCGGTAGAGGTAGGTCCAGATGATCCTCACCTTTGGGAAAACAAACTAAGCAATTTATGGAAAAAATAAGTTAGCAGGCAGGCGGGAAACACAATCTAGTTTATAGGTGCTATTAACAGTCCAGCAAAATTATGATTGGCCTGTAAACGCCCCCCTGGAAGTTCTCTGAGGGGGGCGTTTAACACCCATGGTGTTTGCCTTTTTGCAAGTACTACTTTATGCGCAATTCTTAATTTGGCGAGCCAGTTATTAAACGGAGGGAGGAGATAAGCAATGGCTCGGGACATTCGTGCACCACTAGGTATCAACCTTAGCTGCAAGGGCTGGGTGCAAGAAGCCGCCCTGCGGATGTTGATGAACAACCTGGACCCGGAAGTGGCGGAAAAGCCGGAAGAACTGATCGTGGGTGTTTTATTTGTCGCAGCAATTCTTCTGTTCATTGTCCCTTATTTGTTGTAAATTCCACAAACAATCCGTGATTTTTCGGTTCAGAGTTACCAGTTGTCAGGGGGCTGAACCGGGTTCAAACGCTTGGTAAGGCCCCGTTTTTGCTTTGTCGATGAGAGCAGCGGTATTATGTCAAGACCCTAAGTTAACATAATATTTTCGTTACGCTGCTATCTGAGGGGGTGCACCGGAAAAAGGCAATAAGAAACTAACCCCTTCACTGGCAAGAAGAAAAATATG
>JBFLXH010000049.1:0-17881 GCA_040757295.1 Bacillota bacterium | reverse complement strand
TGATCCAAGTCTATTTTGACACGGCAACACAGCGTTTTTCAAGGCTTATTGATAAATTCTGGCCACATTCTTTGAAACTTAGGTTATGGGATTGGGAAAATTATCCTGAAACTGCATAACTACTGTTCTAATTATTCCCTGATCCTCCGCAAAAATGTATCGCCTGTCAAATTTGGTTGGTTCTTTGGCGTCGCCTCCGTTAACGGGCGGGCTGCCATTGCCAGAAATATTTTCCCATCCCAAAGAAACTCCGGAGGCGGCTTTGGGGGGGGGACCCCGTTAGAGATTACTGTAATGGGAAGGGATCCCCGGGTATTGAAGGACTTGCCGATATTATTAAAAAGCAAATCGCAAGTGTTGAAGGAACAAGGGATGTAGAGAGCGGTTTTGAACGGGATCGGCCGGAACTAAAAGTATCTATGGACAGGGAAAAAGCAGCCCTCTATGGAGTTAATACCTCCCATGTACTGTCTGCACTAAGAATATCCCTGCAGGGCCAGGTTGTGACCAAGGTAAAAATAGGCGGAAGTGAACGGGAGGTCCGGTTAAAGGTTTCCGATGACTATGCGGGGGATGTTTCCAAACTGGAAAACCTGGTCTCGTATTATTTTTAATGAAGCAAGGCGGCCGAGGCACTAGCACTTCGGCTGCTTTTTATCACTAAAAGGCCCATTCACCGGCCCGGATCACAGGTTCCCCGTCGAAGTATACATCTGGTTTAGGGATCACAAAATCCTCGTGAAAGTCACTGGTGATGGTGCCGCCGATCTGGGAGCTGTCTCCGATGGCTACATGCACAGTTCCTTTAATTTTTTCCGCCTCCAGGACATTATCTTTCCGGCGGGCATGGGGGTTGGTCCCAACGGCGAATTCCGCCAGGCACCTGCGGGTGCGGAACTTCTCCGGCTCCTGCTTCAGTCCCAGCAGCCGGATCATCTCTTTCCCTACCTCACCACCTCCCTCTACGGCAGTCACCCGGCCGTCTTTGAAATAGAGGGTCATATTTTCCTTCAGCCGGCGGTACCACCCGGCCTGAACCACCAGTTGCCCTTCGCCGATCCCTTCTACCGGTGCGGTATAGGCCTCGCCGGCGGGCAGGTTGCCCCATAACCCTGGGGAGGTGTACAGCCCGTTGTCTTCCCGCCCGGTGCGGCCGGCTATGTTCAGTGTAAGGTTGGTGCCGGAACCGGTCTTAATGGTAACCATCTGGGCTTCTGTCATGCGCCGGGCGATTTTTTGAGTGTCCTCTGCCACTTGCAGGTAGTCCACGTCCATCGGTCCGCCGGGGAGAAACATTTCGGGCAGAAAGAGGGGCATGCTGGCTACCCGGGCGCCGGCCCGGCAGGCGGTGCCGCGGGCCTTGGTGTGGGAAAGGGAATAATTGGTGATGGCAATAATGACATCGGCCTGCAGCATTTTGTCCCCTGTTTGTTCATCCGGTTCAACCCCATGACCGCCTGTTGCCGGATAAGCGTAAAATTCGACGGGACAGCCCGGAAAATGGTCACGGGCCAATTCACTGACCTTTTTGGCCAGCAGGTTCCTGGCCAGCATTACCTCCAGGTCTGCAGCGACCTTTTCCTTCCACTCCATACCGGTTGGGTAATCGGCGACCACCAGCACTCGCTCCCCGGGCTTTAATCCCATGTTCACCCGCAACAGGCTGATAACAGCGGGAGTAATTCGATTCATGTCAATCGTACGCATACCGTTCCCCTCCAAATCTAACAGGCACAAAATTACCCGGCACATAAAGGGATGCCGAGTAATTTTGCCCCATCAATATTATTTTGATACGAGCCTTGCGGCCAAAGCTATGGGCTGGCCGAAGATTAACCGGCCACAGCGTTTCTCATCAGCCGGCGCCGCTCGGCAGTGGCCTCCATATCGATGGCCAGAGTTTCCGGGTCCAGGACCACGCCGTAATCTTCATAAGCCGATTTCAGGCTTACATAGCCGCTGACCACATCCTGCCGCACCCGTTCAGGTTCCCTGTTCAGCGGGTTGCCGTAACCGCCCCCGCCGCCGGTGCGGATGCTGATGAGATCGCCGTCGTAAAGCTGGAATGTGGTGGCCTTCTGGATGACTTTTTCTTTATCCGTGCCGGGGTTAATAATCAGGGTGTTAAAAGCCGCTTCCTTACCGCCGTTCAAGCCCCACGGCGGGCACTTGGACCGTTCCTGGGTGGTGGTGATGCGAGGATTGTGGCCCAGCACCCGGTAGTCCCGGTAGTGACCCAAACCGCCCCGGTAACGCCCGGGGCCGCCGGAATCCTGCCGCAGTTCATATCTTTCGATTCGGAGGGGGTAGCGGCTCTCAATGACTTCCACCGGGATGTTGCGGGTGTCGCCATCGGCGATGGCAATGAGGACATTTTCGCCGTCCCGGTGGGGACAGGCACCCCAGCCGCCGCCTTCAGGTTCCACCTGCAGGTAGGGTTTTCCAGTCCGGGGATCGGTGCCGAAAATAAATACTGCGCAAACGTCGGCGTAGTGAGCCGCTGGGACCTGTGCGGGCAAGGCCGGGGCCAGGGCCTTGAAAATGACGTCGCACAGGGTCATCAGGGGCAGGCCGTAAACACCGGAGGGAGCCGGCAGTTTGGCATTGAACATGCAGTTGTCGGGCACCACTACTTCCATTGGTTTAAAGTGTCCCTCGTTTACATGCTCAAAGGGCGAGGTCAGGGCCTTGAAGGCTACCCGGCAGGCCGAGATGGCTGCTGCCAGCCCGCAGTTGATGGGGCCCACGCACTGTTCGGCCGACCCGGTAAGGTCGATGACCATGCGGTCCCCGTCGACGGTGACGGTGACCTTTACCTTGGGGTTCTGTACTGCCACGCCGTCGTCATCCAGAAATGCTTCTGCGGTGTACACACCGTCTTTCATCTTTTGGATCGCCTGGCGAGCGGCCAGTTCACCCTGGCGCAACATTTCCGTGATGGCCGCTTCCACCGTCTCCCGGCCGAATTTCTTGACGATTTCCTGGAAGCGGCGTTCACCGGTCCGGCCGGCGGCGATCTGGGCCCGCAAATCCCCCATCAGGCTCTCCGCCATTCGGACATTGTCCTTGATAATCTGCATCACGCCCGTGTTCAACTTACCACCCTTGTACAGGGGGATGGAGCGCAGCCTTAAGCCCTCCTGGTAGATTTCGGTGGTGTCACTGGACCAGCCGCCGGGGTCCTTACCGCCCATGTCCAGCCAGTGGGCCCTGCTGGCAGTAAAGCCCATGAGGTAGCCGTCATCCAGGAACACTGGGCTGATGGCCGTCATATCGTTCAGGTGGGTTCCAGTGGTATAGGTATCGTTAATCAGGAACAGGTCGCCTGGTTCAAAGTTTTCCATTCCCGTGTCCCTGATTACCGTTTTAATCGCCTCGCCCAGGTTGCCCAGGAAAATGGGGAGGCCGGAGGCCTGGGAGATGATGTCCCCGTTCCTGTCAAAGATGCCGATACTGAAGTCCAATACCTCGTAAATAATCGGGTTGTAGGAGGTACGCATCAGGTTAATCTTCATCTCGTCAGCAGCCGCCACAAAGCCGTTCCGGATGATCTCCAGGGTGATTGGGTTGATGTTTGCCATGGCCGTCAGCTCCTCTCAGTGATCAATAAATTGCCGTGTTTGGTGACTTCCAACAGATAACCCGGCGGCAAAACAGTAGTTGCTCCCTTTTCCCTGATAATAGCCGGGCCTGCAATCCTGTTATTGGCCAGCAGGCTTTCGCGCTCGTAAACCGGGCATTCGGCAAACTTGCCGTTTTCCTCAAAATAGGTAGACAGTTTGCCCCGGATAGCCTCAGCCGCAGGGGTTTCGTCCCCGGCAGGAATTTCGGCAAAGTTGATCTTCGGCACCAGGCCGAAAACGGTCAGGCGGGCGTTGATGATCTCCGTGGGTTCCGTTTCGGAAGAATGCCCGTAGGTCCTGTTATGCAGTTGGTCAAAGGTCGCCCGCAGTTCTGCGCGTATTTCTGGGGTCAGTTCCCCGTCGGGGACCGGGATATTAACGGTATATTCCTGGCCGATGTAACGCATGTCCACGGAGCGGGAGATGATCACCTGCTGATAGGCATCCTTTTCTTCTTCCATGGCCTGTTTCGCTTCCTCCATCATGCTGTCGAACAGTCCCTCCAGGGTGGCCTGGTCGACCTCGTCCCACTTGGCCAGGAAGGTCCGCACATAGTCATGCCGGACATCGCTCAAGAGCATGCCCAGGGCCGAGAAGGCGCCGGGGGCCACCGGCACGATGACCCTGGGGATCCCCAGTTCTTTTGCCAGGGCGCATACATGCATGGGGCCGGCCCCGCCGAAGCCCAGCAGCACAAAATCCTTGGGGTCCAGACCCCGTTCCACGGTGATGGCCCTGATGGCGTAGGCCATTTTGGTGTTAACCACGGAAATAATCCCTGCTGCTGCCTGCTCGACGGACAACCGCAAGGGTTTGGCCACTTTTTCCTCAATGGCCTGCCTGGCGGCGGTGACGTCCATGGTAATCTCACCGCCCAAGGAGTAATTCAGGTCTAACCTGCCCAGGACCAGGTTGGCATCCGTGACCGTCGGCTCTGTCCCGCCACGCTGGTAACACACCGGGCCGGGCTCGGCACCGGCGCTCTGGGGACCGACATTTAGCGCCCCGGCTTCATTCAACCAGGCGATAGACCCTCCGCCTGCCCCGATGGAATGCACGTCAACCATCGGGACCATGATGGGGTGCCTTTCGATCTTGGAATCAACAGTAACCCGCGTTTTGCCGTCATAAGTAATGGCCACGTCAGTGCTGGTGCCTCCCATATCAAAGGAGATCACGTGATCAAATCCAGCCACTTTACCGATATAGGCCGCACTGACGGCACCGCCCGACGGACCGGACATAATGGTATGCACCGGCTTGATTTTGGCAGCTTCTACCGTCATGATGCCGCCGCTGGACTTATTCACGTAGAAATGGCGCCGGTAACCCCGGGCAGCCAGTTCTTCTTCAATTTTGGACAGGTAGCTGCCGACAATCGGCATGATGTAGGCGTTAATGGCGGTGGTGCTGGTGCGCTCATATTCCCGCCACTCCCGGGCTAAAGTGTGGGAAAGGGAAACGGCGGCTTCGGGGAATTCCCGGTCCAGGATTTCCCCGACCTTGATCTCGTGTTCCGGGTTGGCGTAGGAGTGGAGCAGGCAGATGGCTACTGATTCTATCCCGGCCCTTTTGAAGACCTTGATACAATTCAAGACGTCTTCCTCACAAAGGGGCACCAGCACATTGCCCTGGGCATCCAGGCGTTCGGCCACTTCCAGGCGGAATTCCCGGGGGATGAGGGGTTCAGGCTTTTTGTAAAACAGGTCGTACATGTCCACCCGGTTATGGCGCCCGATCTCGTAAACGTCACGAAATCCTTTGGTAGTAATCAGGCCGGTCTTTTTGCCCTTTTTCTCCAAAAAAGCGTTAAGGCCGATGGTGGTCCCGTGGATTAACATGGATACGTTTAAGAGGTCGATGTTGCCTTTTTCCAGGCCTTTGGCAATAGCTTCCCATAAGTTGCGGGGTGTGGTCGGCGTCTTTTCCAGGAAGGTTTCACCCGTGCTTTCGTCAATAAAGACGAAGTCGGTGAAGGTGCCTCCGATATCGACACCGACACGGAAGTTGGGTTGATTGGTGCTCATGTTACTCCTCCTCCACTAGATGTTTATTGCTTTGGAACCCTGATGGGATGCTTACACATTATCCTATCTTGCTACCGGCTTGCTGGCGCCGGCCTTGACTGCTTCCACCACCCCGTAAACCAAGCCTGCAGCCACCATGCCGTTAATGGCCGGGATCCCGAAGGTGCCAGACTTCCATGCCACCAGGCCGCCGATGAACCAGGCGATGACCCCGGGCCAGTATATTCCCGGCTTGGGAACAAACCTTCCTTTGGCAACAAAGTAATACTCGGTAATGACAACGGCCACCGCCGGCGTCACCCAGGAGGCCAGGATCATCAGGAAACCGATAAAGTGATTGACGATGCCCGAAACCGCAAGGGCAATACCAAAAACGGCAGAAACCATCGTCCACCAGAAGCGGCGCCAGCCAAATACTTTTTGCAGGGCCAAACCCGAGGAATAGGCTGCGGTAATTACCGTGGTCCACTGCAAGAGGAAAATCAAAATCAGGGCAATGGAGGGCAATCCCAGCTTGATCATCACTTCAACAATGTTCCAGGGCTGGGCGACGCCAAGGCTGGCTGCGGAGATGGCCATCACCATGCCGGCCAGGGTTAAGACCACTGTATAGGGGTAGAGCCCAACAACACCGGACAGGGTTACATCGGCCCAGCGGTTTCTGATCCAGCGGGTGTAATCAGCAGCAAAAGCGGCTCCGACGGCAATCATCCCGATTTGCAGGTTGATGCCCCAGCCGAGGCCCATGTGCTGGGCAGGCTGGTAATCCATAATGCCGGCCAGCCCCACGGTGCCAAGTGACTTAACTAATCCGTAGGCGATAATCAAAAACATCACCGGTATACTGGCGTAATTCAACCAGGCCATGGACAGCATGCCGTACATGGCCGGGATGGCAAAGATAATGCCAAGGATAGCGGTAATAATTAGTAGTGCGTTTTCTCCCCAGCCAAATACCCCTACAATAGCCTGGCTGGCGATGGCGACCTGGATCCCGTACCATCCGATACAGGGGATCGCTGTAACAACCAGGGCGGTAGCCAGACTGCTGCCGTATTTGCCGAAGGCAGCCTCACCGATCAGGTAGGTGTTTAATCCCTCTTGAGCGCCGATCTTGCCCATGGGCAGGTAAAACAGGAAGACCAGGATGGTTAGCCCGATTAAAAAGGCGGCGATGGCGCCAGAAAATGACAGGCCGGAAATCAAGCTTCCTCCCCCCATGGCGCAGGCGATAACTGCGGTCATGCCCATGTAAATGCTGGCCGGTTCTTTCCAGTGTCGCCGTAAGTTTTCCGGGATAGGTTTTGAGGCATACTCTTCTTCCAAACTGACCATATTCTCTTTTTCTGACATTTTATTTTTCCCTCCTAATTATTACCATCCAGCTTTGCGAGAGAAATACTTTGCTGCAGTTTAATTTTCTTATTTTTACAGTACTGCCCTCCTTTCCGCGGTTTTTCAGGGTGGTGCGGGCAAAGCAGGTTCCTTTAAGTTTACTAATTTTCATTAAATTTGCATATATTTTTACAATACAAAAAGGCCACCACGGATTTGTGGTGGCAAAACAAGAGGCAAAATACACTTGCCAAAAGTGTTGCAGGAACGGCTGGCCGAAGGTACCAACATTGTCATTCGCCTACGTGGAGCAGAACGGCCCATACAATTCTATTTTTTACTGAGTAATTTCCACCCCTTGACGGCCAGGTGGAGGCTTAATTTGTCGCCAGGATTGGCAAAAGGGTCGCGCTTTAGGATTTTCTTGATGCGGTCGATACGGTAGCGGACGGTGTTGGGGTGCAGATATAAAGCTTTAGCGGCCTGCACTAAACTTTCATCGGCATCAAGGAATGTTTCCAACGTCGGAACCAGTTGGGCCGTGGCTTGTGTATCATAGTCCAGTAAAGCCTGAAGCTGGCCCTGACAGAAGTCCCGGAACCATGCTTCATTGATGGCAGGCCACAACAGCCGGTAGATCCCCTGATCCTTAAAAAACGATATATGACCGTTTCCGTGGATGGTCCTGCCGATTTCCAGGGCCTGGTGCGCCTCCAAATAACTTTGTCTCAGTCCTCCGGGAGTTGAGCAAATAGACCCCACTCCCACGGAGACGGTAATTTCACTAAACTTTTCTCGTACGGAATAACTAACCGCCTGGACCATCTGCCGGATTTTTTGATAGATTTCCTCTTCACCGGTCTGGTTTGGAATCTTGGGCAGGATAATTACGCTGTCGCTCTTAGATACTACTAGGCTGTCCGGGATATGTTTTTCCACCACCTTCCGGACTGTCTGGTATAGAGAAGACTTCAAGTTTTGAATATCCTGCTCCTTCCGGACCTGACCCAGCAAATACTTTTCAAAGTCATCAATATCGGTCGAAATCACAATCCTGAAAAAAGAAATGTCAATTCCCAAGGCGTCCGCTCTGCGAAACATGGCCTTCTCGGAGGAGAAGTTGCCTTCCAGGAGGTCTCCGATAAAGTCGTTGCTGAACCTCCGTTCTGCCTCTTCCACGGCTTTTTTCTTAAGTAAATCAAGGGCCACTGCTGTCACGGCGTGACTGATGGCAATTTTTTCTATGTCGGAGAAATGATTATGGGACTCCCATGTAAAAATGTACCCTTCAATGCCACTCCCGACCGAAATTGGCCAAACCATCTGGTTCAGATTGCGGCCGTCAACACCAAGGGTGGTCCCAAAGGGGTCCCTGGTTTTTGCCTGGGGGAGAGTCATCATTTTGGCTTGAAAGGAGGCCAGCCACTGCCGGTAGTTGGGGGACTGTTGCAGGTGGTCGAAAAAGGTATGGTCAAATTGGTCATATCCGTGGAAGGCCAGCACTTTAAACTGGGCATCGGCGATTGCCACAGGACTTTTAATTAAACCGGACAGAGTCGCTGCAATTTGCTGCAAGTCGCCTTCGTCCAGGATAACCTTGATCATGCTCCGGTTGATTTGGCTGGAGCGGCGCAGCAAAAGTTCCTGGCGGTTCAGTATGGCCTCTAAAATTGCCGAGATAACGGTAGTATAGGGCATGTCCCGGGGAAGTTTCAGCAAAGGCAGGCCAAGCAGGTTGGCCCGCTCGATCATTTCAGGCAATAAGGGATCCCCTTTGAGGCCAGGGTGAATCCCCAATGCAGCGACCCCGGCAAAGGCGAATTCTTCAACCAAATTGACCATGGCTTTTGCGTTGTCACCAAAACTGTATAAAGTAGTAAGGATTAACTCGTTACCCTGCAGCCACTGGTTAAAGTTGCTTGGTACTTCCAGAACGCTGACATGGTTAATGATCCGGCCTAACCCGTTGCTACCCGCTACAAGCTGTACTCCTTTAAGTTCCTCCAGTTGCAGGGCTTCCCGTACAGTGATCCCCATCTTAAAACCCTCCTCATTCTGCCGTACTACGGGTTTTAGGTGTTGCTGTTATCGACTAAACTAGGAGAAAATCTGACTGCGTGAGGAATGGAAACAAGTAACAAATCTGCTCCAAATGAGGCTTTCCTTTAATTTTCTCAAAGATTTCACTAATAGAAAAGGTTTTTCTTAATATTTCTTGCTGGTGGTTAGGTCAAAAACAATTGCTCGAATCAAGCATTGATTATGTTAAAATAAAAAGAAAGGCTATTCTCAGGGAAATCCCCTTAAAGTAGCTTATAAAAAACAACACCCGTTACGGCCGCTGTATTTGTTATGAAGCATACCTAATGGAGTTGTTTTATACTCGGCAGGGGATAAAATTGCATTATCATAATGAAGCCGAGTATGAAATTCGCTTTGAGGCCACGGTAAATCAATGAATAATTAGTGGCCTCGCTCATTATAAAATCTCTGTCAAAGAAGGGAGAACAATTCTTATGAAACCGCCCATGAATGCTTATGACCGGGCTATCCTGGGCCTGCAGAAAGACCTTTCTGAAATGGGAAATAAAGTGAAGAAGAACCTGGAACTGGCGGTGGAGGCGCTCATTTTCCAGGATGTCAATAAGGCTGCCCAGGTCATCGCTGACGATGACATTGTTGATGACATGGACTATGAGATTGAGTATAAGGCCTTGGAAATTATTTCTTTACAGCAGCCTTTATCAGAAGACCTGCGGATCCTGGCCGGGGTATTGCGGATCGGCAAAGACCTGGAAAGAATTGGCGATTATGCGGTCAACATTGCCGAAGTCTGTCAAAGCCTTGCGGGGAGCGGGGATTATTTTAAACCTCTTGTGGATATTCCCCGGATGTGCCAGATGGCAATGGAAATGCTGGTTAACGGCTTGTCGGCCTTGAATAACAGGGATTTGAAACTGGCTCGCGAGGTAATCCTGGCAGATGATGCCATTGATGAATTGTATGCCAACCTGTATCGAGAATTGGTCTGTTATATGAAAAAAGACAAGGCCTATGTGGAGCAGGCCTGCCATCTGGCCTTTGTAGCCCGGTACCTGGAACGGGTGGGTGACCACACCGTAAACATTGCCGAGATGACTATTTATATGGTTACCGGGCAGCGGCGGCCGGTAATTAGCCGGTAGATCTTTGATGGGCAGTTGAGACCCTGAGGGTGGTGAGAATATGGATTTAGTCAAAATAATTATGGTCTTATTCGGGGGCCTGGGTATCTTTATCCTGGGTATGCAGTTAACCTCTGACGGTCTGCAAAACTATGCCGCGCATAAAATGAAAAAAGTGCTTGGCACCTTAACCGAAAACAGGGTAATGGGGGTCCTTTTTGGCCTGCTGGTTACCGTGGCCCTGCAAAGCAGCAGCGTTACCACAGTCCTTTTGGTTGGCTTTGTCAGCGCTTCCTTGATGAGTTTGGGTCAGGCCCTGGGAGTTGTATTGGGTTCGGCGGTGGGAACTACCCTCACGGTCCAGTTGATTGCCTTCAAGATCACGGATTATGCTCTGTTCTTTATCGCAGCCGGTGTCGGTATGGGACTCTTGAGCAAAAAACCAAGAATCAAAAACCTGGGCCAGGCCGTCTTGGGTTTCGGTTTTATTTTTTACGGGATGATGCTGATGTCCTCAGCCATGAACCCATTGCGCAATTATCCCGGATTTGTTGACGGGTTAGTCTTTTTATCCCGGTATCCAGTTCTAGTGGTAGTGGTAACGGCCTTGTTCACTGCCGTTATCCAGGGGAGCGCGGCCAGTATTGCCCTGGGGATTACTTTGGTGCAGCAGGGTTTGGTTTCCCTGGAGATGGGAGTAATGATGATGTATGGCGCCAATATAGGCACTACTGCAACTGCCCTGCTGGCCAGCATTGCCTCTTCCAGAGAAGCCAAACGGGTAGCTCTGGCCCATTTGGTTTTTAAATTGGGAGGAGTCTTGCTGTTTCTGCCTTTTTCTGCTAAATTTATTGGATTAATTCAGTTAACGTCCGGCATCCCGTCCCACCAGATTGCTAACGCCCATTCAATTTTTAACATTATCAACATGCTCATCTTTTTACCCTTTACCGATCACCTGGCCAGGTTAATGTGCCGGCTGATCCCCGATGCGGTTGATGAGGAGCGGGTAGCCAAATACCTGGATGAAAGGGTCCTGGGTGTCCCGGATCTGGCTCTCAGCGGGGCTAAAAGCGAGATTCTCCGCATGGCCAAAATAATTCATGGGGAAATGCTGCCTTTGTCTATCCGCTACCTGGAAGAGCAAAGGGAGGAAGTCTTAGAGAAGCTGAAAAACAAGGAGAGAACCCTTGATTTCTTATTTAAGGCTACCACCAGGTATTTATCCCAGGCAGCTCAGCGGAATCTGACTGAGGAGCAGTCCGAGGCGGCCATTGCCTTGATCTATGTCAGCAATGACTTGGAACACCAGGGAGATGTAATTATCAATATGACCCAGGTGTGTGTCAAGATGCAGCAGGAAGGCATGGAGTTAGCAAAGATAGGCTGGCAAGAGATTCTCTCCCTGTATAAAAAAGTCAGTGATAATCTGGAGCTTGCCCTAAAGGCCTTTGAGGCCGATGACCTGGAGCTGGCCAAAAAAGTGATAAAAAACCAGCCTGAAATTCAAAAAATTGAAAAGAACCTGCGGTACTATCATTGCCGAAGGATTCAAGGCCCTGAGGTTCCGGCAATTGACAGCGGTATACACCTGGATATCCTCAATGACTTGTTGCGTATCAATAACCATACAGTCAGCATTGCCCAGGCGGTGATGGGCATTATCTAGCCGGATCACTGACAATAAATTAGGCAGCAAGTAGAAAAGGACCGGCCCCGCAAAGACATGCAGGGCCGGAATTGTAATTTGGAGGGGCAAATTGCCAGGTATTATGCCTTGATCGCAGGGCGGTTGGATTGGCTGATCTCCATTAGTTTCTTGGCGGAAAGGAAGATGACGCCGATAGCCAGGGCGATCAGCACAATGGCAGAGATGGTGAGGGGAATGTTATTGGTTGGCAAATACCTGTCAACCAAGAGCCGGTAGAGGGCAAACAGGGTGGTGACCATCATAAAGACAGCAGGAATCAGGGTAAACCAGTTGGACTTTTTCCGGTTGGCCAGCCAGACCGACACTGCGATTAGGGCTAAGGCGGCCAGAAGCTGGTTGGCGGAACCGAAGATAGGCCAGATGGTCCTAAAGGTATTGGTGTAACCGAGGTAGAACATCACAGCCACTGAAAGCCCGGCATTGAAATAATATGACTTCAGTACCGGGTGCGGGTTTTTAAACAACAGGCCCCACAACTCTTCAAACAGGTACCTGTTCAGGCGGACGGCGGTATCCAGGGTAGTCACGATAAAGCCTTCAATCATCAGGATGCCAAAAACGGTACCTGCAGCGATGGGGATGCCCAGACCGCTGTGGAGCAAGCTGCCCATGCCAAGGGAGAAGGCAAGGATGGGGTTAGAGGCACCTTTAGCCGGATAAACAATATCCACATAGGTGCCAAAGGCCAGGCCCCCGGCTACCGCGGCAATTACCACTACGGAAAG
This sequence comes from Bacillota bacterium, assembly GCA_040757295.1. Classification (GTDB taxonomy): domain Bacteria; phylum Bacillota; class PH28-bin88; order PH28-bin88; family PH28-bin88; genus JAGXSE01. The sequence continues at coordinate 5,296 of JBFLXH010000049.1, read as the reverse complement.
GGTGGATTCCAACAGCATGCCGCCGTAACCAACCCGGCGGGCATCGCTTTCTTTGGAGATCTGCTTGGAAACAGTTCCGCCTGCCACCAGGCTGTGGAAACCGGAAATGGCGCCGCAGGCTACGGTGATAAACAGGAAGGGCCAGATCAGACCCATCTTCTTGGTGCCTTCCGCCACGTTCCAGGCCGGGGCTTGCATGGTGACACCGGCGAAACCGCTGAATAAGACCCCTATTAACAGGGCGGCGATACCGCCATAAAGAATAAAGGAGTTAGTAAAGTCCCGGGGCTGCAGGATCATCCATACCGGGATGCCGGCAGCCAGGAAAACATAAACCGTGAGGATAATCATCCATGTTTTGGGATCAATTACAACAGGATAGTAGACCCCCACGATAATGGAAATCAGCGCAACTAAAAGAGCCAGGGTAGCACAGATTTTCACTTCTACTCCCCGGCGGTACAACAGGTACCCAAGGATGGGAGAAAAAGCAGTAACGATGATTACGGAAGTGGATGCAATACCGCCGATCCTGGCAAACTCTACGCCGTCCCTGACAAAGGTTTGCAGTGCGGTGCTGCCCGGCGTGATCTTCATGGCAGTCAAGGGAACGACAGAAGTCAGGGCGGTGGCAGCCAGGCCCAGGAAGGCTGAAGTAACCAGGAAGATCATGGCTAGAGTAAACAGGATAAACATCAGGAAGCCTGCCTTGCCCAAAGTGGAGTTTGCTACTTCGGCCATGGACTTGCCCTTTTCCCGTAAGCTGACAAACAGGGTGGTGTAGTCCTGGACAGCGCCGAAGAATACGCCCCCCAGAATAACCCACATATAAGCTGGCGCATAGCCATACATCAATGCTGCTACTGGCCCAAGAATAGGGCCGGCCCCGGCAATGGAAGCGAAGTGGTGGGAGAACACGACCCCCAGTTTGGTTGGAACATAGTCTACTCCGTCTTTTATGGTAGTTGCCGGAGTGGGGTTATTGTCGTTTTCTTCAAATACCCCGGAAATGTACCGGGCATAAAAGCGGTATCCCAAGAAAAATACTGGTAAAGCAATAATCAATAAGAACAGGACATTCAAAATAAACCCTCCTTTCGATGGTATCGGCTGGCCTCTTTGCGCACCTCCTTTCTTTGGCCATAATTGCCAATATATACAAATAATTATATGTTATGGTACATAAAAAAAGACGGTTTTCCGGACACAATGCCGGAAATGCCGTCTAAAATGCATACATGGACTGTTTAGATGTTCAGGGCGCTCCTGAGGTCCTTAACGCTTAGCCGGGAAACAGGAACCTGGGTTTGCTGCTTGTCGGCCAGGATGAGCTGGTAAGCTCCATTGAACCATGGATGGATTTCTTTAACCCAGTCCAAATTGACCAGAAAACCACGGTGACAACGGAAAAAGGGCGGAGAGGGCAGTCTTTCTTGCAGCTCCTGCAGGGAGAGGCTGGTCCGGAGCCGTTCATCGGCAGTTTTTAAAAAAACGCTGCGGCCTTCTGCGTAGGCAACCGCAACTTCCCGGTGTTTTAACAATATTAAGCGACCGTCCTTGTCGGCGGTGAGCCTGATGACTTGAGGCTCCTGTTCCAAGCGGGCAAGCAGCTTTTGCAGCTGGGAGAGGGTTTGGTTTTTGTGCAGAAGGTTGCGTTGAATGCGGCTGATAGTGTTGTGGATTCTTTCGGCTGAAAAGGGCTTTAACAAGTAGTCTATTGCTTCTATCTGAAAGGCCTCCAGGGCATGCTGGTCATAAGCAGTGGCGAAAACAATCAAAGGGGGATTGGGTTGCCGCAAGAGTTCCCTGGCTACCAGCAAGCCGTTTCGTCCCGGCATTTGAATATCCAGGAAAACCACATCAGGCTGCAGGCGCCGGCACAACTGGATGACCTGTTCACCGGTGGCAGCCTCTCCGCACACTTTAATGCCAGGATGTCTGCTTAAAAGATATTTTAGTTCATCCCTTGATAAAACTTCGTCATCTGCAATTAACGCCCGCAAGCCATCCACCTCCCTCAGCAGGTACCGATACCTGTACTTCTGTGCCCTTGCCGTTTGAGCTGAATACCTGCAAGCCGAAGGGGTGGCCGAACATGGTGCTAAGCCGCCGGTGAACATTTTTTAAACCTATGGCCTTACCTGTTTCATGGGCCGATTCGGCCAGGCAATTAGCCAAGACCTCCGGGGGCATGCCCTGGCCGTTGTCGGTGACCCGGATTACCACATGGGCATCCTTTCGATAGGCAACCAGCCGGACTACTCCCGGATGACCGAGGGGTTGAATGCCGTGTTTAATAGCGTTTTCAACCAGCGGCTGCAGGGTAAGCGGGGGCAGTGGGGTCGATAAGGTATCTGGTTCTATATCAAATTCAACAGTCAAATTGGTTCCGAAGCGGGCTTGTTCAATAGCCAGGTAAGATTTTACGTGGCCCAGTTCTCTTTCCAGGCTGACCAATTCCTGATAGGAAGACTGCAAATTCTGGCGGAAAAACTCACCTAAGTGAATAATAAGCTGGCGGGCTGTCTCCGGGTTTTGCCGGCACAAGGAAACGATGACATTGAGAGAGTTGAAGAGAAAGTGGGGATTTACCTGGGCCTGCAAAGCCTTTATTTCTGCTTTGGCCAAGAGCCGGGCCTGGTTTTCTATCCTGGCCAGTTCCAACTGGGTTGAGAAAAGGTGGGCTAGGCCCTGGGCCATTTCCACGTCAACAGCGCTAATCTGGTTTCGCTTGCCAAAATAAAGCTTCAGAGTTCCTACGGTGGTGTCTTCTCTCTTTAAGGGCACAATTATGGCTGAAGTCAAGGGACAACTTGCTTCTTGGCAGCCGATTTCCTCCCGCTTGCCGGTTACCACAGGCTGCCCGCTGGCAAGGACCTTTTTGGTTGCTTCGGTATAGATTTCTGCCCCTGAGCGGTGGTGGTCATTGCCTAATCCGACGTGGGCCAGAATGTGGTGTTGGTCAGTCAGGGCTACGGCTGTTACCTGAGTGGCTTGTTTAATGATGTGGGCGGCAGCCAGGGCTGATTCAAAATTAAGTCCTTTGCGCAAATAGGGGAGGGTTTTATCAGCGATGGCCAGGGCTTTTTGGGCATGCAGGGCCCCAGCCCGCTGTTCCTCGGTCAATACACTTTGCAGGATCAGGACAAAAATGCAGATCCCGGCGGCATTTGCCAGGATCATCGGCAAACCGATGAGTTGCACCAGTTCCAGGGCCCGGTCAAAGGGTTTCGCCATCGCCAAGATAATGGCCATCTGCAGGGTTTCCCCCAGGGCGCCGGCAACAAAGGCAATCCATGCAGGAATGTGGACCCGGCCAAAACGCTGGCCGATAAATCCAGCCAGCAAACCCTCCAATGCAGTCGACAGGCCGCAGGCAAGGGCTGTAAATCCCCCTAAGGAGAACCGGTGGAAGCCTGCAATGAAGCCGGCCCCCAGGCCTACGGCAGGCCCCCCCAAAATACCGGCAATAAAGGCGCTGACTGCCCGGGAATTGGCAATAGCCTGTTCCGGAGCAACCTGGATTACTCCCAGCTCAGTCAGAAAGGTATTGGCCTGAACCGGAATACCTGTATATGTGCCTAAGATGCCAAACATGCCAAAAAGCACTGCCAGGAAAAGCTTTTCGCCCGTGCCGGTAGGCTCCCGGCTGATTAACCGCCGGAAAATGGGCAGCCTGGTCAAGACAAAGGCGATAGTAACGATGATGCCGGACCTTTCCAGGAGCAACATTAACAGGCTATACATTGAGCCTATACCACCCTAAACTTTTTGGACTATTTAATTCTGGTTTTGGGGGAAAATTCCTGCATTGGCAGTTTCTTTGCCCAGTTATTTATCACAGATGGCTACCCGCTCTAAGGAACGGGGACACACCGCTTACAAATCGCTCTTGCCGCAGAAGTAATCTAAAGTAAAGGTTATAGGGACATGCCTGGCGCATTCATCCTGAACGCGGAATGTCCCCAACGTCTTCGCTTCTTTGAAGCGGCGGGATATGCTCGGCAAGGAATAAAATTTGATTGCTCAATGAAGCCGAACATGAAATTCGCTTTCAGGCCACGGTAAATCAATGAATAATTAGTGGCCTCGCTCATTATAAGAGCGGCTACGCCACTGCATTAACTGGCCCCCTATGGGATTAACCAGTTCTAAGCTCCGATAAACCGGAGCCAAGAACTGGTCGAATCTAAGCTTCAGCGGGGGTAACAATCCCCCGCTGAAGTCAAGACCCAGTTGAAGGACCAATTCTTAAAAGCACATAACATATGTAGGCAATCAGGATGGAGATGCCATAGAGGCGGCCTAAGCGGTTATAGACCAGCAGGGCTAAGAATGAGATAAAAGTGACCAGGGCGGCGGCTGCCAGGTCGATGTGGATAGTTTGTGTGGACAAACCGTCTTTGGCCAAAATGGCAGCGGCTGCCACAACCCAGGAGATATTCAAGATATTAGCCCCCAAGATATTGCCCATGGACAGGCCGCGATAACCCCGCAGAGCGGCCACAACACAGGTCACGAATTCCGGCAAGGAGGTCCCTGCGGCAACGATGGTCACCCCGATTACCATTTCTTGCACCCCTAACAGCCGGGCAATGGTAATAGCAGAAGAAACCATGTAGCGGCTGCCCACTGCCAAAAGCAGAGCGCCCCCTAGAAAAATAGCTAAATTATGCAATAAGGAACCTTGGGGAGCAGGGTCGTCGTGGCCTCCCGCCAGATGCCCGCCGCGAAAGGCTGTAATTATTAGTGCGGGAGTTAAGGCAAACAAGGCCAGGCCCTCAGTCCGGGAAATCCATCCGTTCAAAGAAACCAGGTAAGCCGCTAAAAGGGCTAGCCCCAGGATAATGTATTTCCCTTTTACTTGATTAACCTTAGCCTGTACGGGACTAATGATGCATACTACCGACAGGATTACGCCGGTGTTAAAGATTATTGAACCGAGGGCATTGCCCAGGGCCAGTTCAGGATGTCCGGTTATGGCTGAGTTGACCGTAACCGCCAGCTCCGGCAAGGTAGTGGCCAAGCTTAGGAGAGTAGCGCCGATGACTTGCTCTGGAATGCGGAACCGCTGGGCGAAAAAGACCGCTGCACTTGTCAGCCAGTTGGCGCCGATACCAACGGCTGCCAGGGAAACAGTGAAAATAAGCGCTGCCGAAATCAATACCATTCCTCCTTGTATACTAAGAGTAGCTAAGAATTTGGTTTACATAATACCAAATTTGCAGTTGCTCTTTAGTTTTGATCTTTGATAATTAAATACTTAATTCCTCACAATAAGTGTTTACGGTCTTGG
>JBFLXH010000048.1:0-18425 GCA_040757295.1 Bacillota bacterium | reverse complement strand
TAGCAGAATTAAAATGAAGCATCGTAGGGGAGGCGGACGAGCTGGCATTGAGCTGATAAACGCCTATAATGTTCTAAAAACAAGCGAACTTACCGGATAAACATCACCGTGTTTGAGAATGAGCCCACTATTATCTCATAATCTTTTCTGCGCGTCCAGCCCTTTTTGCGATAAAATTTTTCTGCTTTGGCGTTTAACCCCTTAACAGACAAGCATTTCTTAATTCATGCGTCAGTTATGAGTTTCATGCCAAATAATGCCTTTCACTCATTAGTAATGGTTTTAACTTTTCTTTCTTCCTCTTCCTCCCCGACCTGCTACCGGATCGTTTATTGGGGTCAATAATAACAACCGGAGGCAGAACGGGCGTGTACTGCTTCGATAAGCTCCAAAGCATCTGTTGCCGCAATTCGCTAGCCAATACCCTGGATCTTTCCTCAGCTTTCATTTCAGCAAGCTTGGAAGAGTCATCCCACCATTCACCGCCACATTGAGGGCACTTCCAAAAGTCCTGGGGTTCCCTCACTAGAACCTCCCCGCACCTTGGACAATGCAAGATTTCTTCAGCCAAAAGCACCCTGTTCTACCTCCTTCACCTCTATACTTACGACTACCTGAACCTCTCCCTCAGCTTTTTGGGAAGTCCCGGCTGCTTAGCCTCCACTGCAGCGCCAATGCTGATGCAGGCACGGGTTAGATCTACCTTGCCCCCTTTGTTTTTTCTATGGTTAGTCACAAAGCGCTTTAGACCCATTGAATAGCCCATAGCTCCAGACAGGCCAGCAACGATGAGTCCCGCCAAAATCATTTCAAACACCGGTCACTCCTCCTTCCCAATAGGTGTTTTTCCAACAAGTGAACTAATGTTATCCCACAAGCAATGGCTCCGATTATCATGCCGGCAACAAAGATGCTGATTGTTTTTAGCTCCATTAGGCTTCCTCCTCTCCTTCTCCTAGGATGTTCTACAGCTGCAATTCCCCGGGTAACAGGTACTCCCCGCTCTGGTGCTCAACCTGATTTGACATTTCTCTCATCCGCCCAGGCTGCCAATCGGCCCGGGTAAATAGTGTCATACCGCAAGCCGGCGGGCGGAATTCGGAATGCCGGCGGCTTCTGTTCTCCTTTTGCTTCCAGCTTTTCCTTCAATCGGGCAAGCCGGTTCTCCCGGCCTTTGGGACCTTTCCGCTTGTGTTGCGCTGGCATGGTCACCCCTCCATTCAGCCCAAAATTTATCATTACGCTCCAGGATATCACCGCTTTTTATATCTACCCGGACCAACGGCCGGCGGAACTGAGCCTCAAGGCTTTTCAAGTCCCTACGCTGCTCCACCCCAAAGTGGTCCGGCTGATAAACAGGATCTTCTCTTTTTTTTTTGCTCTTTCGTGCTATTCGTCCCATGTCACTCACTCCCCCAGTTTTAAGCAAGTTGTCTTTTCAAGAATTTGTCCTATGAAGGTCCCGTATCCCCTCTTACCACTCTTTCAATCCTGGCTTTCAGTGCCTCCATCAGCCACGATTGTGTAACGTTTTTATCCTCCAGCGCTGCCATTACATCTTCGTCGACGCCACCTTCGACGACCAGGTGATGTACAATCACTTTCTCTGTTTGCCCCTGCCGGTGAAGCCTTTTAATTGCCTGCTGATAAAGCTCCAAGCTCCAGTTAAGACCGAACCAGATAACGTGGTTCCCACCTTGCTGGAGGTTCAGGCCGTAGGCAGAACTGGCAGGATGCGCAAGTAAAATATCAATCTGCCGTTTGTTCCAGTCATCCTCTTCCTGCGGGCCCTTAAGTTCTCTCACACGTAGACCGGATCCGGACAACGCTTTTTTTATCCTGGCCAGGTCGTGCTGGAAATTGTAAAACACCAGTGCCGGCTGCCCGTTTAATCCCTCCATCAGTTCCAGGAAGGCCTCAATCTTACACTTGTGGATTTCAACCATTTCCCGGTTTTCAGCGTACACAGCCCCGTTACACAGCTGTAAAAGCTTGTTTGTCAGAACCGCCGCACTGCCGGCGTCAATAGTACTTTCGTCCACTTCCAGCAGCATTTCACGTTCCAGTTTGTCATAAGCCGCTTTAGCCTTACTGTCCAACAGTACCGGCACTGTGACTGAAATACAGTCAGGGAGTTCCAGGTAATCTTCCGCTTTCATGCTGACACAAATATCACCGATTAGCTCTTGGATCACTTCTGCCGCCCCTGGCTTTGGCGCATAACTGAAAACGTGGTCCCGGTCGCGCTGGTCCGGTTCAAAGTACCGTTCCCGGAAATGAGTGATCCTTGTACCAAGCCGCTTACCCTCGTCCAGCAAGTACACCTGCGCCCACAGGTCCAGCAGCCCATTCGGCGCCGGAGTACCAGTCAGGCCCACAAACCGGTCAATATGTTTCCGCACCCAGGTAAGGGCTTTAAAGCGTTTGGCCTGGTGGTTCTTAAAGCTGCTGAACTCGTCCACTACAACCATGTCAAACGGCCAGGCGTTGCGGTAATAATCCACAAGCCAAGGAATATTCTCGCGATTTATTACCCAAATATCAGCCGGGGTATTCAGTGCCCGGATTCGTTTGGCCTGGCTGCCCAGCACCGGTACAATCCTCAGCAGGTGGAGGTGGTCCCATTTGGCTGCTTCTTTTACCCAGGTTGTCTCTGCGACCTTCTTGGGTGCTATCACCAATGCTTTGGATATAGCAAACCGGTTGTACTTTAAGTCATTAATTGCAGTCAAAGTGATCACTGTTTTACCTAATCCCATATCCAAGAAAAGGCCTAAAGCTTGATCCGTTAACAGTCGGTTTATGCAGTATCTTTGATAAGCGTGTGACGTAAACTTCACTTGGAAATCACTTCCCTATCTCTTCCCGACAAATTCCACATCGATTTGGAATTTCCACTCCTCCAAAAAACTTAATGAATTCATCAACCTTTGACTTGTTGTCTATAACAAAAACCTCAAACCCCAAACCACTTATTTTTCTCTGCTGTGCTTCCTGCAGCGCTGTCAGCTTTTTCCCGGGAGCTTTCAACTCCACAAATGCAACCCTTCCCCCGGGAAGCAAGATCAGCCGGTCTGGCACCCCTGCGTTACCTGGTGAAATGAATTTATACGCTTGGCCATCTATCGTCTTAACCTGGACGCGAAGATATTGTTCAACTGCTTTCTCACTCACCTGTTTCATCCCTCTCAAAATTTGGGTTTGTTATCAGTGTTATCAAAGTTATCATTTTTTCCTATATACATATACGCGTAGGCGCGTCAGGTGCGTAGGCGTCGCGCGTGCCCTCTATTTTCTTTATTTTTTTATTTCAATAGGAAAGAATGATAACAATGATAACAAAAGCTAAATTTATTAGTGTTTATAAGGCTTTTCCCCGTTATCATTGCCGTTATCATTCTTAAAAAGTTTGATAACAATGATAACACTTCCAGTTTTTGACTGATAACAAAAATGGAGAATGATAACGGAGAATGATAACAGAATTTAGGCTTTAACAAATCCTCTTTGGTGCCCATAACACCCAAAACGATACATGCCGTTGCTCCGTTTCCACCCTGGAATTATAGCCAAAATACTATTAATTTCCATCGTATCTGCCCTCTTCATGTACTTCAAATCCCCGCCCAGGCATTCGCACCATACCTCCGCAGCACATATCCGGTCCCGCTCCACCGTTTCTCCGGGGTCCCGGCCGAATTCGCCGGACCAATATAAACGCCTTTCCCCCAACGTCCGTTTTTCCCAGTCAACCGGTACGCGCCTTTCGACAAATTCTCGAATAATACCCTCTTTGGCATTAGTCTCTCTATGGGCTTCTTGCTGTTCTATTGCTTCGGATTCAACTTCACCAGTCAAATATAAACCCTCACCGGCCTGCCAGCGGCAAAATGCTTCCGCCCATATCTGGTCAACTTCGTCTTCAAGTTCAACGAATATTTTTTTAGTTGCCGGCTGAACTCCAACATCCACCGGCCAAAAGCGGCGGTTCCCGGTCCGATCCTTCAAGAATTCACTGTCGTTGGTGGTTCCAAAAAACACACACCGGCGCGGGTAAACACCAGTACGCCGTCCGTAAGGTTCCCTATAAATATCTTCTGTCCGGCTTAAAAACTGCTTTACTGCATTGGTTTCAGAACGGCTTAAACCGTTCAATTCACCCAACTCGTTTATCCATACTCCCTGCAGCATTTCGGAAGCTTCCTTGCCCTCGAAAATAGTCAAGCTGTCAGAATACCACCTGCGTCCTAGAAGTCGTAAGAAAGTGCTTTTACCAATCCCCTGGGGGCCTGCAAATATGGGCATAAAGTCATACTTGCAACCGGGTATCATCACCCTGGCTACCGCAGCTGTTAAAGACTTTCTTATTACCGCTCGGGTGTATGGGGTATCAAGCGCCCCCAGATAGTCAATGAGCAGCGTATCAAGGCGCTTGACACCGTCCCATTCTAATCTGGTTAAATAATCCTTTACGTCATTGACAGTATTCTTATGGGCACATAATGCGGCTGCGTCATAAATACGCTCTTTTCCGGTAATACCGTAAGTACGTTCAAGATAATGCCTTAGGCCCGCGTCATCTACATCGGTCCACTGCCGACGTTCCCTGCGGCTGTCCCATGGCAAAGCCCCCAGTACCAGCCCTCTGTTAGCGAATTCGTCAAAGGCCAGTTTTCCTTTAAGGAGAGGGTCGTTCTCCAGGATAATCAGGACGTTATCCGTCGTTTTCGCCGGCGCTCCGGTAGTCGTACTGATTGCCAACTTGCTGATCCAGTTGGCATTATCGTCCTGCTCGATTGTCGCCGCAAATTCTTGCGTGGCCTTCTCATATCGTTCCTGGTTCAGCAGCGCGGCCACGGAGGGATCAGCCACGGCCAACTCGCACATGGCCATGTAAGACGGCAGTTTGTTAGTCGGGGTGTCGGGCTTCGCGTCGTCGTCGCGATCGGCGAACTTGTGCAGCCGCACTAAGTCAAAAGCATTTACCAACCGTCCGCCGGCAGGGTCTGTGGCATGGTGGGAGTACAGGAAGGCCCCGTTGTCATATATCACCGCACCGCCTACCGTGCTCCCGCCGGTGTAAGTGTACCGCCCGGGGCTGCCGTCGCATGGTTCGTATTCCCCCGACAGAAAGGCGTCCATGGCCCTGTAGATGTCATATATTCGGCAGAAGGCGCCTACAATACCCTCCTTGGCTACCGGGTCCCCCTGCTTTGTGGCAAGCTTGGCACGGGATTGTTGGGCCCCTGGTACCTCCGGCCATTCGGCTACGTTTCGCCAGTCGGTGTATGTAGCCAGAAGGCCGTCTACGTCGAGGAAAGGCTTGTCCCCATAGTGGAAGACATATTGACTATCAGCGCAGCAGCTGGGCCAGTACATGAGCCGGGAGGCCTCGAACGTCGAGGGGTCGCATAATTCTATTCCTATTATCTCGCCTAATTTCCGTGCTAGAGGTTCGTATTCGTCCGCCGTGGCCGTCCGGTTAAGGGGTATAAGCACCCGCAGACGCGGCTTGGCCTCCTCATGCTTGCGGGTGGAATATACAACATACGCGCACCCCAAAGCGTCTATCCGGCGCAGGGCGTCCTTTGTGCCCCCGGGTTGTATGTTATCAAGGTCAAGGGTGATCACGTCCCGTCCAACTACAGCCTTGGCCTTTCGTCTACCCCCTATCAGAGTGCCCGCCACAAAACCCCCAACGTCCTTCATGTCGTCCTGTTTGCTCTTGGGTAGGCGAAGGTATTCAGCCAGCGTTTCAACGCCTCTGGCAGGCGTTTTAAGGCGTTCCACCAGTTCAGACCAGTATAAGGTTTGTGCGGGCCATCGGGTAGCCCTACGATTGCCAGCCGCCGAGATTGTAATTTGTCGGTCGTTTAGAAGCATGGAGCCTTACCCCTCTTCATGTTCAATCACAATGCCTTTACCGCCGGCAAAGTTGTCTACGATGATTTCTTTCCGTCTTATGGCCAGCAGACAGGGAGGCTTTTATATGAACTTGGTGCACCAAAGGTATAACTTGAGGTTAAATTGAATAAATTATTAATTTAGGGAAACTCGGTCAAAGTGTTTTTTAGAAGGAGCATAGTGCTCCATTAACCTAAATCTTTTTACGTTGGCCCTCCTTCAGCCCCTCGAAAAGCACCCGCCGGCAACTCCCACTTCTCCTGAAAAAAGTTCTTGACTGTAATCCCGCCTTCCAAAGCAAGGCGCACTATTTGAGAAGTTTCATATTGTAGTACGCTGTTTTCGCTTCCGGGTCAGCAAGGATCTCTTCTTTTGGTCTGTCCCAATTAACATTTGCCGCGTGTTCGAGGAATGCTTTAACCGCTTTACGCATGTTGTTATAGACGATACTGCCTAATTTAAGGCCGGATAATTCATGGCTTATGACCCACCCTGATTGAAGTTCACCGTTAGGCTTGTAATGTCTGTGAATCATTACTCCTGGGTAATTAGCGTTCCGGTAAACATCGACTGTCAGGTGTCCTTTTTCAAATGTTATTTTTCCAGAGCTTCTTTTCCATTCCTTAGTAGCTGTTTTTTCATCTTCAGTTAATATGTAGGTCCTTATTTCTTCTACTAGTTTATTGAGATTAGAGTTTTCCAGCTTTTCAGACACTGTTACTAAATCCAAATATATTTGCTCTAGTCCCCTTTGAGGCATTGATTTTATCCCTCCTCAATCAGCTTGATTAGTACATCTCCGTGACAAGGTTTTGGTTTACAAAAACAGACCAAAGTCTTACCCCTTAATTCGTGCAGGCTGGTCATTAACTCTGGTTGTTTGAGAATCCAGCTTTCATACTTATTAATGACTTCTTCTCGAGTTCCATCTCGGCCTATTATGAAAGGGTTTCCCCACTTTGAAGGCCTCCCGATATACACCGCATTGTTCGGGATAGGTTCTCGGTTTTTGTTAATAACTGTGGTTTTTATACAAATCACTTCGCTTTAATCCTTTTTGTAATATCTGGTCGTGAATCCGTCCGTTTTGAGGGGTAGCCCCAGGGCCCAGGGAACCGGTTGCCCCATTATTTCGCAAACATGATCAAGGTCTGCATCACTATCAGGTATATCCAGTATCACTTCGTCATGGACATGGAAAGCGATTTTATATCCTACAGCATTTAGCTTTACAAGGTTTTCCCCCAAACAGTCTCTTGCTATCGCTTGCACCACGTTTTCCACTAACTTTCCGCCGTATGTGGAGATAACTTCCCACTTTTTAGTGGTCTGATTAATTCCGTGATAGTGTAAAGCTTCTTTTCCAAAATCGTTTTGAGAAAGAAATGGTCTTGTGTAAAATAGCTTCCGACCACTCGGCAGGGTGATTGTCAAAAAGTCTTGCTGGTTGTAATAATCACCTTCACGGGCTAATATGAGACCCCTCACGCCTACCGGCTGTCCAGTCCGCATTACCTCCAGCGCGGCATTTTCCAGACTGTACCACAGGTCAACTATTCGTTTGTTGGCGGATCTCCACCGGTGTACGATTTCTGGAAGTTCTTCTTCGGTCAGCCCCATATTCAGGGCACCCATAGCAACTAGTGCGCCGGAGGCCCCCTGGTAACCAAGAGCCAGTTCCGCCACTTTCCCTTTTTGCCTGAGTTCGTATTCCGGATTACCCTTTGCAATCTTTTCAATAGGCACCTCGAACATTTGGCTTGCAGAGGCTTCATATATTTTTCCGTGTGTTGCGAAGACATCAAGCCGCCATTGCTCGCCAGCCAGCCAAGCAATCACTCGGGCCTCGATGGCGGAGAAATCGGCCACAAGGAGCACATGCCCCGGTGACGGCACAAATGCCGTGCGGATTAACTGCGAAAGAGTATCAAGCACATTGCCATATACGATTTTAAGAGCATCAACTTTTTTAGCCTTGACACACTCCCTTGCATGGGACAGCGTTTCGAGGTAGTTTTTCGGGAGGTTTTGCACCTGGACCAGCCGGCCTGCCCACCGCCCGGTCCTGTTCGCCCCGTAAAACTGCAGTAGCCCGCGAATCCGCCCATCCGTGCATAAAGCTTCGCGCATGGCGGTGTATTTTCTAACGCTTGTCTTGGCCAGCTCCTGCCTGATCTCCAGCATGCGCCGGACGGTGTCGTTGTCGGTTGTCTTAATCATTTCGGCCACGGTGGCTTTTTGCAGGTCTGGGATCTCCTCTCCGGTCTCCTCAGTGAGCCATTCGGATAGCTGCTTGACGCTTTTAGGGTTGTCCAGTCCGGACAGCCGGACGGCTTCGGCCATCAACTCGCCGGTCACAATCTCGTCACAGTGGAGAGCCCCGTCAATTAGTTCCAGATCAATAGTCACACCATCAGCGTTAATCTGCTGGTCCAACTCCCAGAGCCTTTGTTCCTGTTCTGGTACAGGGAACCCTGAAAGACGTTGTTCAATCTCCATCTCGGTAACTACGTCCTGCTTGCAATACTCTTTGAATAGCTGCCATTTTTCCGGCTCATGGTGAGGTAGCGTCCGTGTGCGCTGCCCGTTTTTAGTTGTCGGCTTGCAGGGTACGCAGAAGGTCCGTATCAGGGCCGAGCCTATGCCCATCTTTCGCTTGTCCTCGGGCAGGCCCAGGGCTGCCGCTGTGGCGGCCAACCCGGCGGTATAGCCGCAGTACAGCCCGTGCAGCATGGTGCATCTCCACTGATCTAAAGGCGAGTAGTAGAATTTATTAAGGCAATACCATTCGAAGGGTGCGTTATAGGCTTGTTTTATTACGGTCGGATCTTGAAGTGCTGTAACGATTTCTACCGGTAATGTTTCTCCTTGGGCAAGGTCAACGATTTGTACCGGGCCACCGTCAAAAGAATAGGCGAATAAAAGGATCTGGAAGTCAGGACTTTGGACGTATTTATATAATCCGCTTTTCTTAATGTCGATGCTGCTAAACGTCTCAATATCGATGCTTAAATGCTTCATTGGTCAGCCTCCTGGTTCGAAGGGGGCTCTTTTGAACCCCCTTCTGCCTTATGTGCTTTAAAGCCCCATAACGTTACCGATTAATGGCCTCCCTGTTATCGGGTCAATCTGCACCGGATGTCCGGGGTAACCGGGCTGTGATGCCGGCCGCGAGGGTTGTTGGGGGTAAGCCGGCTGCTGGTATGCTGGGGCCCGATATGTTGGAGCAGCTGGAGCGTATCCGCCAAAATCATCTGCAGCAGTAGTGCGCCCGCCTAATGGCTCACCATCTTCCAGTTTTTGCACGTTGCCCAGACTGCAACCTATGCCCTTTTTTCCGCTATTCGAATACGGAAAAAACTGAACAGACACTCTTGCATAGATTCCCGAATAGACCTCAGATTGGTTTATGATCGGGTTTAGGCTCAGGTCCACTATCTGTGGAGGCTGTTTTGATGAAGCCGTAAATACCCAGTGGCCTTTGTATTCGTCACCAAAGGGCATGCCGTCACTTGGGCGCACACCGTCACCGTCATGGATTGGAATTGCTATCTGCGGGGGTCTTACGCCATTCCAGCGTGAAGATATTCCGGCACTGACCGCGGCTTGGATTGCGACGTCAATTCGCTGTTTGGTTGCTACATCTGACTTGGGCAATAGTATTGTAACGCTGTATTTAGGTTCACCATTGCCATTTGGATTTGCATACGGCGTAAATAGATGGCAGTAACTGAGACGTACTTTTCCGGTTACAACGCGCTGTGGGTTTTGATTACTCATTTTCATTACCTCCGTTATAATTTTTGAAATCATCTTCGGCGGTTGATCGTGTAATCGCTTCGCGTTTATCGCTTACGGGTACGAGTGTCGGTTTTCCGGGCGGCGTATTGACATATGCGCTTAACAATTCCTTAAATTTTGGTTTGCCTATTAATTTTTCAATGTTTGCCAGCGTTAAGGGTTTGCGTTCGTACAGCATGGCCTCTTCAATGCCAGCTTCCAGCAACACCTTAAACGCTGCATCCTGGTCTATGAAATGCCGGGTACTGCGCCCGTGAACAGCTTTCCAGCCAGGAATTTCATAGCCGGCCAGGCATTCAGCCAGGGCGTACTCCTCAAGGTCAGCGATCCATTTGGCAAGGTTTTGGGCCCGTTCAAGGATTCGCCCTACTTCTTCGTTAGAAATAAGTGGAGGCTTCATTCCGCGGAACTCTTCCAGCGCTATATTGAACTCGGATCTTGCCCGGCATAGTGCTTTGGCCTTGCAAAATTGGCAGTGTTCCCCGGGGATAAATTCACCCTCCCCGTTGTACGCCATTTGTGCAATCGGCTTAATCGCTTCACCCCAATCAAGTAGTTCGGCAATCGAAATCTCGTCCTCTGAAACAGTATCCAGTCTAGGTTGAATAATTACCATTTTGACCCTCTCAATTGGGTATAAGAAACTGTACTCGGCATAGGCCCCCAGCGCGTACAACCGCATTTGCGAGTTGCCCTTAGCTGATACCGGCACCCCTTTACCGTATTTGAAATCAATGACATATAACGTTGTTCCACCGATAATGACACAGTCGCCTGTGCCAAAACCCTCTGGCACAAAAACACTGAAGTCAAGCCGCTTCTCGATTGCGATATAGGGCGGGGCTGAAAATCCATGGACAATGTTCTGAGTGTATTCCAGGTAGGTATCTGTATACTTTAGCATTTCATCCTGATAGAGCGGATCGGCCTGTAGTTTTTTGAGCCGGTTGTTGAATGTCTTCGGCCCCATTGGTTCAACAAAATATTTTCGGAGCTTAAGTTCAGCGATTACGTGGGCAAGTCTTCCCTCGTCTGCATAGTTGCTTTGGCTTTCGGGCAATGATTCTTCCAGCCTGGCGCTCGGTGTGCAAGCAAGCCAACGATGAGCGGCACTGGCGGAAAGGATGGCGTGGGCCCTTGTCTCCGTATTAGCTTTAGCGATGGGTACAGCAGCAGTCGTCATATTTTCACCTCCAATCCTTGTTTCTGCGTGGTTTTTAAATTTTTGCCCCCATCGCCCTAAGTTGAGTGGCAAAAGTCCCATAATGCTCTTTCGGCAGTGCTGTTAGTGCCTGTACACCAAATGAAGCAAGGAGTGAAACAAGTTCAGCCCTGCGGCCCGCGTCAACTAGCTGTGTTGCCGCTACCGCTAATTGTTCCATCGTGTAGGTCTGTGGGGTTGTCGGTACACCTGATACAGGGACCGGTGCAGGCGCGGGTGTCTGTGCAGGCGTTTGCACCTGTACTGGTGTTGGATCTACTTGTACCGGCGCAGCAGAGACTAACTGTTGGCCTAATGCCTGGGCCAGGTTTTGAATGGCATTTGCCAGCTCAGGGGCTTGGATACGAATGGTAATTTCCATGGTGTTTTTCTCCTTTCGACTTGATGTTGTTAGGCTGTTTTAGCCGGTCAGGCGCAGCCCTTGCATTTCCTTTTTTTCTCTGGTAGACTTTAGGCATAAGAAATTTTTGTCGCCCGTCCAGAAATGGCGGGTTTTTCTTTTTTTACATAGCCCCTGGCATGGCACTTTTGGTTATGCACTGCTACCAGTTCTGACACATCGCACCACTGGCCCAGGCTGATTTTCAGTGTTTCAATGTTATGCTCTACATCAAAAAATTCTTGAAGGCATTTCTCAAATTCGGCCCATTCTTCTTTCCGGAAATCCTCATAGCCGTCTTTATTCACGGCCAGGTCCACCATCCTATAAAGCACCCCCATGGCTTCGGCCATCTCACCTATTAATTTCAGCATTACACTGGGCGGATCCAGGCTTACTCCATTCAGCACTTCATAGGAATAGGCTTGTCCAATGGCGCAGTTTAGCCGGCAATAGTGCTGGGTAAGCCAAGGCACCTTATACAATCTGCTCATTCCAAGGGCAACCTCCGGCGGAGGAATTGACTGCTCATGCTCGTAGTTAATAAGTGTCCTGGGTGCTAGGTGGAGCTTTTCAGCTGCAGCCTCGATGCTTAGTCCCGCCTTTTTTCTTGCTTCACGATACACATTTCTCACCCCCTTACTGCAGTATGGTTCATGGAGTTTTTTGCCTTCTGCCAGTATGCTAGTGATAGAACACCATGGCTTGCCTCAGGGCCTTCAACAGGCCAGAAACTGGGCCAGCATAAGCAAAAATCCTCAAATGAAGTCACCCCCTCTCCCTTTTCCCTTCGCCCCCGGTGACTGGTACCGGAGCCGGGGGCTACTCCCTCCCCTTGGGCCAAAAAACTTCAGTCATTCCCATGCCGGTTTTCGCCTGCTGTACTCCATAGCACTTCTCGCACTCGATGATGTAGTTGTCCGGCTTTGTTTTCTCGACTAGGACCGTATCACCAAGAAGTGAAATGCGCATAACAAAATTCTGGCCCTGGAACACTAGCGATCCGTTTTCAACCACATGGTGTTCAGGTGTGATGCGCACCATAAACCCATGGTAGTAAATGAAAATCTCGGGCATTCCAAGTTTTTTGATGTCATCTAGCAGCCGGTTCGCGTTTTGCAGCCGCATGCTTTCACCTCATCCTCTCTCTGCCCCCGCTCGAACTCCTCCCAGCAGTGGGGGCAGCTATCTTTCCACCTTCATGGCTGGCTCCTTCGACTCAACCTCTTTTTCCCGGGCCTTATCGGCAGCCAGGCGCCGGAGGCACCCGCGCTTATTCATCTCCATGAAGGTCTTCCAATCCGGCCGATCCCGTTTTTCCCTATCCTTCGGCACCTGGCTCACCTCTTTACGGTTCAATCTCTTCCAGCAGACTTTTTAATTCCTCGGCAATAGCCTCGTGATTTGCCTCGTCAAGCACGGTCTCATAAATCTGGAAAAGGCGATTATACAGGTAGCAATAAGTCGCTTTTAGGCTTTTTTCATCTGCATAGGCCTTTAACCGCTGCAGCTTGGTGGACTTATTAATCACGACTAAGACGTCTGGCAATTTGACCACCTCCTTAACAATACGGCCAATCCAAAAGGCTTTTTCCTTATGTTGTCGAAGGCATTAATTGGCTGGAAACCTGGGGGTGATATTCTGTCGGATTACCTGGTATATCACAGCGTTCAAACATTTCCCGATTATGACCGGTCAGATCAACAGGTTCTGAAAAAGTTCTTGAGTATTGGGTGGGAAATAGTCTCAACCAAACGGATTAGCGAAGTTCATTATCCAAATAAGGGAAACCCCGTTTTTGTTCGTTTGGGTTGGCCCTCTGCCAAAGGCCCCCCTATTTATCCTCCTGGGAGTAACCCGCCCATGACTCGCTAAACCAACCTAAAACCCAAATATCCAGGGAAGAAAAATAGTCGCCAAGCTTCTCATCAGGAACCAAAATCGGTCTCCAGCCATTATGCATATACTGCAAAGCTTCTTCTTTCCCGTAAACCAGTGCTACCTGATTTACCGCTTCAGCTAACAAAACCCGCAAGGGGATTTTAGATCCCAATCAATCACCTCCTTCATCGAAAAACTATCTAACCTTGTTTCTCATCCTTCTGTCCCGGTGTCCAGGGCTGCAGCATAGCCGCCTCCACTTTCAATCAGATCCGAAACATTCACATTCAGCGCGGCAGCTATTTTGGCTAACACTTTGATGGTTGGGCTTTTCTGTCCGGTTTCAATGTAATGAATTGATGATTGCGCCACACCGGCCTTTCGGGCCAACCCCTGCTGGGACAATTCTTTCTGTTCCCTTAGTTCTTTAAGCTTAATCACCACCTATCACCCTTTCGATTAAATAATATCACCATTTAGATTATAGGTCAATCACTATTTTGTTAACTCTGTGGTAAAATCACTATAATGAATTGTTGGAAGGTGTTGCCTGTTGGATATTGGTGCACGGATTAAACAGTTACGGGAAGAGCTAGGGCTCAGCCAGAATGAACTTGCTCGTCGCGCCGGCATTGCCCAATCCAGCTTAAGTTATCTTGAAAGTGGTGCCAAAAGCCCTAGCGTGGATACGTTACTACTGATTTGCAAAGCGTTAGGGGTCTCTTTAACAGAGTTTTTGGGCGAAACGGGCGGAAATTCAGCACCTGAACATATCAAGCCATTGCTTGACCGGGTACGGCATTTGACGCCAGAGCAAGTGCAGAAACTGGCGGAATTCATTAAAAGCCTAAAGGCATGAAAGGTGGTCATTCTCATGGTCGATAACGTCCCGAACATTCACAGAACCGTCGCCAAAGAACTGTTGCTGGCTATCATTGAAAAACACGGCATCCAAGTAATTCTTCATGGCCCCAATAAGGAAAGAGATGCATGTGTTGAGCGAGCTAAAATTGTTGGCGAGATGTATGTTACTCTATGCCAGCAGATTGCCCCGTTGTGGGAAAAAGACACCCGTTCTCCTCTTGATGACTTTTAGCATCCAGGTTCGCATTCCACCCATTGTTAACCAGAGTTGTCCAGGTTTGGACAAGAACCCCTTGTGCCTTCACCATCTCCACAAGCTCCCCTGGTGAAACGGCGCTGTCAATCAGGTCATGAACGCGGATAATTTCTTGAATTAATAGTCCCCTTAGTGTCTTGGGACGAGTCATTTATTCACCCCCTTCCTTACCCTTCTGTCCCGGTCGGCTGATAACATGATTTTTCAATAACGCCTTCCGTTAGTCTTAGGTAGTTCCTGAGTTTCCTTCAACGTTTTGTTTAGGTGATTATCAAAAAAAATACTTGGGTCTACTCCTAAAACTTCCGCAATTATGACAAGCTCATCAGCCATGATTGGCCTAATACCACGTTCAATGTTGCTAAGCCACTGCGGCGTTCTGTTGAGCTTTTGCGCTACGTATTCCTGGGTTGCACACATTCCCTTTCGCACTTCTGCAATTCTTTTCCCGACGCTCATTTTTTCACCTCGTTTCAACGTAGCGTTTAGGGTTATCTCCATATTAACCTAAACGAAACGTGGAGTCAACCCCTTTAATCAACTTTTTGTTGAGTCTATTTAACTAAACGGAGAGTTGATATAAAATTATGGAAGAAGCTTAAAAGGAGTAAGGAGTATTTTTAATATGAGTTTAGGCCAGAGGCTAAAAGAAGCCAGAACTAAAAAAGGTTTGACCCAAGACGAGGCTGCGAAGCGTTTGGGGATTACATTTCAAGCTCTTTCAAATTACGAGAGAGATGTGAGAGATCCGGACACAACCCTACTAAAGAACATGGCTGAGCTTTATAGTGTTTCAACAGACTACCTTCTTGACTTGCCGTTCATACCAATTGTATTAAGAGAAGACTCTGGAGAAGCACTCAATACTGTTTATGCAGCTCTTGCTGAAGATCATGAATTACTTGCCTTCTGGGACGAGCTGGTCAAACGCGACGATCTTCAGATTATGCTGAAACAAGTCAAGGATTTATCTCCGGAAGCAATCCGCCGAATCATACGCTATATCAAGATAGTTGAGGATGAGGAAGTACAAGAATAGCTTAATGAAGGGGAAAACAAGTGCTAAATAAGCTATTTTTTAAAAAGAACAATGAACAACAAAAGAAATATGGCGGTATAATTGCAGCCCTTAAATTGGAAGAATTTTGGGGTTCTTTGCTGCCCGAAGAGCGAGAATTTATTAGGGAATGTTACACTTCTTCTTTGGGTGGCCCCAACCCAAAAGATTTAGATAACCCGAAGGTTGAAATTTCAATAACCCGATCAGCTTCTGGATTTTTGAGCAATTATGCGGGGTGGGCCATTAACAAAAAGCGGTATGAACTTTCAGATAAACTATTACAAGAAGCCATAAGAAGAAATGAAAATGTGGTTGACTTACATTTTACATATAATAGTTTAATCGACTTGTGCTATAAACGAAGGAATGAAAGCCCAGAATGGATAGAAAGGTGCATAAAATATTGCTTAGAAGATATTAGTATATTCCCTGAGTTTAAGGAAGAATACCTTAAAGAAGAGAAAGAAAAATACATAAAGCAAGCAAACAGTCCGCTTAACAAATCTGAACGAAAAAAAAATATTAAAAATGGCAGAATCCGTTACCTTTAATCTATTCATTCCTTCTTTTCAAAGACTTGCAATCATTTATGAAAATCAAGGCAGATATGCAGAAGCCATAGAAATCTGCAATCTGGCCTTAAGCTATGGCTTAATAGACAATACAAAAGGCGGTTTTGAAGCTAGAATAGAAAAGCTAAAGAAAAAGAAGGAATAAATTCGATATTTCTAAAATCGACACCAAGAAGCAAAACCCGCAACGAAAACGGCGGGTTTTACGCTTGGTAGAGTTTTCGACATAATCTGACACAAACAGACGGGAGCAGCCATGCACAAAGAGATTAAGGAACTACTTAATAGTAAGATGTTGCTGTATCATATTATTCCGCTGGAAGGCAGCATAGCCGGCTTTGTCTACCGGTCCCGACGAGGGAGATATCACATTTTCATATCCAGTGCTCTTAACCATGAAGCCCAACGCCGCGTGTTTTACCATGAGGCCTGGCATGTGATTGCAGATATGCCTCGGATGCCGTTTATTGTAGGCCTTAATATGCAGGGTGAACGGTTTGAAGCAGTAGCTGAACAACAAGCAAAATATACTTGCAACAGTAGCTGACAAGGGGACTGAAATTGGGGGTAATTGAGAAGGAAAGGGAACGGAGACGGAAACTCCAAGAACCGAATCATAAACCGTAAATATTTTTGGAAGGGGTTGAAAGAATTGGGAAAATGGTATTTACAAACGTGGTTTATTTGTCTTATGTTTGCCCTCTGGTTGTTTATTGTCCCCCCTATTATCGGTATTGTTTTGCTGGTAGTGCAATTTAAAGAGATTAAAAAGCTAAAATCAAAAGTTGCAATGATTGATGATGCCAACGCTGAAAGCAACAGGATTCTGGATGAAGCCAGAGCAAATTCTGAAAAAATGGTTAATGACGCTACTGTAAAGGTCAATGAACTAAAAAATGATATAACAATTTTAGAGAAACAAAAGAAAGCATTAACCCAAGAGCTGAAGGATCTAAAAAGCGAGTGCCTAGCAGAGGCCGCCAATATCTATGTGGAGGATAAAGTCACTTCGGAAGAATTCAAAGACAGGTTAAGCATGTTGCGGATTAAGCAAAATGAACTCATTAAAAACGACGGTGCCTTGAAAATTACATCGGACAAAGCTAAGAAAATCGTTAGCAATAATGCAAAGCAAATTCTCCGCTGCTTTAATTCTGAAGCATCTGCCATTACCGCCTCGGTCACCGTTTCAAATATTGATTCAATGAGAAATAAGCTGCAAAAAGCCTATGAAACCCTGAATAAAATCTTTGAAACCGATGGTGTTGCAATCTCTGAAGAGTTTTTAAAGATGAAACTTGAAGAGCTTCAGTTGTTATATTCTTATGAGTTTAGACGCGAACAGGAACGCGAAGAGCAAAAAGCCATAAGAGAGCAAATGCTTGAGGAAGAAAAGGTCCGCCGCGAAATCGAGCGTGAGAAGGCAAAGCTAGATAAAGAAGAAACTCAATTTAAGAATGAAATTACAAAGCTAATGTCCTACATGCAGAAAGCAGACAGTATTGAAAAGCAATTATACGTTGATAAAATTAAAGAACTTGAAGATAAGTTGAAGCAGATTGAAAAGGACAAAGAGAATGTCCTTGAAAGGGAGCAAAATACAAGAGCGGGATTCGTTTATGTAATATCTAATATCGGTTCATTTGGTGAGGATGTTTTTAAAATCGGCATGACCCGCAGATTGGAACCACTGGATAGAGTAAAAGAATTAAGTGACGCTTCTGTCCCATTTGATTTTGATGTTCATGCAATGATCTTCTCTGAAGATGCACCTGGCTTGGAAAGTGTTTTGCACAGCACCTTTAGAAAGTATGAGATTAATAAGGTTAACCCACGCAAAGAGTTTTTCAGAGTTCCACTGGATGAGGTGGAGAAGGTTGTTAAGGCAAACCATAATGCAACGGTGACTTTTACTAAAATTGCCGAAGCTGCGCAATACAGAGAAAGCCTTCGGTTATCCAGCCTCAGCGCCTAAATAACCCCATACCGCTCTGGTACGTGAGAAAATGAAAGGAGAAACCCCATGAGTGAAAAGCTGTTAGAACAGGTTCTAAAGGAAATCAGAGATTTTAAGGTCGAAGTTCGTAACGAACTTAGCGAGGTCCGTAACGAACTCAGCGAGATCAAGAATCGCGTTGGCAATTTAGAAGTAGAGACCAAAGGCATCAGGGAAGAACACGGCACCCTGCTTCGTACCCTTGAAGAAAGAACCTCAGTTACCAACGCCACCGTCACCCGCCTGGCCGAGGACATGGATCACATCAAAGGTGATGTCTCCCGGATAGTAAAGCGGATTGATGACCATGAAATAGAGATTAAGGTTATTAAAAAAGCAGTTGCTGGGTAGATATTCTTAAAGAGAGCAGCGGTATTATGTCAAGACCCTAAGTTAACATAATATTTTCGTTACGCTGCTATCTGAGGGGGTGCACCGGAAAAAGGCAATAAGAAACTAACCCCTTCACTGGCAAGAAGAAAAATATGT
>JBFLXH010000047.1:0-18924 GCA_040757295.1 Bacillota bacterium | reverse complement strand
TTTGTTGATATTTTCTATAGTCATTATAGCGTAAAATAGCCTTGAAACTCAGTATTATCAAGGGTTAAGCGGGGTTTTCAATGTGCGCATTGCTAGTTTTTTACAGGAGTTATTGCAGTGAAATCAAAGTTTATTTTAAGTTCCATGATACTTGGGTCAAATACGAAACAATTAAACCATATTTAACTAGGCTCGAAAAAGACCACAGATTCAAGACCCTATATTATGATTTTGGACATTGGTTAAATGCTATAAGGGGAAAATTCCTTCTGTACGTTAAAACGAAGTTGGAGGTTGTTGAACCTGGTATAATTACTGAACCTGTTATAGTAGAAAAGGAAGATTTCTTGCCTTTTTTACAACTCATTACAGAAACATTTGCAAAAGAAGATTACACTAGAATGAGTTGGGATGAATTTAACGAGAAATTGTCGCTGCTCTCAAAAAAAATTGCAAACAGGCGTGAGGAAACAAAATAGTAATATTTACTCACTTATGGAAGCTCGGGGAAGCAAGGGGGACGGCAGACTGTTTAAAAACCAAGTATGTTATAAATATAGACATCAGCTGAAAAGTGTCAACAACCCCGTCCCCTTACCCCCTGCAGGATGGGCAAACAACTGGTGGGAGCGATCACGTGGATGGAGGTGTCCTCCCTGCATTACCGCCGGAGGTAATGGATGGTGGAAAAACCGGAGGAGTCTCTAGCAGAACTCAATATTGCCGGTACTCATCTTCTTGATAGCGGCCAGTGACTCAATCCTTACTCCTTCCAGTCGCAGCGCCTCTCCGCCTTTTTGAAAGGCCTTTTCGATCACTATTCCGACTCCGGCTAAACGGGCTCCGGCCTGCTTGACTATGTCCACCATGCCCCTTAAAGCTTCGCCGTGAGCTAGGAAATCATCCACAATCAACACGACGTCTTTACTGTTCATGTATTTGCTGGAGACGTAAATACCCACCGACTCCTGCCTGGTAAAGGAATGGACCTTCGAGTGGTAGAACCCGGCATCCTGGGTGGAGGCCCTTTTTTTCTTGGCGAAAACCACCGGCACGTCCAGGTGGAGCCCTACCGCAATGGCGACGGCTATGCCGGATGCCTCAACGGTAAGCACCTTGGTGACGCCTTCGCTCCGAAACCTGGCCGCCAGTTCCCGGCCCATCTCTAGGGTAAACTTAGGGTCAACCTGGTGGTTTAAAAAGGAATCAACTTTTAAAATAGTTTCCCCGATTACCTGGCCCTCGGCCAGTATTTTTTCTTTGAGGGCTTGCAACTTGTCACTCCCTTTTTTACCTTAATGGCTTAACGGTTTTCGCCAAATTTCGGGCAAATCCTGCAGCTAGTTTATTTTTCTTGCTGGGGGTGTCAAGGGGACGGGGTTATTGACAACACCTCCCAATCTAAGGTAAATTAAGTTGGGGGTGTATTTTTATGCCAAGAAAAGCAAGGAAAAAAAGTGAAAGTGGAATATACCATATAATGATGAGAGGAATAAACCGGCAGAGCATTTTTGAAGACAAAGAAGATAATATAAAATTTATTCAAACAATACAGCAATATAAAGAGAAAAGCGGATATGAAGTCTATGCATACTGTTTGATGGGAAATCATGTGCATCTTTTATTAAAAATCGGCAAAGAGCCCTTAGAACAAGTGATGCGCAGAATATGCGGCAGCTATGTTTATTGGTATAACCAAAAATACAATAGAATAGGCAACTTATTTCAAGACAGATTTAAAAGTGAACCGGTGGAAGATGATACATATTTGCTAATTGTTCAGAGATATATTCATCAAAACCCACTTAAAGCAGGATTGGTAAGAAGTGTTGAACAATACAAGTGGAGCAGCTTTAATGAATATGTAAATGGGAAAAAAGTGGTTGATGTAGGATTTACCCTTGGAATATTTAACAAAGACAGAGAAGAGGCAATAAATAGCTTTATTCACTACAATAGTGAAATGAATGATGATGCATGCTTGGATATGGAAGAAAAGCAACGAATAACAGATGAAGAAGCAAGAAATATCATAAAAAGAGTGTGTAAATTGCAGAATTCACCTGATCTTCAAAAGCTTGATATGATAACAAGGAATAAATGCTTGAAAGAACTTAAAGAAGAATATTGTTTATCAATAAGACAAATAGAAAGGCTTACAGGTATCAATAGGGGAATTATTTTAAAAGCATGAGAGTGTCAACAACCCCGTCCCCTTGACATCCCCCTCAGCAATGATAAACTAGTAACGCCGGCGCTTGGCCGCCGAGAGGATGCCCATCTCATCCCTGTATTTAGCCACTGTCCGCCGGGAAATCTGGATTCCCTGGCGCTTCAGGTGATTGGCGATTTCCTGGTCGGCGTAAGGTTTCAGGGAATTTTCTCCTTGCACTAATTCCTGGATCATTTTCTTGATGCATTCGGAGGAAGTAGTAGAACCGGAGGAGTTGTTTACCCCGCTGGCAAAGAAGAATTTCAGCTCAAATACGCCCTGGGGCGTTTGAATGTATTTGTTGGCAGTAGCCCTGCTGACTGTGGATTCATGCATCCCCAGCACTTCGGCTACCTGGCGCAGAGTCAGCGGGCGTAAGGCTTTCACACCTTTAACAAAAAAGTCCCGCTGGAAATCGATAATGGTATTGACCACCCGGTACAGGGTTAACCGCCGCTGTTCAATGCTTTTAATCACCCAAGCAGCGGCATTCAGCTTGCTCTCAATAAATTTGCGGGTTTCCGGATCACAGAAGGCATCGCGCCGCAAAAGGGCCTTATACAAGGGATTGACCCCCAGCCTGGGCGCTGCGGTGTCATTGACCAAAACCACATAGTCCTTGCCCACCCGTTCAACTACCACATCAGGCACAATATATCTTACATCGTTCAGGGCGCCAAACCTGCGTCCCGGCTTCGGATCCAGGGTCTTAATCAAATCGGCTGCTTCCTGTACCTCTTGGATGGAAATGTTCATGCTGCGGGCGATTTTTGCCATCCGGCCGTCTCCCAGATCTTTCAGGTGGTGCTTGATTATTTCCTCTGCATGAGGGTGAGAAACATTACCCTGGCTTAGCTGGATCAAGAGGCATTCTGCCAGGTCCCTGGCCCCCACACCCGGTGGGTCGAAACTTTGAATTACCCGCAGGACTTCCATAACCTCATTCTCCGGTAATTGAAAATACCGGGCGGTTTCGGCCAAAGAGACCTGCAGGTAGCCATAGTCGTCAACATTCCCGATTAGGAACTCGCCAATTTCCCGCCTTTGGCCGGGGGGCAAGGCCATTTTCAGCTGGAACAACAGGTGTTCCTGGAGAGTCATGTTGTCAGAGACATAGTTTTCGTAGGAGTACTCTTTTGCTTCTTCCCTGGGGGAGCGGATAAAACCCAAGTCTGAGCCGTCTTGAAAATATTCCTCCCAGTCTACGTCAAAAGTTTCTGATTCTTCTTTTTGTTCGGACCCTTCTACCTCTTTGTCGTAGGGTTCCTCCCGCATTTCCAAAACGGGGTTTTCCAGCAGCTGCTGCTGGAGGTACTGGGTCAATTCCAAAGTGGACAGCTGCAGGATAACGATGGCCTGTCGCAGTTCAGGAGTCATGATTAACTTTTGCGTCTGTTCCAGGTGAAGACCCATTCCCATGCGCATCGTACCCACTCCTAATATTAGGGTTTTCCGTCTGCCGGGTCCACCAAGACAACGGTATCATTGCATGGCAGCCCTCTCTCTTAATAATTGGGGACATTCCTGGCCCCAAAGACAGGCCAGGGCTTCAGCAGGTGTGTCCCCTTTCCTTATTATATTCCTTACTCTAAGCCGATCTCCTGCCTCATGATACCGTGGTAAATATTTATTCGCCCCGGGACACCATCATGTCTGGACCATTTTTGCAGCTCTGCCAAATTGTCACTGTTAATAAGATGGTGAGGCTAATCCCCGTTACTGCTGCCAGGGGAAGCTGCTGGGGTGTATAGAGATTGGGATGTAATCCTCCCGCATAGTCAACCAGATCATTTAGTCCCATCCATAAGACTGCGGCCAGCCCTTCCTTCCAAGTAGCCTTCAAATGCCGCCAAAACAGATATCCCTGGAGGGCCATGCCCAGGTGAGATAAAAAAAGCATCCAAAGAATAAAGTCCTGCTCTCCGCCCTGGAACCAATAATCCAAAATAATTACTGACGCCCAGACCCCATACTTGATTACGGTTGTATAAGCAACCAAGGGCAAAAAAGGCAGGGGGCGGCCTGCCCAAAAAGCTCCCACGACTACTGCCATCAGGGTAGTAGATAAAGGACTGTCAGTAACCAGTGGCCACCACCACCAGGGGGTAACCGCCAGTTGAGGACTGTACCAGTAATAACCGTAAACAGACCCGGCTAGGTTAATGATTGCCAGGGTAACCAGGAACCATCTGCGGAAGGGGTTAAGCAATAATAGTTCTATAAGGAAAGCCCTGATATTTTTAATCTTCTTCACCCTCCCTTAAGGAGCCCAAAACCCTGGCAGGAACTCCCCCGGCAAAGGTATAAGGGGGAATATCCCGGTTTACCAGGGAGCAGGCTGAAACCACGGCGCCCTCCCCAATTTTTACTCCCGCCAGGACGGTGGTGTTGGCCCCGATATGAGCCCCGGGCCCTATTTCTACCCTGCCAATCCGGTATTCCCGCGGCAGGAATTCATGGCAGAGAATAGTGCAGTTATACCCCAAGATAGCATCCTCACCAATGGTGGTATAATGGGGCAAAAAAATATCAAACATGACCATCAGCCCAACGGAGGCATGACGGCCTACTTTCATGCCCAACAGGCACCTTAGGCACCAGTTTTTCATTCGCAGGGACGGGAGGATCCTGACCAGCTGTATCACTAGAAAATTCCAGACTACACGCCAGAAACCAGCCAACCTCCCTCGGTAATGCATGGAGTTTTTGCCAGACACCGGATACCTTTCTAGCCTTCGCATCCTCTTACCTCTCTACCTCTTATTTCCCTCAATCTTTTGGGCAATCTCCTCCAGACGGCGCAGCCTGTGATTGACCCCGGATTTGCCTATGGCCGGGGAAAGCATGTAACCCAGCTCTTTCAGGCTGGCATCTGGATTAGCCAGGCGCACCTCCGCCATTTCCCGCAGTCCCTCAGGCAGGCTCTGCAGGCCAATGGTCTGGGCTATCTTTTTTATGCTCTCCAACTGGCGCATACCTGTATCAACGGTTTTTTCTAGATTGGCTGTTTCACAGTTAACCAGACGGTTCACTTTATTGCGCAGTTGCTTGATGACCCTTGCGTTTTCGAAATCCAGCAAGGCGGCATGGGCGCCGATAATGTTGAGAAGATCCACAATTTCTTCGCTGTTTTTCAAATAAATCACATAGCGGTTCTTGCGGTAGTTGACCTTAGGGTTTAGGCCAAACTTTAGCAAGAGCTGACAAACGGCCTGGCAAAAATCCTCGTCAGGCAAATTTATCTCCAAATGGTAGTTGCCGCCCTCGGGCCGGTTTAAGGATCCTGCACCCAGAAAGATCCCCCGCAGGTAGGACCGGCGGCAGCAGTTTTTACGCGGAGGTTTTGGCAGCCTCCGGCTCAAAACCCCTTCCCCAGGCAAACCTAATTCAGCCAACGCCTCCACAACCCCAGGCTGGCGGCCAATGCTGATGATATATTGGTTTTTTTTCTTCAGCCGCTTATTGCGCTGCAGCAAAATGGTAGACTGGAGGCTAAACAAGGTTTTGCCCAGCATGATAATCTTGCGGGCTACAGCAGCGTTTTCAGTTGCCAGGGTCAAGGCAGCCTCCGACTTAGAATCAAGCCAAATATCCCCATCGGTCAGGATTAGGGCCGTCAATTCCGCTTTGCGGCAGCAACGGTTGACCGGAATCAACCGGGCTAATTCATTTTTTGTCTTGGTGGAAAAAGTGGCCACAGTTTCACCTCCGCCAACCGGACAACACAGATGTGCGGCGCCATAGCTTTGTGAAATAAAACCCCAGCAGTTCAAACAGACGATAGTTGTCCCCCGGCCCTGCCAGCTGAGACAACAGGAACCGGGCTAGCCGGTCGGGATGGTGCCTGATCACCTTTTCTTCCTCGGATAAGAGATTAGCCCTAAATAACCCCACTTTTAGGCGGTAAACTTCGGACCGGTCCAGCACCACCTGGGAGGAGCCTCCCTGCCGGTATTTCTTCAACAGGCTCTGTGAGACGGCCTTGCTGTTAACCACCACTCCATCCACCACCGGCCCCGCATGCCTTTGGATTGCCCGCAGGTGATCCGCTACCGAATAAAGACTGGTCTCCCCAGGTTCTGTCATGATGTTGCATATGTAGTAGACCGGGGCCTTGGTTTGCCGTAAGGCCTCAGCCATCTCCGGCATCACCAGGTTTGGCAGAACACTGGTATATAAACTGCCTGGGCCCAGGACTACCAGGTCTGCCTTCTGAATCGCCGCCAAGCATTCCGGCAGGGGCCGGCAGTTATCCGGGCGTAAGCGGATGCGCCGGATAGACCTCCCGGTTTTCCTAATGTTGGTTTCACCCTCAACTACGGAGCCATCATCCATTTCCGCTACCAGCACCCCATTGCCCAGAGTAGCAGGCAAGACCCGCCCCCGCAAGGCCAACAAGCGGCTAAGTTCCTGTACTGCCCGATCAAACCCGCCGGTGATATCCGTCAGGCCAGCCAACAAAAGGTTCCCCAAATTGTGTCCAGCCAGGGCTGAGCCCTGGTGGAACCGGTAGTTCAGGGCATCTTCCATCAAGGTTTCGGTCTGGGCCAAGGCCACCAGACAGTTGCGGACATCCCCCGGAGGCAAAATACCCAGCTCTCCTCTCAGCCGTCCGGAGGAACCCCCGTCATCAAACACGGATACTATGGCTGTAATGTTGCTGGTATAGCGTTTTAGCCCCCTGAGGAGAACCGACAAACCGGTTCCCCCGCCGATTGCCACCACCTGAGGGCCTCGTTCCAACAGCCTCCGGCTGTACAAAAGTTCCATCACATTTTGGTCTTCTCGGGGCAATACTGCCCTGATCACTGACATAACCAACCGGTGAAAACCGAGGAGAGCAAAGAAAAGGCCGGCAACAATCGCCAGCGCTCCCGCCAATGGTGAGGGTAAAAGGCCAATAGCCTGCCAGATCAAGAGGCGCAGGTTAAAACCCAATTCATAAATCTTGGGTGAGTTTAGGGCCAATACCAGCCCGCTCAGAGCCATGATCATACCCAAAAAAGACAGCAATAGCCAACGCTTGACCTTTAGGCCGGGATAGAGCCACCTAAGCCTCTGCATCACTTCCACCCCGCTTGGACCGGTGCAAATCCCGGTGCTGTACGGCAACCCGGAAGTCTCCGCTTTCGGCAATTATTTTAGCTGTATGGTTGGCTAATGTTACCGATCTATGCTGGCCGCCGGTGCATCCAATCGCCACCATCAGGTGGGATTTCCCCTCCTGGACATAGTAGGGCAGCAGAAAGGAAAGCATGTGGGAAAACTTCTGCAAAAATTCCTGGGATACCGGTGAGGCCATTACATAGTCCTGCACCTCCCGGTCTTCCCCAGTAAGAGGGCGCAGGTTTTCTACATAATGAGGGTTGGGCAGAAACCGGACATCCATCACCAGGTCTGCGTCTAGGGGAATACCGTATTTATAACCGAAGGACATGATGGTTAAGGCCATCCGCCCGTCCTGTCCTGCAGCAAACAGCTGCTTGATCTGCTCCTTAAGTTGCTGGGGAGTCAGTTCAGAAGTATCGATTATTTTACTGGCCTCACCCCGCAGTTCCTCCAGCCGCTTCCGCTCCTCAATTACCCCTTCCAGGATCCCGCCCTTGGGGGCCAGCGGGTGATGACGGCGGGTTTCTTTAAACCGCCGGACCAAAGCTTCGTCCGATGCTTCCAGAAATAGAACTTCGTACTTGAAGCCTCCCTGGTCCAGGTATCTTAAGGCTTGTGCCAGCCCGCCAAAAAACCTGCCGCCCCGGATGTCCATTACCAGGGCCACTTTTTCCACTTCATTATCCCGGCGACCAAAGAGTTCTGCCAGAGGGGGCATCAGGGAAGGGGGCAGATTATCCACACAGAAAAAACCCAGGTCTTCCAGGCATCTTACGGCCTGGGTTTTACCCGCACCCGACATCCCGGTGATAATCACCAGTTCAATATCTTCCCGCGGCACCTTGAACCCCTCCTTTCCACTTTATATTTTCGGCATTACCGGAAAAGTTTCCTGCTAATTGACAACATTCACTATTTGTTCTACCGGCACCCCAGCCTGCTCCAAAACTGCCAATCCCTGCTCCAATTGGCCGACGGTTTCCGGAAAATGAGCATCGCTGTTCAGGATAAATTTTACTCCCTCCTTGGCAGCCACCCTAATCTCTTCCGGTGTTTGATAAAAATGCCCGGTATTAAACTCAAAGAAGGTATCTGTCTTTGCACAGGCCCTGGCCACTTCGCCAATATCCACCGGCATGTCCAATCCAGGATGCGTAATCACATCTACCGGGTGCTGGTTCATTACCTCGACCAGGGCCTTGGTATTGGTGTTCATGGCTTTCTGGTAGAGACCTTTTGACAACCGGCGCAGAGGGTTCCCTACCAGCATGCCGATTCCGGAAAGGTGAGGCCACACATAAGGATGCAGGCCCACCAAGAGCCTGTCCAGGCGCTGATAAATGTCCGGCGGCACATCGATTTCCCCGTTTACCCCGGTAACCGAGGCCTCAGCGCCCACCAAAATCTTGATATTATCCAACTCCTTATTCAGGAGTTTAGCTTCGCTTTTTATTGCCAGATAGGTATTGGCCTGGCGGACCCCGATCCTGATTGTGTGGGGCCCGTGGTCTGTAATGGCTACTTCCTCCAAGCCTTTGGCCCTGGCAGCTTCCACCATTTCCCTCATTGTGGCCCGCCCGTCACTGTAGCGGGTATGCATGTGATAGTCTCCAGTAAAACGCATGGCCCTGCCTCCCATTATCATTCAAAGAATTACCTCTTCCTAGTATGGGTAAACAGCCGTAAAAAACATGCACTTAGCAAAAAATGCTCCGAGACAGGGCAGGATAGCAAAGTGAACATTTTTACGGGAAAGGGCCGGATGGAAAATTAATGATAAGTGTTAATAGAAATGGAAAAGAGGGAGAGGGTATTATGTCTAAGGAAATACATGCCCATGCTACCCATTTTTCTCCATCTATGGTATTATAGTTGAAGTAGATAGGATAGGTGATCGTAGACTTTACGAAGGGGAGAGTGGAATTGTCATGCCCCGCCTTTCCCAAAAACCATCCCTCATCCGCTTGACTGATGACCAGTTGGGCCAAATGGCCGACTACTGCCGCCAACGGGGTGACATACTGGCCCTTTACCTTTACGGCTCCTACGGCACTCCTTACCAGTCCCCCCTGTCAGACATAGACCTGGCTGTCCTGCCAATGCCCATGGCTGAATGGGACTTGCATGCTCTGCTGGAAGTAATGGCTGAACTGGTTGGCATAGGCCGTAGTGATGATGTCAATGTCATCAATTTAAATAAGGTCCCGGTCAGACTCCAGTTTCAAGTGTTGAAAACAGGGCACCCTCTCTTTGTCCGCGACCATATTTTACTGGCAGACTTCATGGAAATTGTGATCAAACGCCATGCCGATTTTGCGCCAGACTTACAAGCCATCTATCACGACTTCGATCTGGCGGTAAGGAGCGAATTCCTGTGACAGTGGACCGGGAAAAGGTTCGTCAGAAGCTGCAATTCATGCGGGCCCAATTAAAAGAACTGGAACGTTTCCAAAACATGACCGAAGAGGAATTTACTGCTGATCAGATCCTGCCGGCTGCAGCAACCCGCATGCTGCAAATAGCAATTGAGGCCATGCTGGATCTTTGCGCCCATGTCATCGTGAGAGAAGGCTGGGGACTGCCGAAATCGTACCAGGAAGCTGTTTCCCTGGTGGCGCAGCACGGATTAATTCCCCGGGATATGGTAGATACCTACAAGCAAATGGCCCGCTTCAGGAACCGAGCAGTGCATCTCTATGATGATGTGGATGATCTTGAGGTGCTGCGGATTATCCGGGCAAACTTGAAGGATTTCCGGCCCTTTATGGCTGCGGTAATCGAGAGATATTTACCAGGGTAAACCAAACAAAAAATGGTAGGTAGCTTGATAGCATAGCCCTTAGGCACAGTTTAGAATAAATCTCTCCATAGCCAGGGCTACTCCGTCGTCATCGTTGCTCTTTGTCACATAATCGGCCATCGCCCTGACATCTGCCGGCCCATTGCCCATGGCCACGCTTAAGCCGGCATACTTAAACATTTCTAAATCATTCCAGCTATCTCCCACTGCCATCACCTGTTCCCGGGGGATGCCCAGATAGTCGGCCAGGGCCGCCAAGCCCCGGCCCTTGGTAGCTTCGGGATGGAGGAATTCCAGATAGGTAGTCAGGGACTTGGTCACATAGAGGCTGTCACCGTATTTTTCCCGCCAGAGCTGGGCAAAAGCGTCAATTTTCTCCTCTTCGTTCAGTACCAAGAGCTTCGTAGGGTTTTTTCCCAATAAGGACAATAAGTCGTCTACTTTCCGAAAAGGGATCCCCAGCTTTTTGATATATTTTTCCCCCTGGGGAGTTAAATACTCTACATGTAAAAGGTCATCCATATACATGTTGGCGGCAAAACCATTGGCCCTGGCCTCCAGCACAACCTGGCGGGCAAGCTCTAGCGGCACCTCCCGCCGGTACAGCACCTCTCCGTTCAGGCTTTTTACCAGGGCCCCTTGGTAAGTTATCAAGGGCAGATCCAGCCCAAGTTCTTGCGCATAGGGCAGAGCCGTAGCAAACATGCGGCCCGTGCAAATGGCTACTGATACCCCCTGCCGGCGTACTGCCCGGACAACCTCCTTGGTTCGTTCTGAAACCTGCAAATCTTCCCGCAAAACTGTTCCATCCAAATCCAGGGCTACAAGGCGAATACTATTTGGCACTTTCACTCTAGGTGTTTCCCCCTTAAATTAGTTAAGTCGCCGAGCGGTCAAGGCGGTTCAACTGGGTCTTAGCTGCAGCAGGGGTTTCTCCTGCTTCAGCTTAGAGCCAGTTAATGCAGGGGCATAACCGCTCTTTTACCGCCGCTTTGCAAAAAGCGGGGGTATTAGAGCGGGTAGCCATCTGCGATCAGCGGGCCGGTGAAGGCATCTCCCCCAACCCCTTGGTTTTATTATCTCCCAGGCTGATGTGGTTCGCTATATATACCCCGCAAAAAACTAACAGGCCGCCAATTATGTGGTAGGCATAGATTCTCTCATGCAAAACTAAGATGGCCGTCAAGGCGGCCGCTACGGGTACCAGATACAGAAATACCGCTGCCCGGCTGGCCCCAATACGCTTGATGCTCTCAAACCACAGGGCAAAAGCCAATGCAGTGGCAAACACCACCAGAAACAATAAGCCTCCCCAGGCCGACCAACTCGCCTGCGATAGCTCAACCAGGTCAAAATAGGGATATGCCAGGACAGTAAGCATCACAGCTCCAAAACCGGCAGAAAAGGTGGTAATCCCCAGGGGAGAAACCCGGCCAGCCGCCACCTTGCCGCTGACATTATAGGCAGCAAAGACAACGGTACATAGGGCAATCAAGAGGTCTCCGGGATAAAACTTGATATGGGTTAGGGCTTCCCAGGACCCCTGGCCGATCACCACCATCACGCCCAACATGGCAATGGAAAATCCGGCCAGCTGCAGCTTGCGCAGGTTTTCTTTAAGGTACAAAGTGGAAAAAAGCACTGTCAGCACCGGGCAGCCCATCACAATCAGAGACCCGTTGATAGCCGTGGTCGTCTGCATTCCTTTCAGAAAAAAGACATTATAAAGAAATACTCCGGTAAGGCCCTGAAAAAAAAGCAGGGGCAGGTCGCGTTTTCTTGGCAATCCCTGGCGCCCCTCTTTCCACAAGAGCACCGGAAACATTAACAAAAAGACTAAAATAAAGCGGATACTGCCGGCCACAAAGGGGTGGATTTCCGCCACCATTATTTTGGCGGCCACCCAGGAAGCTCCCCATAGAGCAGCAACAACAAATAAAAAAAAGTAAGTGGTCCAGCTGGGTTTCTCCATTGCAATCCTTCACTTCCCTCAGAGAATTAAGGCAAAAAAGCAGGTGACGGGCAAGAGCCCGCCGCCAAGGCATCCCTTCCTTGCACTCCAAATACAATAGGCCGATTGATTGAGCCCTGCCGGAGATTTTGCCTCTTAAGCACATAGTACGTAATTCGCCGGAGAAAAATGAATTCCTCTAAAATCTTTTCCAAGCGGGTAAATTCCCGGTTTGTGATTCCCTGTTTTCCTGGCATTACTTCGCTATCCTCCTCTCGCACTACCAACCTCAACTTTTCTGTCAAGACACGGGAACTGTCCGCACGTGTTTCTCAAGCGGGGTTGTCTATCCTTGACGGGGTTCCACCTGCCGGTCGGGCTTGTCCAGGACAAAATATTTCCTCAGCCTGTTCAGCGCTCGTTCTCTTATCCGGCTTACCGCCTGCTTTGACACTCCCATTTTGTTGGCCAGTTCCTGTTCCGTAACCTCATCGAGAATCGTTGCTTGTATCACCTTTCTCTGCGGTGGCGTCAGCCTCTCTTCAACGAATAATTTTTGCTCTACTTCAGCAAGGGTGTACGCATCGGCAGCTACCGTATCGACCATCTCTGCCACTTCCTCACTGGCAGCATCATCTCTTAGCCGTTGGTTCAAAATGAGCAACTCATGTTCTCGCAGTCATTTGTGCTTCTTGGCTAAGCGAATTGCCTCACGGCGCAGGCCTACCACAAACCAAGCCACAACCCGAGCTTCTTCCATGTCTTAGCCCCAACCGTTCAAGCCTGCCTTGCGCTGGACAAATTCCTTTCCCGCTGCCGGGCCACCGCCAGGAAAACGCTATATTCCATACTCTAAGCCGAAAATTATTCTTTTATGAATTTCATAGAGTTTGCTCCCGCAGAAAAAGAAGACCTCTTGCTTAAAGGGCTAAAGATGTTAGAACTGCTTACCTATAGGTGCCTTTATTAGAATACAACCAAACCGCCTTTCCGCTTATTCCATCCCAGAGCTCCCTAAAAGGGGGGTTTATAGTCTGGACCACTTTTCCGCTATTATCAAAAAGTTTTGGGAAATGACCGTATGAACCGGTTGGGAGAGGCACGCCGATAACAATTCGGCTAGGATAGCGGTATGCAAGTGCGTTATAAACTTGCTTGCCAACCGCAATTAACGGGCAGTTTTCCGGTATGAGTTTCAGTTCTTCGGTTAAGAAAATTTTTGTACAGTCCCGAAAGGTTTGAAGGGGCGGCAGTTCTCCAGGAGTTTCGCTTTCGCATTTGACCAGTTCAGTCCACAGAATTGGACCGGTAAAGCCTAACTCATTCACTAACTTTCGAAGGGAGTTATAGTATTTCGAGGTGTCTAATATAGGTATCCCAACATTTAAGCAAGTGCTCATAATCCTGTCCTATATTCCTGTAAAAATTACGTTCTTCGTCCTTTGATTTCCCAGGGTTTATTCCAACTATAACAGAACCTATTTCTTCATTGTTCTTGTCTTTATCACTCACGACCTCAAGAACCAAACATCGAGGAATAATTCCTTTTTCCCTGTCAACAATTACTCCAGCGCAGTTTTCTTGGCAGTTGACCAGCTTTTCACCAATTTGAAAGATTTTTTCCTGCAAACTGTTAATTTTCATAGCCAGAATCCTTTCCTAGCGAACGTCTCAAGCCATTCAAAATTACAAAGCTGATTCAAACAATTTACCCAACAAAGCCTATCAAATCTTAGATAAAAGCGTCTTAGGGGAAGATAGGTTAGTAATTCTTTAGTCTCATACTGGCATATACCCGCCCAAATAAAAATACGGACAATGGTGTTACCCTTCTAAACACTTTTTCTGTAGTTGCTTACCATAAACGACATTGGCCATATGCCCCTCAACCGAGTCTGTTGGCAGATCAGGCCAACCAAACTTTAAGTTCATTGCACCGCCCCGAATTACACGCCATCCTTTTCTTCTTAGGAGCAGACAGTTTCTGTGAACACACCCCGTGGAAGAAAAAGGGTGATCGCCTAAATTATCGGCGTAAATGCCATCTTGGGTTAACTGAGCTTGAGATGTGTTGCCCCCTTAGAGTAGGGGTATTGACCAACCCTAGTTGCCTGCTTGGTAGCATTAAGTTACGCAAGGCCGTTACCTATCAGCGGTAACCAAGGGCTAGTATCGCACACTTTTCGGAAACGGCGGTTGCGTCTCGTAAGGAAGATTTTTATGATGGAAGGAGAATCTCTCTCAATTAAGCCAAAAGCACTATTCCTGCCTGAAGCCAGTATCAGGCTCTAGGTTGACGACGATGTCAATTTTAACAGGGTATACATAATCTCTGTGGGAAATGTATCCCTTAAGTTCAACCTCATTATTATATAAAACAGACACTATACAGGCGAAAGCATTAAAATCATAGCACGGATCTGACATAATTGAAACAATAGTGTTAAAGTCTCCTCCACTCATCCCCCTTATGGGTAAGACGTGGCTATGCCATTCCCCGACATAATCCACACCATATTTTTCGTACTTTTCCTGTAGCACCTTTTTGCAGTATTCTGTATCTCTAAGAAATTTTGTCTTTGAATGAAAAGCCTTGGGGCCTGGTAACGATGCGTGGGTAATTTTTACCGTTAATGGCTCAGAATCGACGCCCATCAGTATACCACCTGTTTCAAAACTGGGGGAACCCTTTGTAGTTTCGATAATAAACCTAATTACATTGCTATCAACTTCAAGTTTTGGTTTGTGCGATCTTAACTTCTTCTGAAGATAACTTGTGTATGATTTCATAATATTTCTCCTCAATGTCAATACCAACTAGTTCTAGCTGAAGGTCCCCACAAATTGGGCATTTGGGATGGATACTGTAATTACAATAAAGAGTTACAAACGGCATATCAAACTTGTATGGGTTCGGAAATTCAGTTATCCTTGTAGCACCCCATGTAATGTAGTTGTAAGGTAATTTTCCTAATGTGTGGTTACTGTCTCCTGCCAAAGCCATAAGCGCAATCTTGGCGGCCATTGCGGCTACAATAAGAACATCGGTCCTAGTTCCTCTACTAATAGAATTGTCTTTAGTTTGAGAGCCGTAAGGTGCCAAACGCTCTTCATTATTATCTTCGATTAACGCTCCTTGTTCTTTCAAATGAATTCTAGTACATTCGTAACAGGCGGATTTATACGGGGAAACCTGTATAATTTCACCTATTCTGGCGCTGTCAAAACTGCACACCAGTATCAGAGGTTTGTTAGCGACTACACATATATAATTGGCCATTGTCCTCGATTCTGTATTATCCGTAGCGCATATGACCATATCTACTTCCTGCACAACTTCTCTTAACTTATCCGGGGAAGAAACAATATTCTCAGAGTACTTATGTATTTTTGGCGATAATAAATGTTCCTTGATTACTTCTTCTACGGCATCAACTTTTTTTCTACCCAAGTCACGAACATCGCAAATATGCCTGAAAATGTTTTCAGTGGAAAGCCTGTCTTTGTCAAATAGATGTAAAGTTCCCACCCCGTTCGCGGCAAGTTCCATTGCTGTAAAAGAACCGCCGCTCCCCAGGCCAACAATGGCAACACTTTTTTCTTTCATTTCTTCCAACGGTGCCAGTCCATCTATCCGTTCAAACGGGGACGGCTCTTCTTCCAAAATTTGCACTTCTCCAGCAACAATAAGTTGTTTGTCTTTGTGTTTGAAGATATCTGCAAAAGTGATATTATTCTCGTTCGTTAGGTTAATCAGTAATAAGTTACAATGGTTTTCTTTGCTAATAAGACCCGCTAACTCATTAGGTATATATGGTTCTAGTGTATCAAAATCAATTACGAAATCTTTGTTAAGTTTATTAATAAAACTTTTTTCCACAAGCACCCAGTAAAAGGCCTTTTCCTGATAGTTTTCGGATACTAGCCTGTTTTTCAATACAATAATTGATGCAAGACATAGTGCAGGTGTTTCGCCTCCTATATCCGCCGAAAAAGCTCCAGCAACTCC
This sequence comes from Bacillota bacterium, assembly GCA_040757295.1. GTDB lineage: Bacteria > Bacillota > PH28-bin88 > PH28-bin88 > PH28-bin88 > JAGXSE01. The sequence continues at coordinate 2,843 of JBFLXH010000047.1, read as the reverse complement.
ATCTCTTACAAATCCATTAATATATCCCCACTGCTTTTGGCATTGTCTTATTAATTTTAAGAGTTCTTTCCCAATAAGTAGGCAAGAAAAAAGGCCCACCTTTACTCGTCTCCTTTAACTTCCACATTAGCCCATCCTACATCAGGCATTTTGTCGATCAACCCATTTTTAAATGCCAAAAAGTTGAAATACCACATTTCGATTTTCTCTATAACCTCTGCAATATTGTAACCGACACACCAATCCGAGGGATTAACAAAGCACAATTTCCCCACTTCCCACCTGTGCCACTTGTGCCCCCACATTTCTTTTGGGATTTCCGGTGAAATTGGGAAAACATCGGGAGGCCTGACCGGGTATCCCTCAGGGCAAATTACCCGAATCTGTAACGGAGGCTCTTGTAGACCAGCAGGGATAACATTAACTTCGCCTTCCCAGGCTAATTTCTGCTCGTATTTATTTAGTTTGAAAGAGGGATATTTGGATCTAATTTTTTCATACTCCCAAACAACTCGGGGTTTATCAATTTCGTACCATTTCATTTCTTCATCAATTCCTAGAAAAATGGTTGGTCTTTTAGCGGTCTGGGACCACCGCTTTGCTTAGTGGAAGAGACAGATGTAAGGGTTCCGTTACTTGAGAGGACAACCATAGGTAATACAGGCAATGTTTTCTTGAGCAATCTCTGTTCAAGTTGGCTTGCATTTGAATTATAAGCCGAGTTAAAACTCTGCCATTTTAGAAGATACCGAGCATATTCATATGTTCTCCCATCTTTTTGGAATAAGTAAGCCGGGTATTTTTCTTTAAACTCATCGGGTACCCACTCAGCAAGATTCTTACCGATTATTATTTCCCAAGACTTTGCCTGACCGGAATTTTTCCCGGCAACAAATGAAATTTCGGAAACAGGCTTCACCTGGCTTGTCCCGTCTATGCCAAGCCTTGTCCACAACACATTTCCAAATTCCAAGCCCATACCAACTCGAACGGTTTCGTCAACCGTACTATTTAAGTGTTTATTCACGGTTTCTTTTATACCTTGCATCATGGAGGCCGATGCTTTAAGAGAACATAAAGCATCAGTGGCTGTAACTGAGCTTCGCCCCCCAAAAAAGGCCATTACTCCATCACCAGTGAATTCTGCTACATACCCGCCAAATTGACGGATGGAATATATGGAAGCTATCGTAATGGCTTGGAGAATTTTTATCAATTCCTCGTTATCAAGCGCTATCGCCAATTTTGTAAAACCTCGGATGTCTATAAAAAATACTATTAACGTTCCTGGTACGATTTCTCCAAATTGTACAGCCTGGTATTCAGGATGACCTAACCCTGTAGTAAAGGATTTTTTGATTTCCCCCATCTCACCTAATAAAATTTCCCCATATTTTTTCTCTGGTTTGGCATAGACAGAATCAAAAATTTCACCGAAAGACTTAATTTTGGACACCAGTATCACCTCGCTATACTCGTTATATTAATAAAACCCCTATTAAAACTAGAATATGTAAACTCTGGTCTACCATAAATCTTAACCAAACATTATCCAGTTGCCCGTTATTAATGCTTATTACCCACCATCTTACCAGTCCTCCCCTATCTATCAGTACGTGGGATAACAAGACTAATCCTATCCCTACTATAGATATCGCTCCTAACACTAACGACATTACGTAAATAGTTGCTGTATACACAACACTATGTTTTACTAAGGCAAACCAGTCCATCGACTTGTTTGCCGCTTGCCAATTTGTCTGTAACTAAAAATCACCGATAATATGGCCAACCATAAGCCAAAAAATAGCATTTACGTTAATGCTTCCAAAATGCCTGAAGGGAATGTTAGCGAAATTCTCTGTCAACAATATCCCAACAACCGTTAAACCAGCAACCCAAATGCATACTTCAATCCACTTTAGAGAGGCTTTGCTACGATGAATCTTCTTTTCCTTTATGTAAGAAAGTTTTAATAGTTCGCACGTCAATGATTGTAATAAATCTTGCTTGGCACTTTTCATTAAAACATTGTAATAATCACTTGCAGAAACGTTTAGTTTAGAATCCTTAAGATCCCATAAATAATCTTCCCAGCGCATAGCAGGGACCAAACCGGTCAGATAATACTGTAACGGAGGCCTGTCCAACCAGTCACCAATATTAATGTGTTCATTAGGGTTATTTGAAGGGTTGATAGAACGAAACGAGAGGATTAGTGCAATAAATAAGCATAAAACCGACAATGTGGAACCGGCAACAGCGATTCCTTTTGAAAAAGGGTAAAGCTGTTCCAACAATGATAAGTATTTATCGGTAAGTGTTACTGCAGCCGCTAATAGAGCCATCACGAGGACAAAAACTACCCCGGATTTTGTATCAGTAAACCTGATAACTTCCTGAACGTCGCCTATCGCACTGTAAAGATATTCTAATTTTTCAGAGCAGTTATCTTCAATATGTTCTCTGTCGTGGATAAGCCTCCCTCCATTCTTCCAAAACTAATAATCCGAACTTTATACTTTTAAAAAGGCAAATGTAGTAATTAGATAATTTTGTATATGCAAAGTATCTCTTTGATGGTCCAGGTTTGTCCCATTTTTAAATAAACATACCCATCTGTCGATATATTCAGCGGTTATCCATTTTTCTCATCTTCAAAAATTAACTATAACAAACTCGAAAAAGGGTATCCGGTTGGAGGAAAAAGATAGACTGTATTTGCTAAACTAAAAATGTACCATTTTTAGCCATTTGATCAGCGAAGAATTGACCACCCGATCAAACTTTCCTGTACACTGTAGTTGGACACAAAACAGCGTATGGGAGGAAAGGAAATGATC
>JBFLXH010000046.1:0-19208 GCA_040757295.1 Bacillota bacterium | reverse complement strand
GCATTCTGACTCCTGACTCCTGTAGTTACAAAGACTCTTTAATTATGGTTGATTTTGAGGTGCTAAGATGAACCAAAAATGGCGGCTCGGTTTTGTATTTATTATCCTCCTGGCCATGGTTTTTGCCGGTTATGCCTTAACAGGACAAAAGCAGGCCCGGCTGCATGGCTCCAAGGAAAAAGAAATAATCCTCGCCACCACTACCAGCACTTATGACACGGGCTTATTAGGTTACCTGGTTCCAGCCTTTGAAAAAAAATCCGGGTATCAGGTCAAGATCCTGGCAAAAGGAACCGGGGCTGCTTTAGAACTGGGGAAGCGGGGAGATGTGGATGTCCTCCTGGTTCATGCCAAAGACCAGGAGTTAGCCTTGGTGAAGGAAGGTTTTTTTGTTGACCGGCATGATGTCATGTATAATGATTTTATTATCGTAGGACCTGTTAAGGATCCGGCAGGGATCCAGGATTACCCAACTGCAGGAGAAGGATTTAAGGCTATTGCCGAAAAACAGGTTCGGTTTATCTCCCGGGGAGACAATTCGGGCACCCATATGAAAGAAACCGCAATTTGGCAGGGAATTGGAATTAATCCTACCAGCCCCTGGTATTTTTCGGTTGGACAGGGAATGGGCGAAACCTTGGGTATTGCTTCCGAGATGCAGGGCTATACCCTAACCGACAGGGCAACTTATCTTTCGATGCAGAAGACTTTAAAGTTAGCTATCCTCCTGCAGGGAGATCCGGTGTTGTTTAACCAGTACGGAATAATGGCTGTCAATCCGGCAAGACACCCTAAAGTAAATTATCAAGGCGCCCTCCAATTAATCCAGTTCGTGACCGGGAGCCATGGACAGGCTTTGATTGGAGAATACACAAAAGCCGGCAGCAGGCTGTTTACCCCGAATGCCAAGCCTGCCAACTAGCTGCCAAAAGCTATATTATTGCATTGGTTCCGCCATACAGGGGGTTATGAATGGTATTTTTAGCTGAATTAAAAAACGCTCTAATTCTGATCGGGTCTTTTGATCCGGAACTAATGCAGATTATCGGCCTGTCCTTAAAAGTATCCGGCCTGGCGGTACTTATTGCTGGGCTTTTTAGCGTACCCCTGGGTACGCTGTTAGGGCTCTGCCCGCCCCGTCGGGTCCGTTGGCTTACTAAAATTATTTATACCTTGATGGGCCTGCCCCCGGTAGTGGCCGGCTTGGTGATATACTTACTCTTGTCCAGCAGCGGTCCCTTCGGGGTCTTGGAGCTGTTATGGACACCCTCCGCCATGGTCATTGCTCAGACGGTCCTAGCTATTCCAATTATTACTGGCCTGACCATGATGGGTATCCGGCAGAAAGGAAAAGAGGTCCTTGAGACAGCCGTCACTCTTGGCGCCAACCAGTGGCAGACTGCTTGGACCATCCTGGTTGAAGCCCGCTATGCAATAACCGGCGCCTTTGTTACGGGTTTTGGGCGAGTTGTGGCAGAAGTAGGCGCAGTTATGATGGTAGGGGGAAACATTGAAGGCTATACCAGGGTTATGACCACCGCTATCGTGCTGGAGACTCGCCAGGGTAATTTTGAACTGGCGATTAGCCTTGGGATAGTTCTCTTATTCATCGCTTTTGTTTTTAACAGCCTGTTACACTTCCTGCAAGAGGAGAAATCCCAATGAAAAATGCCGTTTTCATCCTGTCTCAAGTGGTAAAACGCTATGACCGAGATGTTTTGCGGATTGATAGCTTAATACTATCTGGGAATAGAATATATGGCATTATTGGTCCAAGCGGCGCTGGCAAAAGCACCTTGCTTAGGCTCTTGGCCTGTCTTGAAGAGCCTTCCGCCGGAAAAATCGCCTTTTATCATCCCGCGAACCAAAAACCAGTCAAGGCCAGCCCTCCCCTGGAATGGAGAAGGTTAGCGACCCTGGTATTCCAAAAGCCCATCCTGTTCAACGCTTCGGTACTGGAAAATGTAACCTATGGACTCAGAGCCCGCGGGATGGGAAAAAAACAAGCCGTTGATCAAGCTTTACCTATTATAGAAAAGGTTGGCATGCTGGACCTAAAGGATAAGAATGCCGGCACCCTATCCGGAGGGGAGGCCCAGCGGGTAGCCCTGGCAAGGGCTATCGCCTTTAACCCGCCTGTTCTGCTGCTGGATGAACCAACCGCTAACCTTGATCCGGCAAATGTAGAATTGCTAGAACGCATAATCAGCGAGTTGAACCGGGAGCAGGGAACAACCATTGTGCTAGTTACCCACAATATCTGGCAAGCCCAACGCATAACCCATGAAACCCTTTTCTTTTACCAAGGCAGTCTGGTGGAAAAAGGCAATACCGAAGAATTTTTTGCCAATCCCCAGGATGTTCGGACTCAGGATTTTATCCAAGGAAGAATGATTTTTTAGTATGAAGGGGTGAATTAAATGTCTTTTTCGGCGGAAATTCTTAAGCGGTACGAACGCCAACTGATCATGCCGGCTATCGGAGAGCCTGGCCAACAAAAACTGTTCGCAGCCAGGGTACTGGTAGTCGGCGCAGGGGGACTGGGTTCCCCCGCAACTTACTACCTGACAGCTGCCGGAGTTGGAACCATAGGGCTGGTAGACAGCGACAGAGTTGAACTTTCTAACCTGCAGCGGCAAATTCTCCATTGGGAAAAAGACCTGAACCGGCCCAAGGTGGATTCCGCCAAGGAAAAGCTTGCGGCCTTTAACCCTGGCACCACAATCAACACCTATTTCTTGACCCTTAATGAGGAAAACGTTGAGGAGGTTATGGCCCCCTATGACCTGGTGGTAGCCGCTGTTGATAACTTTGCCACCCGGCACCTCCTGAACAAAACGTGTTTTAAGCTGAATAAGCCCTTAATCGAGGGGGGAGTCAGCCATTTTACAGGGTTAATCACTACTTTTATCCCCCCGGAAGGTCCATGTTATAACTGTCTGTTTTCCGGGGTCCCAGCGGAAAAAAAACCCATCCCCCTGGTTGGAGTGCTCCCTGGGGTGATCGGGGTGTTACAGGCCAATGAGGCCCTGAAATTAATCCTGGGTATCGGCACTCCCCTGAAAGGCAGACTAATGCTGTTTGACGCTCTGGAAGCCCAGTTTGAGACCATCCCTCTTCAGCCCAGCCCTAACTGCCCGGTTTGCGGCAACGCGTCATCAAAATTACAGCACCCGTGATGGATGCTGTTTCGTCATCATTATTTGTTAAAATACCGGACCAGACCGTTAAGGATCCCTTGGGCCGCCCGCTGGCGGAAAGCCGGATCAGCCAGCAGCAACTCTTCTGCCGGATTGCTGATGAAGGCTGTTTCCAAAAGCACTGATGGCATTGTAGTAGCCCGTATTACCGTAAAATCTGCTTCAATCAGGCCAATGTCCCACCTACCCAGCTGCTTGACCACCTCTTCCTGGATTAATGCGGCTAACCTGTCCCGGTTCTGCCTCAACTGAGTATTCGCAGCACCTGCAGGGCGGTAGTAATAGGTGGCAGTTCCTGCCAGACTGGGATCAATAGAAGCATTTGCATGGATGGAAATGAACACATCCGCCTTAGCACGGTTTGCCACCTGAGCCCTGCCGGCCTGGTTGAGTGTAGTGCTGCCGGAATGAGTCAGGATGACTTTGGCCCCTTCCGCCTCTAACAACTTTTTGGTCCGTTGGGCAATATCCATTACCACATCTCTTTCTGCGGTTCCCCTGGGGCCAACAGCCCCGGGGTTAGACCAGTTTCCTGGCTGGATTAAGTTGCCGTGACCGGGATCCAGCACAATTAGTTTACCTGCCAGAGCTTTGCCGGGCTTATTGGCAACAGGCACATACTCGTTTGGGATGGCTAAGCTGTTAGCCTCTACCCATCCCTGCTGTACTTTATCACTATTCACAGTTTCAACTAAAAACCATTCATCATATCTTGCTAACACGGCAAGGTTTGTCCCGGAACGCAAGTCAGCCAACCTGCTGGCTGCGCTCTGAGGCTCCTTCCGTAAAGCCGTCTCCTGGCCGAACACCACCACTTCCCGCACCGGCACCCAGGAAGCCTGGATATCTACTGTTTTCTTGGACTGATTCCACCACACCTCCGCACCCATATGCTCAGCTACAAATCGGAGAGGGATCATGGTCCGCCCGCGAGAAATCTCCGGTGGTGCATCCAGCTTCACCCGCTGACCGTTGACAGTAGCTTCATTCTTACCAACCCAAAGGGTAACAAGGCGATCACCGCTGGTGACATTGACCTCTTGCTTGGCATTGTTCCAGGATACCCTGCTTTCCAGGGCCTCCCCCACCAACCGCACCGGCACCATTGTTCGCCCGTGAGCCCCGACATAAGGCTCCGCATCACCATACAATAGGGCGCCGTTTAGGGTTAATAACACATTCTGCTCTGTTGCTGCCATTGGTCCCGCTAAGACAAACAAGCTTAGGAAGACTGTTACTACTGCCGTCCCAAGGAGAAACGCCCACTTCTTCAAGACTTAGGTCCTCCTCCAAGGAAGTATGTATTAAGAAGACAAACCGAATATTGTATTCGCTCTCTCCTCTAAATCTTCCTACCCTTTAAGAAGCGGTAATTGATGGCAAGGGGTTCACCAATATGGATGCCTTGAGCCGCTGGGACCCCTATTCTTCACTAACCCAAACCTGCCGCCCCAAGGTCCGGATATAAGGGGACCACCTGTCCCCTTTGGAGGTCTCTGCAAAAGCCTGAGCAAATTTGAACAGCTGGGCATCGGCATCATCAGCCCTGGCCAGGATTTCGGCCTCCAGAAACAAGGGGACCACAGGGGATCCAAATTCTAAAGTTCCGTGGTGGCTAGCGACCATATGTAAGAGCTTCCAACGTAAGACCTCCGGAAAGCCGGACACCCGGTCAATCACCTGATTGACTATGATCAGACCCATGACAATATGTCCCAACAACATTCCGGGGTCAGAACGCCCAATCGCCTCGCCTTCCCAGGTGTACTCCCGAACCTTGCCGATATCGTGCAGGAAACACCCCACAGCCAGCAAATCCCGATCGACAGGCACCCCAAAATCACCGGCCGCTAGTCCGTCAGCTTTTTGCATGGTGTGCCATATGTGCTGCAAGAGCCCAGACAGAGTAGCATGATGGTGCCCCATACTGGCAGGCGCCTCTTTAACTTGGGCTACCAACTCCTGATCCGTCAGGATCTGTTCAACAAGGGCTTGTAAGGATGGGTTTCCGATTTCTTGCAACCGCCGGCAGACTTTTTTCCATAGTTCAGCCGGGTCTTCCGGGCACTTAGGCAAAAAATACCCCTGGGGATAGTCGCCTTTTTTTGCTTTAACCCAATTGGTAATGTTTAACTGGCGTGCACCCTGGTAGGTTTCCACCTTTGCCTCTATGTACAGCACCTCCCCTATGTTTGGCGCTTCCCCGGCATGGTCCCAGCGCTTGGCAGCCACTTCCCCTTCCCCGTCATGCAGTTTTAAGTCCAGGTATTCAGTTGGCTTGTTGCGGTTCTGCCGAACATAAACCTGCCGCACAGCCAGGCATCCCTTGACTTCTGACCCTGGAACCGTATCCTTAATCCGGATAATTCCGGAGCCTTGTTTTTTTTCGCCATTGCAATCATTCCCAGTCATGCCTTTTCCCCTCCTTATGCCATTTCCAGAAGCCTGATTTCCTCCTTAGGAACCATTTCGTTAACAACCTCTATTATCCTGCCTGCGCTTTAAATTCAGGCTGCCTGGTGTAGCCCGGTCCCCGAGAAAAAAAAGAGACTAAGCCAAAATCGGCTTAATCTCCTGACAAAAAATAAATGGCTCTAGTTGGATAACCTCTCCACAACAGATTGGTGGATACCAGCAGCCAATCCTTCGGTTTCCTGCACCAGATGGGCTATCTTGGCCCGGACCTCTTCAACATAGACCGCATCCTTTATGGAAGGCAGGTTAATCAAAACGTTGTAATAAGCGCCTCTTACACCGGTCTGGGCAACCAGGCCGGCCACCCCGGCATCCGACAGGGCATTGGGGTTCCCTGTATCCACGACGGTTTTAGCCAGGCGCAAGGTATCCAGGCATCCTTCCATTACTGCAAGAGGAACCTCCACCGCCCCGCGGAAGGCCCTCTGGATGGCCTCAGTGCGGGCGGCCTTTTCCTCGGGCGTGGCTTTCGGCATTTTAAATGCAGCCATTACCTTGTTAAAGGCTTCCGTATCCTCTTGCACAGCCGCAGCCAGCCTCGCCCTCAAGGCTTGGGCTTTGGCAACGATCTCCTGAGTCTGTTCAGGCGAGTCCTTTGTCAGCCGGGCCACCATCTCTGCCAAGGCCGCCCCCAGAGAACCGGCTAGGGCAGCAACGCTCCCGCCGCCTGGCGCCGGCGAATCCGAGGCAAGTTCCTGTAAAAAATCTGCAACCTTCATTTCTGTGAGTGTCACAGTCCTCAGCCTCCCATTGCAAGAAATGATAACATAAGTAGGTGTAATTAGGCGCCTCCCAGAAGCTACAAGGCTCACCGATAATGGCTTCCGGGCAGCTGCCGCTTCCTGAACCATTTTGACAGCCTCATCAAGGCTTTCGGTCATTTCATCACAAAACTTCTGTCTGTTGCGCCGTTCAACCCGAGTCCGGTCAACTTCCACGTCGAGGCAAACCCCGCCATTCATGGTAACTGCCAGGGGCTGAGCACCCCCCCATACCGCCCATCCCGCCGGTTAACACCCACTTGCCTGCCAGGCTGCCGTTAAAATGCTGCCTGGCCAGTTCCGTTAAAGTTTCATAGGTGCCCTGAATAATGCCCTGGCTGCCAATATAGATCCAGCTGCCGGCAGTCATCTGGCCGAACATGATCAGGCCTTTTTTCTCCAATTCCCAGAAGTATTCCCAGGTAGCCCAGCGGGGGACCAGGTTGGAGTTGGCAATCAGCACCCTAGGGGCATCAGGATGGCTCTTAAAGACCCCCACCGGTTTGCCTGATTGGACCAGCATTGTTTCATCATTGCCCAGTTCTGTTAAGGTTTTGACAAGGGCTTCATAGCACTCCTAGCTCCGGGCAGCCTTACCGGAGCCGCCGTAAACAATTAAGTTATCCGGATCCTCCCCTACTTCCGGGTCCAGGTTATTCATCAACATCCGCAGAGCGGCTTCCTGAATCCAGCCCTTGCAGTTCAAGGCTGTACCCTAGGAGCCTTAATACTTCGCTTCATTTTTTCGCCTCCTGTCAGTTATAATGAGCGAGGCCACTAATTATTCATTGATTTACCGTGGCCTTAAAGCGAATTTCATACTCGGCTTCATTAGGATAATGCAATTTTATCCCTTGCCGAGTATATTATTTCACTTCTGGTGGTCCAAGAATATTGATTTTTCCAAAGGGAAACCTGCCCCTTATAAGATCTTGCCGGCATAAATTCTAACTTACACCACACTGCTCCTGAGCCAGGTGCCCTGTCTCGGCAGCAGCTTTAGCTCGGCCAAGGCTCAAGAGGCAGCGGGCAGTAACCGAAACCAGCACAATAGCTCCTCCCAGCAGGGCCCACGGCCCAGGCACTTCACCTATTGCAATAAAGACCCAGATGGGATTCATTATTGGTTCAATAACAGGGATTAAAGTAGCCTCCAGTGCCTTGACATGCTTGATGGCCCGAGAGTACAGCACATAAGGAAGCCCTAACTGGAACACCCCTAAAAGACCAAGACCAGCCCAACCCGCAGCGCTGGGGGCCGACCCAAACATAAATGGCAGGGCAAGTAATGCGGTCAGGATGTTCCCTAGGATTACCGTCTCCACAGGCGACCCGTCCTTCTGCTTCCGCATAAACATCACCAGAGCAGCAAAGCTTATTCCGCTTAAAATAGCCAGGATATTTCCCCAGAAATAGCCAGGCCTTAGGTCATCAAGAAAGAACATTACCATGCCAAGCATAACAGCCAGGATAGTGATCCAGTCAAGGCGGGTCGTTCTTTCGCCTAAAAACCAGACCGCAAACAAAGCCACATAAATGGGAGCAGAATACTGCAAAAGAACTGCATTAGCAGCAGTGCTCATCTTGGTGGCCATCACAAATAGGATTAAAGTTGCAGCACAGGAAACGGCTCCGCCTATTTGGGCAAAAGACCAGGTAAAACGCGGCCGGCGGCAGATAGCAATAAGAACAACTGACGCAATAGCGCTGCGCATGCCGGCAATTGCAATCGGGTGCCAATCAACCCATTTAATCAGCATGCCTCCCATGCTCCACATCAGCGCCGTAATGACAAGAAGAAACATACTCCTTCCATACTCCGAATTGGATACGCCCCTTGCTGCTGCGATCATTTTTAATACAGCCTCTTTTCGTTTATTATTCGCGAGAGTCCAGGAATGTTGACACATAACAATTCAAGATTAGCACAAACTTCCTTAAACTGAAATAAGTACAGACAAAGTAACTACCCAGGAGTCAGGAGGCAGAATGAGAGAACCGGCGAAAATATACTCGGCGAGGAATAAAATTTGATTGCAGTCAATGAAGCCGAGTATGAAATTCGCTTTGAGGCCACGGCAAATCAATGAATAATTAGTGGCCTTGCTCATTATAACAGGAGTCAGAAGTCAGAGGACAGAACGAAAGAACGGTTTATCACAGATGGCTACCCGCTCTTAAGCCTACGCTTCTTTAAAGCGGCGGGATAAAAGAGCGGCTACGCCTCTGTATTAACTGGCCCCCTATGGGATTAACCAGTTCTTGGCTCCGGTAAACCGGAGCCAAGAACTGGTCGAATCTAAGCACGAGCGAGGGAAACAATCCCCCGCAAAAAGCCAAGACCCAGTTGAACGTCTCGAAGTATTCTGCCCTGAAAATAGCTTGTCATATTTTTTCATCCCTCTGATGGTGCCGCGATAAGCGGCGTGGGGGTCTGAATTCTGAATACCTGATATAGTAACAAAGTATTTACAATAACACCGGGGCAGCTAAATTCGGCCCAGATAAATGCCCGGTTTTTTCCGGGCGAATAATGTCATATTGGGGGAAATGGCATTGGCTAGGTACAGGTTAGCAGGGAATCAAATAAACCTTATCTCCCTCCCGGGAAGCTCGCAGGAGCTCGCAGTGGCGCAGGACACTGAAGTCCCGGCGGATATCCTCTTCGGTCATGCCAAGAAGTTCCACCAACTCAACTAACAGAGCGGTAAAACAACTAAAAACATAGCAAACAACTTGTGATGGTGGTAAGATTTTATTATTAAGGAATAATGGGGTGGAAACATGACCTGTGAACTATGTCAAGCAGAACGGATCACCCACTGGCACTACGAAGATGATCTTTGCTGGATCGCTGACTGTAAAATCTGCCGAGTACCCATGGCAGTATTGAAACGCCATACCCCTCACCCTACCCCAGAGGAAAGAGAGCACATGATCGCCAAATTACGGAAGCTGTTCGGCAGCGGTTATGTCGACGAAAAGATGCGAAAAATCCCAGATCATTACCACATTCACCTGCGGCCATTCCTACTGGAGCCAAGGCCTCATTTAAAATAGCCCAACCCCTGCCTGGAGTCCATTCTAAACGGGAGGTCTTCACGGACTACAAAAGTACCAAGCCCTACTGCATAGAGTTTCCCTTCCTGATCGGTGACATTCATTTCCGCCACATCCAATCGCCGGCCACCCCGAACCAGCCGGCCTTCTGCTCTTAAGTCGCGGCCAACGGCCGGCTCCAGCAAGTTTACTTTGAACTCTGAGGTAGCGATCCATATTCCTTCATGCCTGGCGGCACAGGCAAACCACCCGGCACAATCCAACAGGGTAGCAACCACTCCCCCATGTACCCCTCCCATGGCATGGTTGAGGTTAGGATTATAAGGCAAAGATACTAATGAATTGCCAGTAAGGCCAAATTCCAGGGTCATACCGAAATAATTTGCTACCGGCGAAGTGCGAAATAGGGAAATCAGTTCCTGCTGCCAAGCTGTCATTTTGCTGCGAACCTCCATACACTTACCACATATTATCCCTGAAGGGACTGGTTTTTTTATTCAATCAACATCTCTAATTTCCCTGCGAAAAAACGAAATTTTATTTTTTCCCGCAACTTTTTTCACAGTGTTGAGTTTATATTATTGAAAGGGCAGGCTAGCCTGATGCTGTGCCGGAGGTGACGGTGTTGCAGCAAAAAGAATCACCTGGGAAAGAAAATCTTGAGGAAATATATATCAAATATGTTTCCGCAATTAAAGCTTATTTGCTGCGGCTCAGCGGCAACCCGGAACTGGCCAAGGACCTGACGCAAGAAGTCTTTTACCGGGCAACCAGATCCCTTATTGCCGGCAAAAAAATTGATTATGTTTCTTCCTGGTTGTTTAAAATAGCCAGAAACCTGTACTTGGACTATGTCACCCGCAATAGAAACCAATTTGATACTGCCTATGACGACCAACTGCTGCACCCAACTGAACATTGGGGTGAAGATCCGGTTTTGCATTACCGGCAAAAGGAATTGTCCCAAGAAATTCAGAACACTTTATCCAAGTTGCCCGAAAATCAAAGAACAGTGTTGCTGCTAAGGGATTATCATCAACTAAGTTATGCCGAAGTCGCCACAGTAATGGGCCTTTCAATCAGCGCGGTAAAGAGCCTGCTCTTTCGAGCCCGGCTGAACTTCAGACACAATTTTAGGGATTAGAAAGCCATGAGGAGGGTAACCATGGGACAACTTACGTGTCATGTTGTGAAGGACTTAATGGTTGCATACTTGGATGGAGAAATTTCTCCTGAAACCAGCCAGGAAATAAATTATCATTTAAAGGACTGCGAACACTGCCGGAAGCTGGTCAACCAATTAAGGCTAAGTCCTCAGGTTCTTGGTCAAATGGAACAGCCCGGTCAAGGTGGTGCGGAAGAAAAAATGGTGTTGCATCAGGTGAGGCAACGGCTGTTGTTTTTAGTTGTCGGCGGGGCTCTGCTGCTTTCGTCTGCTGTTGGTCTAATCGGCTTTGGCTTGTTTAAGTTTTTCACCGATTTGGGCATCCCCTGGTTTATTAAACTGGGGATCGGCGGTGGGTTGCTGGGGCTCTTCGTGATTTTGGCAGGTTTAATTCTAGAAAGAATAAAAGAACAAAGGAGTGAACGGGATGATCTTGGTAAATACTGATCAGATTCATGGAAAAGAAGTGGCCGAAGTGCTGGGGATGGTACGGGGGAGCACCATCAGGGCTAAACACCTGGGCAAAGACGTAATGGCAGTCTTGCGAAATGTGGTCGGCGGCGAAATCAAGGAATATACCCAAATGCTGGATGAGGCCCGCTCCGTTGCCATCCAGCGGATGATTCAACAAGCTGAAACCCTTGGCGCTGATGCTATTCTTAATATCCGTTTCACCACCTCCCAGGTGATGTCCGGGGCAGCCGAACTAATGGTTTACGGCACCGCAGTAAAATTAAGGTAAACCCCGGAAGCGAAGGCCTTCTCGATAACGGGCAAGGACTCTCCCGCCCCTAATATTCTATGGCAGCCAAAATTAAAAGAGCCCTCCGCCAATTGGGGGAGGACTCTTTTTTTATTCACTTGTTCTCAGGTCCCCGCTCCGGGTCTATAATCTTGATCTGATGCCGAATCGGGTGAACCTCTTTTAGCTTAACTTTTGACCGGCGATTTTCTTTTTCTGTAGTCTTCCGGAGTTTTACCACTTTGTTTTCACCTTCCCACAAAAAAATCGATTTTTAAGCTGACACTAACAGTTTCTAGTCTGTCCAACGGAATATATGACAAAACGGAAACTTAGACAAAATACATCAAACGGAACCTTAAGATGTGGTAAAATACTGCCATAAGAACGGTTGGCAGGGGGTTTTTCTTTGCAGCAGGTGGCCGGTGTTAAGGGATTAATCGAAAAAATAGTGTACCGCTCTTATGACGATGAATTCTGTGTTGCCGCCTTCCAGACCGATCATCCCGGCCTGCCCCAGGTAATTACAGGAAGCCTCTTGGGGGTCAATGAAAGGGATGTAATTTTGATCTGGGGCCAGTTAGTCAATCATTCCCGTTACGGCCTCCAGATCAAGGTTGACCGCTGGGAGAAGCCTGTTCCGGCCGGCCGGGAGCAGGTTATAGAATTTCTTTCTTCTTCAGTCGTTAAAGGCTGCGGTCCTGCCACTGCCATGCTCTTGGTGGATACCCTAGGAGAAAACGTTATTGAGATTGTCCTAACCCAAGGGCCACAAGTCCTGCAGCAAGTCAAGGGTATCGGACCCGTCAAAGCCGCTTCCATTCACCAAAGTCTGGTAGAGAATTTCGAGGTCCAACAAGTTATCGGCTTTCTTCTTCCCTTGGGGGTTTCCTCCAGGGTAGCAGTCAAGGCCTTCAAAACCTGGGGAACAGGCGCTATCGAGATCATTCGCCAGGACCCTTACCGTTTAGCGGACCTGAGCAACCTAAGTTTTATTAAAGCAGATGAAATCGCTTTTAAACTGGGGGTACCCCGGGAAGCCTACTGCCGCACTGTTGCCGGCTTAAAGCATGTCATGAGTGAAGCTGTAAGTTCGGGGCACTGTTTTTGCCTCCAGCAGGATTTGCTTGCTGGAACGCTGAAACTCTTAAACAAGGGGGGCAGTTTTATTAAAGAGGAGCAGCTGGCCAATGCTCTGGTTGAGATTTGCCAGGCCGGCGAATGGGTGAAAGAAGGAGAAGCCATTTATCCGGCATGGGCATACCTGGCGGAAGTCAAGGTTGCTAGAAACGTAACCAGCCTGTTGGAGGCTCCTGCCGATAGCCAGGAGGAATTGGAATTCCTGTCATGGCTCAGGGATTACGAACTTCGCAATGAAATCAAGTTAGCGCCCGAGCAGGTCGCAGCAGTCGAACTTATTTTTACCAACAACCTCTTAATTTTGACCGGGGGGCCCGGGACAGGGAAGACCCAAACAATCAAAGCCATCGTGGATTACTTTCAGCGGGCCTTCCCTTCCGGCAGGGTAAAAATGGCCGCTCCAACCGGCAGGGCTGCCCGGAGGCTGTCTGAAGTAACAGGACAAGATGCTGCTACCATCCATCGCTTGCTGGGGATTCAACCCGGAAAAGGCCCTGAATTCTCTCTGGCAAACCCACTGCCGTGTGAACTCCTGGTGGTAGACGAGGTTTCCATGTTGGACATCCTCTTGGCAGAAGCCCTGTTTGATGCCATTGAACCCGGGACCAAGGTATTGCTGGTAGGCGACCCTGACCAGCTTCCGTCTGTGGGTCCGGGCAATTTCCTTTCAGACCTGGTGACTGCGGGGCTGCCGGTGGTTAAATTGACTAAAATTTTTCGCCAGGCAGCTGAAAGCCAAATTGTCACTAATGCCCACCGGGTGAACCAAGGCTTACCCCTTGTTTTTGATGCAAAAAAGAATGATTTTTATTTTATCGACCAAGATCAGCCGAAGCAGATAGCCAGAACCATTCTTGCCTCTGCCCTGAGGTTCTTGCAGCTGGGATACTCGACAGAAGATATTCATATCCTTTCTCCTATGCGCAAAGGATTGATCGGCACCCATGCACTAAACAACATCCTGCAGGGAGCCCTTAACCCCGCTACCCTGGAAAAAGGGCAGGTCCAATTCGGCAGTACCACCTTTCGAGCGGGCGATAAGGTGATGCAGGTTAAGAACAATTACGATAAACTTGTGTTCAACGGGGAAGTGGGCATTATAGAAGAGATTTCAGAGACATTTGATGAGGAGGGCAATGAGGCTGGGAAAGAGATTGTGGTCCGTTTTGGTTCCGACATTGTAATCTACAATTATGAAGAGTTGGAAGAACTTGTTCTTGCATATGCCACCACCGTACATAAGTCGCAAGGGGGCGAATACCTTGTCGTTATCATGCCCGTTTCCACCAGCCATTATATCATGTTACAGCGAAATTTATTGTATACCGCCATCACCCGGGCCAAAGAAAAGGTAGTCCTTATAGGCACCAGGCAAGCCCTGGCCATGGCGGTCAAAAATGTTCGGGTCAAGAAGCGAAATACAGGTCTTGCCACTAGGATAACAGCAAAAACTTAAGAACAAAATCTTCCTTTGAGAGACTCCTTAAAGACTCCTTAATATGGTTGATTTTGTTGAAACACATTACGGAAATTATGACTTATCCCCATTTTTTAAACGAGCATAGTTTCCTATATGTTATGAAAAAACCCGGCAGGTTCAGTTCATGACCTCCGGGTTATTATGTAACCAACAATTAACTAGTTCTTAGCCTTAGCCAGAGCCGCTTCTACGGCTTGTTTAATGGCGGTGCTGGTTACCGTTGCTCCTGAAACGGCGTCCACAGTTGCGTTCTGGGCTTTTACGATTTCACCTGGCAGCTTATCGATGGCCTGAGTGCCCAGGTTAGGAGTCTCTTTGTGGTTAGTTACTTTTACCTCTGCAATCTTACCGCCTTTAATGGTAACCGCCACTTCCAGGTCGCCGCCGTATCCCTTAGCCGACCCCTGGAAAGTTCCTTCTTTCCACGGGGATTTAGGTCCGCCGCAGCCAACAAGGCTGGCCAGCAATACCATTGCCAGTAACATAATAGCAACTTTTTTCACAGCTTCACCTCCCCTGCTTAACCTTAAGTTGATTGCATTGTACATTTTATCACAATTATGGGCTTATGAGGTGCTACATTAAAAAAATTTATTTTTCCATTATTAGCAACAATTAATGCAATGTAGTTTCTAAGGCACAATTTTCCTGCTAGTCTGCTTGATTTTTTTAAATAGTTGTTTATAATGTTTAGTAAATAGAATTAATTATATTTTATTTGCTGTCTAATAGCTTTGGTATAATTGGGCCATCCTACAACCGTTGAAGACCCTGTTATCCCTCTAACAAAATTAAACAGGATGATTAACATGAATAAACTATCAATTTTGAATACGGATCTTAAATCTCTCGGGCTTAAAGCTACTCCTCAAAGATTGGCTATTCTGGAATTTTTAGATGGAAACACGGGCCATCCCACCGCTGAGGCTATTTATCAGGCTTTAAAACCCCGCTACCCCTCCCTATCCCTGGCTACGGTCTATAACACCCTGGATGCTTTGCGGAAAGCGGGAAAAGTGGTGGAATTAACAATTAATCCTCTGCGGCGGCATTTTGATCCAGACACTGCTTTTCACCACCATTTCCTTTGCAGGTCATGCCAGGGGATTGCCGATTTGGAGGGCGATTTTGCCGGTCTTCCCCACCCCAAAATGCCAGAGGGTTTTAAATTGGAGGAAGTAATCATATACTATTATGGTCTGTGCCCTGGGTGCCAAAAAAACTCTAAATAAAGGAGGAATAACCCATGCAGTACCAATTACCTGAACTGCCCTATCCTTACAATGCTTTGGAGCCTCATTATGATGAACAAACCTTGCGCCTGCACCACGGCGCCCATCACAAGGCTTATGTGGACGGCCTCAACAATGCCTTGATTAAGCTGACCGAAGCCCGGGAAAAAGGAGACTTTAGCTTAATTAAACATTGGGAACGGGAATTAGCCTTTCATGGTTCCGGCCATATGCTTCACTCGCTTTTCTGGTACAACATGAGTCCCCAAGGAGGTGGACCTGCAAGCGGAGCAATTGCCCAGCAAATTGATAAGGACTTCGGCAGCTTTGCGGCCTTCAAAAAACAATTCACGGCTGCCGCTTTAGCTGTGGAAGGTTCGGGTTGGGCTATCCTCTGTTGGAACCCGGATGCTAACGTTTTGCTGATTTTAACTGCAGAAAAACACCAAAATTTGGCCTTCTGGGGTGTAGTGCCCCTTTTAACCATTGACGTGTGGGAACACGCCTATTACTTAAAGTATCAGAACCGCCGAGCTACCTGGATTGAAGCATGGTGGAACCTGGTCAACTGGGAGGATGTTGACCAGCGTTACAAGCTTGCCGCCAGTTAACATAAAATTTCATTATTAATTTTTCAAGGAGGTTTTATATCATGAAAACTCAAGAAAACTTGATGACTGCCTTTGCTGGCGAATCCCAAGCAAACCGCAAATACCTAGCCTATGCAAAAAGGGCTGAAGCCGAAGGTTTCCAAAACATTGGGCGGTTGTTCAAAGCCATTGCGGAGGCTGAGACTATTCATGCTCTAAAACACCTAGAAATAACGGGCAAAGTAAAAACCTCGGCGGAAAACCTGGCTGCTGCCATAGAAGGAGAGCATCACGAATTTACCGCCATGTACCCTGAGTTCATTGAAGCTGCTGAAGCAGAAGGGCGTTCCGATGCCCTAAGGAGCTTTAAATTGGCCTTAGAAGCAGAAAAAGTCCATGGCAGCCTGTTTTCCAAAGTAAAAGCTATGGTTGATGCGGGCAGTGATTTAGAAACCGAGGGACTGCACCTTTGTCCTGTATGCGGCTATGTAGGCCTTGACCCAGCCCCGGCCCATTGTCCTATTTGTAACGCCCGGGCAGCATCTTTTATAGCCTTTTAACTCCCGCTGAGCAAATAACTAGGGTTAGCCCATCAGGGTTAGCCCTGTTTTTTTATAACACATTAGGGAATTATGCTCGTTTAAAAATGAGGATAAGTCATAACTTCCGTAATGTGTTTCAACAAAATCAACCATAATTAAAGAGTCTTTGAAAGAAAGATTTTGTTCCTATTAATCATCATTATGATAAAAAATAAAATCCTTTCTTGACAATCGGCCTAGACATTTTATACAATCTGGTTGAGAATAATTTTCATTAATGATACGCCCCTTCCCGTTTTAGGCTCACGGCAGGGGTAAGGAACCAGACAAGACTTCTAAGGATTAGCAAAAAGGGGGTAAACGCCATGAAATTGGAAGAAGTAAGGACCGGGCAGCATGTGAGAATAACTTCTATTCCCGATGAGCAAGTCAGAGCCCAGATCATTCGATTTGGGATTGCCGAAGGAGAGGTTGTTACCTGTGTAGAGGTTATCCCAGCAGGCCCGGTAATAATTGCCAAAAACAAGCAGGAAATTGCCATTGGCAGAAAGCTGGCCCGCCGCATTGGAGTAGAAAGCGTAGCATACCCTGCTTGCAACGTATCGGGGAGGGCTCAACATGCAGTGTCATAACCTAGCCAGTCATTTAAACATTCCCCAAGACGCCAAAAAAGTAGTGCTGGTTGGAAACCCTAATGTGGGCAAGTCTGTGTTTTTCAATGCTTTTACTGGGATGTACGCCGATGTATCCAATTACCCGGGGACCACGTTAGAAATTACATACGGCAAAATGGGAGAGTACGTTGTTATGGATACCCCCGGCGTTTACGGCGTTTCTTCCTTTAACGACGAAGAAGTTGTCGCCCGGGATGTGATTCTTAGCGCCGACGTTATTGTTAATGTTGTTGATGCGGTCCACATGGAGCGGGATCTCTTTTTAACCCAGCAGGTTATCGATATGGGCATTCCCACAGTAGTGGCCCTGAACATGATTGATGAGGCCCAAAGACATGGCATTGAGGTTGATGTTGATCTATTGAGTGACTTGTTAGGTGTTCCTGTAGTACCCACCATCGCTGTCACCAAACATGGCTTTGAGGAAGTAAAGGCCGCCATTCCCAAGGCCCGGGTAGGGCGCGTCGATCCTGAGCTGCTCCAGGAACTGCAGCAAATGCTTACCAGAGTCGGCACCCTTAGTGAGGCTCTCTTAGTCCTGGAAGGGGATCCCTATGTGGCTCAGCGCCACGGTATTCCACCTGGCAATCAACGAGAGGCGATTTATTCTAAGCGACGGCACAAGGTAAATGACATCATTGGCCATGTAGTTAAAGAAATCAGTCACAACACCAGTTTCAGCACCCGGTTGGGCAGGTGGATGCTGAAACCCATTACCGGCATTCCTATCTTAGCCTTTACCTTGTGGCTAATATACCAGTTTATCGGGGTCTTTGTAGCACAAACAGTAGTAGGGATAACAGAAGAAGCCATCATGCAGGAAATGTATGAACCCGCCGTTTTTGATTTAGTGGGAAGGTTCATTAACCCTGAAACAGTCTTAGGCGAACTTCTGATTGGCGAATTCGGCGTCCTTACCATGACTGTGACTTATCTCCTGGGTTTACTGCTGCCGCTGGTAATTGGCTTTTACCTAACCCTTTCGGTTTTAGAAGACTCGGGCTACCTCCCCAGGATCGCTGTTTTGGTTGATCGTTTGCTGACCGGCATCGGGCTAAACGGCAGAGGAGTAATACCCATTATCCTGGGTTTTGGCTGCGTCACCATGGCCACTATTACAACCCGGATGTTGGGTTCTGACCGGGAGCGCCGTATTGCCACCTTTTTGCTGGCCTTAACCATTCCCTGCTCGGCTCAGCTAGCGGTTATTATGGCCATGTTAGCCGACGAGGGAGGTAAATACATCGCTATTTATGCAGGAACTATCTTTGGAGTTCTGGTAATTGTCGGAAGTATTCTCCACAAACTTTTACCAGGACAGTCTTCCGACTTGTTAATCGACCTGCCGCCCATCAGGCTGCCAAGGCTGGATAACGTGATCAAGAAAACTGTCACCAAATCCGTTCATTTTATGAAAGAAGCCACTCCCCTATTCGCTATCGGCGCCTTATTGATCGGAAGCCTGCAGGTGTCCGGCCTGTTGAGCAGATTTCAGGCTGCCCTGGCACCTCTGACCGAGGGCTGGTTGCAATTGCCAAGGGAAGCCGCTGCTGCCTTCATTATGGGCTTTGTCCGGCGGGACTTCGGAGCAGCAGGACTCTATGACCTTCCCCTAACCCCCGAACAGAAAGTTGTTGCCCTGGTAACCATCAGCCTGTTTGTTCCATGCATAGCCTCAGCTCTGGTAATTTTTAAGGAAAGAGGCCGCAAAGAGGCCTTGTTAATTTGGCCCAGCGTATTAGTCCTTGCCTTTGTAATCGGCGGGCTGTTGTCCAGGCTTTTAGTTTAGGGTTAAAGGAATGAGGCATGATGAACGGGGACGACAAAAAAACAGTAAAATGCATAAATTGCAGCATGATAATCCATGATGAGAAGACCCTAAGGTGTCCTCGCTGCAACAGCCTTGTTCATAAGATGGATTGCCAAAACTGTACCTTTTGCCTTTTTGGGAAAAAGGGTTCAGGTTCTCCACCAAAGGAAAGCAAATAAGGATAACATCTATGCCTGTCAAATGCATGGTGCTACTAACAAGATGAACCCCGAATCCTTGGAAGGATGTTCGGGGTTCATTAATATGTTTGAACCATCTCTGATGGCGCCGCCGCAGGTGGCGTGGGGGTCTACTCAGGAGTCAGGAGTCAGGATGA
>JBFLXH010000045.1:0-19639 GCA_040757295.1 Bacillota bacterium | reverse complement strand
TATCCCTTGCCGAGTATATAATGAGCAAGGCCACTAATTATTCATTGATTTACCGTGGCCTGAAAGCGAATTTCATACTCGGCTTCATTATGATAATGCAATTTTATCCCTTGCCGAGTATATAATGCTGCATCCGGAACTTCTCATCTGTAAGCCGTACCAACAGAAGCTGTGATTATTATCACACACAGGGTGTTGGTGAACTTAATTGGCTGCTTTGAAGTCTGTTATAAAAGCGTGAAAAAATTACTGTTTCCCTGAAATTACTCCTTGTTCTAAGTAGATATTAATTTATAGGCCGGGAACCGTCTGTGAAATAGGTTACATACTCCTTCTATTCGACCGTATTTCTCACCGCAAAAGGGTGGCAGAAGACAGCACTGACGCATGACTTTTAAAACGCAGGCATATCAGGGCTTACAGGGGTTGGAACGAAATAACTTTTCGCGCTATAATGAGCGAGGCCACTAATTGATTTACCGTGGCCTGAAAGCGAATTTCATACTCGGCTTCATTATGATAATGCAATTTTATCCCTTGCCGAGTATATTTTCTTGTGAAGGTGTGAAAAAATAGCGGTCCGCGGGTATTTTTCATGCATTTTTCATGCGTCAGTGCTGGGCAGAAGAAACAATCATTGACAATGGGCGGAAGGTTCCCTATAATGGAAAATAGGTCTAGAAGTCTGGTTTCCCGTCACTTACTCCGAGCCCCTTGTCAATTGGCACGAGTAGGTAGATCACGGCGAGTCCAATACTCTGGGGCCAATTTGGACAGGGAAGGGGGTAAGCGAATAATGTATCAGGACAAGAACTTGACCTGCAAGGAGTGCAGCGAAACTTTCGTATTTACCGCCGGTGAACAGGAATTTTACGCTGAAAAGGGTTTTGCCAACGAGCCTGCACGGTGCCCTGCATGCCGTGCCGCCCGTAAGAACCAAATGGGCGGCGGCAACAGGAACAGCGGCAGGAGGGAAATGCACCCGGCTGTTTGCGCAAGCTGTGGGCATACTACCCAGGTTCCGTTTAAACCAACCGGTGAAAAACCAGTTTACTGCAGCGACTGTTTCAGCATGCAAAGAGCAGCCAGATAGTGTTGCACAAAAAAGACCCGGTTTATAGCCGGGTCTTTTTTTTAAACGCATAGGAAATTATGCTCGTTTAATGTGGATAAGTCATAATTTCCGTAATGCGTTTCAACAAAATCAACCGCCTTCCAAAAGGTAACTGCTCAGGAGTCAGAATGAGAGACGGTTTATCGTCTCGAAGTATTCTGAATTCTGACTACTGCCCTGAAAATAGCTTGTCATATTTTTTCATCCCTCTGATGGTGCCGCGATAAGCGGCGTGGGGGTCTGAATTCTGAATGCCTCTTTGTTATAATTTTTCTTCGGGCAAGGAGGCTTTCTCTTGCCGCTGGCTAGTTTCAATTAATGCCAACAATCTTTCTCCAACCAAAGCAGCATTTTGCTCCAGGGCTTGGATATCAGCCTCCATGGCATCGGAGACATGTACCCCTGCGACTACCACAACAACTTGATCTAAGGTCCTAGCCAGCTTTTCGGCTATAGGAACAGCCAGAACATCGTCTTTATGCCCCAGCAGATTGAACACTGAAGTAGTGCAGCTCCTGCCGCCGGCTGGCTTTAGACTCGGTCGAGGCTGGCTGATCACCACAGTCCCTACATGGGGCAATTCTCCTCCCAAGAGGTGGACAATTAATCCCTGCCCGGTAACCGCTCCATACCCTCTGACTGCCATCCTGCCAGTTCCCGCTTCCGCTGTTATGGTTCTCTCGGTAATAACCCTGGTGTCCGGCAAGTTGCCCCCTCCCTTCTAATTAGCAGCCAAATCGCAAAGCTGCCCGCCTGTTATTTCCAGCAGCTGGCTAACCGTTACCGGCACCGCCGACCTGGGGCTGCCAGCTGCCGCATATACCACAGGAAAACGCAACATGCTTTGGTCGATGAGCACGGGAATTGGCGTTTTAGTTGCAAATGGGCAAACCCCTCCAGGAGGAAACCCGGTTAATTCCATGGCCGTCTCAGCGTCTGCTAGTTTAACTTTACCGGTAAAGCCCATTAACTGCTTTAATTTGCTCTGGTTCACCTTGGCGTCGCCGCTGGTTACAACCAGCACGGCCTGAGGGCCAGCTGTAAAAAGAATGGTTTTTGCTATTTGCCCCACCGCTACTCCCACTGCCTGGGCCGCCAGCTCTGAGGTATGGGTGCTGGCATCAAATTCCAAGACCTCCAACTCAAAAGGAAATCTGGCTAAAAAAGACCTTACCCTCTCCACCGGCTCCAAATTCATGCACCTCCTGACCCTTGATTCGCACAAAAACGCGAAATTCCTCCCATTTTTTTCGCATCAGGAGGATTGCCTCTTAAGGGAATTTTTAGACTTAAAACTTGACATGCTAGTAGCAAATCATTTAACTGGAGGAGATCTAAGTGACGCGCAAGAACACGAAAGGGATTATCGGCAAAACCTTACCTACTGCCAATTCTCGACCGGAGATTGGCCCGGGAATAGGGTTTAAAGAAATAAATCCCGCTACTGGACCCCGAATAGAGGAAAGAGCACGGGAAAAAAACCTTAACTTTCAACGCAACAAAAGAGACCGCAACAAGTAGACCCACACCATGGCTTTGCAGGAGGTGGATTGTTTGTCCAGCCTTATCTGGGCTGTTTTGTTTGTGGCGGCAACTCTTTTAATGGTTGCCCTCGTCCCCAGGCAGCAGGTAGCGGAATTTCTCCAGTTTGGCCTGGTAGGGGGTCTGGGAGTTGCCCTTCTAATTCTGGTTGTTTTCGTTCCTTTTTTGGAATTCTGGCGATTCGCACCCCCGGATTTGTTGACCATTGAGGGTATTCCCCTGTTTATGGCCATGGCTGCCATCCCCCTGTCCATGATTTTCGCCCGGTCCCTGACCAAGGGCGAAGGGCTCTTACCCTTTCTGGTTGTGCTGGGGTTTCCCCTGGCAGCAACCTTTATTCACTACATGCTAATAATAAATGGCAACCTGGCCTACCGGAACTGGAGCCTGGCTAAGACGTTCTTACTGGCCTTGGTCACCCATGCAGCACTGGCCGCCTATATCTTGGCAAACTTCCGGCGGAAAATAGGCATCAAAGAGGATTAACAAAATCTTCCTTCGGAAGATTCAAAGGTTGAGTTCGTTGAAACGCCTAACGGAAATCATGACTTATCCACATTTTTTAAACGAACATAATTTCCTATGCGTTAAAAAAAGGGCCGCTTGGCCCTTTTTTTGTTTCAAAATAGTTCCCGCCTTAGCGGCCCAGCAAGAGCCTGGTATAGGGCGAATTTATGGGCAGCATGATTACCGGCTTACCGTTTAAGGTAGTTTTATAGGATTCCAGGGTGCGGTACATTTCATAAAACTGGGGGTCCTTGCTATATGCCTCGTTATAGATCCGGGCAGCTTCCTGTTCCCCCTGTCCTTCAATGGTTTTGGCCGTGGCATAGGCCTCTGCCATAATCTCTTTCACTTTCCGGTCCGTGTCGGCCCGGATGGTCCGGGCCAGTTCATCCCCTTCTGACAGGTACTGCTGGGCCATTTTTTCCCGTTCACTCTTCATTCTGTTAAAAACGCTCTGCTGGTTTTGCACCGGCAAGTCAGTCCGCTTAATCCGCACATCAATGATCTCAATCCCGTAGTTGTCCCGGTCCAGGGAATCGGCTACAATCTTGGTCACTTCCGCGTTTAGGTCCCCCCGCTTGCCGGAGACGATTTCATCGTAATTCACATTGGAAAACTTGTTGCGTACTACCGAGTAAACCGTCGCATCAATCCGCTTTTCGGCATTGGGCAGGTTCTGCACTGTGCGGATAAAAGCTCTGGCGTCCTTGATCCTCCAAAGGGTATAATTATCTACGATCAGGGGTTTTTTATCCGCCGTCAGGATCTCCGTGGGGAAACTGTCATACAGCATTTTATATTTGGGCAGGGTCTGGATATTCTGGATAAAGGGCAGCTTGAAGTTTAGTCCCGCACTGTCCTCTATCCTGACCACAGCGCCCATCTGGCGAACAACTTTAACCTCTCCTTCGTGGACAATAAACAGGCACTGGGATATGGCTAGCGCCAGAATCGCCCCAAGGGTCAGGACAATCCGCAGCCCCCTGCCGACAGTTCCCTTGCCCGGCTTGATATCAATGATTTCTGGGTTTGACACTAGTTTCTACCCCCTTGCAGTTCCCTGAGAGGGAGATATTTAACAGTACCGCTGTCACTGCTGTCTACTATATAGATCTCGGCTCCCGGCAAGACTTGTTCTAAGGTTTCGATAATCAACCGGCGGGTAGTAATGTCTTTATTGCGGACATACTCGCTGTAAATGGCATTAAACTTGGCCACATCGCCCAAGGCATGGTTTATCCGTTCTGATTTGCTTCCCTCGGCATTGGCTATTAAAGCGTTGGCTTCACCGCGGGCGGTGGGAACCATCTCATTCCGGTACTTCTCAGCCTGGTTAATTTTAGTATTTTTCATCTCCCTGGCGTCAGTCACTGCCTGAAAGGCCGATTTAACCGCATCGGGCGGTTCTACATCCTGCAATTTGACGGCCAGTACCTGAATTCCTACATCGTAATACTCCATTAGCTGCAACAGCTTTTCTAGAATCTTGGACTGGATTTCCATTTTGCCGATCGTAATGGCGTAATCCAGGTCAGTATTGCCAATTATTGTCCGGATGCTGGCAGTTGTGGCATTTGTTAAAATGGCTTCGGGGTTTTTGGAGTGAAAAAGAAACTTTTTCGCGTCGCCAATCCGCCATTCCACCTGGGCATCAGCCCAAACAATGTTCTCATCCCCCGTCAGCATCATGGCCTCCTCCGCCAGGCCTGTTGCTTTTCCGCCCTTTTCCCGGTAACCGAACTGGATAGCAAAGGTCTTCTTCACCGGTAGAATTTCCACGACCTGCACAGGCCACGGCAGTTTAAAATGCAAGCCCGGATCCTTATACCCGGTTACCTTGCCAAAAGTCATCACCATGCCCTGTTCATGCTCTGCCACGATGTACCAGCTGGTCCACAAACAGGCCGCGGCCAACACCACCAGCAGGGATATTAATAGGGCCCCCCGCATTTGCCGGGGCTGCATGTCGCCGCGCCCTCCAGGCCATACTCTAAAACCTCTATCTGTCACACTTTTACCTCCTTTGCCACTCCTTTGCATAAGAAACCTAGGATCCTAATTCCCCATGCTACAGAAAAATTCCTGCCCTTTCTTTAGGATAAATTATCCTCACCCTTCCCCGTAATCCCGCATAAGCTAAGATAGCCATAGAACCCATCGTTAGGAGGCCGAAGGGATTGGACAGAATACCCCCCCTAACAAAGGCAGAAATCCTCTCTGCTATTTCCCAGTATTGCCAATTTGCCCAAAACTCAACTGAATCGCCGCCTAACCGGGGAAAAACCATGGACTATGTAGGATTTAGTCCAGAGGAACGGATGGCTGTAATTGACAGTATGTTGGATTTTTCCGCCGATGGCGAGAATAGAATTAAACTATTGGAAACAAAGCTCAGGGCTTACTTTAGGGCGGAGGACGTAGTCCTGGTCAATTCCGGCGCCCAAGCTACCTTTTTATGCCTGACGGCTCTACTGGCTGCCTACACCTCCAAGGGCCTCTTGCCCGGAGACGAAGTAATTGTGCCGGCAGTGACCCACCCGTCAACTTTCAGCGCTATCCTTCAGTTGAGACTAACCCCGGTTGTGGTTGATTGTAGACCCGGCACCTGCAATCTTGATGAAAGCCAACTGGAAACAGCTGTTGGAGAAAGAACAAGAGCCCTCTTAATCCCTCATACCCTGGGCAACCCTAATAGAATGGACCTGGTGATGGATGTGGTGGCTCGCTTCCGTCTCTGGTTGATCGAGGATAGCTGCGAAGCCTTAGGGGCTAAGTTCGGCGGGCGTTTAGCGGGTACTTTTGGCGAACTGGCATCGATAAGTTTAGGCAAGAACCCGGTTGGGAATACCGGTTCAATCGGGGCTGTAGTAGTCAACGACCCTGCCTTAGCGGATACGGTGCGCTGCCTGAGAGATGGCGGCAGAGAACCCCTGAAGAATTGGGATAAAATAAAAACAGGGGCCAATAGTAGCATGAATTACTTGCTCGATGGGTTGGTAGAACCTTATGACTGCCGGCAAATATACACAAAACGGTCTCTAAATTGGCGCCCCGCAGAGATTCAAGCTGTGGCAGGGCTGGTTCACCTGCGGCAGGCGGAGCCTAGCCTAAAGAGCCGCCAGCAGCTATTGCAGGCTATTCTTATAGGGATTGAGCCCCTTAAACAGGTGTTCCTCCCGCCATCCTGGACTGAGAAGAGCGAACCGTCTTATGCCGCCTGCCCCCTTATCCTTTTAAAAGGCAGCCGGGCTCAACTAATTAGGCGCCTGCAAAAAGCCGTACTCAAGCCTGGTTTAGTCGCAGCTGGTAATATCCTGCGCCAGCCCGCATTTAAAAGCATGCCCTACCGGGCAGGCAGTTCTAATTTCAGTGGAGCTGACCGGATTATGGATCAGGGCTTCCTTTTTCCCTTACACGGTCAAATCTCAACTGAGGCAGCAACTCAGTTGATAGAAGAACTGAAGGGTTTTTGCCGCACATAAATATCCCTTCTATTTTTCCATTCCTTCCGGCAACCCAAGTTCACAATAATCTTCTTCGGAAATGACTAATATCCCGTGGCTTTTTAGCAAGGCTGTCGTGACTCCCAGACCCGGTCGTAAAATCCTGGAATAAGTGCCGTCATATATTTGCTTAACCCCGCAGGAAGGGCTTCGTTCTTTCAGGATCGCCCCCCTTACTCCTAATATCCGGGCAAGATAGAGGACGCTCTCCGCCCCCCTGACGAATTCCAAAGTAACATCTATTCCTTCCGCGGTGATAACTCTGGCCAGGCCTGCCAACACCTCCGGTCCTGTCCCCCCGCGTATTTCCGCCGGAGTCCGCGGTGTGGACAAGCCCCCCAACTGCTCCGGGCATACCGGCACCAGCTCCTTAGCTCCGGCCAGGCGCAGCAATCCCGTGATCAGGTTATTTTCTCCCGAATACTTGGTATTAAGGCCAATTAAGCAGGCGCTTACCAGCAGCAAAGGACTACCTCCTTCTTACTATTGGAACAAGATCTTCCTTTTGAAGCCTTAATGGGGTTGATTTTTTGGCTTCTCCTCGCAATAGGTCCAAGCCTGATAAGAACTGAAGTTTCTCTAACAATTGCGCCCCAAGATTGCAAAAGTTTGCCGCAAAGATTAAAATTAGCTAAGACAAGATTCGGAGACAGAAAAGAAAGGAGAAAGAATTTTGAAAGAATCAGAAACTAGAATTCTGGTAACCGTCCTGGGACGGGATAAAGTAGGAATTATTGCGGCTGTTACCAGTGTGCTGGCTGCAGCGGAAGCAAATATTCTGGATATCAGCCAGACCATCATGCAAGAGTTCTTCGTCATGATCATGCTGGTTGACATTTCCTCATGCAACATGGACTTCGATTCCCTCAGGCAACAGCTGGTAGAAAAAGGCAAGGAACTGGGCGTCCAGGTTAATGCCCAGCGGGAAGATGTCTTTCGCTACATGCACAGGATCTAAACTTGACAATAATAGGAGGAACTGCTTATGCCCCTTGGGTTTACCACCAGCGAAATCTGGGAAACTATCCGCATGGTGCAGATGGAAAACCTGGACATCCGGACCATCACTATGGGTATCAGCCTGCGGGACTGTACCGCTGACCATATTGATACCGTCTGTGTAAAGGCTTACGACAAAATTACCAAGCTGGCTCAAAGGCTGGTGCCGGTAGGAGAGGAAATTGAACGAGAATACGGCATTCCTATTGTCAATAAACGCATCTCCGTCACGCCTGTCTCCTTAATTGCTGACAGCCAAAGCCCTGATGGCTTCCTGCAGTTGGCCCAAGCCCTCGACAAAGCCGCCGGGGAAGTTGGGGTTAATTTTATCGGAGGTTTTTCTGCTCTGGTGCACAAGGGTTTCACCAGGGGAGACCTTAACCTGATCAATGCTATCCCAGCCGCTTTGGCTGCAACGGAACGCCTATGCTCCTCTGTCAATGTGGCCACAACCAAAGCAGGCATCAACATGGATGCAGTTGCCATCATGGGCAGGATTATCAAAGAAGCTGCCGAAAGAACAGCTGCCAGGGACGGCATCGGAGCCGCCAAACTGGTAGTTTTTTGCAACGTGCCCGAGGACAATCCCTTCATGGCCGGGGCTTTTCACGGAATTGGCGAACCCGAATGCGTAATCAACGTGGGAGTTAGCGGTCCAGGAGTTGTCCTCAATGCTGTGCGCAAGGCACCGGAGGCAGATTTTGGGGCCCTGGCGGCAACGATAAAAAATACCGCCTTCAAGATTACCCGCATGGGAGAACTGGTTGGGCGAGCCGCTTCTGCCAAGCTGCAGGCGCCTTTTGGCATTGTGGACCTATCCCTGGCTCCTACACCGGCCATCGGCGACAGCGTGGCTGACATTCTGGAAGCCATGGGCTTAGAGCGGTGCGGCACCCATGGCACTACTGCCGCTTTGGCCCTTTTGAACGACGCTGTAAAAAAAGGCGGCGCCATGGCTTCCTCCTATGTTGGCGGGTTAAGCGGAGCCTTTATCCCCGTCAGCGAAGACGCCGGGATGATTACTGCCGTTGAGGCAGGAGCCTTAACCTTTGACAAACTGGAAGCCATGACCTGCGTATGTTCTGTAGGGCTTGATATGATTGCCGTTCCCGGAGACACCCCCGCGGAAACCATCGCCGGGATAATCGCCGATGAAGCGGCTATTGGCATGATTAACCGGAAAACTACAGCTGTCAGGCTGATCCCGGCCCCAGGCAAAAAAGCGGGTGATCGGGTGGAATTCGGCGGCTTACTGGGACATGCCCCGGTAATGCCAGTCCATTCCTTCAGCTCCCAGGCCTTCATCCGCCGGGGAGGACGCATCCCGGCCCCCGTTCAGGCGTTGACCAACTAAACCCATGACAAACCCCTTAGGCCGAGGGTACCATCGTCGTCATTCGCCTTCGTGAAGCAAAACAGCCTTATATAATGAGCGAGGCCACTAATTATTCATTGATTTACCGTGGCCTCAAAGCGAATTTCATACTCGGCTTCATTATGATAATGCAATTTTATCCCTTGCCGAGTATATTAAGCTCGTTTTTGTTTGCCACTTGGCTCAAACTGAACGACTTGCGGTACGCCTCGGCCTAGTTTTTTGCAAGCCAATGAGGCTTTGCAACAGCCTAAGGTAGGCCAATGAACCTGTTCAGTCTAATTAATTTGGAACCTTAATGGGTTAAAATACCGGGCCCAGGAAAAAGGGCTCCAGGGGATCAGCGTAGCGAATGGTCTCCCCTTTAACCAATTCACCTGAAGCGACACTGACAATCTTTTGGAAGAGTTCTTCCCCAGCCTGGCTAACTGACCATTCTCCGGTGATAATCTTACCGGAAGAGAAGTCGATACTGCGCGGGGCTTTTGCTGCTGTCCTGGGGTTACCGGTAATCATCATCAGGGGCGCTACAACACTTGTGTTGACAGCAAGCATGGGCGGGTCGTTAGACGGCAGGTCTTCCCCGCCCAATTGATAAATCGTTACTTGGCAACCCGCGGCAGCAAGGCTCATCGGGAGGGAGTAGGAGGACATCCAGCCATCCATGAAGTGAAGTCCCCGTTTTTTAGGCCGGCAGGCATACTCCAAGACCCCCTGAATGGGCATGGTGCCCGCCTTGGCGATGGCCCCAAGAGATTTCTCTTCCAGGGTGCTTAGACCGGCAGCGATGTTAGAGGGGAGAGGGTTAATCGTGCGAATATCTTCCCCTGTCGCTTTGGCAGCCTCTTCCGTCTGAACAGCCATCTCCAATAGCCTGGCAGCGTCCCTGGGATCCACACAACGGGCCGCCAGGTCGTGTTCAGCGCCAATAATTTCCACAGTCTCGGAAAAAATTGCCGTACCGCCTGCCGCAATCAGGCGATCCGTGGCATTGCCGAAGGCCGGGTTGCCGGCAATTCCCGATGTGCCGTCAGACAGGCCGCACTTGACCCCGATAGTCAAATAGGAAACAGGCACGAGCTGCCGCCGGACCTTGGAGGCATCCGCCACAAACCTACGTGCGGCTTCAATGCCTTGTTCCACCAGACGTTCAAGGCCCCCCGCCTCTTCCACCGTAAGGACCAGAACGGGTTTTCCGGCTGTGGCAATCTCCTCAGCAATCCGGACCGGTTCAACCTCCTTATAGCCAAATCCTTTTCTAGCCCCCAGGACTATGGTGGCATAGGTATTGGGGTTTTGCGCCAGTCCAATAAAGAGCCGCGCCAGCCGCTCACGGTCTTTAGAGGTCCGCCCGATCTCCCCTGTTGTGATCACTGTGGTTGTCCCATAAACATACTGGGTAATGCGGCTGGCGGCAATGTTGCAAACTCTGGTGCAAGGAATCACCAGAACATGGTTCCGGGCTCCAAACTGATCCTGGGGACGGGGATAGCCATAGAATTCCATCAATTCCCGCCTCCTTTCGCTAAATCGCCCCGGCCTCTCATGCCTTCTGTATTCGTCACATGGACATGAGCCCCTGCCGGGATGGCTGTTGTGGCCCTGCCGATGGGCTTTCCGTACTTTACAATAATCTCCCCGGCTTCGATGGGACGAAGGGCTGCCTTGTGGCAATAAGGCACCCTGGAGACCAGCGCAAGTGGAAGTGAACCTTCCGGAGTTTGAACGGTAATAATTGCACCCTGCTCCCCTTCAACAACCATGGGCGCCACATTATCATCGTTGTGAAGTTTTAAGGCCTGAAAAGCCATAACATACCTCCTCCTGCCACAGATAGATTTGGCATTCTGTTTGCAACCCTCTTTTCGACTATTGGCTTTATACTCCATCCCCTCAATAGATTCCTTTTAATCCCGGGTATTTCCTCACCTTTTTCCGAAAAAACATTCACGGCTCTTTGAGCCCACAGGCTAGCAGGAAAACAGCTCGCCAGGTAAAAAGCGGGTTAAACCGGATAGCCGGCTAACCCGCCTTCTTGATTAGTTCGATTTTTTCAAAACCCCGAGACAACCCTATTGGGTGACCTCCACATTGACGGCTTCGCCTTGCCGAAGAGTTAGCTTGGCTGTTCCCCCAGGCTCAAGCTGGTTGAAGCGAATCCGGCTATTATTAACCGTAACCAAAGCATTTGCGGAGACTGGGTACGTATGCTGCACCTGGTTGATGGTAACTGTTACCCGGTTGGGGCTGCCGATGGTCACCGCTGTCAGGCTGCCCTCTACCACTTCAATGGTCACCGCATCAATCTTGGCTACCTGTTCGCCGCTCATGGTCAGTTTTACTTCAAAGCCTGGCTTTAGTGCATTAAGTCTAGACCGCGCTCCGTCAAGCCATACCTCTACCGCGGCAGCCAGTGCGTAGATGCGCTCCCGACCGCTGGCCAGCCGCACAGTGATACTGGCCTCAGTACTGCTGACAGAAACCAGGGAGCCTTCTACCACTTTTATCGCCGCTGATTGGCCCAGGCTGATTTCCTTTAACACACCCGATATTCGGGTTTGTTCCCCACCTGTATTTCCATCCAGCAGGGCGGCCAGCCGGGAAAGGATGACTGCCATTTCTGCCCTGGCAAGAGGTTTGTTGGGCTGCCACTTTTTCTGATGGTCCCCCAGCATTAAACCCCAACCGTAGACAGCAGCCACAAACTGCCGCAGCTCCCTAGGAATCTGTCCTGCGTCTTCAATTACGCCGGAAATATCCGGCAGAGCCTGACTAAAGCCCTGGCTTTGGAGCACCCGGGTAAGATAGAGGGCCAGGTCTGCCCGTTTAACGGGCTTGTTAGGGATCATGCCGCTTAAATCAGCATCAGTAATGATGCCCTCTTGGTAAGCGACTTGGAAATATCCCCTGGCCCATGCCGCTAGTTGCTTTTCATGCTTCATTTTCTTTAGTTCGAACTTAGCCGTTAGGGCCTCCTTTTCCAGTCCCATGGCCCGCACCAGCATGGCGATGGCCTCCTGGCCGGTAACCTCGTTGCTAGGGCGGAACTTAAGATCATCATACCCCTTGATCAACCCGCGGGACTGCATCTCCTCAATTTCCCGCTCTGCCCAATGACCGAAAATATCCTGCAAAACATTTTTGGCCAAGCCCGGGATTTTGGCCGGCTTGCCTGGAATTCCGCCCGGAGCTGCCCAGACAACCGTGCTGCATAAGGAGAGGATCAGCACCAGGCATAAGGCCTGGCCCAGTCTTTTACTCAGCTTCATCTGCCACTACCTCCTTAAAATTTTCATTCCGAATATATGCTCGGCTTCATTGGCTGTAATCAAATTTTATTTCTTGCCGAGCATATCCCACCGCTTTAAAGAAGCGTAGGCTTATGAGCGGGTAGCCATCTGTGATCAATGAATAATTAGTGGCCTCGCTCATTATAAAAGTCGCACCAGGCATGAAAATTATGGGGGTGGCATATTTGGAATTTTGTTCAAATACCTAACTGGTCTCTTTGGTGTAAAGCTCCTGGTAGGCCCGGTAGATCCTGCCAAAAGTTTCCCCTGGTTGTCCGTTGCCAATAACAGTCTCGTCAACCACAATTACCGGAGCCATCTCGGTAACGGTACTGGTTAAAAACACCTCATCCGCCTGGAGCAGGGTTGTTAAAGGCAGTTCTTCTTCTCTAACCTCATACCCCTCTTCCCTGGCAATGGCTATGGCATAACTCCTGGTAATACCGGAAAGGATGCGCCGGTCGGCAGGCGGTGTCCAGAGGACTCCGCCGGCAACAGCAAATACGTTGCTGCTGGACCCTTCTATCACAATGCCTTTTGCCTGGTCAACAAACAAGGCTTCAAAGGCTCCCTGGCGAACTGCTTTTTCCTTGGCCACAATATTGGGGAGCAAGTTTATGGTTTTGATATAGCAATTGGCCCACCGTTCTTCGGGCAGCGTAATCACCTTAGCGCCTTTTTCCCGCACTTCTGGCGATCTTAGGCGGACCGGCCTGACGGTCATTACCACGGTCGGGGTGGCCTCTTCGGGGAACTGATGGCGCCGGGGAGCCACCCCCCGGGTAATTTGAATATATAGCTCCGCCTCTTTTATTTCGCTTTGTTCAAGGAATTTGACCGCCAGACGAGCCATTTCCGGCAGTTCATGGGGCATTGGGATTTCAATGGCGGCAGCGCTCTTGTATAACCGCTCCAGGTGGGGCAGCAGGGCAAACGGTCGTCCGTTATAGCACCGGACCACTTCGTAGATCCCATCGCCAAATTGATAACCCCGGTCTTCTACGGGCACCCTGGCACTGGCAAAATCCATGATTTCCCCGTTCAAATAGACTAATTCCGGCATTTATTCTTCCTCCTTTTATTGCATCATCCTTTGTGCATAATATTTTTATGTTTCAAAGTTTATTTCCTGCCGTTTATACAATTATTCCCTGCTTTTTCTTCCCACGAAAAAACCGGCTTCAAGCCGGACCAATTAATCGTAAACCAAGGATGCCAATAATTCTTCCAGCACCCGGACCGGCACCAAATCAGTTGCTGTGCCGTAATATCGTTTTTAGCGGTCGAAATAAATGCTTTTTCCGGTGCCAGCAATGGGAATACCTACAACCACCTGGCCCTCGATCATCCCCAGCTGCCTGGCCACCACCCCAACCCGGTACATAATCCGGTTATCTGCGTTCAGGATGCTGGCCGTCTTGACAGCAGAACCCAGAGCAATGCCCAAGTCCATCATCCGCCAGGCGCACCAAGGACCGTCAAATTCAGGGCCTTCCTTGGGCTTTGGCAGTTCGGCACACCTGGCAAAGCCGCAAGCTCCGCAGTCCATAGCAACAGGTACGGCGTTCTTCAGAGCTACCAGTAAAACCGCGGCCGAATTACGCACATTATTGCCATCTCGGTCAAAATTCTTTTTACCCGTCTTAACGCCATATTCGATCATGGCTTCCGCCATCTTTGTCAGGTCCTCTCCTTGCACTACCTTTAATTCAATATAGTCTTTTCCCCCTGCTTTCGGCGCCGTCCTGGCTGATAACGCCATCATCTGAGCTACGGTTTCCATTACGTCCATTTGCTCCGCCTCCTAATTAAATATAAATATAGCCTCTCCCGTATCCGGGGATCTATTACCAGCTAGCAAGAGTTTTCTTCGCCAGGGAAGTTTTTCCTGCAAGAAAGGAACAAAAAAGCGGCATCATGCGGCCACGTTATTTGGTTAAGCCGGTTCCCGAGCCAGGTCGACAAACCTGGTAAACTCCGGCAGGAAGGCCATCTCAACAGTCCCCACCGGCCCATGGCGGTGTTTGGCCACAATTATTTCCGCAATACCCTTTTTTTCCGTATCCCGGTCAAAGTACTCCGGCCGGTGAATAAAAATGACGCAATCGCTGTCCTGCTCCAGAGCGCCGGATTCCCGCAGGTGGCTAAGGCTCGGGCGTTTATCCTGGGATTGCTCCACCGCTCTGGATAACTGGGACAAGGCCAACACCGGCACATTCAGCTCCCTGGCCAAAGCCTTTAAGGAGCGAGAGATTTCCGAGATCTCCTGCTGCCGGTTTTCTGTCTTCCGGTTCCCAGGCTGCATCAACTGTAAATAGTCTATGATGACCAGACCCAATCCCCGCTCGTTTTTCATGCGGCGGGATTTGGCCCTGACTTCAACCATGGTGACCCCGGGAGTATCATCAATAAAAATAGGGGCTTCCGCCAACACCGCGGCCGCCCTGCTAATCTTGCCCAGATCTTCATCATTAAGGCGGCCCGATCGGAGCTTGTGTTGATCAACCATGGCCTGAGCCGACAGCATCCGCAAAGCCAGCTGCTCCCTAGACATTTCGAGGCTGAATATGCCAACGGTAATGGAATGCTTTACAGCAATATTCTGGGCGATATTCAAGCAAAAAGAGGTCTTGCCCATCCCGGGGCGGGCCGCGCAAATAATCAGGTCGCTAGGATGAAGTCCGGATAAGAGTCCATCCAAGTCCCGGAAGGTCGGGATGCCGGTAACTTCCCCTTTATGCTTGGCCAACCTGTCCAGGTGGTCCATGGCCTCTGCCAGTACTTCTTTAATCGGGAAGAATTGTCCTCGACGCCGCCGCTGGGAAATGTCATAAACCGATTTTTCTGCCTGTTCCAGCAAGAGGTTGACATCCTCTACTCCTTCAAAGGCCTGCTGGACAACCTCGGTAGAAGAATTAATCAGGTTTCTGACTAGGGCCTTATCGGCTACTATCTGGGCATAGTAGGCCGCATTAGCCGCTGTAGGCACAATATTGGCCAAAGTGGCAATATAGGAAAGGCCTCCGGCCCGTTCCAACTCACCCCTTGAACGTAGATTATCAGTAACTGTAAGAAGGTCCACCGGTTGGGCTTTTTCCAAGAGGGTTAAGATGGATTGGAAGATTAACCGGTGAGCCTCCCGGTAAAAATCTTCCGGTCGCACAATTTCCATCACTGCATAAATAGCTTCTTTTTCCAGCAGGGCAGAACCCAAGACTGCCTGCTCTGCCTCTGTATTGTGGGGGGGCACCCGTTCCAGCAACCTCTCCACCTCCCCGTTTTTTCAGCCCAGGCTAAAAAACATATCCTAAGGCCTCTTCAATGGTGGCCACCGGCACCGCTTTTATTCCCTTCAGGTTTGCCGGCACATCCGGCTGGTTGTCCTTCGGAATTAATACTGTCTTTACACCTGCTTGTTTGGCCCCATAGATTTTTTCTGTTATTCCGCCGACAGGCTTTATTCTTCCCTGGATGGAGAGTTCCCCGGTAACGGCCACATCCTGGCGCAAGCCCTTGTTTTGAACCGCGCTCATAATGGCCAGCATAATGGCCGCGCCGGCTGATGGCCCGTCGATATGGCCACCGCCCACCACATTGACATGAATGTCATAGTTATCAAGTTCATCCCCTGTCAGTTTGCGAAAAACTGAGGCTGCATTAAATACGGAGTCCCTGGCCATTGTCCCGGCAGTTTCATTAAAGCGCAGGCTTCCTTTGCCAGGTTCCCGGGCTGAAAAGGCGACGGCTTCAATCTCCAGTACAGAGCCAACAAAGCCGGCCACGCCCAAGCCAAAGATGTGGCCTACCTCAGAGGCAGCGCTAGCCCTAGCTATTACATAGGGGGTCATCCGAGCGCTTTGCAGGACCTCGTACACGTCCGCCGCGGTTACTCTTAGTTTTCTTTTGCGGCCTTTAATCCCAGTATCTTTTTTATATAAAGCCAGCCCATAAGCATCCGCCAAGATGTTATTCGCTTTCCTGCCCTCAATGGTATACTCGCTGATAATTTCCGGCACCTCTGGATCCAGGTCCACTTTCAGCTTTAAGGCAGCCCGGCGAATGATCTCCTGGATGTCGCCGGGGTTCAGCGGTTCAAAATACACTTCAGCACAACGGGACCGTAAGGCTGGATTCAGTTCTGACGGGTCCCTGGTTGTTGCTCCAATCAGCACAAAATCAGCCGGAGCGCCCTCCTCAAAGATCTTCCGGATATACTGGGGCACATTGGGGTCATGGGGATCATAGTAGGAAGAATCAAATTCCACCCGCTTGTCTTCCAGCACTTTAAGGAGTTTAGTCAACAGGAGATTATCCATCTCCCCGATTTCATCGATAAACAGGACCCCTCCATGGGCATCGGTTACCAGCCCCAGTTTTGGTTCCGGAATACCGGTATCAGCCAGGTCTTTCCTAGCGCCTTGGTAAATAGGGTCATGAACTGAACCCAAAAGAGGATTGGTGACTTCTCTGGGATCCCAGCGCAGGGTAGCTCCATTTACTTCTATAAAGGGGGCGTCTCCGCTAAAGGGGCTGCAGCCCAAGGACTTAGCGGCTTCCAAAGCTAACCTGGCCGCTGTGGTCTTGCCCACTCCCGGAGGGCCATAAAGCAGCACATGCTGGGGAAAAGGAGAGGCCAGCTTGGAAACCAAGGCCTTAACACCCCGTTCTTGTCCCACAATTTCTTCCAGGTTGGACGGCCGGAGAACCTCCATAGCTGAGCGGGCCAGTTTAGTCTGATTAATCTTTTCCAACAAGGCCAATTTTTTTAACGTCTGAGCACTCTCCGGCCCTGTTTGCTCCCGTAGGATCTGCTTTTTGATCTCCCGCAGGTATTCGTCATGCCGCTCCTGCATTTTTTCTGCAATCTTCTTTTCCAATTTTTCTTCTATGGTCCGGCGGGCAATAATCTCGGCTATCTCTTCCTGGATGGCTGCAAGAATAGCTGGTATTTCTTCCTCTTCCGGCCTTTTATCCAAGGTAGGGTCCTCAAAAACAAGTTTTTCCAGGCCCAGTACCCGCTCTGCCAACACTTCGGACTTGATTAGATTCAGCGCTTCCAGCTTGCTGGCTTTGAACACCAACCGGTCTGTGCCAAACAAGTCGCACAGAATCCTGTACATGGCAGTCACCTGATGCCGCAGGTCAGTCCTTTCCCCCAATGCGCCAGCAGCCGCGGTTTGTTCACAGGCTTCCATGTACTTTTCCAATAGACCTTTCATGACTAACCCCTTTCTTTGGTGTCGCCGATTACTCGAATGATCAGTTGAACCGGTGCCAGTTCAGGGTGCAGCTTAATCGCTACTGTATGGTTACCCACAGCTTTAATAGGCTCTTTCAGTTCTATTTTACGCTTGTCCAAAACAATGCCGGCTGCCTTTTGCACCTGCTCCGAAATCTCCTTGCTGGTAACAGAACCAAACAGTTTCCCGCTTTCGCCCGCCCTGGTCGCAATGGTTAAATTAAGGCCTGCCAGTTTTTCCCCCAGATTTTTGGCCTGGCGCAGCTCTTGCTGTTTTTTCTGTTCTTGGCGCTGCTGCTGCTGAGTTCTTTCTTTAAGGGCACCAGCGGTGGCCTCAATAGCCAATCCCCTGGGCAGCAAATAATTGCGACCGTAGCCATCGGATACTTCCACCACATCCCCCTTTTTACCCAGAGTCTTTACATCCTGGATTAGGATCATTTTCATGCCGGTCTTCCCTCCTCCTCGTCACCGGTTATCTTTCGGTAATTAAACAAGGTGTCCAGTAATCCTACCACCATTAAAGTCATTACAACCATGGGCAAATATAAAACAGCCAGTACCAGAGCCATCACCTTGAAAAAGATAGGCCAAGACCAGCGGTGATAGAAATAAGTTGCTACCGAAAGGCCAATTACAAAGAGAATGGGCAAGAAAACATAGAGGATATTCTGACCGGCCACAGCCAACCACCTTACTGCCAAGTAGTCGCCTAAGAGCCAAAAGCCCAGGCCGGCAATAAAGCCCCAAACCATGTACCAGGGCAGCTGCCAGCGTCTGAAGGGGGGCAGGTACGGCGAATAAAGTCCTAACCGCTTAACAACTGCCCTTGACAGTATAAAATTGATAAAAGCTGAAAAAACTCCCCCAATAACCAAGGCTCCCGGCAAGAGAACAGTCATCATCTTTACCATGGCATCGGCCAGTTCTTCGGGTGTCATTTCTCCGCGAGTTATGCTGTCCAAAACCCCCGCCTTGCGGTAAGCTTCAATCATAGCATCCGCAGTTTCCCTGCTGGTAGCCTCCAAGTTGGCAAAAGAGCCTCCCATGATCAAAAAGGAAAGCCCTATCGCCAAGGCTGTGGAAGCTGCTGCCACCAAAGCGCCGCTAAGGAGAGCGTTTCCACTGCTAACCCTGACCTTGAATAAATACCCATAAACCAAACCGAGGCCCCCAAACTGCATGATCAAAAAAAAGGACTTAACCGGACCGACCACTAGAGTCACTAAAAAAGCAGCCACGACTGTGGCCATGACTCCGGTTTTTAAATCCCGCCTGACAATCAGGACTACTATAGGGATAGTCCAGATCAGGCTGGTTACCAGCATCAGGGGAGGCACTAACAGGCCGATAAGAGCCAATACAGCTGTCAGAGCAGCCATTAGAGCCCCTTCCACCATAAAAGAAACCTGATCTCTAGCCAATGGCTTCACCTCTTACTTTTTAGATGGTATAAGAGAGCAGACAAGTCTCCATACCAGCATTCAATTTCATGGTCCTCGCTGATGCTGGATTCCAACTTGTCCCGCATTTTGGCGTCCAGGCGGGCAAAACTTACCCCCAGGCGTTTTCCTAAGAGATAGGCTGTCACTACTATTCCCGCCAAAGCATCCAAAATGGCTTCTTGGCTGCCCTTAACCGCTGCCCGCAAAAGGGCGGCAACCCCTCCTACCAACTCAGCCTTCAGCCACTCCAGCAGGCGGAAATTCCTTGCAATATCTACCTCTTTGTCATGCACAGGCATGCCAACACCCCTCAAAAGCCCATTGTGTTTCATCTACATTCTGCAACAGAAAGCCCAATTCCTGCTGCCTAAAGCTTTTCCCCGGTTGGTAATTATGCCGGGCAAAGCAGATTATTCCTAATTAACAAGAAATGCGTACTAGTTATTCCCATCGGCTTATGCAATTATATACTCGGCAAGGGATTAAATTGCATTATCTTAATGAAGCCGAGTATGAAATTCGCTTTGAGGCCACGGTAAATCAATGAATAATTAGTGGCCTCGCTCATTATATACTCGGCAAGGGATAAAATTGCATTATCATAATGAAGCCGAGTATGAAATTC